>JBGSPW010000093.1:0-8224 GCA_041738395.1 Thermoflexales bacterium
GCGCCACCAGCACCACCTCGCCGAACGTCTGGCCGATGCGCAGCGTCGCGATCGTCACCGGCGTGCTGCCGCGTTTCTTCGCGCCCGGCCCGCCGACGATGGACGGATCGACCAGGATCTCGACCACGCCGCGCGCGATGACGAACATCTCATCGCCGGGACTATTCTCTTCAAAGATCACGTCGCCCAATTTGACCACGCGCTCAACACAAATGGAAGCCAGCATTTCCAACTGAGCACTGCTCAAATCGTAGAAAATATCTGCGCGCCGCAAAATGTCGACTTTTTCCATGAATAAAACTCCGGGGAATCGGCTAAAAGTATTCTAGCACACTGCACCACTGCTTGACAACCAGGGTGACGCCGCAAAATCAAACTGTTATCAGAATGTAACACAACTTGACGCCAACTCCCCCGTCGGTTACGATACGTGGCATGTCCAATCACCGCCAATCTCTCGGCAAACGCGGCGAGACCTATGCCGCTCAATATCTAGCCGCCCACGGCTCGACCATCCTTGAACGGAACTGGCATTGCCCGCTGGGCGAGCTCGATCTAGTGACCGCGCGCGACGGCCAGGTGATCTTTGTAGAAGTCCGTACCCGGCAAACCGATCGGTTGGGCACGCCCGAAGAATCGATCACGCCCGCCAAGCGCGCCAAGCTCATCGCCGCCGCGCAGACCTATCTCGACGAGCACGACCAACTCGATCGGGATTGGCGCATCGACGTCGTCGCGATTGAGATCGGCCCGCGCGGCGAAGTGACGCGCTGCACGGTGATCGAGAATGCGATCGAAGAAACGTGATCCGTACTGCGTATTGCGTGGTGCGTACACAACTCTTCACGCACCACGCACCACGCAATACGTTTCCCAACCACCATGACCACATCTCCTTCCCGCTTCCTCCTCTGCATCGTCGGCCCCACGGGCGTCGGCAAAACCGCGCTCGCGCTGGAGGTGGCCGTGCGCTTCAACGGCGAGATCGTCTCGGCGGATTCACGCCAGATCTATCGGGGCTTGGATATCGGCACCGGCAAACCCACGCCCGATCAGCTGGCGCGCGCCCGCCATCACCTGATCGATTGCGTCGCTGCCGATCAATCCTACACGCTGGCCGAATATCAGGCCGCGGCCTACGCCGCCATCGCAGACATCTTCGCGCGCGGCAAGCAGCCGCTGCTCGTCGGCGGCAGCGGGCTGTACGTTCGCGCCGTAACCGAAGGTCTGATCATCCCCGCCGTACCGCCCAACGCCGCATTGCGCGCCCAATTAGAAGAACGGGCGGCGCGGGAAGGCAGCACTAAGTTATATGAAGAACTCAAGCAGATCGATCCGGCAGCCGCGCTTAAGATCGACCCACGCAACGTGCGGCGCACCATTCGCGCGTTGGAAGTCTACCTGGCCGGCGGGCAAAAATTCAGCGAAGCCGGGCGCGCCACACCGCCGCCGTATGCCGTGCACCGTATCGGCCTGACACTGCCCCGCGAGGAATTATATCGGCGCGTCGATCGACGCGTGGACGAGATGATTGCACGCGGTTGGCTAGACGAAGTCCGCGCCCTGCTGGCCCGCTACGCTGAAGCGGGACCCGCTCTATCGAGCCTGGGGTATCCGCAAATGAGCGCAGTGCTGCGCGGCGAACTGACGCTGGACGAAGCCGCGCGCGACATCAAGTACCACACCCATCGTTTCATCCGGCATCAATACGCCTGGTTTCGCCCCGGCGATCCGCGCCTCGTGTGGTTTGATTTGCTTGCGCAGGCTACCCCCACCATTGTGTCGAAACTTGACTCCGCTTTCGTCACGCGGTAGACTTCTCTACAGACTGACCATCGCTTCAGGTTAGGAAGATCAGAAACTGACTGAGGAGCTGTAACGCTCCTCGTTTTATTCTACTATGTACTTTGAATCGACAGGCAAACCCAGACTCGATCGCAACCCGGCGCGCTGGCGCGACGCGCGCGTGTGGCTCATCGGCGCACTGTTTTTGCTGGGCGCGGCATTGATCTTGATCGTACCGTTGTTTACAGGCGGACTGATCGCGCTCAACACCGGCGATGTGGCGCGTGAGGATGTGCGCGCCACGCGCTCGCTCAGATTCACCAGCAACAGCCTGACCGAGCAGGCGCGCGCCGAGGCCGAAAGCGCCGTGCCCGTTCAATACGACCCGCTCGATCTGCGTGTGCCGCGTCAACAAGTGGCGCGCGCGCGCGGCGTGATCGACTACCTGCGGGCGGTGCGCGCCGACCCGATCGCCTCACGCGCCGACAAGGCCGCCCTGCTCAATGCCATCGACCACGTGCGGCTGTCACCCGAAACCATCGATCAGATTCTCGATGTCCCCGAAGATTCCTGGCCGCGCCTCACGCAAGAGATCGTCACCGTCATCGATCTGGCCCTGCGCACCGAGATTCGCGACACCAATATGGATGAGGTCAAAGCGCGGCTGCCCGCTTACGTGGCGATCGATCTCAACGAGCAGCAGACGCAGCTGGTCAGCCAGGTTGCACAGAATTTTGTTATCCCCAATCGCGCCCGCAACGACGCCGCCACCGAAGCCGCCCGGCAGGCCGCGCGCGAACAGGTGGAGCCGCGCCAGCGCGAGATCGAAGCAGGGCAGATCATCGTGCGGCAGGGTGAGGTCGTCAACGTCTTGCAGATCGAGGCGCTGGATGCGTTGGATCTGCGCCAGACGCAGGTCAGCTGGAGCAGCCTCATCAGCTATATTTTCTCTGCGCTTTTGGCGTCGCTGTTGATCGGTCTGTATGTGTGGCGCTTTGAGCCAGATTTGCTGCAACGCCCTCGCGCGCTATTTCTGCTGCTGCTGCTGTTGTTGATCTTCATGCTGGTGGGCAAGATCATGCTGCCCAATCGGACGGTGACACCCTTCATCTATCCGGCCGCCGCGTTCTCGATGTTGGTCGCCGTGCTGGTGGGGTCGGGAATCGCCACCCTATCCACGATCGTGCTGGCTGGATTGGTGGGGGTGATCGCCGGCAACTCATTCGAGATCGTCATCTACACCGCCGTGGGCGGCATCGTCGCCATTCTGGCGCTGAGCGGCGCAGAGCATCTAAATAAATTCTTCTGGGCAGGCTTGTACGTGGCACTGGCCGACAGCCTGGTCATTCTGACGTTTCACGTTCCCGGCGGCGTACTCGATCCGGTGGGATTGGTGACGCTGCTCGGAGCGGCCGTGCTCAACGGCGGCCTCTCGGCTAGCCTGACGTTGGTGGGCCTGTTCTTGATCGGCAATCTGTTCGACGTCACGACCACCGTGCAATTGCTCGAACTGGCACGACCCACGCATCCGCTGTTGAACGATCTCTTGCACAAGTCTCCGGGTACGTATCATCACACGTTGATGGTGGCCAACCTCGCCGAACAAGCGGCGGAGCGTATCGGTGCCAATTCACTGTTGACGCGCGTAGGGGCGTATTATCACGACATCGGCAAGATGACGCGGCCTTACATGTTTGTGGAAAATCAAGTCGAAGGCGCCAACGTGCACGATCAATTCAATCCGCGCACTAGCGCCGAGATCATCGTCAGTCACGTGGCCGAAGGCGTGGAATTGGCGAAAAAATATCGGTTGCCCACACGTGTGCGCGCCTTTATCCCCGAACACCATGGCACCATGCGCGTGAGCTTCTTGTATCAGAAAGCCGTTGCCCAGTCAGAGAACGGCACGGCCGACGTGGACGAAGCGGCCTTTCGTTATCCCGGCCCCAAGCCTCAATCAAAAGAAACCGCGTTGTTAATGCTGGCCGATGGCTGCGAGGCCGCGGTGCGCGCCAACCGGCCCGCGTCGCCCGATCAACTCAACGAGATCGTGCGCAAAGTCATCGCCGATCGGGTGGCGTGGAACCAATTGGATGAATGTCCGCTGACCGTGGCCGATCTCAACAAAGTGCGCGAGTCATTTGCGGCGACGCTGCAAGGCCTGTATCATCCGCGCTTGCGCTACCCGGGACAGGAACAAAAAACCGAACCGACGGCGCGCGTTAGTCGGGCGAATGGCACGGAAGCCAGCCGCGCATTGGATGAACCGAAGGAGAAAGAGAGTAATGGAGAAACAGAAGAAAGCCCAGGCCGCCCGGATTAGCATCCAAATCGGGGCGCGCTACGCGGAGAAAATCAAGCCGGCGCTGCTGCGCCAAACCGCGCAGGCCACGCTCGATCAGCAGCGCGTAAAACATCGCGTGGAACTGACCATCGTGATCACGGGCAACGCCCAGCTGCGCGCGCTCAATCGCACGTTCCGCAACGTGGATGCGCCCACCGATGTGTTGTCGTTTGCCACTACCGAGCACCTCCAACCCGATACGCTTTATCTGGGCGATGTGGTCATCTCGTATCCCACAGCGCGGGAACAGGCGAAAGCCGGCGGGCATTCCGTGGAAGTCGAAGTGCAGCTGCTGGTGGTGCACGGCGTGCTGCATCTGCTGGGACACGATCACTACACCGAGGCTGAGAAGAACGTGATGTGGAAAGCGCAAGCGGCGACGTTGAAAAAGATCGGCGCGGCGCTGACCGAACCCAAACTGGGATAGCGCGCGCTCCACCACCACTCGCTCCAAGCCCGCGTCCTTGCGTAGCACCCTTTAGGGTCGCGGTCGAACCTGTCCGCGACGCCTAGCGGGCCACCGGCGCGTTGCGCCGGGTATGGCCGGTACGCGGACTTGGAGCAACACGATAATCTCTGAAAGAAATCACGAACAATGAAACGTCTGCTACAGTCATTTGGCTATGCCGGGGAAGGCATCGAGTATGCGATTCGTACGCAGGCCAATCTACGCATTCATCTCACGATTGTCGTGCTGGTGCTCAGCGCCGGCTTGTGGTTACAGCTGGCCCCGATCGAGTGGGCCGTCCTCGTCGTGATGATCTCGGTCGTGTTGTCCGCCGAACTGTTCAACACCGCGCTCGAAGCCACTCTCGATCGGGTGAGCATCGAGGAACACCCGTTGGCGAAAATCGGCAAAGACGTGGCGGCCGGAGCGGTGTTGATCTGCGCGATCGGATCCGTCGTAGTGGGGCTGTTGATCTTCGGACCGAAGTTGCTGGCCGTAATCGGCGTGCGATGAAACACGGTCTGATCGTGTTATACTTGTTTGAGTGACTCACCTTACGCAACGCTCCTTCGACTGCGCAGCGGGCACGCATTCTGAGCGGAACGAAGTGGAGTCGAAGAACGTGCCCGCCGCTCCGCTCAGGATGCGTTGCGTAAGGTGAGTGAGTGACTCTGGGAGGAGACCTGTTTATGATGCAAGAACCTGCAACCACCTATCTGACGCCGGAAGGCAAGCTCAAACTGGAAGCGGAGTTGGAAGATTTAAAGACCAATAAGCGCCGCGAGCTGGCCGAACGGTTGAATTTTGCCATCAAGCAAGGCGACCTGTCCGAAAACGCCGATTACATCATGGCGAAGGAAGATCAGGCCTTTCTGGAAGGTCGCATCCGCACCATCGAAGGTATGCTGCGCCATGTGACCGTCATTCAGGAACAGACCGGCGGCGAAGTGCGCATCGGCTCGCGCATCAAAGTGCAAGAGGTCGGCACGGACGATGAAGAGTCGTTCAGTGTGGTCGGCGCGGCTGAGGCCAATCCACTGGAAGGCAAGATCAGCAATGAGAGCCCGTTGGGCAAAGCGCTGCTGGGCAAACACATCGGCGACGAAGCCGAGTTCGAGGCCCCCGGCGGGATGATCAAATTTAAGATCGTGGCGATCGAATAGGCCATCGTTCATGAGCAGCCACGGATTCCTCTTCGGCACAGTCGGTTCACCGCTGAGCACGCCCAAAAAGCCGGGCGGCACCCCCGGCGGCATTCTGCGCCTGCGCGAATTGAAACTCGACACGCTGGAGATGGCGTGGGTACAGAGCGTGCGCGTCAGCGCTGAGACCTGCGCCACGATCAACGCCACGGCCATCGCGGCGCAGCTGGCGTTGAGTGTGCATGCACCGTACTACATCAACCTGAACGCCCAGACGAAAGAGTTGTGGCAGGCGGGACGCGATCGATTGTTGGCCGCGGCCCGCGCAGGCTACAAAGCTGGCGCGACCGACATCATCTTCCATCCCGGCTCGTATATGAAGGATGAGCCCGCGGCCGCTAACAAGATCGCCGTTCAGCGTCTGGCGGAAGTGGCCGCGCAACTAAAAGACGAAGGCATAGACGTGATCCTGCGCCCGGAGACGATGGGCAAGAGCGCCATGCTTGGCACACTGGAAGAGACCATTGCGTGGTCGCGCGCGATCGAGGGCGTGCTGCCCTGCCTCGACTTCGCGCACCTGCATGCGCGCGCGGGCGATGGCTCGTTCAACTCCTATCAAGAGTTTAGCGCGGCCTTGAAGTTGGTAAAAGATGGGTTAGGCAAACGCGGCCTGCAGTCACTGCACATCCATCTCTCCGGCATTGAGTACGGCCCCAAGGGCGAGAAGAAACATCTGCCGCTCAAAGAAGCCGATCTGAAATACAAAGAACTCTTCCGCGCGCTCGTCGACGCTAAGGCCGGCGGGCGCATTCTGTGCGAAAGCCCGCTGATGGAAGAAGATGCGCTGGTGATGCAAAAGGCCTATCGGCAATTGTTGAAGCGCAAGTCTAATGAGTAACGAGTAATGCGTAAAACGTGACGAGTGCAAGGTCATCTTGTCCTCTTGTCATCCTGTCACCTTGTCATCGTGTCCCACCTTCGCCACCATCGCGCCTTCATCCTTTGGGCTGTCGTCGCCCTCCTCTGGGCTAATCTGCCCTATCTCGTCGGCTACGCGGCATCCACCCCGGAAAATCAATTCGGCGGATTCTTCCTCTACGAACAAGACGGCTACTCTTATCTCGCGAAAATGCGGCAGGGCACGCAGGGCGCGTGGGAGTTTCACCTGCCGTACACCAGCGAAGACGAATATCAAACGGGCGGCTTCGTTTATCCTTTTTATCTGCTCTTAGGCAAACTCGCACCACTCGGCTTGTCGTATCCTCTGCTCTATCACGGCACGCGGCTGTTGAGCAGCCTCCTATTGCTGATCGTCTTGGCGAAGTTCATCGCGCGCTTCGTGAGCGATCGACGCTGGCAGGTGTGGACGTGGTGGCTGCTGCTGTTTAGCGGCGGCTGGGGGTTGTTGGTTAGCACCTTCGTCGATCCGCGCTACGTCGCCTACGAGCTCATTGCGCCCGATGCTTTTGTCTTTTCCATTCTGTACGGCACGCCACACGTGATCTTCGGCTTCGCGCTGTTCTTGATCTGGATCGGTTACACTCTGGACACGCTCAAACCCGATCAGCCCCACCTCGTGCGGCGCTTGATCATCGCCAATATTCTCGGCCTGCTCACCGCGTTGTCGCGCGAAGCCTATGGCCCGGCCTTCGCCGGAATCTTCTTCGCCTATCTCAGCGCGTTGACTATTCAACACCGCAAGATTCCGTGGCGCGCGGGCATGCTCGTCGCCTTGTCGTGTATCGGCGCGGGCCTGTATGGCGCGTATCTGATCTACGCCTTTCGCAGCAGCCCCGGTCTCGCCGCGTGGTCACAGCAAAACGCCTTCACCTCACCCGATCTCTTTGATTTTCTCATCGGCTTTGCGCCGCTCATCGTGCTGGCCGCCGCCGGTCTCTTTCTGTATTTCAAGCGGCCTCAACCCGATCGCTCCATCTCTCCTTCCCGCCATCTCTCCTTCCTCCTCGCGTGGCTGATCGCCGGACCCATCATGGCTTATCTGCCCATCACCATCAACCGCCGCTTGATCGCCGGCTGGCAGATTCCGTTGTGCCTCTTCGGCGCGTATGCGCTGCTGCGCCTGATCGATTCGAAGGTGCCGCTGCGGCGCACGTTGGCCGTCGGCGTACTAGCGGCGTCGGCGCTATCCACCTTGCTCATCATCACGGGCGGCACGCTGTTCGTCACGGCGTGCAAACCGCCGTTGTATCAGACCGCCGATCAGCTGGCCGCGTTGGATTGGCTGGGGCACATCTCAAGCGATCGGGATGTGGTGCTGGCCGATTGGCACTTCGGCAACCTCGTGCCCATTTACGCCGACGCACGCGTCTTCGTCGGCCACCCGATCGAAACCATCGGCTTCAAAGAAAAAACAGCGCTGGTCGATCTCTTTTTCGATCCGATTACCACGGAGGCCGATCGGCAGGCGTTGATCGATCGGTGGCAGATCACGCTGGTGGTGGCCCCAGCCGATCGCTTAGCGCCGCCCCGCGGTCAAATCGTTTT
>JBGSPW010000094.1:0-38928 GCA_041738395.1 Thermoflexales bacterium
GCGCGGCCTGCCGCGCGGCCTGGCACTGCTGATCACTTACGCAATTTGTGTCGGCGGCATCATTGCCCTGGTGTTGATCCTGAGTGGACCTTTGCTGGCTAACCTGCAACAACTCGCCAAGGATGTGGTCAGCGGCTATGAGCAAATCCAGGCCCAATGGCCCACCGGCAGTCCGTTGCAACAAACTTTGGCCCGGCAGCTGCCAGCCGCCAGCGATGTCTCTCAGGTCATCACCTGCCCGCAGGGTGGTGCGTTGCTGCAGACTGTGCTGGGGCTAACGCTGGGTTCCTTTGATCTGCTCGGCCAGCTGCTGATTGTCCTGGTGCTCAGCATGTACTGGAGCGCCGACCAGGAACACTTCAAGCGCTTGTGGTTGTCGCTGCTGCCCTTCGAGGTGCGCGCGCGCGCACGTGACATCTGGCAGAACATCGAGACCGACTTTGGCGCTTACTTACGCAGTCAGGTGATCCAAAGCGTGTTAGCCATCATCTTGCTGGGCCTCGGCTATCAGCTGTTGGGCTTAAAGTATCCAGTCGTACTGGCGCTGATCGGAGCCATCGGCTGGCTGATACCGTGGGTGGGCGTGCTGTTGGCCGTCATCCCCGCCGTGTTGGTGGGGCTATCGATCAGCCCGGTGTTGGGTCTGCTGGCCGCCGCGCTCACGATCGGGGTGCTGGCGTTTCTGGAATTTGTCGTCGAGCCGCGCCTGTTCAAACGGGAACGCTTCAGTTCGCTGCTGGCCGTGATCGTGCTGCTCGTGCTGGCGGATCAATATGGTCTCATCGGCATTCTGGTTGCCCCGCCGGTGGCCGCCGCCCTTCAGATCTTCGCGGGGCAGCTCATTCGCGCGACGACACTATCGATGGCGATGCCACCCGCTCACCCGATCGATCTCGCTCAGCCGCTCAGTGCTTTGCAGGCGCGCCTCACGTCCGTTCAAGCGCGGATAGCGGCGCAAACCGAAACGGCGCCGGAACTCGTCAATCTGGTCGATCGGTTGACGCAGTTGATCCAACAGGCCACTCAGGAAGAGCAACGGCTAGCCGAAGCCACGGCCATGCCGCCAGACTTCAAGGTGCGGCCTTCAGCTGGGGCGGCCCGATGACGCGGATCAATCTAATCGCAAACACACGGCGCAGGCTTGATGGTACCGTGAAACGCCTCAAGCGGATCTATGCGCGGGCCGATCAGCGCAGCGGCGGCTCGTTGAGTATCCTGGGTCACGCCGCGCAACGGTTTGGCGAGCTGCGGGCGGACGAAGCCGCCGCCAGCGTAGCCTTCTGGGCGTTCTTCTCATTGTTTCCATTGCTGCTGTTTCTAGTTGCTATCGGCAGCTTTTTCCTGACGAGCGATCAAGTGTATAACCAGGTCGTGAACTTTGCCGGTCAAATCTTTCCAGGGTCTCAAGACCTGATCCAGCAAAACATTCAACAGGTGCTAACCCTGCGCGGCCCGGTAGGGCTGATCGGCTTTGTCGGCTTATTGGTGTCCGCTACGGGGTCGTTTGAAGGTTTGTCGCGCCATATCAATCTGGCCTGGTCCACAGCCCGGCCTCGATCGATCTGGCAATATCGTCTGTTAGGGCTGGGGATGATTGGGGCGTTGGCAGGACTGTTAATTCTGTCGCTGCTCTCCACCGCCGCGGCCAATGTCCTGACCGGCTGGCAGATACCGTTAGGTGGCAGCCTATCGATCTATGGGACAGCGTTGTGGACGATCCTGTCCGACCTGGTGCCAGCGATCTTCACCTTCCTCATGTTTCTTAGTCTGTATCGGTGGGTGCCGCGCACGAAGGTCAAATGGTCGCAGGCGATGTGGGGAGCGGTGGTCGCGACGCTGGCGTGGCAGCTGGTTGCCAGCGCGTTTGTCTGGTTTTTACACAGTGGGTTAACCCAATATCAGTTAATTTATGGCTCGCTAGGGACAGTGGTCGGATTGATGATGTGGATCTACGTGTGCAGTTTGATCGCACTCTTTGGCGCGCATGTGAGCGCGGCAGTGGCACACAATCGTGTGGCACACAGGGAAACTGTACAGCGCCAGAAGGAGATTGCTTCGTCGCTGGGAAGCGCTCCTCGCAATGACGGCTGATCTGAAAATGCTCACAGCCCTCGTCCTCGAAGATGCCGGGCGCTTTCCCCGGCCCGAGGGCGTTCCCCGTACGCAAGCGCGGGGAACGGAGCGTTTTCATGGTTTGGGGTGAATGCAGTTCATGAGGTCTGAGTCAATGTTGGTAAGTTAAGGCCGGGTGTAACGTCATGCCCCGCGAAGCGTGCCGCGTAGCGTGTCGGGCATCCAGAGTGATTATCGGTCACTCACACGGTCGGACGGCTGGATTCCCGCCAGAAGCGCGCGGGAATGACGCAACCGACTCGCTAACTTACCGAGATTGAGGTCTGAGTAGTTAGCGCATCTTGCTAAGAGAGGCTGTCTATGAATCCTGAAGTCACGGAAATCGAGTTCAACGAGTTCGACTTGCACGACTTAAGAATTGCCAAGTCCAAGCTTGAAAAGCGCGGCGTGGTGGTGCAATTTTCTGATCTGGTTGGCCGGCCTACCCAGGCCGTGCTCAAACGCTTGCCCAAGCGGTGGAACGCCATGATCGGGAGGGCCACCCAGGCCGCTTTACGCAAGGGATTAGAATTCGTCATCTTGACGATGGGTGACACCCGGCCGAAAGCGTCGCGCGACAGGCTCCACAAAGTACTGGCCACCACGTCCGGAATGATCGGCGGCGCCGCCGGCCTCACCTCGTCCCTGATCGAATTACCCGTCTCAACCTGCCTGGTCCTGCGTTCGATCGCCGATATTGCGCGCAGTGAGGGACACGATATTGCCCAGATTGAAGTCAAATTATCCTGCCTGGAAGTTCTGGCCTTAAGTGGCAAGAGTGCCAACGACGATGTCCCCGGTGAAGGCTATTGGGCGGTGAGAGGCTTCTTAGGGAAATCCGTGTCGGAAGCGGCGGCTTATATCGCCGAAAAAGGCTTGGCCGAGGAGGGCGCGCCCCCATTGGCCAAATTGATCGCCAAAATCGCGGCCCGCTTCAGCACGGTGGTCACCGAAGAGCTGGCGGCCAAAGCCGTGCCGGTGGTGGGGGCTGTGGCCGGTGGCACGATCAATCTCCTGTTTATGCAGCACTTCCAGTCGATGGCCACCGGACATTTCATTGTCAAGCGACTCGAGGCCAAATACGGCTCTGAACGGGTCGAAAGAATGTATGCCGAGTGTGATCGCGTCAGTCGCTAAGACGATGCACCGGGCATGATCTGCCCAGGATTCCGATCAAACGGCTACGGATGCTCTATCGACGGCGCGCCGTTTGACCCTTGCCCCCATTCTCGGCTATACTTGCGGCACCTTCGATTGAGGAAGTCCGCATGGCACACACGTTGGCTGAAGCGCAAGACGAAGTCGCCGCACTCGTTCAGCAGTACCGCACCAATCTGACTGCGTATCGCGCCCCCGGTTACAAAGAAGCCCACGCCCGCCAGCATTTGATCGATCCCCTGTTAATGGCCCTGGGCTGGGATGTCCACAACCTCGCGCACGCCGCCCCGCACCGCTGCGAAGTGATCCATGAAGCCTCGCTCGATATTGAAGGCGCGCGCAAAGCGCCCGATTACGCTTTTCGCTTTGGCGCGGATACCGTGTTCTACGTGGAAGCCAAGAAGCCGGGTATCGCCCTCAAGACCGCGGGCGAGGCCGCCTTTCAACTGCGCCGGTATGCGTGGAGCGCCAAATTGCCGCTGTCAGTGCTGACCGACTTTGAAGAGTTGGCGGTGTATGACTGCCGCTTGCGCCCGGCAGACACCGATAAAGCCAGCATCGCGCGCATCAACTACTACACGTATGATCAATACCCCGACCTATGGCGTGAGGTCTGGGCCGTCTTCTCGCGTGAGGCCGTGTACGCCGGCTCGTTCGATCAATACGCGCAAACATCCAAAGGCAAGCGTGGTACCACGCCCGTCGATGCGGAGTTCCTCAAAGAGATCGAGGGCTGGCGCGAGGTGTTGGCGCGCAATCTGGCGCTGCGCAATGCGGCCCTATCGATCGACGAATTGAACGACGCCGTGCAGCGCACCATCGACCGCATTATCTTTCTGCGCATGGCCGAGGATCGCGGCATTGAGCCGTACGCGCGTTTGCAGACGTTGGCCGCGCATGACGAGATTTACGCGGGCCTGATGGCGCTCTGCCGTCAGGCCGACGCCAAATACAACTCCGGCTTGTTTGACTTCTCGGCCAAGGGCGACCGGCTGACGCCCAAATTGAGCATCGACGACAAAGTGCTCAGGCCCATCCTGTCGGATTTGTACTTTCCGCACCCGTATGAATTCAGCGTCATGCCCACGAAAATCCTGGGCAATGTGTACGAGCAGTTCTTAGGCAAGGTGATCCGCCTCACGCCGGCCCATCAGGCCAAGGTCGAAGAGAAGCCCGAAGTGAAGAAGGCGGGCGGGATACGCTACACGCCCGATTACATTGTCGATAGTCTCGTCGCGCAGACGATCGGCCCGTGGATCGCCGCGCACGTCAAACCCACCGATCGCGTTCCGCTGCCGCCGACGTTCCGGGTCATAGACATCAGCTGCGGCTCCGGTTCATTTGCGCTGGGCGCGTATCAATATCTGCTGGACTATCATCTGCAATGGTATATCGATCATTTAGACCCTTCGGGTTTTGCCCGCTCCGCTGCGCTACGGGGTGCTTCGCAAAACCCGAAGGGTCTCCAGCAGATCAAGGGCGAATGGCGCTTGACCGTGGCCGAAAAGAAACGCATCCTGACCACGCACATCTTCGGCGTGGATATTGATCGGCAGGCCGTGGAAGTGACCAAACTCTCGCTGCTGCTCAAGGTGCTGGAAGGCGAGAGCGATGAAACGCTGCAATTGAAATTGTTCGACAACGAACGCGCCTTGCCCAATCTCGACGCCAACATCAAATGTGGCAACAGCTTGATCGGCCCCGATTACTTTACGGGTCAACTGCTGCCCGACGCCGACGAAATGAAGCGCATCAATCCCTTTGACTGGCAGCGCGAATTTCCGCAAGTGTTTGACCCTCACCCCGGCCCTCTCCCTGAAAAGGGAGAGGGAGGACGCGCGCTCCCCTCTCCGCTTCCCGTGTCTGCACAGCAGCGGGACGGCTGGCCGTTAGGGAGAGGGGCTGGGGGTGAGGGTGGCTTTTCCGTCATTGTCGGCAACCCGCCCTACATTCGGATTCAGGTCATGCAAGAATGGGCGCCGCTGGAAGTGGAAGCTTACAAGCAATTGTATGCGTCAGCCCGCACGGGCAACTATGACATCTACGTGGTCTTTGTCGAGAAAGCCCTGAGCCTGCTCAACCACGACGGGCGGCTAGGCTTCATTCTGCCGCATAAGTTTTTCAACGCACAGTATGGCGAGCCGCTGCGCGACTTGATCGCCAAAGGCCGCTATTTATCGCACATCGTCCACTTTGGCGATCAACAAATCTTCGCGGGCGTCACCACTTACACATGTTTGATGTTCCTCGACAAAGCAGGCCGCGCTGCTTGCCATGTCGTCAAAGTCGATGATCTCGCCGCGTGGCGCAAAACGGGCGCGGCCATTGAGGGCGACATTCCAGCTGATCGCATCACGGCTGCCGAATGGAACTTTACTGTTGGCAGTGGTGCAGGGCTGTATGAAAAGCTAAGCACGATGCCAGTTAAGCTAGGTGATATTTCGGCAAAGATTTTCCAAGGATTGGTTACAAGCGGTGATCCCATATACTTACTTGATCCTCTTGGCAACGAACAGAATGGATATGTGCCTGTCAGTTCCAATGCCACTGGTAAGGAATACGAATTAGAAACGGGAGTTGTTTGGCCTTTGTGTAAAGGTTCAAGAGACATACGCCGTTACTCTGCAATCCCATCGAAACGAGTCTTATTTCCATATGATGCTAGAACCTCTGCGGAGACAGGCAAAACGGTTCTTATCGCAAGCAGGGATTTTGCCCAACGCTTTCCGAAGGCATGGAAGTATCTGAACGAGAACTATGATGTGCTGCGTGATAGAGAAAAAGGCAAGATGAGGCACGAAGCGTGGTATGGATATGTGTACCCAAAGAGTGTTGCGCTATTCGCAAAGCCGAAAATACTCACTCCATCAATCGCCGCAAATGCCTCATTTACTTTCGACAGGAAGGGCGAGTTGTATTTCGTTGGTTCTGGCGGTGGCGGCGGTGGCGGCTACGGTATTATTTTGAACGGCGATTGCAAAATGGCTTACGAATATGTGCTGGGGCTGTTAAATTCTAAACTTCTTGACTCGTGCCTCAAACAAATCAGTAGCCCGTTTCGCGGTGGATACTATGCTTTCAATCGCCAATACATCGAACAACTCCCCATCCGTCCCATCGACTTCACCAACGCCGCCGACAAAGCCGCGCATGATCGCATGGTCAAATTGGTAGACACCATGCTGCAACTACATCCGCGTCTGGCCGCGGCCCAATCGGCCCATGACCGCGACTTGATCCAACGCCAGATTGACGCAACGGATCGGCAGATCGACACGCTGGTGTACCAGTTGTACGGGTTGAGTGAGGAAGAGATTAAGATTGTGGCAGGGGCCGCGTAGAGACCTTACAGGTTTTAGAAACCTGTGAGGTCTTCCCGGACAACCATCTGCAGTTGTTCGAGTTGCTGGACCTGTAAGCGCAGTTGAATGGGCGAGTGGCCCGTCACGCCATGTCGAGGCACAACCGGCAGTGAGATTCGGTTTGATGTGTTGGCACCGTAGAGCGTGGCGCGTTGCTCAATTGAGGCCGATGGACACCGGAAGAAAATCAGCGTGATGACTCAGACCTTTTATCGAGATCGCTTTACGTGGTTGGCTTATCTGTTGCTGGCTTTCTATGGTTATTTCCTCAACGTCTTAGGCCCCATCACGCCCTTCTTGAAAGGTGAACTCGGGCTGTCGTATACCGTCAGCAGCTTACATTTCACGGCGTTTGCCGTTGGCATCTTGTTGATCGGCCTGGGCGGGCACTTGCTGATTCAGCGGCTGGGTCGCTGGCGTTCGCTGTGGGTGGGGGCCGTCGGGATGAGCCTGAGTGCCGTGCTATTAGTAGTCGGCCAGACTGCGGTGATCACCATCGGCGCTTCGTTTCTCATGGGGTTGGTCGGTTCCCTGATCCTCGCCATCGTTCCGGCGGCTCTGTCTGAACAGCATGGCGAGCGGCGCGCCATCGCGCTGTCGGAAGCGAATGTGATTGCCTCAGTAGTGGCGACAGCCGCGCCCCTGCTGGTCGGCTGGTTCGCTCATTCTATCGGCGGCTGGCGGCTGGCGCTGGGACTAGTCGCCCTGACACCGATCGCACTGTACGTGAGTTTGGGGAAAGGCATCTCTCCGGTGACCGCTTCCACGCAAGCAGCTCCACCTCCGATCAAGCAGCCCTTGCCGGGCCTGTTCTGGATTTACTGGGTGGCGATCGTGCTGGCGGTCTCGGTAGAATTCTGCATGATCTCCTGGAGCGCGGATTACCTGGAGAACGTGCTGGGGCTGCTCAAAACCGATGCCGCCCAGGCGGTCAGCCTGTTCTTTGCCGGCATGATTCTGGGGCGCATGGCGGGGAGTCGCCTGGTCCAGCGTTTTTCCACACCCCGCTTAGTCACGGCCGCGATTTTGGTCGCCAGCCTCGGCTTCTTGATCTTCTGGAAACCGGGCAGCGCTTTAATGGGATTGGGCGGCCTATTTCTCACCGGGCTGGGTGTGGCGAGCCTATACCCTTTGATCCTGTCGCTGGCCATCGGTTCCTCCCTCAACAACCCCATCCAGGCCAGTGCCCGCGCGACTCTGGCATCGGGCGCAGCCATCTTAACGCTCCCGTTGGTGTTGGGGCGTTTAGCGGATGCAGTAGGGATTGGGCCGGCCTATGGGGTGGTGGTAATGCTACTGCTCAGTGTTTTTTTGATCATCCAGATTACAGGCAGAATCTCCTCGACACATCAGCCGGTTATCGATTAGATAATCACCTCACTTCTTCAAAAGTCAACGCTGCCTAACTGCCACCATCAACTACAAATGTCCTATCGATGCCTCGCGCTCGTCGAATTGACCGCGCCGCGCATTGAGCACGGCGAAGACATCCGCGGAGTTGTTCGTTTCCGGCACCTGCACATCGGCTGGATGCAGCAGAAAAGCGTTAGTCTGTTCGCCGCCCAGGCCGCCATGGCTGCCGACCAATTCCTCAAAGGCCGCCACCTGTTCATCGGGATACAACGTGCTGACGAGAATGAGATCGCCTGCATGAGGAAACTGCGCGACGCGCCACAACTGCTGCGCGCGCAAGCCGGGCTGGGAGTAGGGTTGTAATGGATCGACGCCGGTGACAATGCCCGTCACCAGATCACGCGCGCCCGCTTTGCCCAAGACCAGCGGCGTGCTTTCGTCATTGTACACAATCACGAAGCCGATGCCGGCCTGCATCACCAGCTCATCCACCAATTGGGGATGCTCCGTATTGATCTCGCTCAGGCTGACCTTGCCACTGTGCAAGTTAAAGTACACGTGCGCCAGATTGCCGGAAGCACACACCACGACGGGCGCATCCATCACCGCGGGTGGTTCATGTTTAATGCGTCGCTGTAGGGCGCGGCGTGACCCGCGCATCACGCTGCGTCGCATGCGACCCGCGGCCACCTGCTCGGCGTTCTGCAATTCGGCGACCAACGCCGCGGCATAGCTCATCCCCATCATGCGCCCGCTTACCTCGGCCACACTCGCGGGCGACGCCGTATGCGCCGCGATGAACTCCGTCAATGATTGTCCGTAACGTTGCCGGAAGGTCGCGCCCACCGCCTGACCGTGATCGGACAGCACGAACAAATCATAGGGGCGCGGCGCTTTGGCGGCGATCACGTTGCGGATGCGGCGGACCTGTAGGTCAAGACTGCGCAGCGTATTCAGCGCGTCCGACGTATCCGGCCCGGCGTGATGGGCGACCTCATCGTAACTGAGGTAGGTCGTGTAGATAGCGGGCACGCCGCGCACCACATCGAGAGCCACCAGGTACGTGCTAATGTCCCGCAAGAAGACATTCGTCAACGCTCGCATGAGCGGATAGCCCCGCTCCAACCGATTGATGCGCGGCTGCACATCACGCAGGCGTTGACGCAGCGCTTGCCCCAGTTCGAGCAATACCTCGCCCAGGCTCAACACCAGGCTGCGTGTGAACAAGTACGGATTCAACCAGAACAGCATCAGGTCTTGCGCGCGGCGACTGTGCTCTTGCTCGTTGGCTGTGTTGAGTGTACTCAACGTCAACACCGACTTCTCGGCATCGCCGGCGATCAGGTTGTTGATGCTCGAACCGCCGCGCAATAGTCCCTGGCCCTTCGCATACCGCGCGTTGATCTCGGCTGCGTCGTCGAAGTTGTTCGAGACCATCAGTTTGCCGCGCTCTTTGTCGTACCAGCGAAACGCGGGAATATCGAAGTTGTCGCCGTACAAGATACCGGCCTGACTGGATGACGTTTGCGACGGCAGGCCGCAATCGTAACAGGTCACCGCGTGCGTCGTGCGCAGCATATCGCGCACCGTCGGCATCAGTCCCGCCTTGGCCGCCGCCTGCAACCGTCGATAGCTCAGGCCATCGATCTCCAACATGACAATGCCGCGCCCCGGTTCACTCACACCGCCGATCAGTTGGCGCTTGGCAATATGCTCGACGACGTTTTGAAAGAACGAGTCATCTCGGCCGATGTGGATAAAGCCCGTCAGCACGCCGTTGACGATCGATAGTGCCACTCCCCCCAGGAATGCCGCCGTTAAATTCTGAATATCGAGCAGCGGTAACCATTCGCCAATGAGCATCAGCAGCACCACATTGACGATCAACGTCGACCCGTTGCTGGTCAGCCAGTTGATGGGCAGCTTCAACCGCAGCAAGAGCGGGCGCACCAGGGTATTCACGCCAGCCAGGATCAAAGCGGCAGCTAGCGCGTTGACAAAGGCCGACCAGGCATCGCGCGTCAACAAGCCAATACCCGGCACGATGCGCGTCATCACCACCAGCGACAACGCCTCCAGCGCCCACACGAGCAGAAAACGTACACTAATCCGCGCGGCTCGATCCATGCGTTAAGACCCCGATCCGTTCTTCGCTTGCAAGGTGGCCATCAGGCCAAAATGATCCGATGGATAAATGCGCCGATGAGCATAGGCTGAATCTTATAGCATCCACAACGCGATCATATCATCCGCCTGTAGCATTTGACTTTTTCTCCATATAATTGCGCTTGGAGCAGCCGCACTAGAGCAAGTTCGCTGAACTTGCTAAGGCTCGCAGCCCGCGTCCTCGCGGGCGTTCCCACCGCGCGGACGCGGTTGGGTGAGCGCTATCTAAACAGTATTGGCGCTAGAGCAAGCTCGCTGAACTTGCTCTAACGCCAATATTCCTTAGACAAGGCTCCGCGCTCGCGCACCGTCTGCGGGGAACGCCCTCGGGGACGAGGGCTGCGAGCATTTTCAGATCAGTATTGGCTCTAGCGCACCTCACCCAGCGTGATCGCCACCATAGCGGAGCATTGGTGTAGGACAAATACTGACAACCGCTTACGTTCAATGCCTACAAGTTCTTCGGCAGCAGGCTGATAGTCACCGGCGCATGAAGCGGTTATCATGATGACACTGAGCGCGGCGTCGATCGATCAGCCTTTCTCCCTGCCCCATCGCCGCCGATCGATCTGATCCAGCGCTACGTCAAACACTTGAGGAGCTGCAGTATGACGACAGTCGCAATTGAATACATTTGGAAGGCAATCCTGGAATCTGAGCAGAGTGATGAAGTCCAATTCATGGACGCGGTGGCTCGTTGGACGCCACCCGCTCGGTTAGGTGCGCTAGGTCGTGAGTCGATCACGGCGGCCATGACCAAGCCGCTGCAGGTGAAGAGCGACTCGCTACCGACGGTTACTTTGCCCCCTGTACAGCAGTCCTAATGGCCGCGGCCTTGGCCGCGCACTCGTCGAGACAGGCCACGCGGGTAGTCCAAAAGTTAAAGTAGATTCTCACCGAGGCGGATGAACGCTTATGACCGACGCTACCAAACCACCCAGCGCTGTGCAGCTGCTTCACGATTTGCAGCACAGCGAAGAGCTACAGCATCAGCCCAGCGCCGCGGGCGGCTTACACCCGCAGCTGGCGATGTTGCGGGAATGGCAGGCCAATCGGCTGGCGCACACCTATGCCGACCTGCTCGCCGATCCGGGGTACCGCCCGGCTTGCGAGTTCTTCCTGAGCGACATCTACGCCCCGCGCGATTTCAGCCAGCGCGATCACGACCTGGAACGCATTCACAAGTTCTTATCGCGCGTTCTGCCCGCGGCCACGATTCAACTGCTCACCGCGACCGTCGAGCTGAACAGCCTGACGAACACACTGGACCAGCGCTTACTGCAGGTGCTGGTCGATCAGTTCGGCGTGACGGATACGGTGACGGCTGAACTATATGCAGAAGCCTATCGCATCTGTGATAATCACACCGAGCGGGTCCATCAGATCGATCTGACCCAGAGCATCTTGAGGCAAGTGAGTGAGGGGGCGCGGTTGCTGATCGTGGGCGTCGCCATGAAGATGGTGAAGGTTCCAGCCAAGACCGCCGGTTGGGTGGAGATCTATGATTTTCTGGAGCGCGGGTACGGGGCCTTCAGGCAAATGAAGGACGCGAAGAATTTTGTGGCGACGATTGCACGGCGAGAATTGAGCCTGCTCGATCTGATGTATGCCGACGACGTGGCGGGCTTCAAGGAGCTGGCGGGGCTTGGCGGCTTGGGGGGCACGTGTAGGACAAACACTGACAGCCCCTTGCCTACAATACCTACAAGTTCTTCGGCAGGACGCTGATAGTCAGCGGTGCGTGAAGCGGTTATCATGATGACATTGACTGGTGCATCAATCGACTGACTTTTCAACCGCCCAATGGGAGCCTGCCCAACAGTTTTGCGTTATACCCGTCCGACACTGAGGAGATAACGGCATGACTACAATCTCAATTGACACCATCTGGCAGTTAATCCGAGAATCTGAGCGAAGTCACGGAATCCAATTCATGGATGACGAACTTCTGATCACGGCCGCGGCGACCCATCTGGCGCCGCCGCGGCCCAATCAGTCCGGTACGTGGGGCCGTGCGTCGATCGCGGATGCAGCGAATCGCTTCGACGTTTTCGGCACTTGGTTGACGGCTCCCTTGAATTCCCATCATAGCCCCATTTATACTGACCGCCGCTAGTGGTTTGACCATTGAACTTTGCGAGGTTGTTCTGCCGCAGTTTGACTGCGGCGCGGCAGGGCACCCGCCTGCGGAACGACACAGAACTTGTTAGTCAAATCCCTGACACGATGAGGCAGACAGTGAGGAGCTGGTAGACATGAGCCTGGATATGAACTGGCTGGACGAGTTGGACGACGATGAGCCGGAAATCGATCGATCGGAGGATGACGCGTTGACTGCTGAAATCGAGCCGCTGGATCACATCGAGGTCATGGATGACGGATTCGATGCGCTCGACGCTGAGCTTGAGCCGGAAGAAGTCCCCGACGAAAACGGGGTTGATGTAGTGATGCAATACTTCCAAGAATCGGCCCGGCATCACTTGCTGTCCGCCGGGCAAGAAAAGGAATTGACGCAGGCGGTGGCCCGTGGCTGTCTCGCCGAGAAGAAACTAGCGCGCACCCGCCGATCGCTGAGTGAAACAACCCGGAATCAGCTGGGCCGGGAAATCGCGCTGGCGCGGACGGCGCGTGAAGAGTTGGCGCGATCGAATGCGCGGCTGGTCATCAGCATTGCCAAACGCTATCAGAATCTCGGCCTGCCGTTCATGGACTTGATTCAAGAAGGCAACATCGGCTTGCTGCGCGCGATCGATCGGTTTGAGCCGTCGCGCGGTCTGCGCCTGTCAACCTATGCGACCTGGTGGGTGCGGCAGGGGATCAATCGGGCCGTGGCGAATCAAGGCCGGACGATTCGACTGCCCGCTTATTTGCAGGATCGATTGCATCAGCTCTATGAGGTATCACAGACGCTCGAACAGTCGCTGGGCCGCGCGCCAGACGACGCGGAGCTCGCACAGCGTTTGGGTGTCACGCCGACCGATATTCGATCGCTGCGGACGGTGGCTGTACCCGTCGTCTCGCTCGACGATTCGCTGAGCGAAGAGGACGATGAATCGCCGCTGGAACAATTGGAAGACACGCAGGTCGCGCCAGTGGATGAACTGGTGGCGCGGCACTTGCTGCGCGAAGCGATGGAGCGCGCATTAGAGGAATTGCCCGCGCGCTACGCGCAGATTGTACGAATGCGGTATGGCCTGGACAGTGATCGACCGTGTACGCTTGAAGCCATCGCGCAGAAATTGAACTTGAGTCGTGAGCGCGTGCGGCAGATCGAGCGCGAGGCGTTTACGCGCTTGCGGACGTCGGTAGATGTTCGTCAGCAGTGGCTGCCGCTGGCCGTGTAGTCCAAACACTGACAACCTCTTCAGCCTCGCACTGACAGCCAGCGGCAGTCTAAGTCGATATAATAGACACAAAAAGGAGGAATACGATGTCTGACAATACATTTGTTGTGGATGAAAAACTAAAGAACAAGGGAGTAATTGGCAGGGTGAATAACGACCTTAACCCGAGTACTGACCAAGAGAGAGCGCTAATCCATGAGGAGATCGGGAGTATCAATAACGAGCTTAGCCCGAGTACTGGCCAGGAGATAGCCTCAATTCAGCAGGAGATCGGGAGCATCAATAACGAGCTTAATCCGAGTGCTGACCAGGGAACGGTCCCAACCCAGAAAGAGATCGGCAGGATGAATAATGAGCCGGTCAATAGGGAGTAGCCAACTGAGCCAGCAGTTGGTCAGGACTGATACGGGTCGTAAATAGGATTGGTCAAAACTCAGGATATCTTACAAGGCAAGTGGCATGAATTCAAGGGTCAGGTGCGGCAATAGCGGGCAAACTTACCGACGATAATGTCACCCGACTGAGCGCCCTCACCTAAACCCAATACTGTTTAGATAAGGCTCCAAGCCCGCGTCCTCGCGGGCGGGCCAACCGCGAGGGCGCGGTTGACGAGCGCTAACTAAACAGTATTGCACCTAAACCCCGGCCGCGTGTCCCGCCCAATTGAATAGCCTGCTGAAACGAATGGCTCTGCAAGTTTGCAGAGCCATTTTGCCGTGGCATGCGCAGACTGCCGTCATGTCTTATTGGCCGCGCGTGTAGTCCAAACACTGACAACCTTTTCAGCCGCATGCTGATGGTCACCAGCGCATAAAGCGTTTATCATCATCTTGTGCGGCGTTTGTAACCGGTCACACTTTGATGGTCGATGGAGGCTATACGGCTCCATCAAGGTCTTCGAAGGGTCGGACGAAAGAGCAACCATGAAAAAAGTTTTGGTGGTGTCAGCGTTGCTGCTGCTGCTCGTCGCGTGGTATATGAATGGGAACCTCGCGTCTAATCCCGCGTTCGACAGCGGCGCCGCCTCACAACCAAGTTCGGCCGATTACGCTCTGCAACAAGCACAGCAGCAAGTCGCAGCGACTGCTCAGGTAATGGCGGCCGCATACACACAACCGGCCCTAACCGCGGATGCGCAGGCGATGCTCGCAGCTCAGCAACAGGCTCAAGCAACAGCCACGGCTCAGGCCCAGTTTGCGCAACAGGCCGCCCAAGTGATCGAGGCGAAGGCGACCACTGACGCGCGAGCCGTGCTGCTGGTGCAACAACAAGCCCAAACGGCAGCCACAGAACAGGCCATGATCGTGCAACAGGCCGCGCAGGTAATCGAGGCCAAGGCGACCGTCGACGCGCGGGCCGTACTGCTGGTGCAACAACAAGCCCAGGCGACAGCCACGGCAGAGGCCATGCAACGCGAGAGCGTGACGGCGGTGCAAGCGGCCGACGCATCACGACAGCAAAGCGAAACGCTGTCATGGCTGATCCCGATTGGCGTCGTCATTGTGTTTGGGGTGGTCGTGGTGCTGGGAGTGAAGTACATCGGTGGGCTGATTGACCGGACCAACGAAAGGCGCAGCCTAAAAAACCGGAGGCTGGATCTGACCACAACGCTATTTGAGACGCACAACGAAACCAGGGCGTTCGTCGATGAGGCCGCCCCACTGCCCCAGTTACTAATGCCCACCGACGAAATTTACGACCCCGGCGAGGCTGGTACCAGTCTGTCCTCATCCATCGATGCCGCAGCGCCACCAGCCATGGCGATTCTGCCCAACGGCGACCCACTACTGCCCGATCAGGCGGAGACCCGCGAAGAAGTTGCCCGCTGCAAGTTGGCGATGAAACTGTTACGCGCTGCCATCGGTCACACACAGACGCACTCCAACCGCATTCCGTCCGCTGTGCAGTTGGGCTGGGCTGCCAATGCGTGGGCCGTTGCGGTCGCTATTCTTAGGCCCTACGGTGTAGAGACACTGCCAGGCAGCGAAGGCGGAACGTACCTGGTAGGGCAATATCCTACCCTGCAAGCGTTGTATATCGCCATGGGGGAAAGACGCTCGAGCCTTCATCCCCCCCACAACTGAGGTGGCCCTCAGCGGCTGAACGACCCCTCACTGGAGAAAACGCCTTACGGTACCCGGCGCTGCGGCTGCCGCTTAGGTTTTATCGGCTAGAAGCTTGATTGGCTAGAAACACACGTCGCGAGATGAAAGCACGCAGGCCTGTTCGTGCTTTCATCTTCGGCGTGCACCGCCAGATTTTCCTGCGGCTTGGCGGGTTATATTTCTACCGGCGAACAGCCGGTCACTAGAGCCAATACTGTTTAGTTAGCGGGCCGGGCTCCCATGCCCGGCGGCGTGGGAGCCGCCTCTGCTGACTTATCTAAACAGTATTGTCACTAAAGCGAATTCCTAAATGGTTTACGCTCGCAGCGGATGGTTACACGCTCCGCGGCTGTTTAGCCGCTGGACGTAACCATCCAGCGGGAGCAGTGGCGTAAATCAAAACGGGAACCGATCTAAGGAGTCTGGACATGGACGCGAAACTAGATGTGGGGAACTTAGCAGACACAACCTCGAATGACGATTTGCGCCAGTTATTTACGCAAGCGGGCGCGGTCGCTTCGGTCGCGGTGATCAAAGATCGTGATACCGGCGCGTCGACCGGCCGTGCGGTGGTTACGATGACCACGCGCGCCGATACCCGGAAAGCGATCAGCATGTTCGACGCTTATCGCCTGGGTGAACGTTCCATGACCGTGAACCTGACCAGACCCCGCCTGGTGCGTGCCAGCGGCCGACCGCGCTGATTCCAGCCGTGGTTTCGATAGTCAGCAACACGATCGGGTTGGCGATCAGCTGATGATCAAGTAGATTCGTATCTACTCAGTCTGCCGATCGTCCACAGATAACGCAGATTAAACTGATGAAGAAATCTGTGGACAACCAGGAAGGTTCGGTAACATTGCCTGATCTGAAAATGCTCGTAGCCCTCGTCTGCGAGGGCGTTCCCCGAGGACGGGGAACGGAGCGTCTTCATGGTTTGTGGTGAACGCAGTTCATGGTGTCTGAGTAGTAACGATAATTCCATTAGGAGGCATCAAGCATGGCAAGCAAGAAGTTGAATCTGAGACCGCTGAGTGACCGTTTGATCGTCGAGCCACAGGAAAAAGAGGGTAAGACGGCGAGCGGCATTATCCTGCCTGAGACGGCCAAGGAGAAACCGCAGGAAGGCACCATCTTGGCGGCCGGTCCGGGCCGCACCGATGACGACGGGAAGCGCATTGCGATGGACGTCAAGGTGGGCGACGTGGTGCTGTATGCCAAGTATGCCGGCACCGAAGTGAAGATCGACGACAAGAAGTTGCTCATCCTCAAAGAGAGCGACATCCTGGCGATAGTTGAGAAGTAAAGGGGATCAAACATGGCTAAACAAATCGTATTCACCACTGAAGCACAGCAGGCTTTGAAACGCGGCGTCGATGTTCTCGCCAGCGCCGTGGCCACGACCTTGGGCCCCAAAGGCCGCAACGTGGCGCTCGACAAGAAATACGGCGCGCCTGCCATTACTCACGATGGGGTGACCGTGGCAAAGGAAATCGAATTGAAGGACCCGTATGAGAATATGGGTGCCCAGCTGCTGAAGGAAGCGGCGACCAAGACCAACGACGTGGCCGGCGACGGCACCACGACCGCGACGGTGTTGGCGCAGGCCATCGTGCACGAGGGCTTGAAGAACGTGGCCGCCGGCGCGAACCCCATGCAGATCAAGCGCGGTCTGGAAATAGCGACCGATGCGGTGGTGGCCTCGATCAAGAAGATGAGCACGCCCGTCGTCGATAAACACGAGATCGCCAACGTGGCCTCGATCTCGGCGGCGGATACGGAAATCGGCGACCTGATCGCCGAAGTGATGGACAAGGTCGGCAAGGACGGCGTGGTCACGGTCGAGGAGAGCAAGGGCCGCGAGTTCGAGACCGAGTACGTGGAAGGGATGCAGTTCGATCGGGGTTACATCAGCGCGTATTTCGTCACCAACACCGAGGCGATGGAAGCCGTCCTCGAGAATCCGTACGTTTTGATCCACGACAAGAAGATCAGCGCGGCAACCGATATTGTGCCATTGATGGAAAAGTTGATCCAGAAGGGCAAGCGCGATCTGGTTGTGATTGCCGAAGATGTCGACGGTGAAGCGCTGGCGACGCTGGTGCTGAACAAGCTGCGCGGCATGTTCAACTTGCTGGCCGTGAAGGCCCCGGGCTTTGGCGATCGCCGCAAGGCCACGCTGGAGGACATCGCCGTGTTGACGGGCGGCACGGTCATCACCGAAGAACTGGGCCGCAAGCTCGAATCGGTAACGATCGAGGATCTCGGTCAGGCCACCAAGATTCAAGCGGATAAGGATAATACGACCATCATCGAAGGCAAAGGCGCACTCAAGGCCATCAAAGGCCGCATCGATCAGATCAAGGTCGAGATTGAGAACACGACCAGCGATTACGACAAAGAGAAGCTGCAAGAACGCCTGGCCAAGTTGTCAGGGGGCGTGGCGATCATCCGTGTCGGCGCGGCGACCGAGACCGAATTGAAGGAAAAGAAGCATCGTGTGGAAGACGCCCTGAGCGCAACGCGCGCCGCGGTCGAGGAAGGCATCGTCCCCGGTGGGGGTGTGGCGCTGGTCAACGCGATCGTTGCGCTGAAGAAGGTCAACTCGGATGAGCCGGACATCCAGACGGGCATTACCATCATGCGCCGCGCGCTCGAAGAGCCGATGCGGCGCATCGCGGCCAACGCCGGCCAGGATGGCGCGGTCATCATCGACACCGTCCGCCGCAAGGCGAAGGAAAAGGACAACAAGAACATCGGCTACAACGTGTTGACGGGTAACTTCGAAGACATGGTGAAGAGCGGCATCATCGATCCGGCCAAGGTCACCCGCAGCGCCGTCGAGAACGCGGCCAGCATCGCGGCGATGATCCTGACCACCGATGCGCTGATCACCGATGTGCCGGAGAAGAACCCGGCCCCCATGATGCCGCCCGGTGGCGGCGAGTATTAGTTCAGTGAGAAATTAGGAACAGGAATTTCGGACGCGCGTGTAGTCCAAACACTGACAGGTTGATCAGCGTTGTGCTGATAGCCACCGGCGTGTAAATCGCATATGATAAAGTTACGTTGTGCCGATTGAGTAAGGGCGCAACGCTTTGTCACAGAATGTTCGACATTTAGGTCAATGACAGTTAGGAGCAGACATGTTTGAGACTATCTTCCTGGCTGGTTTATTGGTATCGGTACCGGCATCTTTACCGGTCTGGCCCTACAGTCGGCGCTGGAGCTTTAAGCTCAGCGCCGGTTTAGGCATTGTGCTGATGGTGCTGCTCATCCTGGCGATGGTCGATCCAAATTTCTAATGTTGGGAGAAGCAGATGTTGAGGTGATGGTGTTGTCCATAAACCGGGTGTAGAGGATGCGCTGCAGCAGACTGGCGTATAGGTCGCGGGCTGAAGCACTGGAACAACGCGGTCAGGATTTGATTGATGAGCAAAGGGACCGTTGGGCAAGGCCCTCATTAGTTTCCCGCTCAAAATTGACAGCCCCGGTAGAAGCCGGGCAAGTTCCAGTACATCATTGAGAACATGGGAACAAAGGAGGTTACCTATGGTACCCAAACTGATTTCTAAGAACGTCGCAGGTATTCTAATACTTGGGGTAGTCATGGGCGCCATGGCTTGGCAGGCCGCGCCCGTATCGGCTGGTTTTACGCCGACCCCCACCGAGACATCCGTCCCGACTATCGCGCCGACCGCCACCGAGACGTCCATCCCGACTATCGTGCCGACCCCCACGGCGACCACCGTCCGGCGGACCCGTGTCCCACCAACTGAGACACTGCCTGCCACGCCAGCCATTACGCCAACCGTCACGCCGCCTCCGCTATTACCACGCACTGGTGGACAGGCAAGTGCCTCGAGCAATACTGACCTCAGCGCTGTCTCATTGGCGGCCGTGCTGGTCCTGGTAGTCACTGCCATCAGCCTGGTCGTCCGCGCATCGGCCAGAACAAGAATCGGATAAATCGGAGGTATTCCATGTTACGGATGCGTACTCTCGTGCAACTTGTCGCACTAATCGTCGTTGTCTTGCTCACTGTACCCTCATCCATGGCGTCGCCTGCGGCCACCTCGCCATCACTGGGTACGGCGGATACCTTTGCGATTCTAGCCGGCACCCCAAACATCACCAACGTTCCTACTTCTGATATCACTGGGGATGTTGGGTTGAGTCCAGCCACTGGTGCTGGTATTGGATTAACTTGCCCAGAAGTGACCGGGACAATATACTCAGTCGATGCTGCCGGTCCTCTTCCCTGCAGGGTAACTAACCCCGGTTTACTGACTACAGCCAAGTCCGACTTGAGCAGCGCGTATGATGCGCTTAGCGCGGGAGCGAACGCAGCATGCACCGTTAACTACGGAGCTGTTACTCAGGAACTGGGTGGATTACCACCCCTCGTGCCAGGCGTCTACTGTGCGAATGACTTTACGTTGTCGGGAATACTCACCCTCAATGGCGCCGACACGGATGTCTGGATTTTCAGGTCAGCGTACACGCTCATTACCTCAGGCGCTGCCGAGGTTGTTCTTTCCACCGGTGGTATACCCTGCGAAGTGTGGTGGAAGGTCGGCAGCTCCGCGACTCTTGGCACGAACACTTCGTTAGCCAGAAATATTCTCGCGCTGACGAGCATCAGCCTGGCGACCGGCGCAAACCTGGACGGTCGGGCCCTGGCACAGAATGGCGCCGTGACGCTGGATGACAACCGCATCGCCATCCCCATCTGCCCCCTGGCTGTGCCAGGCATTACCACTCAGATCCACGACGCCAACCATGTGGAGGTGACCGCTGCCCCGATTGGGACCATCGTCCATGACATGGCGCAGGTCACCGGCACCCTGGGCATTCCCACAGGGATAGTCAGCTTCACGGTCTACGCCAACCAGACCTGCGCTGTGCCTGGTACGTTCGCCGGGGCGGTGCCGCTGAATGGAGCAGGAGTGGCTGACCCCAGCAATACGGCGATTCTGACCAGCGCCGGGTTATCTTACCTGGCGCATTACAACGGGGATGCCAACTACGATCCAGCCGATGGCCCGTGTGAAGTGCTCCGCCCCCTGGGCATACCCAGCGTTACCACTGAGATTCACGACGCCAACCATGTGGAGGTGATCTTTGCCCCGATTGGCACCATCGTCCATGACATGGCGCAGGTCACCGGCACCCTGGGCATTCCCACGGGGATAGTCAGCTTCACGGTCTACGCCAACCCGACTTGCTCTGTGCCGGGTAACTCCGCCGGAGCAGTGCCGCTGAACGCGGCGGGGGTGGCTGACCCCAGCGATACGGCTACGCTGACCAGCGCCGGGTTATCTTACCTGGCGCATTACAACGGGGATGCTAACTATATTCCCGCCGATGGCCCGTGTGAGGTTCTTGTCGCCCCGGGTATGCCACACATGACCACTCAAATCCACGACGCCAATCATGTGGAGGTGACCTTTGCTCCGATTGGTACCATCGTCCACGACATGGCGAGGGTCACCGGCACCCTGGGCATTCCCACGGGGATAGTCAGCTTCACGGTCTACGCCAACCCGACCTGCGCTGTGCCTGGCACCTTCGCCGGAGCGGTGCCGCTGGACGCGGCGGGTGTGGCTGATCCCAGCGATACGGCGACTCTGACCAGCGCCGGATTATCTTATCTGGCGCATTACAGTGGGGATGCCAACTACGATCCAGCCGATGGCCCGTGTGAGGTTCTCGTCTCTACCCCAACCGCGGTGGAATTGCTTTACTTCCAGGCAAGTCCACTGAGCGGCCAACAGGTGCAGCTCAAGTGGGCGACTGCGTTAGAGGTGGATAACTTTGGCTTTAACGTGTACCGCGCTAACGTCAATGACGTGCTGCGCGCCAGCCTGATTCACTTTGAACCGGCGGTCACACAGGGCAGTGGCTCAGGCGCGACCTACGTCTACATTGACACGGCACCCTACGCCGGTCCGTGGTGGTACTGGCTGTCCGACGTGGATACCCGCGGGCGCGAAACGTTTCACGCCACGCCGATCAGCATTAACGTTCAATCCAGCAGCTTACTGTATCACGTCTATTGCCCCTTCATGGTCAAAGGCAGCGGACATTGACACTTGATGCCTCAGGACAATAGCAGGGTGGGCGATCAAACATGAACGGCATGATCCGGCAGAAACGGCCACCCTTGACCTTGCTGCTGACACTGTGGCGCGGGCTGTGCGTGGGCTTGATCGCTTTGAGCGTGTTGAATGCCAGCCTCGGCGGCGAAGCCAGTGCTTCGCCGCCGTTTTCTGTGCGCCCGATCGTGACGGCCACCGCTGATGGCCTGCTCGTGGATTGGATCACCCCGGAGGCGCAGATCGTGTCGCGCGCCGACGGGACGACCATTGTGCAGCTGCCCGGTTACGCGCAGACTGCCCGGCCTGGTGAACCCGTGCTGCCGTTTTCCTCAGAGTTGATCGCGGTGCCGCCGGGCGCGCTGCCCACCCTGCGAGTGGTCCTGCTCGAAGAGATCGAGCGACCATTGCCCGGCCCATTAGCGCTGGCCCCCTTCCCTCAGGGCGTCCAACGGGCTGCGACCGGCCAGATCGTTGGCGGTGACTTCGCACCGGCTTTATCGGTACAATCGGCCTTGTCCGTTCAACCCGCTCAAAGCAACGCAGATCAACCTGTCGTGCTTGAACCGGTTGGCGTGGTGCGCGGCGTGCGCCTGGCGCGATTGGTGTTCTACCCGGCCCGCCCGATAGGGCCGTATCCCCAGACGCAACTGCACGTGACAACTCACGTGCGTGTCTCCCTTACTTTTGCCGGGTCGCCAGGCGGCCTGCCGCGCGCCGCCTCGACCGATCCCGTGTTGGCCGCCCTGCGCTCGACAGTCATCAACCCGGCGCAGGTTCAGCCTGCAATGTTCACCAACCAGAATCCGCCGGCCGAATTCGCAGCCAATCTCCAAAGGTTACTACTCAGCCGTCATGCCCGAACGCTTCTGTCGGGCATCCAGGCTGACCATCGGCGAGTCGCGCTGATCGGGCCGCTGGATTCCCGCTTAAAGCGTGCGGGAATGACTTCGCAGCGGAGACTGAGTAGTTACCTTCAAAGATTGAATGACACCGGAGCGGCCTGGGCCGCGCTGGAAGTCAGATCGCCCGGTCTGACAGCGATCACGTATGAAGCCCTGGCCGAGAGCGGCTTTCCGGTGGGCACGGTTGATCCGCAGATGCTGCATCTGGCACGCGCCGCGAATGAAATCGCCGCCGAATGGGACGGCAATGCAAACGCGATCTTTGAACCGGGCGAACGTTTGCTGTTCGACGCCGAACCGCGCTTTAGCCGTTGGTCATCAACCGACACCTACCGCCTCTGGCAGGATGTCATCACACCTGGCCTGCGCCTGCAAAACCGATCGGCTGCCCCGGCCGGTCAACCGCCGGGCACGGCCTGGGCCGATGAAGTGGCCGAGATCAATCGGTTGTATACCCCCGATTGTTTTTGCGGGACGCTCCCGCCCGGGCGCGACGGCGATCGCTGGACGTGGGATGATTTGAAACAGCCCGGCCACGCAACTGCCACATATTCGATCAACCTGCCCACGGTGGACGCGACGCAGCCGGCTACGTTGACTATGTGGTTGATCGGCTACACGGATATTCCCGCGGTCGCCCCCGATCATTACGTGGAAGTCGCTATAAACAATATCGTTCTGGGGAACGTCAAGTGGAACGGGCAACAGGCGATCACCGCCACATTCCCCATCCCGTCCGGGCTGTTGTGCACCACCAACACCCTGACGCTGACCTTGCCCGGCCTGTCCGGAGTCAGTATTGAAGGCACGTGGCTGGATGCCTTTTCCATTCGCTATGCGCGCGGCAGTGCGCCTGTTGGTCACGCGGTCAGCTTCACCGGTCAGCCGACGGCCCATGCCTATACGCTTGCGCTCAGTTCCACGCTGGGCCTCCGCGCTTACGATATAACGAATCCCGCTCGTCCGCTCCGCCTGATCGGCGTGCTGACGAGCGGGTACACGATCTCATTAAGCGATCCGCCAGCAGGCGGTTCACGCCGCTACGCGCTGACGACGGACAGTGGCCTACAATTCCCCGTCGCAGTGCGCCCGATACAACCGCTGCAACCAACCACTGGCGCCGACTATGCGATCATCGCGCCGACGGACTTTATCCCGGCCCTGGACAACTTGATTTCGCTGCGTCGCTCGCAGGGGCTGAGCGTTGCCGTCGAAAGTGTGCAGGCGGTCTATGATGCCTACGGGGACGGACGACCTGATCCCGCCGCCATCCGCGCTTACCTGGCGAACGCCTATGCCGTCTGGACGCCGCGTCCCACCTACGTCCTACTGGTCGGCGGTGGGACCTTTGACCCCAGACGATATCAGGTCGAGTCTCCAACCACCTATATCCCGCCGTATCTGGCCGATGTCGATCCATGGGCGGGTGAAACGGCCGCCGATAATCGCTACGTCACCGTGGACGGGACAGACAATCTGCCCGATATGCTGATCGGACGTCTGCCGGTTACAACATTCACTGAGACGCAAACCGTGGTGGATAAAATCGTGCAATATGAGATGCGGCCTTTTCCCGGCGGCTGGAATGCACAGGTCGTTTTTGTAGCCGACGACGCGGATGAGGCTGGAGATTTTGCGGCGGCGTCAGAGGCGATTGCGGCTGAGTATGTGAGCGCGCCTTTCACGCCGCAGCGCATCTACTTCATGCCACCGGCCACCACGCTGACAACCACGCAGCAGGCCGTGTTGAATCAGTGGAACGCCGGCGCATTGATTATCCAGTACACCGGCCACTCATCGTGGCAACAGTGGGCGGCCGAGCGCTTGCTTCACCTGGACGATCTGGCCGCGCTGCGCAACGACCGTCGCTGGCCGATCGTGATCGAGCTGACGTGCTTCACCAGCGCGTTTCACCGGCCAGAGCCGACGTTGGACGCGGGGTTACTTATCCAGGAAAGCGACGGCGCCGTAGCGACCTGGGGCTCGACCGGGTTGGGAGTAAGCACTGGTCACAGCAGTCTCGACGATGGTTTCTTTCGGGCCGTGTTTAGCGACAGGGTGAGCACGGTGGGGCAGGCTACTTTGGCCGGAAAAATATCCCTGGCCGCTGCCGGTCAGAATCTCGATTTGCTGGATACCTTTACGCTTTTGGGAGACCCGGCCCTGAGGCTGGACCGGACCGTCATCCCGTGGGTCAGCCAGGCATACTTACCTATCGTTATTAGGAATTAGACCCAATACGATTTTGAAGCTGAATAAACCTCCCCCGTCTGGTTGCGCAATCACTACGTTAGATACGCAGCGAGCCGGGGGGCTTAAGCGCTGATATACGCTTGAGATACTGGAGTAATATCTATGAATTTGCGCGGGGTTAGATACTTGATTGTAACCGGACTATTTTGGGTGATAGCGGGAGCCGGCTGTGTTTCTCCAGCTGAGCCTGTATCTGGTGGAGATCAGTCGATCTTGCTGGTCTCGCCTGCGGTATCCGCAGTCCCCTTGGCAACTAGCACACCACAGGCGCTCGCTCCTACGCCGACTGCCACCGGAACAGCCGGGGACACAAGTCAGGGTCTGATCACAGAACCTTCAGGCGCTCAACCGCTAGATGCAAGAGATCAGCCAGCCCTGCCGACCTCACCTACGGTATCCGTCCCACCGGCAACCAGCATGCCACAGGCGCTCGCTTCTACTCCGACTGTCACCAGAATGGCCGTGGACACAAGTCCGGTTCTGATCACAGCACCTTCTGATGCCGCTCAGCCGCAAGAGGACAGAACTCCAACGCGCCTGGTTATTCCAGCGATCGGGCTGGATGCGCCGATAGAACCAGAGAGTATGCAGGTTGAAACCCAAGACGGCCAGTCTGTCAATGTATGGATCGCGCCCAATCATTTTGCGGCCGGCTGGCTCACAACCTCTGCGCCTACCGGCGTGGCTGGAAACACTGTGCTGGACGGACATCACAACATTGATGGCAAGGTGTTCAAGGACTTGATCAATGCTCAAGTGGGGGACACCATTACGCTCTATGCTATCGGCCAGGAGCGCACCTATCGCGTGGACCAAAAGTTGATCCTGCCCGAAGAAGCGCAGCCTCTAAAAGTGCGCCAGGCCAATGCGCGCTACATCGCCCCTACCCTGGACGAACGGTTGACGCTGGTGACGTGTTGGCCGCCCACGAGCAACACACATCGCCTGATACTTATCGCCCTACCTGTTTCGTCAGCAGCGCGGCAACCGAATTGAAGGAAAAGAAACCTCGCGTGGAAGACACGCTCAGTGCGACGCGCGCTGTTGCACCGTGCCCAATGGCGGTGTAGTCCAAACACTGACAACGCCGTGCGCCTTATACTGACAAGAGAATCAGCGTTGTGCTGATAGCCACCGGCGCATAAATCACATATGATGATGCCACTGAGCGTTGCATCGATTGCCTGACGTTTCGCCCGCCGAAGCAACAGAAAACAAAGTCACCTTGTGTCCATTAAGTGGTGGTGCAACGCTCGGTCGCAAAAGGACGCGGCTGGAGTTGCAAGCGGCCGGGGCAGCCCAGCGATGGTTTATCGGCAACGAAGATCCATTCAAGAAACGAAGAATAGGAGAGTGTTACCATGTTGTGGACAATTGTTTTGATTCTCGTGGTGCTGTGGGCGTTGGGCCTCATTGGAGGCATCGGTGGTGGAGTGGTTCACGTGCTGTTGGTGCTGGCGGTGATTATCATCGCCGTAAACCTGTTGAGCGGCCGCCGCGGCACAATCTGATAGACGCGACCGAAGTTGGAAGCGGATAGTCCGACTGACTGGACGCCTACCCCACTCTGCCTGATGCTTCAGCAGAGCGGGGTAGGTGCCCGAGTCAGTCGGGCACCCAAACCGGTTGGGGCACAGTAGATTGCCCGGCCGATTATCTTATACAACGACAAAGGGTGGCCCGTAGCCTCCAGCCATTTTGTCGCTCACTCAGTTTCACCTGACTGGAGTCAATCATGTTGAAAGCTTATGAGGTAATGACGCGCCCGCTAGCCACGTGTGAACCGGATACCAGTGTCACAGACGTGGCAGCGACCATGCGCGATCGGGACATTGGCGATGTGTTGATCGTGGAAGAGGGCAAGTTGCGCGGGATTGTGACCGATCGGGACCTGGCTCTGCAAGCCCTGACCGGTCAGGATGACCCTCGACAGACGCCCATCCGCAAGTATATGAGCGCCCAAGTGATTACGGGTGAGTCCACCTGGAGTGTGGAGCAAGTGGCCAAGACCATGGCCGAGCATCAGATCCGCCGCTTGCCCATTATTCAGGACGGCCAGGTCGTGGGCATCGTGTCGCTGGGTGATGTCGCCCAGCAGACCAATCGACAAGACGTTGTGGCGAAATCGCTGCAAGCCATCTCAGCGCCGATCGGCATCTCGGTCCCCGGTCAATCGGGCAGCGGGCGGGCCTTAATCGGTTTTGCATTGGCCGCCCTGGCGACCGCGGTCATGGCCTGGCTTACCTGGAATCATTCCGGCCAGGCGTTCCGCAAGCAGGTGGTGAAGAGCGAACTCTATCATACGGCGGAGCACGCGCTGAGCTCAGCGCGTGACAAAGTGGATGAGGCCGCGTCGAGCAAGTCGGTGCGCAGTGCGCGCCGCGAGGTGAACGCGAAGCTCAATGACGTGCGGCATGACGTGGACGCGAAGCTCAATGAGCTGGCCGCCCAGCTGCCGACCCTGGAATACAAGCCCGCCAAGGCCAAACACGGGTTGTTCGTCTAGGAGAGTCCTGAAAAACCGCTCCGCGCGCCATCCCTGGCGTGCGGGCCACACAAGGGATCGCCGTCGCGGACGGCGGCTTGAACACTTTTTCAGCGATCTCGAGAATGGCGCAAATGTGATTGGAAAATGATCAACGAAACCAAAGACTCAAAGGAGATTTCAAATGACCGAGGTGCCAAAGGGCGACTTTGCGAGCGGCGAGCGAACGACGCCAACCATCCCCAAAGTTGAGGACTTTACCAGCGGTGAGCAGACGCTGCCGACCGCGGTGAAGGCCGTCGAGGACTTTGCCAGCGGTGAGCAGACGCTGCCGGGCACGCCTGAAAACCCAGACCTGGCGCCAACGATACCGCCAATATTATTATCGGTCGTCCCCGATCAAAGAGCATAACGATTTCGGACGCGCGTTGGGCAGCGTGCCAAAGTCGCGTTGCGCGTGCGTATTCAATCAAGTAGCACAGCTAAAGGATAAACTCACATGGACGCGACCAAAGATATCCTGGAAGGCAAGTGGCATGAGCTCAAAGGCCAGGCCCGGCAGACATTTGCCAAACTCACCGACGACGACATCGAGCGGATGAGCGGGAAGATGGAAGAACTCTCCGGCGTCTTACAGCAAAAGTATGGCTACAACCAAGCCAAGGCCGACGAGGAAATCAACAACTGGCTCAAAGAAGCCGACAAAAAGTTACACAAAGCCTAAACACGGCCGCGTGTCCCGCACAATTGAATAGCCTGCTAAAACGAATGGCTCTGCGTGGTGCAGGGCCATTTTGCGTCAACTCATTCAGACTCAGTAGTCATCATGAACGGCGTTCACCACCATACATGAAAACGCTCCCCGTCCCCGGGGAGCGGAGCGTTTTCAAGTCAGATCCAATTTTGCTAGCCGCGCAGGCTCCCACGCTCGCGATTCCGGCGGCGTGTTCACTCGCTGCGCTCGGGGTGCTGCGCGAGGAGCCACCTCTACCTGGAATTTGGATCTACTGAGACGGCCATCTTACTTCACTGGCCACACGTGTAGTCCAAACACTGACAACCAATCTCAACATTGGCTTACACGCAAATCAGCCTCCCGCTGATAGTCAACGGCGATCGAAGCCGATATAGTAGATGCAGCAGTATGAATGTTGTCAACCGTAGTCAAATAATTAAGGAGAAAATCAAATGGGACTGTTATCGTGGATTGTGGTCGGAGCTATTGCGGGTTGGCTGAGTGGACAAGTGATGAAAGGTCGCGGCTTTGGTCTGCTGGGGGACATCTTTGTAGGCGTCGCCGGCGGGCTGATCGGCGGCTGGTTGGCGAGCCAGCTGTTTAAGATCCCGAATGCCGTGAACGGCTTCAACCTGGAAAGCATCTTGGTTGCGTTTCTGGGTGCAGTCGTGCTCATCGTCGTCGTCCGCATGTTCCAGGGCCGTGGCCGCGGGAGTTTGCTGCACCGCTAAATCGACCTGCGACGTAGGACATATCGCGTTTCTCACACATGGAGGTGAGCAACATGAGAATCACAAAGAGTCTGGGATCGATCTTGTTGGCTATCTGGCTGATCCTGTGGGGCCTCATGGCCGTGGTGACCGGCTTTGTACTGCCACCCATTGTCATGGCGGTACTCGCGATCGTAGCCGGAGTTTTAATCCTGCTGGGTCGGTAAGCGGCCGACCTCGCGCTCGTCAATCGCGTCCTCGCGGTTGATCCGCCCGCGAGGACGCGGGCTTGGAGCCTTATCTTAACAGTATTGCTGCTAAGCCGGTAGGCGGCCGACCGTTTTAATGAGCGACAGGAATTGGCAACGTGCTTGATGCAACCTGCCGGCGCCCGGCTAATCAGACATCAATATCGAGTGACACATACACGTGGGAGAAAGTTACATGGACGCAAATCAAGACATCTTAAAGGGCAAGTGGCCTGAGATCCAAGGCCAGGTGAAACAGAAATGGGGCAAGCTGACTGACGATGATACACAGCGACTGAGTGGTAAAACGGAAGAGCTCGTCGGTGTCTTGCAGCAGCGGTATGGCTACGGTAAGGTCCAGGCGGAAATCGAAATTAACAACTGGGTACGCGACCACGACAAAGCGCTCAGCAAAGCTTGAGAAGGAGAACCATGTCTGAAAATCAACAAATCAATGAAGTCGCCGTCGATCGGCGCGCGGAAACGGTCACTACGCAACAGCCGGGTTATGCGGCAACCGAGCAGGTGACCCGCGATGTGGCGGCGGAACGACGGCAGGGGTTGTTTCAGATTACGCGCATCACCTATACCATTCTGGGTATCCTGGAAATTCTGCTGGGAATCCGCTTCGTGTTGCAACTGATCGGGGCCAATACGGAGAGCGGCTTTGCCACATTCATCTATGGCATTACGGGCGTGTTCGTCGCGCCGTTCAACGGCTTGATCGGGACGCCCGCTTCCGGCGGCATGACGTTCGAAGTGACCACCCTCATCGCGATGGCGGTCTATGCGCTGCTCTTCTGGGTGATCGTGCGCGTGATCCGTATCGTGGCCGATCGACCTAGTGCCCGCACCGTCACGCGCTCGACGCGTGAGCAGACACCCGGCGGCCCAGGCAATGAGCGGACGACACATACCATCAACAGCTAACAGCGATCAATAGCAAGGGTTTGAGTAATTCGCTGATTGCTCAAACCCTCGGCCAGTTGAGAGACGGATCATCGTCTCGCCACGCGGAGGTCAAACATGTTGCTACAGTCAGGCATTCCCACCGGCATTACTTTCACCATCGGCTGGGTCGATATCGTGATTCTGGTCATCCTGGTGGTTGCCTTCCTGCGCGGGCGGAGGTTTTTCTTTCCAATCCTCGCGCTGATTGTCATGGTGTACTTGTTTCGGATATTCCCTAACGAAATTCTAGCGATTATCCGCGGGATCAACGAACTCAATGGCCCGGCTGCCTTTATCACCGTAAGCCGCTGACCCGGACCTTTTTTGACGCCGGTGAAAACCATGGCGACGTGTGTATTGAATGTGATGACTCCACTGAAAAAACTGCTCACGTCGTACCCGGCGCTCAGCGCCGGCAACGCGCTAGGCGAAGCCCCGTCCGGCCATACCCGGCGCAGCGCGCCGGTGGCCCGCCAGGCGTCGGGACGGATTTGAACGCAGAATACGCCGCCGAGGACGGCGGCTAGAGCCAATACTGTTTAGTTAGTGCTCGTCAACCGCGTCCTCGCGGTTGGTCCGCCCGCGAGGACGCGGGCTTGGAGCCTTATCTTAACAGTATTGCGGCTAGAGCCTTTTTGCAGTAGCGTCATGTGATCAACCGTCAGCGAGCGACCGGCGCCTCTGGCCGGATGGATGATTCTTAACCTGCATTTACGCTAAGGAGACAATCAAATGGGATTGCTATCGTGGATCGTGGTGGGGGCCATTGCCGGCTGGCTGGCTGGGACACTGGTGAAAGGCCGGGGCTTTGGCTGTCTCGGCAACATCATTGTGGGCGTCATCGGCGGACTGGTGGGCGGCTTCCTGGCGTCACAAGTCTTTAACATCCCGGATGCAGTCAATGGCTTTAACCTAGGCAGCATCGTGGTCGCATTTCTCGGCGCGGTCGTAGTGGTCGCCGTCGTCCATCTGTTGCGCGGTGGTCGGGGTTAGACAGAGCGCTAAGCGGCGCACGCGCGGGCTATTTGAAAAGAATGAAAGCAACTGAGTTGCCAAATCCTGGCAGATGTTGGAGTGCGCCCAACTATGATTTAACCAACAGGCAAGAAGCAGGTGCAAGATGAAAGCAAACACGAAACACAGCCGGTTGGGTCGCCTTGCCCGGTCGTTTGAGGTGATGTGTCTCGTTCTCGCCGTGATGCTCAGTGGGACGGGTGGAGTTGCCTTGGCTTCCGTGTTAGCCGCCCCGGCGCGCGGACTGGGTTCGGCCGCGAACTTTCTTGTACTCGGTGGCTCGACCGTGACGAACACCGGGGCGACCGTCGTCGCCGGAGAACTGGGGACTGCCCCCGGCACGACCATCACCGGCTTCCCGCCGGGCATTGTGACCGAAGGCGGAAAAACACACATGGGGGATGCGTTGGCGCTTCAAGCTCAGAGTGATGTCACGCTGGCCTACAATTCCTCAGTCGGCCAACCCTGCAATATTCATTTGGCTGATCAGGAGTTGGGTGGCAAAACGCTCACGCCTGACGTCTATTGTTTTTCGTCGCTGGCTAAGTTGACGGGACAACTCGTGCTCGACGCCCAGGGCAACACCGCGGCGACCTGGATTATCCAGATACCGGGTGGACTTAGTACCGCCAGTAACTCGTCGGTTGTCGTAACCAATGGTGGGGGTGTCTGCAACGTGTTTTGGATCGTGGGCGAATCCGCGACCATCGGCGCAGGCAGTGCGTTCGCAGGCAACATTCTCGCGCTTACGAGCATCACCCTGGCGAAGGGGGCCAACCTGTCTGGTCGTGCCCTGGCGCGAAATGGGGCGGTGACACTGGATACGAATACCATCACCAAACCGCCCTGCGCCCAGGCTCCAGTCCCAACTCCAACCCCGACTTTAATTCCGGCCCCTGCGCACGTCAGTGTGGAGTATCAATGCGCTGCTGACGGTCGTGTCGCCGTCAGCGTAGGCTTAACCGCCGGCGTGATCGTTTCCGGCCTCGGAGAGGACATTACCTCGGCCACCGACACGGGCAGCAATCAGATAGTTCGCTATCTTTCGCCAGGTTATTACGAGTGGCGAGCCGCGGCACCCGCGGGCTCTTTGCTGGATATTGACCATGGCGTGGTGGACAAAGCCACCTGTAGTGCACCTGTCATCCCGACAGCCACGCCGGTTCCGACTGTAGCAAAAGTACCGGTCGTCGTCCCGGTGACCGGTACCGATTTAGGGGACACACGCGTGCTGGCCGCTCCTCAGTCGATGAGCGTCAGCTTGGGCCTGCTGAGCCTGGGCTTTCTCAGTTTGGGATTTGGGCTGATTTTGTTTGCGCTGAAGCGCAAATAAAGAGAATCCGGCTGCAAAGTGGGGCGGGTTGAACGCCGGCAGGCTACGCCGCCCGGAGCGCCGGCTGCAAACGGGGCAGATTATCCGAAAGATCAGGAGGATCACACCATGCGAAAACTTAAGTATTTGACGATTTTGCTTCTCTTAAACGCGCTGCTTGTTACCGCCGGCGGCGCCTGGGCGAGCTCTGGCGCAGTCGCCCCAGATTTAGCTTCGGCGGCGAGCTTTGTGGGCCTGGCCCACGAGACATTCACCAATACCGGCTCAGGCGTCTACTATGGGAATGTGGGCGTCTTCCCAGGCACCTCGGTCACTGGTTTTCCTCCGGGTTCGGTCAGAAACGGAGCGATACATATCGCCGATGGGGTTGCATCTCAGGCGCTGAGTGATGCCACCACGGCCTACACGGCGCTCGCCGGCCAGGGGTGTGATCATGATTTGTCGGGCCAGGATCTGGGCGGGCTGACGCTCACGCCCGGCGTCTATTGTTTCAATACGTCGGCACAGTTGACGGGCAACCTGGTTCTCGATGCCTTGGGCAACCCCCTGGCGGTCTGGGTTTTCAAGATCGGGAGCACGCTCACGACCGCCTCCGGCTCATCGGTAGGCGTGATCAATGGCGGTCAAGCGCTCAACGCGTTCTGGCAGGTCGGCAGTAGCGCGACCCTCGGCACGACCACGCGGTTCCGTGGAAATATTTTCGCGCATGTCAGCGTCACTCTGAATACCGGCGCCAGCCTGGTCGGTAGAGCCTTCGGGCTAACTGGGGCCGTGACGATGGACACCGAGGGCTCTCCCCCCATTACGAATACGCCACTGTACCTGGTCTATTATCTGCCACTCGTCATCAGGTGACACAGTAGCGTCAGGCAGGCATGAGTTGAACACGATCGCTAAGGACCATCCGTCTTATGGAGCAAAGTTGTCTGAACCAGGTTGAAACGGCCGACAATGCCGAAGATAATCCGGCCCTCAGCAACGTCATCGAGCGAAACATTCGCACGATTATCCGCCTGCGCCTGAAGGCGGCTGGTGAGCGCGGCTTGCAAGATCGGATCGCCGACAGCATCACCTCGTTTTCGGGGCGCATGATTTTTGCGTATGTGCACATCGTCTGGTTTAGCGTTTGGATCTTGTTGAACACCGGCAGTTTAGGGGTGCAGGCTTTCGATCCATATCCCTACGGACTCTTGACGATGATCGTGTCCCTGGAAGCGATCTTCCTGTCCACCTTTGTGCTCATCAGCCAGAACCGTTTTAGCCAGGAAGCCGAGCATCGCGCCGACTTAGCGATGCACATTGGGCTGCTGACCGAACATGAGTTGACCCGGGCGCTGCAAATGCTCGACGCCATTCAGGACAAATTGGGGCTTGAAAACGATGAGGACAGCGAACTGGCCGACCTTGAAATGGAGACCCGGCCTGAAGATGTGCTGGCTGAAATCCATCGTCTTCAACAGCGGTTAAAGTGAACTTGACCCAACATCGCGCGTCGAATGACATTCAACCCTCTTATGGAGAAAAACATGACTACCAAGCGTAAGTTCACCATCGAAAAGCCCCGTGCGATGGGCGGCCAACTCGATGTCAAGCAAAGCGTGGTTGACTTCGCAGAGTTCCGGCGCGAACTAAAGATCGAACTGGAGCACGGCGTAAGGGTTCCAAAAACCAATGACGACGCGCCGCTCACTGGCAAGATTGCCTGGGCCAACCTCAAGGAATTCCCGGACTCTAACACGCGCTGGATTGACTCGAAGCCAAAGCGGATCAGTTCCAGACAACGCAAAGGTTGACGCCTGTTAATGACACGGGGCGCAGCGCCCAGCTTGAGCGGCGACCCAACGGTATACCCAACACGTACTTTCAATTCGAAGCATAAGGAAAACAAGCATGAAAGGCAATGACAAGTTAATCGCGGTGTTGAATCAGTTGCTGGCGGACGAGCTGACGGCCATCAGCCAGTACATGGTGCATTCGGAAATGTGCGACAACTGGGGTTACGAAAAGTTGCACAAGGCCATCGAACACCAGGCCATGGACGAGATGCACCATGCCGAGTGGCTCATTCAGCGCATCATCTTCTTCGAAGGTGCGCCGATCGTTTCCAAGCTCAACCCGATGAAAATCGGCAAGAGCGTGCTGGAGATGGTGACCGTCGATCAGGCCGACGAGCTCGACGCGATTCACGCCTATAACGCCGCGATTCGTCTCGCACAGGAAGTGGACGATCAAGCCACCGCCGATTTATTGCGAAAAATTCTCCTGATGGAAGAGGGTCACGTCGATTGGGCCGAGCAGCAGAGCGATCAGATCGAGCAGATGGGGCTTGCCAACTATCTCGCCAACCAGACCACGGGCGCGGCCGGCTAGATCGATCGTAAAGGCCACGGAGAAAGAGCAGGATTTCGCAGCACTCGCACGTTCAGTTGAAGGATTAAGGAGGTGACAACGATGGTAGACAAGACCAGCCACACCCAACACCGATCGTTTGCGCTGTCGACAGGGCCGCCCCTTCGACTAAAGTGATCCTGATCGCCAGTCTGCGGATGGTTTCCGGCCGCAGGCGTTGGTCAGAATGAACAATTGAATCTGCGTTCAGCAGTTTGCCAATTCACTCATCTGGAGGAAAGCATGTCTAACAACACACAGCAAGTTAAGGATGCTCAGAACGTAACCGATGACATCAAGGATGCCGTCCACGATGTGAAGAACAAGGCCGAGGACGCCGCTCACGACGTGAAGAACGCGGCCAAGGATGCCGCTCACGACGTGAAAAACGATGCCAAGGATGCCGCTCACGACGCGAAGAACGATGCCAAGGACGCCGCCCAATAAGCAGCTCCGGAGTATGTCATGACGCCCGACGAGGTGGTAGCGCGCCCCTGCTTTACCGCCTCGTCGACCCGGTGCTGCTGTCCTTCTGCTCAAGTCCGATGAGTGAGTGATTAACGCGCCTTGGGCACACTTGATCGAATGAGGAGTTAATCCCGATGACCAACCCAACTAACCAGACCAAATCCCAACGATTATCCCCGAGTTGGCGCAAGCACGTGCGGCGCTTGAAGCAAGCTGCTCGCAAAACCGGCGTCGCTTACAAAACCAGCCGGCCCGTTGTTTCAATCCCGCAGGCACCCAAAAAACTGCCGTGATCGATCGGGCGTTGAAATGATCACGGATCCAAAGGAGTTACCATGAGCGAAGATGTGGAATGTAAACCGGCCAAGACAACACACTTCATGCGGAGCGTCGGCATCGAAGCCGTCTTGTTGCTCGTCGTCTTCCTGCTCGGCTTCGTCCCCATGTGGCTGAAGTCGCGCGAATCGGCCAGCCGCCTGTCTGAAGCAGAGCGCCACTTAGACCTGGCCACGGTACAGAATGCCATGGCCTCGGCGGCCATTGACACGCCGTAGGGCGAGTGTGCGCCGCCCTGATAATGCGATCACGAAGCTGGCGGATAACGACTTCGGCCGCCTGTGCAGTCACGGCTATCTGAACGGGCCGTGGATCGCTGGTTCTGGCGTTGGATTGAGCCGCTGGCGCCCTATGAAGTCAGGCGCTATGACATACCTCGCGGCACAAGCGGCACGGAGATCAAGATGGCGTAAGCTAAGGAGTTACGATGAGCGAAAATGGGCAATCTGAACCGGTCAAAGCGACGCACTTCATGCGGCGGGTCATAATCTTTGCGGCCTTGCTGCTCGGCGCCTTCCTGATCGGCTTCGTCCCCCTGTGGTTCCAGTCGCGCGAATCTGCCAGTCGTCTGGCTGAGGTAGAACACCAATTAAGCCTGGCCGGGCTGCAGAATGCCCTGGCCTCCGCCGTCATTGACGCGCGGCAGGGTGAGTATGAGTCAGCCCGTCAGGCGGCCAGCGACTTTTTTACTGTCTTGCGGGCAGAAACTGACCGAGAGAATGATTCGGCCCTCTCGCCGGCACAAAGAGCGGGGGTGCAGCCATTGTATACGCGACGTGATGAGATCATAACCCTGCTGGCTCGTGGTGATCCGGCTTCCGCCGATCGGTTATCTGATCTGTACGCAACCTATCGCAAGATCATGAACAGCTAAGGTGGCGCTTAGCGAGCGGTAGCTGGCGGTGGTCGCCAAGGAGCAAACATGAAACGCATGGCTGTACTCACCAGCGGGGGCGATGCTCCCGGCATGAACGCCGCCATTCGGTCGGTCGTGCGGATTGGAATTGACGCGAGCTGGGAAGTGCGGGGCATCCAGCATGGATTCCACTAAAGACATCCTGCAAGACAAGTGGCCTGAGCTCCGAGACCGGGTACGGCGGAAGTGGAGCAGATTCAGCGCCGAAGATATCGCCGGACTCAACGGCAAGGCCGAAGAGCTCGCCGTTGTCCTGCGGGAGCGTTATCACTATGGCCGCGTCGAAGCCGATATGGAAATGCGATCATGACCTGACGGGTTCGACCTGATCCAACTTTGGTCGATCGGCCGGTTGAGCTGTAAACGCCCGATCGGTAGCTGGCTAGTCCGATCAGGTGGCGCTTAACGAGCGGCTGCTTACGAATCTGTTTCCTATTCCAATCGAGGCAATGTCCATGACAAACTTGACACCTTCCCAAATAAAAGAACTTTTGAATGACCCGGCCCCCCTGTGGTTACGAGGCCTCGATTTGAGCGGAGCCGATCTGAGTGGAGCTACCCTGGCGGATGCTGATCTGGCTGACGTCGATTTGAGCGGAGCTGATCTCGCTGGCACCGACCTGGCTGGCGCCGATCTGACCGGGGCAAATCTGAGCGATGCCAACCTGGACGGGGTCGATCTACGCGATGTCGATTTGAGCGAGACCAATCTGAGCGAGGCTGACCTGTTCGATACTGACCTGAGCGGGGCGTACTTAAGCGCCGCCAATTTGCGTGAGGCCGATCTGGCTGACTCCGAGCTGATGGGCGCCACCATGCCGGACGGATCGCAACATGAATAGTCTTCAGGCGACCCGCGCGGTGAGGACATGGCCGAGCGTGAGTGTCGCAAGCGGTAGCGTATTTTCCTCTGGAGGAAATCAATGGATATTTTGACTAGAGTCGAGCTGGAACAGTTAATGCTTGAAGAACAGCCGTTGTGTATTTCAATCTACCTGCCGACCCATCGGACCGGGGTAGAAACCCAACAGGATCCGATTCGGCTGAAGAACCTGCTCAGAGAAGCTGAGCAGCTTCTAGCGGCCCAGGGCGTAGGCACACGCGATGTACAAAAAATGCTTGAGCCGGCCAGTCTGCTCTTGCAGGATTCTGACTTCTGGCAGCATCAGAGTGATGGTCTGGCGATTTTTCTCTCTTCCAATGGAGTTCGTCGCTATCGTCTCCCATTGAATTTTGAAGAACTGGTGGTTGTCGTAGACCACTTCCATATTAAACCGCTGCTGCCGCTCTTCACTGGCGACGGCCAGTTCTACATCTTGGCGTTGAGCCAGAACAAAGTCAGGTTGCTGAATGCCACCCGTTATAGCGTCAGCGAGGTCGACATCGCGCAGGTAGTAGGCAGTCTGGCTGAAACACTACCCATCGCTGACCATCAAGCGAGTCTTCAACTGCACACGTCTGGTTCCGTAGGCGGAACGACCGGGGACGGTTCAGTAACCTTCCATGGACAAGGAGAGGCCAGCGAAAGTGGCAGGCACGATCTCCTGCGTTACCTGCGTCTGGTCGCGGATGGCTTGACCAAATTTCTTCAGGGCGACCGGGTGCCGCTCGTGTTGGCAGGCGTCGAATACCTGCTTCAGATCTATCAAGAAGTCAACACCTATCCGCACTTGATCGACACGGTCATCGCGGGAAACCCTGATCTGCTGCGCGCGGACGAATTGCACCACAGCGCTTGGGCCATTATTGGACCTGTTTTCCAGGCAGCAAAAGAAGAGGCGATCGCCCATTACCAACAACTTGTCGGTCAGGCCAGCGAGCGAGCCGCAAACACCCTGGAAAAGATCGTTCCAGCCGCTTATCACGGTCGGGTCGAAACGTTGTTCGTGGCCGTCGGCGTGCAACACTGGGGTGTCTTTAAGCCAGCTACAAACAAGATCGAATTACATGATCACATGCAGTCCGGCGATGAGCCGCTGGCGGACCTGGCGGCTGTTCAGACTTACTTGAAAGGTGGAACAGTCTACGCTGTGGAATCAGAAAAAGTACCGGGTGGGACAGCTGCCGCCGCTGTGCTCCGTTATTGATCAAGCGCCGGTGCTCAGCCTGGCGACTGCACGCCGTGTGGCGAAAAAGTGGGGCACCGTGAAGCATAGCCGCGCTAATCAATGCGAGTATCGCAAGCGATAGTGTCTTGTCGAGTATAACGCAAAAGTGCAGGTGATTTTTCAGGCGCTCGCGCTGGATGGCTACATCCAGCGGTGGAACGCGGACACTTACACTCACTGCGTGCAGTGCGGTGTGTGTCCATCCGCTGGGAGCCTGCCCAACAGTTTTGCGTTATGCCCCGGTGAGTTAGTCAAGAGATGTCGCAGGTTTCGGGGGGACAGTTTTCGGTCCCGCCCACGTGTAGCTCGGATAGTGCGAGACATCGGGTAACGGTTGGGCGATAAGTTCCTCCAAGGTAAAGGTGCGTAGACTGGGATC
>JBGSPW010000150.1:0-37587 GCA_041738395.1 Thermoflexales bacterium
CCTGTCGGATGCGCGCGGGCGCAAGGTGGACTTCCGCAATGCCATCATCATCATGACCAGCAACATCGGTGCGGAGATGATCCGCCGCAATACGTCGGTGGGCTTCGTGGTCAAGAAGGACGAAGCCAAGCTGGAGCAGGAGTCCTACGACGAGATGCGCGAGAAGTTGATGGGGCAGATGAAGAAGGCCTTCCGGCCCGAGTTCCTCAATCGCGTGGACGGCATCGTGGTTTTCCGCGCGCTGACCCGCGACGAGATCAAATTGATCGTCGATCTGGAACTGCACAAGGTGCAGGCGCGCATCGAGCAGCAAGATATCAAGATTCAGGCCACCGATGCGGCCAAGCAGTACCTGTCCGATCGCGGCTACAACTTCGAGTTTGGCGCGCGGCCGCTGCGGCGCGTGATTCAAAGTGAAGTGGAAGATGTGCTGTCTGATGGGTTCCTGTCTGGTAAGTTCGAGAAGGGCGACACGGTCGTCATCGATCTGGTGGAAGGCAATCTGGCCTTTAACTCCAACCGCGCGCCGAGGTTGGAAGAACCGCCGAAACTGGAAGAGCCGCTGGGCGAAACGCTGATGTTGGCGTAAGACAAAATTAACCAACAGGCCGAGGGTCACTCCCCTCGGCCTGTTGGTTTTTATGGGCAGGTTGTCGCAGGGAGAACCTGCCTGGTGAAGGTCCAGCAGCGCGCGATCAATTTGAAAGTGAATGGATTGTCAGCCAGAGCAGCCGGGCCGCGCCGTTCAGTCAACAAGTTGCACGCTTGTTGCGCGGGGCGATCGTCTTGCAAGCGCGGCACACGACGCTGAGCCAGCCTGGCTATCAGGTCGCCAACGGCTGCCTGGAAGCCGCGAGGGATCGTTGTTCACTTGGGTTGCAATCGATTTGAGCGCGTAGTATTCAGTCCCGCTCAGTGGTTGAGGCGTTTTGCGTATGGTATAATGCTTTTACCACGCTGGCGTGGATGAGTGGGGAGGCGCTTCGGCATGATTGAAGTCACTATTGACAGCATTCGCGTGAGCTTGATGTCGCAACACCGCGTTGTCATCTTGAAAGATTCCGAATCGGATCGCTATTTGCCTATCTGGATCGGCGCGTGTGAAGCCGACGCGATCACCATTGAACTGCAAGGCGTAGAAGTTGCGCGCCCGTTCACGCACGATTTGCTGAAATCCTCCATCAATCAACTGGGCGGCAAGATCAAGTCCGTCATCATCAACGATCTGCACAACGAAGTCTTCTACGCCCAAATCATTCTGGATGTGAGCGGCCGCCGCATGGAGATCGATTCACGTCCCAGCGATGCGCTGGCGCTGGCCGTGCGCGCCAAGGTGCCCATCTACATCAACGAAATCGTGATGGATAAAGCCGCGATTATGCCGGAAGAAGACATCAGCGCAGGCGCGGGCGACGACAAATTGAAGAGCTCGCCGTTCAAGGATTTGATCGACGGCCTGAACCTGGACGACCTCGGCGAAGAAAACTAGCGCGCTGTTCCACACCCGATTGTTTCTCAACTCCCGACCGTACCCCTGCCCCTGTCATTCGTGTTAGAATGATGGGGGCAAATAGTCTATTGAAGGCAACGTCTATGACCACTGGGCCAATCATCGATCGCCTGCCGCCGCATTCCATCGAGGCGGAAGAAGCCGTGCTCGGCTCGGTCCTGATCGATCCCGAAGCCATCTACCGCGTCAGTTCTTTCCTCAAGAGCGACGACTTCTACATCGTCAAGAATCAATGGGTGTGGGACGCCTGCATGTCGTTGCACGAGCGCCGCGAGCCTATTGACTTCGTTACGATCACGCGCGAATTAGCCGCGCGTGAACAGTTGGACGAACTGGGTGGCCCGGCCTACGTCTCCCATTTGATCAACGTCGTGCCGACCGCCATTCACGCCGAAGGCTACGCCCATATCGTCGAGCGCTCGGCCTTGCGGCGGCGCCTGTTGAGCGCAGCCAGCGAAGTGGCGCAGCTCGCCTACGAAGAATCGGACGACATTGATCAGACGATTGATGCGGCCGAGCAGACGTTGTTTGCCGTCAGCCAGCGGCGCATCTCACGCGACATGGTGCCGATGAGCGAAGCGATCCGCCAGTACTTCGATCGCATCGAATACCTCTACGAGCATCGCGGCGAACCGCTGGGTATCCCGACCGGCTTTATCGATCTCGATAAGATGTTGGGCGGCTTGCAGCGATCGGATTTGCTCATCATCGCGGCGCGGCCTGGTGTGGGCAAGACGAGTCTTATGCTGAACATAGCGCTGAATGCCGCGCGACGCTTCCATCAACGTATCGCCGTCTTCTCGCTGGAAATGTCCACCGAACAGATCGTGCAGCGTTTGGTCAGTGGCGAGACGGGCATTGACAGCCAGCGTCTGCGCCTGGGCGATCTCCATGATGAAGAATGGGGTTTGTTTGTGCAGGCCACCAACGCCCTCGGCGATGCGGCGATCCACCTCGACGACACACCCAGCATCAGCGCCTTGCAGCTGCGCACTAAAGCGCGCCGCCTCCACGCCGAATTCGGCGTCGATCTAATCATCATCGACTATCTCCAATTGATGACGGGCGACAACCGCTCGGAAAACCGCGTGCAGGAAATCAGTTACCTCTCGCGTTCATTAAAAGCCCTAGCCCGCGAGTTGAACGTGCCGGTGCTGGTCGCTTCGCAGTTAAGCCGCGCGGTAGAGCAGCGCAGCGACAAGCGGCCGATCCTCAGCGATCTGAGAGAATCGGGCTCGATCGAACAAGACGCCGACATTGTCATGTTCATCTATCGCGATGATGTGTACGACGAAAGTTCCGATCGCAAGAATGTGGCCGAGTTGATCATCGCCAAGCACCGCAACGGCCCCACGGGCACAGTAGAGTTATACTTCCAGCGCAATTTGACGCAGTTCAGAAATGCCTTGAAGCGAGACGTGGCGTTGTAACTCAGGTGTCATTCCGAGGCGCACAGCGCCGAGGAATCTCGTCCGATGAAAGAAATTGTCTGCGGGGAAAGAGATTCCGCGCCCCGCAGGGGCTCGGAATGACAGTAGTGAGATCATGAAAACATTCAGCGGTTTCCCGGACAGCGAATTGAAGATGTCGGCCTTGCCGGAGATGTTTTTCACGGACCTGCTGCCGCTGATCGACGATGTGCTGGAGTTGAAAGTGACGCTGGCCTGTTTTCGGCTGTTCGGGCAAAAGAGCGGGTTGGTATTGTGGACGACCGTGACCGAGCTGTTGGCTGATCCAGCGTTAGCTGATGTGAAAACGAGTTTCGGCACGGGTGTGCTGCGCGCCATTCAGCGTGGATCCGTCGTCGGGGCGAAAGATCGATCGGGCTTGCAGTATCTCTTCCCGAATTCCGAACGGGGACGTGCGGCGGCGCAGGCGATCGAGCGTGGAGAAAAGATCGAAGTCATCACCCAGACGCCGACCCGCCCCAACATCTTCATGCTGTACGAGCAAAACATCGGCGCGCTGACGCCGCTGATCGCCGATCAGCTGCGCGACGCCGAGCAGGAATTTCTGCCCAACTGGATCGAAGAAGCGTTCGCCGAAGCGGTGAAGCAAAATGCGCGATCGTGGGCGTATGTGAAGAAGATCTTAGATCGCCGGGCAAGTGGAGCCAAACGTGAAACGACTGGGCGAGATGTTGCCACCGACTGGCAGCGAGCCATCCAAAAAGACAAACGCCACTAGCACCGCGAGTTCCGCTCGCGCCGCGCCGTCCGAACCGGTATGCGAAATTTGCGGCGGGCTGGGTTGGATCAGCGTTAATGTGCCGCTGGGACATCCGCAGTTCGGCAAGTTGCTGCCGTGTCCGCACCGTCAAAGCGAGACAACTCAATCGGCGGCGCAGCAGCTGCAGCACGATCTCGGTCCGCTGCGCAACCTGACGCTGGACAATTTCGAGGCGGAAGGTCACGCGGTCACGATCGAGCAGAAGCATTCATTGCGCCGTGCCACGGATGGCGTGCGACGTTATATCGACGAGCCACGCGGCTGGCTGTTGATTCAGGGCGGTTACGGCTGTGGCAAGACCCACCTTGCCGCGGCGATTGCGAATGCGTGTTTGGCGCAAGGGACTCCCGCTATCTTTGTCAACGTGCCGGACTTGCTCGATTATCTGCGCGGCGCGTACAACCCGAGTGTCGAAGAGACCTACGACGATCGGTTTAACGAAGTGCGCGATGCGGCAGTCTTAATCCTCGACGATCTGGGCACGCAGAATGCTACGCCGTGGGCCGAAGAGAAACTCTATCAAATCTTCAACACCCGCTATGTCCACAAACGCCCGACCGTGATCACCACCAATCTCGATCTCGACGATCTCGATCCGCGGCTGCGCTCACGCCTGAACGATCTCGATCTGGTGCGCAAGCTGGTCATCACCGCGCCCGACTATCGGCGCAGCAACGCCGAAGCGGGTCAAAGTTCGATGAGCAGCCTGGCGCTGTATCACGACAAAACCTTTGAAGCGTTTGAAATTCGATCGGATCTCCTGCGCGAAGAGCAATCGAATCTAAAACAGGCCCTGACCTTGGCACAAGACTTTGCGAAGTTGCCGCAGGATTGGCTGATGTTTACCGGCGGCTATGGCGTGGGCAAAACCCATCTGGCGGCGGCGATTGCCAACTATCAGGCCCTGCGCGGCTATCCAGCGATGTTTGTCGTCGTGCCCGATCTGCTCGATCACCTGCGCGCGGCTTTCAGTCCCGACTCGCGCACGTCGTTCGATCAGCGCTTCGAAGAAGTGCGCACCGCCGCCTTGTTGGTGCTGGATGATCTGGGCACGGAATCGGCCACGCCGTGGGCGCGCGAGAAGTTGTACCAGATCATCAATCATCGCTACGTAGCGAAACTGCCCACGGTGATCACGACCTCAGTCGCGCCGGACGCGCTCGATCCACGCATCCGCACGCGCATCCTCGATGAGACGCGCTGCCTGGTGTTTCCGCTCATGGTGCCGAGTTATCGCGGCGGGCATGACGCGCGACCATCCACGCCCAAACCGGCGCGGACAACGCGCAGCAAACGCTAAAGGGCAGTGTGCGGCACACTGTGCGGCAGAGACACAGCGAGGCAAGTTTTCGACTTGCCCCGCTGTGTCATGTCATCAGGCGCTGCGCTTTTTTGCCGCAGGTTTGCGCTTACGCGAAGCGGGCAGCTCAGCCATCAATGCGATCAATGACCGCAGCGCGGCATTAACGGATGCGGAGTCGGGAAAATATTCGCGCACATCGGGCTGAAGCAATACCGTGCCTAAAGAAATTTACTTGGCTGAAATGTAGGTTACTGCCGCACGCGTGATTTGCTCCACCGGCAGCACATCGATCAACTCATATTGTCGCGAACCCAGCCCCAATTTCTCTCCATACTCACACACCAGATAAGGATCTTTGTGCGGCCCGTGTATCCAGCGGAAGGGATGTCCCTCGCGGGTGTGCACTTCCATCGAGGTGGGCAGGTTCTCTTCGATCAGGCGCGTGCGCCCGATCACGTCGAGCGTCGCTTGATCGATTGCCACGATGTCGTCAGATCCGAAGACGCCCGCATCAGGCAGGATGGGCAGGCTGGTGAAGCCGAAGCAATCGCAGACCGGCGTCATGTGTGTGGCGATCGTCAGGTGCGTCACCTTGCCCGGCTCGAAAGTGGATAGTGTCACTGCCGTGGAAATGGCGCACGCTTCTTGAAAAGCGTGGAAGTTTACCGGATCGATCTTCAGGCTGCCCGGCGGCGCCACCTGCAAGCAGCGTCCGCACTGATTGCATTGCTCGAAGTGCAGGTGCATCTCTTCGGGATTGTGCTTGTCGATCACAATGCCATCGTGCGGGCAGACCTCCACAATGCGCTGCCGCGTGGCGGCGTCCGGACACCGATCGGCAAACCAATACCGATCGAAGTGCATGGTATCGTGCATCGCGCCGCGCGTCTCGCCCACCAGGCAGCCCAGCGCCAGATTCTTGAAGGCCGCGCCGAACCCGCACGACGGATGCCCCTTGGCGTGCGCCAGATTGATCATAAACGACGCATCCTGAATCATCCCCGCGACCTTCCAATCCTGAATGTTCTTATACGGCCGATGATGCGCGTAAAAATATTTCTCGTCGGGTCCCGCCGTGGGGAACACCGGACAACCAATCGTTTCCGAGCTGTACCCGCGTTCCTCCGCGCCGCGCGCATCCCAGTTCACATCGGTCACGAACGGCTTGCCACCGCCCTCCTTCACGGCCTGCACCACCTTGCGCACGAACACCGGATGCACCGTCGAGTAGCTCAGGTTGTTGCCGGTGTGCATCTTGATCGCCACGGTCTCACCTTTCACCCGATCACGGATCGCCAGTTTCTCGATGATCAAATCCAGCTTGGCGGGCAGGGTTTCTTTGGCCTCCAGGCGGGCTTGACGCGCTGAACCAAAATAAACAATGGACATGAAATGTTCCTTCCAGCAAAAGTGTAGGCCCTTATTATAGAGGCGCGATCCGGCATTGCCAATTGACGCTTCTCGCCTCACGTGCTGACATTTGTCATGTGTTCGGTCTGAAGCGTTGGCTTTTTGTGAGCCACGCTCCAGCCGAGAAGTGTCGGCCCGCGCATTATTCAAAGTTTGCCGCTCACAGTATAATGTTGACTGAGAGCTGAATTGAGAAACCGGGTTTCTCCGAGCTAAACGTTCAACTCCATTTGAACAGCAGAAACCCGGTTTCTGAATGTGATTTTTCCATTGAACTCGCGTGAAGGTAAAGGACACAACGTGTTGCGCAGCCTGCTCGACGAACAACAAACCGAAATTCTTGTCCAGGAGCGCGCCCTGCTGGAAGACCTGCGCGTGATGTTGGCCCGCCTCGACGCCGGGCCTGATGATCAACGGCACCTCGCGCATGCCCTGCGCCAGCTGGAAGAACTTTTTCTGCTCGTCGTAGTGGGTGAATTTAACGCCGGCAAATCCGCCTTCATTAACGCGCTACTCGGCCAGCCGGTATTGGAGGAGGGCGTTACGCCCACGACCGATCGGGTCCATGTGCTGCGCTATGGCCCGGAGCTCACGCGCACCGCGCGTGACGAAGATCTGCTGGTGGTGACCTGGCCCGTCGAGTGGCTGCGCGATATCAACATCGTGGATACCCCGGGCACCAATTCCGTGCTGCAACGCCATCAGGCCATCACGGAAGACTTCATCCCCCGCAGCGATCTGGTGTTGTTCATCACCTCGGTCGATCGCCCCTTCACCGAATCGGAACGAGTTTTTCTGGAGCAAGTGCGTGATTGGGGCAAAAAGATCGTGGTCGTCATCAACAAGATCGATGTGCTTGAAGATGAAGCCGGCCTGTCGAAGGTGATCCAATTTGTGGAAGACAATGCTCAGCTGTTGTTGGGCATGCGCCCGCCTATCTTCCCCGTGTCCGCCCGCCTGGCGCAAAAAGCTAAAGCGATCACCGGCGCTGAACACGAGGCGCTCTGGCAGGCGAGTCGCTTTGCCGCGCTGGAGGAATTCATTCTCAACACGCTGGATGAACGACAGCGCGTGCGCTTGAAGTTGGAAAACCCGTTGGGGGTAGCCGATCGGATGCAGGCACAGTACTTGTCCAACGCCCAGGCCCGCCTGGATCTGCTGCGCGAAGATTTCAAGACGCTGGACGACATTCAGGAGCAGCTGATCGGGCACGAAGAAGATATGCGCCGCAACTTCGTCGACAAATTGAGCCGCGTGGACAATGTGCTGCTGCAAGTGGCGGCGCGGGGCACGGCCTTCTTCGACGACACCGTGCGGCTGACGCGCGTTCTCCATTTAATTCACACCGATCGCGTGCGCGCCGAGTTTGAGCAGAAAGTCATCGCCGATGCTGTGCCGCAGATTGAAGCCCAGGTGCGGGACTTGATCGACTGGCTGGTCGATCGGGATTTCCGCCAATGGCAGGGCGTCATGGCGCACGTCAACCGGCGGGCCGAGCGGCATCACGATCGCATCGTCGGCCAGGTCGGCGGCCAGTTCGAGCACAATCGGCAGGAACGTTTGGCCTCAGTGGAACGCGCGGCGCGTGAGGCCGTGGCCAGCTACGATCGCACTAAAGAAGCTGCCGAGCTGGCTGAGTCCGTACAACGCGCCGTGGCACAGACCGCCCTGGTGGAAGTCGGCGCGATTGGCTTAGGGGCGCTGCTGGTCGCGATTCTGCACGCCAGCATGGCCGATTTCAGCGGCGTCGTGATGGCGGGCGCAGTGGCCACCCTGGGCTTCTTTATCTTGCCGGCCCGGCGGCGCGCGGCCAAAAAGCAATTGAAGACTCAGCTCGAGGCGCTGCGCGTGCGCCTGGCTGAAGCGCTGACCAGCCAATTTGAGCGCGAACTCAACCTGTCTCTGCAACGCATTCGCGAGGCCATTGCGCCCTATACGATCTTCGTGCGAACCGAGCGCGACAAGCTGGGTGAAATTGAAGACCACTTAGTCACGGCGTCCGCCCAGATACAAACCCTGCGTGCTCGGATCAAGGACTTATAGATCAAAATCTTCGCCCCGCCGATTGGGGTGTATCTACTAGAATGCCTCAATCGGCCTGTTGTACTCCACTTCAATGCTTCTATACCGGGAGACAAATCATGCCTCTGTCAGATAACATGCGCCTTCGCCGTATGTTCACCGTCGGCCTGCTGCTCACCCTATTGGCGGCCTGCGCCTCCAACAATCGCTTCAATGCCGAAGTATGGCAGCGCAGCTCCGGCACCGACTATAAGGATAACACCCGTTGCCAGATGGTTCACGATTTGATGGACAACTATCTGCACGTCGGCCTGAGCCGCGCCGAGGTTTTTGATATCTTGGGGAACTCGACTGAGGAATCTGTCGTGAACGTGCCCGTGGGCGTCTGTGACTTCGGCGTCGACTATTACTATCTGACCCTCACTTTTGACGAAGCCGGAAAACTGAAGGACTTCCGCCTGGTTCAGGGGTGATCCCGGTCCAGCTCATCACGCGCGCGTAGGCAAAAAATTAGAAATTTGTTATTAAGATGCCAATGATATGAGTCATGAGCAAGCGAGTGCATTAACCAAGCGTGATCTGATCGATCTGGCGGTTTTTCTCTATCGAGAGGGAACTGCGACTGCACAACGCGGTGCTTGTGCTATAATTTTCGTGCGTGGTCAAACCCCAGTTGTGTGGATGGAGCGGTTTCGCAGAAAGGGGATCTGATGAGCGTCATTACTTATGAGGGCGTTGTCACTCACGGTCAAATTCAACTGAAAGCGAACCTGCGACTGCCTGATAATACCAAGGTGTATGTTGTCGTGCCAGAAGCGCAGGTCGAAGCGCTGGCGCATGTCTTTAGCCCGCGTCTGGCGCACCCGGAACAAGCCGCTGATTTCAAACTAGAAATCGTCGAGGATTTTCCTGATGCCAGCTTATGATGCCGTTCGTTTCGATCCGCCTGCGCCGCTGGCTTACGTGACTTTGCGACAGAGAACCACCGCGCAGCAGTGGTCGGATGTACCGATGTTGCTTGATTCTGGTGCAGATGTCACCCTGCTTCCCAGGTCGGTGGTGGATCGGTTAGGAGTGGAAGTCATTCCAGAGCGCCAGTATGAGCTGGTGGGATTTGACGGCGCGGCCAGCCTCGCTCCGGTTGTGCAGCTAGAGTTGATTTTTCTGGGGCGGATGTTTCGTGGGCAGTTCCTCCTGATCGATCAAGAGTGGGGCATTGTCGGCCGCAATATATTGAACGCTGTGGCGCTGTTATTGGATGGACCGCACTTGAACTGGAGTGAACAACCCAACACGTAACCCTTCTCTGTTCATCTCGGACTGATGTTAGCCCAGAGCGCGCTGAAGTTCTCCGTAGTGCATGGCGGGGTATAGTTTGTTATGCCTCTCGTCTACCTCGGCACGGGCTGGTTCATCGGCATCGCTCTCGCGTCGGCACTTCGCCTGCCGCTTGAATTTCTGCTCCCTGTGTTCCTTGTTCCGATCGGCGGTCTCGTGCTCTGGCACAACGATCGGCGCGCCCGCCTGATCTGGTTCGGCATTTTCGCTGCAATCCTTGGCGGACTCTACTTCACGCTTCGTCTGCCTCACTTCGATCAGAACTCACTCTCCACTTACAACGGGATCGGCGTCGTCACGATTGAAGGTGTGATCGATGGGCCGCCCGATGTGCGCGACACCTACGTCAATCTGCGCGTCAACGCCGATCGGCTCACTACCCCCGATCGATCCTCACGCCCGATCGAAGGCGTCGTTCTCGTGCGCCCCTCTCGTCCCGCCGAATTTCATTACGGCGATCGTCTACGCGTAACAGGTCAACTGTCCGCGCCGCCGGAATTCGCCACCTTCTCCTATGCGGACTTCCTCGCGCGGCAAGGCGTGTACTCGTTGATCGATCGCCCGCAAGTGAGCGTACTGGAACACGATCGCGGCAGTCCCATCCTTGCCGTCATCTATGGTTTTCGCGATCGGGCTTACGTGGTGATTCAGCAGATTCTGCCGGAGCCGCAAGCCTCGCTGTTGAGTGGTATCCTGCTGGGCGTCGATGCGGGCCTGCCCGTCGTCGTGCAGGAAGATTTTCGGAACACGGGCACGACGCACATTATTGCCATTTCGGGTTACAACATCACCATTTTAATCTCGATCATGTCGGCGGTGGTGGTGCGCCTGTTCGGGCGGCGCAAAGCATTCCCGATCCTGATCGTGGGCCTCATCGCTTACACCATCCTGGTAGGCGCGAGCGCCTCGGTGGTGCGCGCCTCGATCATGGGCGGCATCACGCTGCTGGCGATCTATCTGGGCCGGCAGGGCGCGGCGTTGAATTCGCTGTTCGCCGCGGGCTTCATCATGACGCTGCTCGATCCCAACACGCTCTTCGACGTGGGCTTTCAACTGAGCTTCGCCGCCACCCTCGGCCTCATTGTCTACGCCAGGTCATTTGCCGATTTTACGCAGAAATATTTAGCGCGTTTGTTCAATCGTGACTGGGCGCGTCAGGCCGTGAGTGTGCTCAACGATGCGCTGTTGGTGACGCTGGCCGCGCAGGTGACCACGCTGCCGCTGATGATGGTCTACTTCCGGCAGATCTCCATCGTGTCGCTCATCGTGAATCCGCTGGTGCTGCCGGCCCAGTCGGGCGTGATGGTGTTTGGCTTGTTCGCACTGGCCGTTGGGCTATTGTCGATTCCGTTAGGTCAGATCGCAGCGTGGACAGTGTGGCCGTGGCTGACGTGGACGTTGGGCGTGATCGAGTTGTTTGCGCAGTTGCCGTTCGCGGCCATTCCACTGGATTACGTGCCGTCGATCTTCGTGGCGGGATACTATGCCGTGCTGATCGGCGTGACGTGGTACCTGCGGCAACCGAAGGAGCAGAGACCGGTGATGATCAAAAAACTTCTCACCCCTCGACGCGTAATTTTTGCGGGCGGGCTGATCGCCTTGTTATTGGCCGTCACCTTATCATGGCGTACGGATGAGCGCTTGCACGTTTACGTGTTGAATGTCGCTGGACATCCGGTCTTCGTGCAGACGCCCGGCGGCAAACAGATCCTCATCGGCGGGTCGAACAGTCCCTCGGGTTTGTTGAGCACGTTGGGACAGCGGCTGCCCTTCTGGGATCGAGATATCGATCTGGTGATCGTGCCAGACGCCAGCGGCGATCAACTCAACGGCCTGTCGGCGGTGCTCGATCGTTATGGAGTGAAGCAGATCATGTCCGCCGAAGTAACAACTGAAAGTCGAGCGGGGCGTGACTGGCAGGCGTTGTTGACGGAGAAGGGCCACCAGCCGATCGAGTTACAGAACGCCGCTGTAGAGTCGAACGTGAATCTCGCGTTTGATGGAGCGAGCGTGCTGATCGAGTCCGGCGGGAATAGCATCTCGATCGGCCCCAGCGAACAGGCATCGATCAACGTCATCGCCGCCAAGGAGATCGATCGGCTGCCGGAAAGGCCGCAACTGATTTTCGCCTGGACACTGGTCGTATCGGATACACGCGTGATCGATCTGGCCGGGCGCGGCACGCTCGATCTCACGTTTGAAGGCGGTGGCGTGGTGATTGGCGAGGTGCGCTAGAAATCAGATATTATTAGAGGGGAGGGAAATCATGCTGAAACGCTGGTGGTTAGTGGGGGTGGCCGTTGTCAGTCTGTTGGCGACCGGCACGGTAATGGCGCACGAGCGCATCGTCGCGGGTGATTATGCTTTTGTGCTGGGCTGGCTGGAAGAGCCGCCCGTGGTGGGGCTGAAGAATGCCGCCCTGGTGGAAGTAACCACAGCCAAAGACGATCAGCCCGTAGTCGGTGCGGAAGGAACGTTGACCGCGCAGATCGTGTATGGCGGCAAGTCGAAGGAGTTGTTGTTGCGATCGCTGGCAGGTCAACCGGGCGTATACGTGGGCGATTTTATTCCCACGCGGCGCGGGACGTATACGCTGAAGCTGGGCGGCACGCTCAACGGACAGACGATTGACGTGAGCCACGAGATCGAAGAAGTGGGCACGTCCGACAGTCTAACTTTTCCGGAGCCCCTGGTTGATGCGCAGAAGTCGATCGAGGCGCTGCAAAGCGAACTGAGCACCACGCGCGCCTTCGCGGTCGCCGGCGCAGCGTTGGGAACGATCGGGTTGGTCTTGGCCGGTGTGGCGCTTAGCCGCAAGCGTAAATGAATTATTCTAAAGGGAGAGAGCATGTTTCGAAAATTGTTGATAGTGCTGGTAGTTGTGGCAGCCTTTGCCGTAGCGGGTCGCGCGCAGGCCGATGGGACGCCGACGCCCGATCATATGATGATGGATATGGACGGTACACCGATGCCACCCGACGAACATGATCACGGCGAACGCATCCCGGCCAACGGTGCGGCGGTGAAGATCATTTCGCCCGCGCATAACGCCGTGCTGGATCGCGACACGATCATCGTGCGGGTGGAAACTACCAATTGGCCGCTGGGTGAAGATGAGCGTCACTGGCATTTGCTGGTCAACGGGAAAGAACAAGGCATGTCGCAGGGCAACAACCCGGCCTTGCAGGCGCACGATCTGCAGCCGGGCGACAATATCATCGAGGCCGTGCTGTCCAACAAGCTGCATCAAGAATTGAACGCCACCGATATGATCGCGGTGCGCTACGAAGCAGCCGGCGGTGCCTCAACGCCTGCCGCTCCGGCGCTGTCCTCGGGCGTCGTGATTGTCTTGCTAGGGATCGTCGTGGCGGTGGCCGCGATACTGGGAATTGGTTTCGCGGTGACGCGCAAAAAGACGGGATAGCGGGATGGAGGGACAGAGAGACAGAGGGATTGAGAGATTCTCTCCGTCCCTCGTTCTCTCTATCCCTCATTCTCTCCAGCATGTCGTTTATGAAGATTCGTTCGGTTGTCCTTGCCCTCATTGTCGCTCTGCTCACAAGCGGCGTTGTCTTCGCGCACGCCGATATCGCGCGGTCTGATCCGGCGGCGAATGCCATGCTGGAGGTTGCACCCTCTCAGATCACGATCGAATTTACGGAAGCCGTCGAGCCGCGCCTGTCCAAGATCGAGGTGCTATACGACGACGGCTCGGTGGCGGACAACAACGACACGACGCGCGATCCCAACGATCCCAAAGTGCTGCGCGTGTCTTTGCAAGAGTCGCGCGAAGGGACGTACATCGTCTCGTGGCGGGCGTTGAGCGAAGTGGATGGGCATGTCACGTCGGGATCGTATGTGTTCTCGGTCGGTGAACCGATCGATCGGACGAAAGCCAACGCAACCAGCACGGGCACGGTGACTTCGCCGCTCGATATGCTGGCGCGCGCGTTGACGTTTATCGGGCAGGCCGTGATCGCAGGGGCAGTGGCGTTTCGTTGGTTGGTATGGCGGCCTGCGCTCAGGTCGGCGCAACTGGCGGATGAAGTCGATCAACGATCGCTGCCGCCGACCAAACGCGTGTTGATTGTCGCGCTGGCGCTGGCCGGGGCAGGCGCGGTACTGCTGCTGATCGCGCAGGCCGGCAACTCCGGGGGATCGATCGGCGACTGGCTGGGCACGCGGGTAGGCCGCATCTGGCTGGGCCGCGTGGCGACGTTGATCGCAATCGGTGTGCTGCTGGACGACATTGCCGCGTCTGGACGCGCCGCGTCTGGACGTGCCGCGTCTGAACGCGCCGCCACGGCGCGCGGCAAGTGGTTCAACACGATCGCTTCGATCTGGCTGCCGGGCCAATTGCTGTTCCTCACCACGCTGACCAGTCACAGCGCGGCGATCTCACAGCCGCTACTGATTCCATTCGTTGCCGACTTCGCTCATCTGATCGCCACGTCGATCTGGGTGGGTGGACTGGCGTTAATGGCGTTCGTAGTGCCACGCGTGGCGCAAACGTTGAACGACGAAGATCGATCGTGGTTGTGGCTGAGAACGGTGGTGAACTTCTCGACGATCGCGGCCGTGGCCGTGGGCGTTTTGATCGTCACCGGTTCGTATCTCTCGTTCCTGCACGTCGGCAGTTGGACGGCGCTGATGGGCACGGCGTATGGCCGCACGTTGTTGCTCAAACTGGCGCTGGCGGGCGGGGCCATGCTAGTGGGCGGGTACAACTTGATCGTGATCAAGCCGCGGCTCGATCGGGCCATCGATCAACCGGAGCTGGGTCCGCAGTTGCAGCGCCGCTTCCGGTGCACGGTATTGATCGAAGCGACCGTTGGCCTGCTCGTGTTAGCGTCAGCCGGCGCGTTGACGGCGCTGCCCCGTTCCAAAGATCCGCAGCCCACGGTGGCGGCCGGGTCGCTGCAACTGACCACACGCAGTGAAGATTTAGATGTGACATTGACAATCGATCCGGCGCGTTCGGGCGCGTCCAGTTACACCGTGCGTTTGTCCCAAAACGGAAAAGTGATCAGCGACGCGCAGGATGTCTCGCTGCGCTTCACGTATCTTACGCGCGGATTGGGGACGGCGCAGGCTGCGGCACAGGCTACAACCGATGGCGCTTACGCGGCGAACGGGGCCTATCTCGCGCTGCCAGGCGAGTGGCAAATCTCGACGGCGGTGCGGCGGCCCGCTGCCTTTGATGTGTTTGCGGATTATCGGGTGCGCGTGAATCTGGATGGTCGCATCGAGGCGCTGGGGCAAGCAGGTCCACTCGATGTGGTGATGAAGTGGTTGTCGATCTATGGCATGGCGTTTGGCGGCGCACTCGCTTTGGCGATCGGCGTGGCGTGGTTGTTCATCGCCTGGAAAGCTGCGCCGGGCACCGCCTGGCTCGTCGGGTTACTGATCCCAGCGTTGATGGCGATCCCGATCGGGCTGTGGTCGATCGTCACGTTCACGCGCGAAGCGACCCCGGGGCTGACTTTGACCAATCCGTTTTTGCCCGATGAAGCCTCGTTGAAGATCGGCCAGCAGTTGTTCATCGAGAATTGCGCGGTATGCCATGGTGAGGCAGGCCGCGGCGATGGTCCCGCGGCGGCCGGTTTGACCCTGAAACCGCCGGACTATGGCAACGGACATCTGGACATTCACACCGACGGCGATATTTTCTACTGGATTCAAAACGGCGTTTCGCAGGGTTCGCCCATGCCGGCCTTCAAAGACAAGTTGACGGACGATCAAATTTGGAATGCGGTGAACTATGTGCGGCGCTTGCGCAATGAAGCGGGGATGAGCCAATCGCCAGTGACATCCGCGCTGCCGGTGGTGCTGCAACCGTATACGCCGCCGTCGTTCGTCGCGCCCGATGTGCCGACGGCGATCACACCCACGCCGTCTTTCTCCGGCGATCCGATCGCGCTGGAGTGGCTGGCCAAAGCTGATGCGACGATGAATGCGTTGCAGTCTGTAGTGGAAGATCAGATCGTGAGCGACAACGCCGGGAATCAGCTCAAGGTGCGCTTCGAGTTCAACGCGCCCGATCGGATGCGCTACACTATCGAGAGCGGGGCAACTGCGGTACAGATTGAATCAACGGACTATCAGCAGAGGCCGGATGGATCGTGGATCGAGAATCAACGCGGCGTGCCGTTTGCGTGGCCGCAGTTCGGGTATGCGACGGTGGCCGAGAACGCGCGCGTGATCGACAGCGGCCCATTGAAAGACGTGGCTTTTACGTGGAACGGCTTTGATTTCAAGGTGAGCATCAATCCGCAGACCAACTGGATTGTGAAGTACAGCTTGACTGATGGTGCACGCACGGTGGAAGGAACTTACAGCGCGTTCGATGGAGCAAGTGTGATTGAAGCGCCGAGTAGATAGATCCACGAATCTTCACGAATGGGCACGAATGAAAACGGGGCGACTCGCGGTGAGTCGTCCCGTTCGCAAAAACCAAACTACCTCACCTCAATGCAGAGCGTTGACCATCTCGCGGATCGCCTCAATCACGATTTCCGGTTGATCATATGGGACCATGTGTCCACTCTGTTCGGCGAAGCGCTGTGTGCTGCGTGATGAGAGATGCACCAAGTCCGTTTGCATGTCCCGCCGTATTTGATCACGCTGAGCAACTATCTCTGTCGGCAAGCCAAAAGGATTAGCGGACCTAGCAGCGGTGATGACGGTTAACGGCAAAGCCCCTAGATCTTTACAGCCTCGTACTTCTTCAAAGCACTGGGCGGCATCGTCCCATTCTGGCGCAAAAAAATCCGGACTCAGCAGTGACTTCCGAAACGCACGCACGCTGGGCGGCTCATCGGCACTTTCGGGCGGCAACATGGCCACGAAACGATCGCGATTATCAGGGAGCGCGGAGTCAACTAGCACCAGACCCGCTACATCTGCCGGATAACAATCGGCATACAGACGAACCAGCGAACCGCCAATGGAATGACCGACCAGCACATAGGGGCCGGGCAGCGCGACTCGCTCTAACAGAGTGTGCAGATCCTGCACGCTATGGCGAAGGGTGCGCGGTTTCACGCCAGATTCACTCCAGCCCAGGCCGGCCCGATCGTAACTGCACACCGTTGCAAACTGAGCAATCGTGTCTTGGACCTTGCCCCATGTTTCATGTCCGTTAACAGCGCCGGATTCCAGCACAACAGTGGGGCCTCCGCTGCCTTTGACGTGGGCCGACAGCTGATAACCGCCCACATCGATCAGTTGGCCGCGGCGGCAGCCCATCTCTGCTACGACCTGTTCAGAAATCTCCAGTGGAACACCGGCGCGCAGGGCAACTGAGACGACGTCGCTGGGCAATGCGTCAACGGTAACACTTTTGCCGTCGCTGGATTGCAACGCCAGATGGGCATACAGCAATCCCTCACGAAGCTCATCAATCGTAGCGCGGCACACGCCGATATCGAAACGCTTGAGCGCATCGAGAAACAATACCTGGGTAGGCGGACGTATCGCGGGAGACTGGTGGAGAGCCGCCAGGATCGCTTCACCACCAGCATAAGTTGTCCAGAATTTGAGTCGGATCTGCTGGGTATCTTCAACGAGGAAAACAGCGACAGACGGTTCATCTCGAAGAACCACATCTGCAACCTGCATGACAAGCATCGCACACCTCCGGAAATGAAGCATCCATGTGCAGAACAATGCACTCATTACGACGTCACCGGATAGAGAAGATTGCCGGTCTCACCTCCCTTCAATCGAACGACGATGCGCTGCCGACAAACAGCCGCCAGCGTAACCCTCCCCGCCGACGGCTGCTAACTGGCTACTGAAAACTGCTTCCCTCTCCTAACTCCATGAACGCGGAGCAATTTCAAGAAGTCTTTGAAGTCGGGTGGCAGCTCGATGTCCATAGTTGATCCGCCGCAGCATTTCGATATGGCGCAAACGTTCGCCAGGGGTACGCGACAGCCAGTAGGCCTTTTCATCCGCTTCGTCAAAAAGCGGCGCAAGTGAAAAAACTGTCTTATTTAATCTAGGGCGCAGTGTATCGTCCGTCGTCATGTTTTCAGCCCCACCACTTCGTATACGACTTCGGGCGTCGAGCGTCCTTTCACGGGCAGCGGCGGCAGTTCGATCACGTCCACCCACTCTTCCACGTGCCGATAGGCCGCCTCGCTGATGAGAATCTGTCCGCCCTTCGCGTTCTCTTGCAGGCGCTTGGCGTAGTTCACCCCATCGCCAATGGCCGAATAATTGCGCTGCTGCTCCGTGCCGATGTTGCCCACCACCACATCACCCGCGTTGATGCCCACGCCAAAATTCAAATGCCGCTCCACGCCGGTGCGGGCGTGATACACCTTGATATCGGCCTGCATCTTCAAGGCCGCTTTCACGGCCCGCAGGGTGTAGTGCGTTTGATCGAGCGGCACGTTGAACAAGCCCATCACCGCATCACCGATGAACTTATCCAGCACGCCCTCAAACTCCAGCACCGCATCGGCCGCCATCGCCAGATACGTATTCAACACTTCGACCAATTCTTCTGGCGCGAGATGTTCGCTGAAGCTGGTAAAGCCGCGAATGTCGCAGAACAGAATCGCAATCGGCTTGCGGATGCCGCCCAATTTCAACTGCGAGGGATCGCGCAGCAATTGCTCCACCACGGCAGGCGGCGCATAGCGCTTGAACGTATCCGTGATGAAACGTTGCTCGGCTTCCATGCGGCGCTTCTCCGTCAGGTCTTCCACCACCAGTGCCACGCCCGACACATCGCCATTGCCCTCACCACGCAGCGGCGCAAAATTCACGCTCAACTCTACCTTGCCGCGCTCGGGCAGAACGCGTTCCACATCGCGCGAGACCACCGTGTGATTCTGCTTCACCTCGTCGATCCACGGCTGAAAGTCCACGGCTAAGGGCACCGTCTCATGATAGAAATGCTCCAACGCCTGATGGGAAGAAATGCCTAAAATGCCCTCGGCCGCCCGATTGAACAACGTCACCCGATCGTCCATATCGGTCGTGATGACGCCCGACGTGATGGAGGCAAACACGTTGTCCATCAGATTCTTCATCATCGTGATGGCGGCCAGTTGCTGTCGCACCCGATCGAACAAGCGCGCATTGTCGATGGCAATGGCCGCTTGGTTGGCAAACGCCGCCAGCAGATCACGCTCTTTATCGCCGAATAAGCCGGTGCGGATGCGATTGTCGGCATAGATCACGCCCGTCACCCGATCGCGCACGATCAACGGCACGCACAAAATGCTGCGCAGCGAATACGCTACCACGCTTTCCTGCGAGGCAAAGCGCGGATCGGCCTGCGCGTTTGTCGTGGCCACCGGCTTGCCTTCCGTCGCCACCTGCTGCACGATCGTGCGGCTGACGGAAAAATCCGCCTGGGCCATCACCGCCTTATCGACGTTGCGGGCCACGCTCACTTCCATCTCGCCCGTGTCTTCATCCTTCAACATCAAGAAGCTGCGTTCCGCACCCGTCAACTGGATGATGCGATCCATCACCTGGTTCAGCACCTCTGCCAGTTCCAGCGTGGAGCTGATGGTCTGCCCCACTTCATACAAGGCGTGCAGCGCCTGCCGCTCGTGCGCCAGCGCATCGACCGACGATTGAAAGCGCGGCATCAGGCTCTGCATCTTCAGCAAAGACTGCTGTGCCTTCATCACATCGCCGGAAGCGGGCAGCTTGGTCAGTACCGCGGCCTGCTGATGAAGTTGATTACTTAGCTCGGCCAACAACGCCGTCAAATCACCCTGCGCGATCGCGGTGCGCAGCAACAGCGTCGAATCGGCTAACGTATTGAAGGAAGGATTGGTGGCTGAGGTAGAGGTCACGGCTTACTCTCCCCGTTGAATAACAACGCTCATACAACACATGGACACGATGGGTAATGACGATTATACAACACCTAAGCCCCAAACGGAATAAAAGAATATCACGCAAAATGAGAAACCGGGTTTCTCCCTATGTGCACTCTTTTGAAATGGAGAGACCCGGTTTCTTGGATTGTTTAACCATCAACCACGCGAACACGGCCCATGCGCAGGGCCGCTCACTCCGGCGGACGCCGGCGGAACAAGGCGGGCAGCTGCGGCAGGCGGCGTAACAAACGCCGTTTGAAACCGGCCCGCCACAACGACCAGTGGATGCGCTGCCAGATCGATCGGGTTTCCTGCACATCCACCTCGGCCCGGCCATACCGCTCGCGCACATACAAATCCGCCAGGTGATCGATCTCACTTTGACGCTTAGGCACCACCTGCCCGATGAGCTGGGCCTGTTCAAACGGCGTGTGCGCGGTTGACAACTTCACCCGCAGCCAGCTGCCCAGGCGCGTCAAGCGCGCAAACGCCCACGTTCCGCCGCTTGTCTTCCCGGGCGTTTGGCGATTTTCGTACCACCACATCCCTGCCCAGCCCCCACCCGCCACCACCGCGAGCACGCTCAGACCGATGATGATCAGCCACACGACGGGTGTCGGGCCTGTCGGCTGTGCCGCTGCTAGCTGAGCAGCCGCGTCGTTACGCCGCTGTATTTCTTCGTCTTCTATTGGTTCGTGCCCGCCCATAGACAATCTATCCGCATCGTCCTGTGCTGGTTTGGGATTGGGCGTAGGCGCCTCTTCGCCCAGCGGTCGAATGATGGCCGGCTGGCTGGCGGTTGGCTCAAATTGAACCCAGCCGTATTGCGGGAAATAAATCTCTGCCCAAGTGTGGGCGTTGTTCTGATATACCTGATACACGCCGCGGTGTGTATCAAATGTTCCTTGCGCAAAGCCGGTAGCGATGCGGGACGGCAAGCCCAGCGAGCGGGCCATCACCGCCATGGCCGATGCGTAATAATCGCAAAAGCCCTGCTTCGTCACAAACAACACATAGTCTACGCCGTCCTGCCCCGGAGCCGGCGCGGTGATCTGATCATTGTAAGTAATATTCTTGCGCAGCCAAGCCTCAAGCGCCACGGCTTGATCGTAAGGGGTCGTCGCTTTCGCCTCGGCGACGATTTGGCGCGCCAGTTCAGGCACCCGATCGGGCAAGGTGTCCGGCAATTGCAGATAGCGTTCGCGGATAGCCGGAGGATAATTCGAACCGACGGAGCGCAGCTGTTCGATCGTGGCGCGGCTGATTGATGACACCACCCGATAGGTATCACCCGGCCCCAACGGTGACAATGTCGTCCACATGCTAAATTCGCCGCCCGGTAATTGATCGAGCCAGCTCGTCTGGTTGATCGCGACCGGTTGGGGTGCGGCAAAGATCAAGGTGTTGTTGGGAAAGAATACCGTCACCGTTTGCGTCAGCAGACTCCGCTGCCGGAATTGAGTCGGCGCGACTTGCTCGTTGGCTGTGACAGCAACTCGCTCGGCTTCAGAACTTTGAAAAGCACCGCCCGTATAGCGATCGTAAATCACACCTTGCCAATAACGGCTTTCCGGCGAACGCACTTCCAGCACCAATTCTGTTCCCAGGTTGCGCTGCCCCAGCAAGGCCAGGGTGCGGCCAAACGGATTGGTGTAAGGCAGACCGTGCGGCTGCAGGCCGGAGAACAAGCGGCTGAACGTATCTTCGACCGAGCGGACCGGGCGGCTGATCTCGCGCCACAGTCCGGAGATTTGTGGTGCGCCCGCAAACGTGGGCACCACCGTGCCAAAGAGCACGGCCGCCAGCGCAATGATCGCGCCAATCTGCAAGAAGTCGCGCTCGATCTCCGGCTTAAAACGGATGCGGCCAAACTGCCAGCGTAATTCTTGCCGCAACGTATACAAACGCGCCGCGTACAACAACACCACAAACAGATAGATATTCAGCCAGAAGGCCAGCACTTCTTTGCCGCCGTAGTAGCGCATGTTGAGCAAGAGGATGCTACCGGCTGGCGCGACCGCTAACCACAACCGCTGCCGCCGGATCGTATTCCACACCGCCAGATAAGCGATCAGCCAGAAAGCGGCCGACAAGCCCATCAAGAAGATGGTAGTGTCCTTACCGACGCCGCCCGTCGAGACGGCGTCGAACCAAATATAGATGTGTTCGCCCAGCCGGACCACCAAGTGCCGCACTGAGTCCAGCCCCGTAAACCCATAGACTTTATCTGGCATATCGCTGATAGATAACAAGGTGACCCACACAATGCCGTAAAGAAGCATGAGGAAATGAGCAGTGCGTGGTCGCCAGCCACAGGTCGCGATTAAAGCGCCTAATGACCCGCTGACCACCACCGTCAAACTCAGCACATCAAGATTCGGCACCCACTCGGCCAAAGCAATGCTGGCCGACGCGCAGAAAACGATCAGGATGGCCAATACGACAGCAATCCAATCAAAACGAAACGGTGCAGAAAAGCGCTGGGGAAACTCAGGTTTATCAGGCATAGAGGGTGGCCTTGGCTGACAAGATGCATGACGCGCCGTTGGTATTGACGCAGTTCAATGAATACCGGCAAGTACCCATTGAGGTTCACTGTAATTGTATGCTGTGCCGGCTGCTTCGTCAAAGACCTGGAGTCGGGGGGAATTCCGACCGTCAACGCTGTCAGACTAATCGGCCCCCGTCAACGACGCATCAGATAAGTTGCACCGATCAACAAACGACTGAGATCAATGATCGAATCATCTGATCATGGCAACTTGCTTAAATTCCTGTGAAAATTGAATTTTAGCACTTGACTAGCAAACCGGTTTGTGTTAAATTAAGTAACAGCACTCCTGATTAGCCCAAATCTAGGAAACCTAGCGTGCCCCCACGCAAATCCAAAACAAGGCCCACTATTAACGAAGTTGCCCGGCGCGCCGGCGTTGCCAAAACGACCGTTTCGCATGCGATCAGCGGTAAGCGGCCGGTGGCATCCGCCACGCGCGAACGCATCTTTGCGGCGATGAGCGAGCTGCAATACTCGCCCAGCCCCATCGCGCGCCGCCTGGCCGGCAGTCCCAGCCACGCGATTGCCTTGGTCTTCCCGCTCGCCTCGCCGACGATCGCCGATGTAGAAGTCCGCTACATTGCCAGCATCGGCGCAGTGGTCAATCAGCATGGGTACACTTTCTTAACGCTTACTGCACCGGAAGTCAATGTGGATGATATCCGTCAAATTGTCTATTCCGGTTTAGTCGACGGCGTGCTGTTGATGCGCATTCAGCAAAAAGACGAGCGTGTGAAACTGCTCAAAGAAACCGACATCCCCTTTGTCATGATCGGCCGCACGCGCGACAATAAAGGCTTGACCTTTGTCGACTTGAACGGCGAAGCCGCGATCGGGCTGGCGGTGGATTATCTCGTCGAACTTGGTCATCACGCAATTGGCTTTATTTGCCCCGAAGATTTGAACTTCGCTTTCGCGCATCGCATTGCCAAAGGCTTTGAGAAAAGCTGCGAGAAACATCAACTCCCGTGCAGCATGGCGCCCGCCGTCTGGTCGGCCGATGCCGGTTATCGGGCCATGCTGGCGCTGCTGGAACAACATCCGGAAATGACGGCCGCCATCGCCTGGTCGGAAGTGGTGACCGTCGGCGCCGTGAGCGCGCTGCGCGATATGGGCCGCAAAATCCCGGAGGACATCTCGTTCATCTCATTCGATCGATCGGAGCATCTGCATCTGGCCTCATCTGATCTCACCGTGATCGATACGCGGCCGGAAGCGGTCGGCGCGCAAGCCGCCCAAATGTTAATCAGTTTATTAAAGGACGAGCCGTTGGAACGGGCACAGGTCCTCATGCCGCCGTTGTTGATCAACGGCAAGAGCACGGTGCGCCATGTCAACGGTCAACACGTCGGTTACCTTATCGGGGCAGGTGTGAATTAACCGCTACTGATCAGCCGTCGCACTACACGCCATTCGGCGTCATTCCCGCACGTTTTAAGCGGGAATCCAGAGGCCGTGCCAGCAACAAATCTGGATGCCCGATACGTCCCGTAGTACCCGGCACGTTGTGCCGGCGACGCGCTGGGCGAGCGCGCCTCCGCCGCAAAGCGGCGGGTAAGGCGTAAGCCTTCGGGCATGACGGTTGGCAGTAACAATTAAACAAGCAATAAGTTGGGGATTGAATTTTTAAGGAGGTGATGTCTAGCGCAGGAACCGCCCAATCCATATCGCGATATTTCGACCCTGACTTGTCTGCACATTTGTTGCAAGCGGCAGTGCCGGCAAGTCCCAACCCGTGAATCACAAGACAACTTTCAAGGAGTGAAGCAAAATGAAGATTCGTTATTCGCTCGTAGCCCTGTTCGTGATGTTGGGCATGTTGCTCGCGGCCTGCGGTGGCGGCGCCACCCCGACGGCGGCTCCGGTCGCTCCGACTGCGGTCCCGGAAGTCAAGCCCACCGAGAAGCCCGTTGAACCGCCCCCTGCGACGGGCCCCAAGGGTGAGATCACCCTGTGGAATGCCTATGGCACCGGTGGCGCCGAGGAGAAGGCGCTGACGGAAGCCCTGGCGGCATTGAATAAGAAGTACCCCGATCTGAAGGTCAACGTTCTGCAGATCCCGTTTGACCAGGTCTTCAACAAGTGGGAGACCGAAGTCGCGGCCGGCGGCGGCCCCGATATGTTCACCGCCCCCAACGACAACACCGGCAACGAAGTTCGTGCGGGTGTGTTGGCCGACATCACTGCATTGCTGAAGGGTAAGACTGATGCCTTCCCACCCAGCAGCTTTGATGGCGCGACGCTCGACGGCAAGGTGTACGGTGTGCCGGGCATCATCAAGGCCGTGGCGCTGTACTACAACACCAGCACCGTGCCCAATCCGCCCAAGACCACCGACGAACTGTTGGCGCTGGTCAAGAGTGGCAAGAAGATCGCCATCAACCAGAACAACTACCACAACTTCGGTTTCTTGACCGGCGCGTTCGGTGGCAAGTTGATGGATGCCGCTGGCACCTGCACCGCCGACAAGGGTGGTTTTGCGGATGCGCTTCAATACCTGAAGGACCTCAAGGCCGCCGGTGCGAACTTCGAGACCGATGGTGGCAAGGCCGATACCGCCTTCCGCCAGGGCCAGGTTGACATGATCATCAATGGCCCGTGGATGTTGGGCGACTACAAGAAGGACTTGGGCGACAAGTTGGGCGTCGTCCCCATGCCCGCCGGCCCGGGTGGCCCCGCCACCCCGCTCGCCGGTGTGGATTACTGGTACATCAACCCGAACAGTACGCCTGAACAACAGCAGCTGGCCGTTGAAGCTGCACTGTTCCTGTTTGGCCCTGAAGGTGCGCAGATCTACGCCGATACCGCTGGCGCTCCGATGGTGGCTAAGGGTGTCAAGGCTAAGGATCCGCTCGTGACCGCCTTCGCCGAAGCGGCGGCCGCCGGTTTCCCCCGCCCGCAGACAGTTGAGTTTGGCAATTGGTGGGGTCCCTTCGGCGATGCCGTGACCAAGGTCATGGAAGGCGCGCTGGAACCCGCCGCCGCCGTGACGGAAGCCTGCGCGGTCATGAACAAGGCCAGCGGTAAGACTTCTGAAGCGCCTGCCATGGAACCCCTCAAGGGTGAGATCACTCTGTGGAATGCCTATGGCACCGGTGGCGCCGAAGAGAAGGCGCTGGCGGAAGCCCTGGCGGCCTTGAATGCGAAGCAACCCGATCTGAAGGTCAATGTCCTGCAAATCCCGTTTGACCAGGTCTTCAACAAGTGGGAGACCGAAGTCGCGGCCGGTGGCGGCCCCGATATGTTCACCGCCCCCAACGACAACACCGGCAACGAAGTTCGTGCGGGTGTGTTGGCCGATATTACCGAACTGCTGAAGGGCAAGACGGGCGCGTTCCCGGCCAGCAGCTTTGAAGGCGCGACGCTCGACGGCAAGGTGTACGGTGTGCCAGGTATCATCAAGGCCGTGGCGCTGTACTACAACACCAGCACCGTGCCCAATCCGCCCAAGACCACCGACGAACTGTTGGCGCTGGTCAAGAGCGGCAAGAAGATCGCCATCAACCAGAACAACTACCACAACTTCGGTTTCTTGACCGGCGCGTTCGGTGGCAAGTTGATGGATGCCGACGGCAAGTGCACGGCTGACCAGGGTGGTTTTGCAGATGCGCTTCAATACCTGAAGGACCTCAAGGCCGCCGGTGCGAACTTCGAAACCGACGGTGGCAAGGCCGACACCGCCTTCCGCCAGGGTCAGGTTGATATGATCATCAATGGCCCGTGGATGTTGGGCGACTACAAGAAGGACCTGGGCGACAAGTTGGGCGTCGTCCCCATGCCCGCCGGCCCGGGTGGCCCTGCCACCCCGCTCGCCGGTGTGGACTCCTGGTACATTAACCCGCACAGTACGCCTGAACAGCAGCAGCTAGCTGTCGGTGCGGCCCTGTATCTGTTCGGCCCCGATGGCGCGCAGATCTACGCCGACACTGCCGGCAGCCCGATGGTGGCGACCGGTGTAACGGCCAAGGATCCGCTCGTGACCGCCTTTGCCCAGGCTGCGGCCGCCGGTTTCCCCCGCCCGCAGACCGTTGAATTCGGCAACTGGTGGGGCCCGTTCGGTGATGCCGTGACTAAGGTCATGGAAGGCGCGCTGGAACCCGCCGCCGCCGTGACGGAAGCGTGCGCAGTCATGAACAAGGCCAGCGGTAAGTAGTTTGATAAAGGGACCTGACAGGTTGCTCCGCAAAAATCTGTCAGGTCTCTTTGTTTGAGCAAGTGACTACTCAGCCGTCATTCCCGCGAAGGCGGGACCTGCGGCAGTGGCCATACCAGCGTGACTTGCTAATGGTCAATCTGGATGCCCGACACGCCCTGTCCGCGCTTTGCGCGGGGGCGCGCATGGCGAAAGCACTCGGGCATGACGACTGAGCCGTTACAAAAAAGTTAGGCAAGGGGGTGCTACAGTTGACAGCGCTCCTTGCCTAACCCAAAGTTTTGTTAGATAATAGCCGCACACCCCTCTCCACAAAGGAGCTCTGCGATGGCCGCGATTACGCCTGAACGACAGGCCCCACCCAGTGGCTTCAAACGCTGGTGGAACCGTTCGACGACAATACGCATAGCCTGGTTGTATCTTGCCCCCGCCTTCATTATCATGGGCGTCATCACCTTCTATCCGCTGTTTTATCAGGTGTGGATGTCCATGACGGATTACGGCATCAAGAACTTGCGCTTCGATGCGCCAGCACCCAACTTTGTCGGGCTGACAAACTACGCCCAGATTTTCAGTGGTGAACTGCCCGTCGCCATCGCCAACTTCAGCTTCTGGAATGTGCTGGCGTTCAACTTGATCTGGACGTTTACCAATGTGCCCTTCCACGTGATCATCGGCGTACTGATCGCGGTCCTGCTCAACGTGAAGGGCCTGTTGTTCAAGCGCTTCTATCGGGCCATTTACATTCTCCCGATCGTGCTGCCCTCGTTGGTGATCGCCGTCGTCTGGCGCAACATGTTCGACTCGCAATACGGCGCGATTAATCAAGGGCTTAGCGCCATTACGAACTTATTCGGTGGCGATCCGGTGACCACTCGCTGGCTGGAGGAAGTTGATCCGATCGTCGGCACATTCGGCACAGCTCTTTCGCTGCCATTGTCGTATTTCGCGCTGCTCATCTGCAACATCTGGCTGGGCTGGCCGTTCATGACCATCGTCGCCACCGGCGCGCTGCAAAGCATTCCCGGCGATCTGTATGAAGCGGCCTCGATCGATGGGGCCAGCTCCCGCCAATCGTTTTTCAAAATCACCGTACCGTTGCTGCGTCCCGCCATGATTCCAGCGGCCGTGTACGGGATCGTCGCCACGTTCAACCTGTTCAACTTGATTTACCTGATGTCCAGCGGTGGCCCGCTGCGCCAGACGGAAATTCTGGTGACCACCGCCTATCGCCTGGTGAATGAACAACGCTTGTATGGTATTGCCGCGGCTTTTAGTGTGATCATCTTCTTTGTGCTGTTAGGCCTGACGCTGATCACCAACCGCATTACCAAAGCAACGGAAAGGTACGATGCCTGATGACTACCTCAACCACTCCTCTCCCGACCGCGCGCGCGCCGCGAACCGTTGCGGGGACAACCAATAAAAAGCGCGACCTCTCGTTGGGCAAGCAGCTGCTTTATCAAGCCATGCTGCTAGCCATCGCCTTCATTGTGCTGTTCCCCATCCTATGGGTGGTCAGCCTGTCGCTGGACCCGCGCAACATCTCACGCCCGACCGAATTGAATCTGATCCCACCCGGCGCTTCATTGAAGGCCTATCAAGCGGTGATGGACAAGCCCACCAACAACCCGGTGACGTTTGTCCAGCTGGCCCTCAACTCGCTGAAGCTCGGCGTGGGCATTTCGGTTTTCTCCGTGTTGATTGGCGTCAGCGCCGCTTACGTGTTCTCGCGGTTTGATATTCCCGGTCGCCGCTTCTTGATGTTAGCCGTCCTGACCGTTCTGATGCTGCCCTCCATCGGCACCATCGCGGTCTTGTTCGTGCTATTGAACCGAATCCAGATCGGTCCGACTCCAGCCGAAACATTGCGCAACTCACTGCTGGGGGTCGGCTTTGCCGTCATCTCCGGCGCGCTGCCCTTTGCCATCTGGAATCTGAAGGGGTATCTGGATACCATTCCGCGTGACCTGGAAGAAGCAGGCCGCATTGATGGCGCGTCATACAATCAAGTCTTCTTCAAGATCATCCTGCCGCTGGCAGTGCCGGCCCTGGCCGTGACCGGCTTCTTGGGCTTCCTCACCGGCTGGACGGAATTCGCACTATCGTGGCAGTTTCTCACGCGCCCGACAGACTTCACCCTGGCCATGGCCCTGTGGAACATGACCGGCCAGTATGCGGGGCAAGTGCCGTGGTCCAACTTCGCGGCGATGTCACTGCTCGTCGCTATGCCCGTCGCCATCGTGTACCTCGCTTTGCAGAAATACATCATCGGCGGGTTGACGCTCGGCAGCGTGAAATAACGGATGTAGATTCTTCAGCAGATAAGGAAACGGATTAACGGATGCAGACGCACACCAATCTCGTCTGTTAATCCGTTCAACGAAGTATCCGTTGAAGACGGTTATCCGTGCGGCGCGGCAGGAAGTGACAAAGCAGATCCTATCTTGGCATTGACCCCCACAGCCCATGACCCACCTCATGGGCTGTTTTGTAGAAAGACCTGGCAGGTTTTCTCACGCCGGCCAGCCACACCCGATCATCGTTTATGACGATCATCTATCAAGCCTGACAAGAACGTGAAAACCTGCCAGGTCTGCACCCGCCAACCATGAAACGACTCTTCGTTCCCTTTATTCTTTCGATCACGATCCTCGCCGCCTGCGCGACAGTTCCTGCGATCCCGCCGACTGCTCCAACCCATTCGGCGGCCCCGGCCCGCTCCGCGCCGATCGTTACTCCGCGCCCCACGGCCACGCCCGCCGGTGTACCCGTGTTACCCGTTGCTCCGATCAGCGGGCTGCCGCAGGGCACGGATGGTTACCCGTGGTGGAACGACAGCGTCTTCTATGAAATCTTCGTGCGCAGCTTCTACGACGCCTCCGGCGGCGACGGCATTGGCGACATCAATGGCCTCACTGAGAAACTCGCTTATTTGCAGGACCTTGGCATCACTGGCCTGTGGCTGATGCCGATTCATCCGTCGCCGTCGTATCACGGCTACGATGTCAAAGATTACTACACCCTCAATCCCGATTACGGCACGCTGGATGACTTCAAGCGGTTGGTCGCCGAAGCAAAAAAGCGGGGCATCCGCATCATCATCGACTACGTGCTGAATCACACCTCCAGCGAGCATCCCTGGTTCGTCGCGTCGCAAGACCCGCAGTCGCCGTATCGCGAGTGGTATGTGTGGAGCAAAATCGATCCGGGTCAAGCCAACTGGCATCGCGCCGCCAATGGCGATTACTACTACGGCTACTTCGGCGATCACATGCCCGATCTGAACTATGCCAACCCCGAAGTCACCGCGAAGATGAACGACGTGGCGCGCTTCTGGCTGCAAGACATCGGCGTCGCTGGGCTGCGCCTCGATGCGGCCAAGTACCTTGTCGAAGAAGGCACGGTCATTCAGAATTCCGATTCAACACATCAGTGGTACAAGAACTTCCGGCTTGAATACAAAAACTACAGGCTTGAGGCCATGACCATCGGCGAAGTGTGGGACCTCGTGCCGGTCTCGGCCGATTATGCGCAGGGCGATCAACTGGATCTCGCCTTCGATTTCGATCTGGCGCAAGCCATCGTGACCGGTGTGCGCGCCCGCCGCGCCGAGGGGATTGCCAAAGCCTATCGGGTGAACCAGAACGTCTTCCCGCCGCTGCAATTCGGATCGTTCCTGACGAATCACGATCAGAACCGCGTGGTGTCCCAGTTGGCCGGCGATCTCGATCGGGCCAAGCTGGCCGCCGTGATCTATCTCACCGGCCCCGGCGTCCCCTTCGTTTATTACGGCGAAGAGATCGGTATGCTCGGCAAGAAGCCCGACGAAGACATCCGTACACCCATGCAGTGGAACGCCGAACGCAACGGCGGTTTCACCGACAACATCCCGTGGCGCATGCCGTACACAGATTACCCCAAGAAAAACGTTGCCGCACAAAGCGCCGATCCCGCTTCGATCTGGTCGCTCTATCGCCAACTGATCCATTTGCGCAATGAGCATGCCGCCTTGCGGGTGGGCGACTACGTGGAAGTGAAGACAGACAACTCGGAAGTCTACGCGGCGTTGCGCGTGAGCAAAGAAGAAGCAGCGCTGATCGTCGTCAATTTGGGCAAGGACGCCGTGAGCGACTATGCTTTAGCGGTTGCGGCCTCGAACGTGAAGCCCGGCAATTATCGCGTTGTCCCAATGTTAGGTACAGGCGACCCGTCGCATCTCACCATCGACGCGCAGGGTGGCTTCGCCGATTATCAGCCGCTGTCCACTTTGCCGCCACAAAGTTATCTGGTGTTGCAGTTGCAGCAGTGAGTGGCAAACCTCGGAGGTTTTTATCTTCCGGACAGCACAGCCTGCCAGCCGATTGATCGACAATCACTTCATGCCTGACAATCAAACAAAACCTCCGAGGTCTTGAACGTCATGCCACAACATCAGCCATTCGATCTCCAGACCTACATCCGTGACATTCAGACAAGGCCGTGCTTCATCTGCGAGATGATCGCAGGCAATCCAGCCTACGCGCACGAGATCGTCTACGAGGACGATATTGCGATTGCGTTCCTGAACAAATATCCGCCGCTGTACGGCTATGTCCTTGTCGCGCCGCGCGAGCATCGCGAGCAAGTCACGGGCGATTTCACGCCCGACGAGTATCTTGCCTTACAGCAGATCATTTATCGAGTGGCAGAAGCCGTGCGGCACGTAGTCAAACCTGAACGAGTGTATATTCTGTCGTTGGGCAGCCAGCAGGGCAACAAGCACGTCCACTGGCACATCGCGCCCTTGCCATTCGGCGTACCATTTGAAGAGCAACAGTTGGAAGCGCTACACATGAAGGATGGTTTCTTGCAGTTGAGTACTGAAGAAAGGTCTGCGCTGGCGGCACAACTGCGCGAAGCGCTTGCCGCTGCTCAATGATCCGCATCATCCGCGCGGAGCGTCCATGTCCCACAAAACTTTGAAGCGCCTGCTCCTCATCATCGCCGCGATTGCCGTAACGCTCATCGCATTGAGCGCGCGCTTGACCGCCGTCGATCAACTGCCCATCGACTACGATGAAGACGATTACCTGCGCGCGGGACAACTTTACGCGACAGGCATTCAGCACGGCGATTGGTCGGTCTTCACGCGCGAGAACTATCGCACCGAGCATCCGCCGCTGACCAAGATCGTCAACGGGTTGGTGATGGCCCTGCTGCCGCCCGTGCCCGAAATTCCCGATCGACCCACGACCGCCGATCCGTCTCGTTCACTGCCGCAGCCGCATCTCGACAACGTCCGCACGGCGCACGCCCTCTTCGGCACGCTGGAAGTGTTGGTGCTGGCGTTAATCAATCCGCTCGCCGGGCTGCTGCTCGCCATGCATACGTGGACGATCAAGTACACCAGTCAGGTGATGCTGGAAGCGCTGCCCGCGTTGACCAGTTTGCTCGTCGTCGTATTCTATTTGAAATCACGCCGGAAAGGTTCTTTCAATCGCTGGACGCTGCTCTCCGCGATCATATTAGGCCTTACGGCAGCGTCGAAGTATCCCTACACGATGGTCGGCGTGGCGGTGTTGATCCACTGGCTCTGGGATTCATGGCCGGGCCGATCGGAAGCAGATAACCGATCGATGTGGCACTGGATCAGGCCGATCCTCGCGTGGGGCAGCATCGCCGCGATCGTGTTCTTCCTTGCCGATCCGTATCTGTGGCCCGATCCGATCAACCGGCTGCGCGATTCGCTCGGGTATCATGGCCGCTATGCCACCACCGCGGCCGAAGTGCAAGAAGCCAACTTTCCGATCTGGCAGCCGTTGGTGTGGCTGGCGCAATCGGTGCCGTGGCATCCCGGCGTGTTTGCCGTGCCGCTCGATGCGATGATCCTGCTGTTTGCCATCATCGGTCTCAAGCGCCTGTGGCAGAAGTACCGCGTGTTCGCACTGTGGCTCATCATCTTGTTCGTGTTCTTGCTGTTCTGGCCAACGAAGTGGCCGCAGTACATTCTGATGTTGACCGCGCCATTGACCCTAGCGGCCGTGGAAGGTTTCCGCGCCGTGATCTGGGAACCGCTCACCGATTGGGCGGAGCGGATCCGATCGAATGGAGTGAAGCGCCCCTCGCGGCAGCAAGTGAAGCTCGCGTGGCGTGAAACGCGTCAGGTTTTTCCGTGGCTCGTGCCGGGGCTAATCGTGCTGGGCTTCATCGCACTGTTCCCGCTCATCTATCAGATCGCCATGTCGTTGACGGATCTCAGCTCGCTGTCGCTGCGCGATGGGATGCGCGGCGGCGTGCTGCGCGCGGTGGGCGAAGGCTTGACGGGACAGGCGAAGCCGGTGACCGTGGCACTATTCGAACGAAGCACCTCGAATCAAGTGCGTTACGCCGGGCCGCAGGTCTTACTGAATTTACTGGCGGGCGGCGCGGCCGATCTGGTGATCTTTGAATTAGTGTGGACGATCACCGCCGTCTCCTTGCAAACGGCCTTCGGCGTGGGTGTGGCGTTGATGCTGAGCCGCGCGGGGGTGCGCTTCAAAAGTTTATGGCGCACGTTGTTCATCCTGCCGTGGGCCATTCCCGAATTTGTCGGCGCCATCGTATGGTTCAATATCTTCGAGCCGACCAACGGGTGGATCAGCTTGTTCATGAAGAAACCATTCGAATGGCAAAACAATCCCACCGCGACCCTGTTGATCTTGCTGATCGCCGCGTTGTGGATGGGTTGGCCGTTGATGATGCTGGCCGCCCTGGCCGGTCTAAAAATGATCCCACCCGATGTGTACGATGCGGCGGCGGTGGATGGAGCCAAAGGTTGGTCGCGTTTTTCCAACGTGACGTGGCCGCTGCTCCTGCCGGTATTGACGCCGGTGTTGATCATCCGCACGATTCTGACGTTCAATCAGTTTTACCTATTCTACGTCATGCAGACCTCTTATCCATCTCTCACGCTGTCCACCACGGCTTTTTTCTTCTTCGATGCGACGAGCGGTTTCGGCGGACAGTTCGCGGTGGCCGCCGCCCTTAACGTGTTTACGGTGCTGGTCTTGCTGGTCATGGTGATCTGGTTCATGCGCCGCAAGCAGACGAACGTGGCAGAGGTGTATTAGCATGCGTAAACTCAAAGGGTGGCAGCAACTGCTCTATCAATCAGGGTTCGTGCTCATCGCCCTGTTTGTGATCGTGCCCCTCTGGGGCCTGGCGCAGATGGCGTTTGATGGATCGCTGTCTGGTTGGCCGCTGGAGTTCCGCCTGTGGCCGAAGGAGTTTACGCTGGATGTTTTCCGGGCTATGTGGGACAAGCCCGCGCAGACGCTATCGTTTCTCAGCGTCTTGAAGAACAGCCTGATCGTGGCGGGTGGCGCGGCGCTGATCGCCGTGGCTTTCGGTTCGAGCATGGCCTACGGCTTTGCGCGCTTTCGTTTTCCCGGCCGGCAGATCGGCCTGTTCGCATTGCTGCTGGGCGCGCTGCTGCCGGCGGTTGCTTTGATGACGCCGCTGTATATTTTGCTCTCGGCCATCGGCTTGCGCACAACGCTGTTCGGCATCATGCTTGTCTATGCCGCGATTTCGATGCCGTTGTGCGTGTGGAACATGCGCGCGGCCTTTCAAGCCGTGCCGCCGGAAATAGAAGAGGCCGCCTTCATCGATGGGGCGACGGCCTGGCAGACCTACTGGCGCGTGACTTTGCGGCTCGCCCTGCCCTCGATCGGCGTGGCGGCCCTCCTCGCGTTTTTGATCGGCTATTCGGAATTTGCCATCGGCTGGCTGTTCGTCGATAGGCCCGCTAACGTCACCCTGGCGATGGCGATCTCTGGCATGCAGCGCGAAGTGGGCATCTCGAGCAATCTCGCCGCGGTAGCGATCATGATGAGTATTCCCGTGGTGATCGTCTTCATCGCTTTGCAGCGTTATTTATTGCGCGGATCGTTGTTTGGTGCGGTGGAGGAGTAGGGCGAGTTTGCAACTCGCCTGGGCAAGTCACTGACTTGCGCCCCACAAGGCAAACATGAATACTCTTAAGATCGCCCTACTACAACTGACTTCCAGCGGCGTCGATCAAGCCGCGAATCTTGCCAAAGGCGAAGACTTCTGTCGCCGCGCCAAAACGCTGGACGCCGACCTCGCCCTGTTCCCGGAGATGTGGAACATCGGGTACACTTTTTTCGATCCGAACGAGCCTGGCGCGAAAGAGCGCTGGGCCGCGCAAGCCATCGGGATCGAGTCGGAATTCGTTACGCACTTTCGACAACTGGCCCGCGAACTCAACCTGGCAATTGCGCTGACGTATCTGGAGCGCTGGCCGGCCGCGCCGCGCAACTCGCTGTCGTTGATCGATCGGCATGGCGAAGTTCTCTTCACCTATGCTAAGATTCACACGTGTGACTTCGATAAAGAAGCCGCGCTGACACCCGGCGACGATTTCTACGTCGCCGCGCTTGATACGCAACACGGCCCGATCGATGTCGGCGCGATGATTTGTTACGATCGCGAATTTCCTGAAAGCGCGCGGATTCTGATGCTGAAGGGCGCGGAAGTAATCTTGACACCCAATGCGTGTGAACTGGAGATCAACCGGCTCAGCCAGTATCGCGCGCGGGCCTACGAGAACATGACGGCGCTGGCCATGACCAACTACGCCGCGCCGCAAGAGAACGGTCACTCAATCGCATTTGATGGCATCGCCTTTGACGACACCGGCTCGCGCGATATGACCGTGATCGAAGCCGACGGACGTGAGGAAGTGTTTGTCGCCGCGATCGATCTCGAGCGCTTGCGACATTACCGCTCGCATGAGTCATGGGGCAACGCCTATCGCAAGCCGAGCCGCTACACGCTGCTCACGTCGACTGAAATACACGCGCCCTTTATTCGATCGGACGCGCGACGCTGATTCCGCATTCCGAATTCAATATTCCACATTGGAGAGAGAAACCATGACTGTCACCACCCCTGAATGGGTCAAAGATGCAGTCTTCTATCAAATCTTTCCCGATCGTTTTGCTAAGAGCGAGCGGTTGAATCGCAACGGCCTACGTCTTGAAGATTGGGACTCGCCACCCAATCCATTCGGCTTTAAGGGCGGTGATCTGTTTGGCGTGACCGAGAAACTGGATTATCTGCAAGACCTCGGCGTGACGGCGATCTATTTCAATCCGATCTTTGCCTCGCCGGCCAATCATCGCTATCACACTTACGACTATTTCAGCGTCGATCCCCTCCTGGGCGGCAATGCTGCCTTCCGGCACTTGATCGACGAAGCGCATGCGCGCGGCCTGCGCGTGGTCCCTGATGGCGTGTTCAACCATGCCAGTCGTGGCTTCTGGCAGTTCAATCACACATTGGAAAATGGCGCGTCTTCGCCCTACATCGATTGGTTCCATTTCGATCCCGATCGGCTCCAGGGCAAGAAACATTTCGCGGCCTACCCCGATCCGGCGGCGCAGCATGCCTTGCAAAAAGGCAAAGGTAGTTTCAAAGCGATCGGTTATCAAGCGTGGTGGGACCTGCCCGCGCTGCCCAAATTCAATACGAGCACGCCCGCCGTGCGCGAATTCATCTGGAATGTCGCCACGCACTGGATCGAATTCGGCATCGATGGCTGGCGGCTGGATGTGCCGCAAGAGATCGACGACGACGAATTCTGGCGCGAATTTCGCCGCCGCGTGAAGGCCCTCAATCCCGAAGCGTACATTGTGGGCGAGATCTGGGAACAATCGCAGCGCTGGCTGCAAGGCGATCAATTCGACGCGGTGATGAACTATCCGGTGACGCTGGCCTGTTTAGGCTTCTTTGGTGGGCACAATCTCGATCTGGAGGAAACGCGCAAAGCGGGCGGCTATCGCGGGGCTAGACCGATGGACGGCGTCGATTTCGCCAATGCGATCGAAACGGTGTTGGGCTGGTACGATCCGCAAATCATGCTGGCGCAGTTGAATCTGCTGGACAGCCACGATACGCCGCGCTTCATCAGCAGCGTGCGCGAAGACTGGTCGGCATTGAAGTTGGCCTACTGGTTCTTGTTTACCTATCCCGGCGCGCCGTGCATTTACTACGGCGACGAAATCGGCCTGGTTGGCAAGCATGACCCTGAATGCCGCGCCTCCTTCCCGTGGGACGAATCTCGCTGGAACCTCGATCTGCTGGCCCACGTCAAGCAGCTCACGGCGCTGCGCCGAGCTTATCCTGCCTTGCGCCGTGGGTCGTTTCATCGCTTGTATGCCGATCGGGAGGTGGTCGCCTTTGGGCGCTGGCTCGATCGAGACAAATTGGTGGTCGTGCTAAACGCTTCGACTTCGACCAAGACCATCGATATTCCGCTCGCACCGATCGGCGCGGAGCGGACCGAGGGCGCGCTGGGCGATGCTTTCCATGTCGATCTGCGCTGGCCGATCGTGGACGGCATCCTGCGCGAGGTCAAGCTCCCACCGCGCTCAGGCCTGGTGTTGCTCTAACACTCGATTGGGCTGCCGGTAGCCGATCGGCTTGAGGGGAATGTGACAGTTGCCACTTGCGTGAATCGGCCATTCTGCGGTAAACTATTACCTAATTAAAAACAGGCCCAGGTTGGGCTACATATTAGCGGAGGCAGATCCCATGGCATCAGTAACATTTGAGAACGTGGTCAAGCGATATGGCAATGTGACGGCGGTGGACAACCTCAATCTGGAGATTCCCGACAAGGAATTCCTGGTCTTCGTCGGCCCGTCGGGTTGCGGCAAGTCGACCAGCCTGCGCATGCTGGCCGGCCTGGAAGACATCAGCGAAGGCACCATCTACATCGGCGATCGCCCGGTCAACGATGTGCCCCCCAAAGACCGCGACATCGCCATGGTGTTCCAGTCCTACGCGCTCTATCCGCACATGAGCGTGTATGACAACATGGCCTTCGCCCTGAAACTGCGCGCCAAGACCGGCCGCCTGCGTAAAATGTTCACCGCGGTGTTCAATCGCGGCGCGTACAACAAGATCAAGGCCTAGGAAAAGGATATCGACGACCGCGTGCAGAAAGCGGCCGGCATTCTGGGCATTCAGCCGTTGCTGCCGCGCAAGCCCCGGCAGTTGTCGGGCGGGCAGCGCCAGCGCGTGGCGGTGGGGCGCGCCATCGTGCGCGAGCCGAAGGTCTTCCTCTTCGACGAGCCGCTCTCGAATCTGGACGCGAAACTGCGCGTGCAGACCCGCGCCGAGATCACCAAGCTGCACCAGCAGTTGGCGACCACCTTCATCTACGTGACGCAC
>JBGSPW010000151.1:0-2525 GCA_041738395.1 Thermoflexales bacterium
GGCGAATATCTCGCGCAGTTTTAGACAGGTCTGATCGTAAAGAGCCAGTTCGTCGAATGACATAGCGATCGATTATCCAAAATAAAACGGCCACGAAGAGCACCCGGCTTCATGCCGCAGGGTGGCCTTCATGGCCGTTGGATATGTGAGATTGTCGAAAGTCGGCTAGCGCCGGCCAGGATCAAATCGAATCCATAAATCTGTTGGTGCCTTTCGATTTACAATTCTTCCTATGGACGCTAAGTCAATTCCTTTCACGCCAAAAGGATCGAGAAAGCACACCGCCGGGTGCGTGCCAATTCGTTGCAGTATTGCTTCGGTGTTCTCGCCAAAAGAGCCGACAAGATTCTGGACTTTGTCACCAAACGATTCAGTTGATGAGACCAGGTTGAAATAGTTATCTGGATTTGCCTCGACATTTATACAGATCAGCTGATACGGTCTGTTTTCGCGCTCAAATTTCTCGGCCAGCTTTGCTATTCTTACTGGCGACCCCTTTGTTTGCGCTTCATCGTCATATACTCCACGACCTGCAAAGCCGTCAACATAGTAAACTAAGCCGTGAAAAGAACCAAGAATTCGCACGGCTGGCTCAACATATTTCTCCAGTAGACGCAGCTTGCGTTCTGACCATTCCTTGAGCTCGTTGAAAAAATCGGGCTGATGATCGGAGGACATGAGTAAGCTCCACGCAAACAAGTGTTATTGTTCCTGCTCGCACAATTAGTAGGAGCATTATACTGTCAATGCTTCTGCAAGATGAAATTCTTCTGAACCGTTCTTCCTTGGGTGTGCTGGCCTGAAAAACAAAGATCAGCGAAAGGGATCCCCTCCCCCTTCGCTGACGAAGTACCGCAACGCGCGTATTCGCCGCTGCCAGAACACAAGAATGCTCGCTTACGAAGGCTTCATCCTTCATCCCTCCGACTTCATCCTTCGGTCACGCGTTCTGATACAACTCCACCAGCACCCCATTCGCGCTGGACGGATGAATGAAGGCGATCTTCTTCCCGCCCGCTCCGATCGTCGGCGTCTCGTTGATCAACTTCACGCCCTTGGACTTCATGTCGGCCAGCATCGCTTCGAGGTTGTCCACTTCCAGGCAGATGTGATGCATGCCGGGGCCGCGCTTGGCGAGATACTTCGCGACGCCGCTCGTCTCAGTGGTGGGTTTCACCAGTTCCACCTCGCTGCCGCCCGTGGGCAGGAACGCGACGATGGACTCCTGCTCCTTCACTTCTTCGAGGTGCGTCATCTCCATCCCCAGTGCATCGCGCCAGAAAGCGAGTGACGTGTCGATGTCGTCTACCACGACTGCAATGTGATCGATTCGTTTGACACTCATCCATTTACCCCTCAGTGGATTTAGCGCAGCAGTTCGAGAAACTGTTCGCGTGTCAGGCCAGCCTGTTTGATGATGGCGATCAGGGTTCCGATCGGAATATCTTTGCGATCGGGGACGATGACCAGTCGTGTCGTGCCATCCGGCTCGATTTTCGTCAGCGCAGTATGACTCCCCTTGCCACGCACCAGCGCATCGACAAATCCAGCCTGGCGAAGTGATCTGATGACCTGTTGTGTCGATAACGATGGGAGCTTGCTCATTGCAGCGCGACTTCGAGCGAAGTGGTAAAGCGGCTGGGGGACTCCAGGGCTGGTCGTACGTCTTCCCAGATACCCAGTGCCCGCGCATTCTCCAGATACAGCTCGACGGCTTCCCTCAGCATGGCTAACGCTTCATCAGGATTGTCGCCGCAGGAAGCCACACCCAGCTCAGGGCACAATGAAACGTAAGCCTGCGCTTCGCGCCAGATCGTAGCGGTCAAAGTTGCATGCGTCATTTTTCCTCCCAATCAGATTCCAACTGACGGCTGGTATTCGCCAAATACACTTCTAAGTGTATTACAAATCTCGCCTAATGTCACCTCACCTTCGACGCAGGCTACGATGGTCGGCATGAGGTTATCCGTGCCACGCGCCGCGTTCTCCAACTGCGTGCGGAGTTCGCTGACCTTCGCATTGTCGCGGTCATGACGCAGCTCGGCCAGGCGGCGCTTCTGTTCGGACTCGATCGAGGGATCAATCTTCTGCCGTTGCAAGTGCACTTCCTCCTGCACCTGAAATTGATTCATGCCCACGACGATCTGCTCGCCGCGTTCGACTGCGCGTTGATACGCATACGCCGCGTCGCCGATCTCGCCCTGAATGTACCCCGCCTCGATCGCGCGCAGCGCCCCGCCCAGCTGATCGATGCGATCGATGTAGGCCCGCGCCTGTTTCTCGATCTCGTCGGTCAGGTTTTCGATCACATACGAGCCCGCAAACGGATCGATCGTGTCGGCCACGCCCGATTCGTAGGCGATGATCTGCTGCGTGCGCAGCGCAATGCGGACGCTATCTTCGGTGGGCAGCCACAGCGCCTCGTCGCGCGAGTTGGTGTGCAGCGACTGCGTGCCGCCCAGCACCGCGGCCAGCGCTTGCAGTGTCACGCGCACGACGTTGTTCTCCGGCTGCTGCGCTGTCAA
>JBGSPW010000172.1:0-14025 GCA_041738395.1 Thermoflexales bacterium
GCAAACCGCCGACGATCTCGTGCGCGAGGCCAACGCCCCACCGATCGCGCGAGCCAGCAACGCGGCCGTCCACGTGACGCTCGCTCTGGCGCAGGGCGATATCGCCGCGGCCGCCCACTGGGTCGATCAGATCACGACGGATTCCGCCGCAGACGCTTCCGCCTTGATCTGTGGCTACGCACAGGCCCGCTTGCTGCTGGCGCAAAACGAGAAGGCCGCTGCGGCTGAGCTGCTTGAAAAGCTGCATGCGGCAGTCGTTCCGATGGAGCGGCAATCGGCAGTGATCGAGACACGTGTGTTGCAAGCGCTGGCCGCGCCCACGCCCACCGACGCTCTCGCTTTCCTAAGCGAAGCGTTGTCGCTGACGCAAGCGGAGGGCTACGTGCGGACTTTCGTCGATCAAGGCGAACCGATGGCGGTGCTGCTGCGTCAGGCCGCGGCGAAAGGCATCGCGCCGGACTATGTTGCCAGACTGCTGAGCGCGTTTGAACCTGAGACGCTGGCGCATCCCACCTCTCACGTGCCCGCCACTGGCGCAACGCCCTCATTCGTCGAACCCCTCAGCGAGCGTGAGCTGGAAGTCCTCCAACTGATGGCCGCCGGCCTATCGAACCACGAAATCGCGGACAAACTGATCATCGGTGTGGGCACCGTCAAGTCGCACGTACACAGCGTTCTCGGCAAGCTGGATGCCCGCGATCGCACGCAGGCGGTGATCAAAGCGCAGGAGTTGAAACTGGTCTCAAAATAGCGGTCTGGGCTCCCATGCCCAGAAACGCGGCGTGGGAGCCGCGTCTGCCTATTGAACCTCGAATCTATCCCCCAATCTATCCGCAGATAGATGACACTCTACCCGCTTGAGTGATATTGTGTAGACGCGAGCGAGAAATCGCAATCTCAACTCAATGCTCAGGAGGCATCTGTCATGATTAGCAATTTGGGTGTTCGACCGGTCGTGGACGCGGAATCGGAATCGAAGCAAACGTTCCATCACTGGATGAAGCGTGGCCAGGCGGCGACCCTGGGCCTGGTCGTCGGTATCTTTGTCATGGCGCTGTGGGTGTCCATCAACTGGAAGCAGGTCGTCCCGTTTGAAATCGCCTTCTGGTGGATGACCTTCGCGCTGAGCGGCCTGCCCCTCACCATCTGCGTGGGGCTGGATATCATCTTCGCGCGCGGTGCCGTCATCCCCGTTCAATGGGGAAATAGCCCCAAGCGGATGGTCACCCTCACCGGTCGCAAAGCGGTCCTCACGGGTTTGGGCGTCATCGCGGTGGCTCTGGCCTGGGGTGGCTTCGTGCTGGCGCTCATGGCGGCGACGTTGTCCAACAACTGGGACCTGCTGCGCGTGACGATCAACGTTTTCGGCGTGATGCTCGGTGTGGTGATTGTGCTCAAGATCTTCTCCTCGCTGATTCGGGACATCTCTCGAACGGCGGCGAAGTGATCGACGATGAAACAGCAGGTTGAAATCCGGGTCAAGGGCTGCCTCGACGAGCAGTGGTCGGAATGGTTCGATGGTTTGACCATCGCCCATTCCGGCCAGGACGAAACGGTGCTGACCGGCCCCATCCCGGATTCACCTGCTCTGTACGGACTTATCGCCAAGCTGCGTGATCTGGGAGTGTCGCTCCGTTCGTTGGAGTGTGTCGAAGGCGAAGGGCCGCAGGCTGATTGAGACAAAAGCGCGGGGACGAGAGTTATATCGTCCCCGCCGTTTGCTTAGGGCTGAAGGGCGATGGCGTCAAATTAGGTATCGAGCACGTCATTCCCGCGTGCTTCTGGCGGGAATCCAGCAGTCCGATTAGCGCCAATTGTCTATAGTCATCTGGATGCCCGACACGCCCTGTCCACGCAAAGCACGGGGCGCGCATGGCGAAGCATTCGGGCATGACAAACGGATAATCGTGTTTCTCATATCTGAACGCCATCAGGTTACAGGAGGTTGTCATGATACGCATCATGAAACAATCCCCATTTTTTGGTGGGATCGTTGTTGGCATCGTCTTGGCCGTCACCATGTTGATCGGTTGGGTTTGGCTTTTCGGCGCGAAGGCCAAAGCCAAACTGGCCGCCAAATATCCCGCGCCGGGCAAGCTGGTGGATGTAGGCGGTTACCGGCTGCACATCCATTGTCAGGGGCAAGGCAACCCAACCGTCGTGATGGAATCCGGCAACGGCAACTTCTCGCTGAATTGGGGGCAGGTTCCACAGGAAGTGGCGAAGTTCACGCGAGTCTGCACCTACGATCGCGCCGGGCTGGGTTGGAGCGATCGCAGCCCGCAACCGCGCACGGCGCATAACCTCGTCGAAGGTCTGCATACGCTGCTGGCGCGATCGGGTGTCGAGCCACCCTACGTGCTGGTCGGCCACTCGCTAGGCGGGATGCTGATGCGCCTGTATGCCCATGAGCATCCGGATCAAGTGGTGGGCCTAGTGCTGGTTGACTCTTCGCACGAAGAACAACTGCTGCGCAACCCGAAAGCGATCATGCGCCTGCAGCGGAGAGCCGACAAATTGATGGGCGGAATTCTACGCCTGATGCAGACGATCATCGCCACCGGATTGTTGGCGCTGGCTCCCAAACTCTTTCCACGCCAGATGTCGAGCATGGTTGCCGAGGAAGACAGGGATGCGTTTCAGGGTGTCGTGTCGGCTGATACCAAAAACCTGGCGGCGATGCAGGCGGAGATCGCCGTTGTCGCCGATCACTTTGCGACTGTCCGTGCCGCGCAGATCACGACGCTGGGTAACCTGCCGCTGGTTGTGCTCAGCCACGGTAAGACGCAACAAGTGCCCGGCCTGTCCGCCGAGGTCAATCGCGAATTCGAGCAGACCTGGCAGCAGATGCAAAGCGAATTGACTGCCCAGTCATCGCGCGGGAAGAGAATCGTCGCGGAGAAGAGCGGTCACTTCATCCAACTCGATCAGCCTGAACTGGTGATCGACGCCATTCGCGAGGTGGTTGAAGCGATTCACCTGCGGTCGTCCGCGCCGACAGAATTAAAGCGCTGACCGGCTGGTGATACTGGCCATCATCGTTGTACAACGCACCCTCCCGGAAGTTGCGAACTTCCGGGAGGAGTTTTTGCGATATGTGACAATCAAGCCGTTGGTCAAATCTTACAACTCTCTTCGTGGCCAGCAATGTTATAATCACCTTAACCGAATCTTGAGTGGAGGTGTCACATGCCCATCCGCACATTGCGTGCCGAGGAATTGGCCGAGGTCGACAAGGTCTTTGGTCCGGGCCTGGATATTACGCGGGTCCGCGTCAACGAAGGCAGCGCGCTGCCCAACCTCATCGGGCGGATCGGGGCGGCCTTGCGTGGAGCCAAGCCGCCGGAAAACAATGCCATCACACTCATGAATACCGCGTATTTTCCGGTGATTTTGGTAACCAACAATCCGCAGCATCCCAACTGGCTGCGTGATATGGGCTGGCTGATGCACGAATTGACCCACGCGTGGCAGTATCAGCATGACGGTATCATCTATCTCTATCAAGCGGTCTTTCAATCGCCGACCTATCAATACGCCCCCGCCGGCGAGACGGTCGACGGTGCGCTGAAGAATTTCCATCAAGCCGGCAAGGTCTTCCGCGATTTCAACCGCGAACAGCAGGGCGACATCGTGCGCGACTACTATTTCTACTTGAAGCAGAACGCCGATGTCTCGGCCTGGGAACCCTACCTCAAAGAAGTGCGCCTGCCGCCGCCGAAATGACGTCAAAACCTTGCGAGGGGTGACCGCGAAGGTTGCTGATCGCCGCTAACCCCCTCGCCAGGGTGGCTGGTTCGCCGCCTTAGAAACAGCTGCGGTATAATCTGCGCCATGTCACGCACTGCGGCCAACCTTGTTTTGATCTTCATCCTCATCGCCTATCTCTCCATCGGCACGGCCTTTGCCCTGCAAACTCCGGCCTGGCAAGCGCCCGATGAGCCTGCCCACTACAACGTCGTCAAGTCCATCGCCGTCACACATGAACTGCCCACGCTGCAATTTGGCGATTACGACCAAACCTACAACGAAGACTTTACGCGCACGCCGCAGAACACCGCGACCAAATCGATCGATCCGCTGCGCTATGAGAACTACGCGCCGCCGTTGTATTACCTGCTGGCTGCACCCGTTTATACCTTAACCGATGGCTGGATCGTGGCCCTGCGGTTGTTCTCCGTCGTCCTCGGTGGCGGGCTGGTCGTGGTGGCCTACCTCATCGCCGTCGAGGTCTTTCCGCATCAACTCCAATTAGCGTTAGGCACCGCGGCCTTCGTTGCCTTTGTGCCGCAGCATCTGGCGATGATGTCCGCCGTCAACAGCGACTCCCTCAGCGAATTATTGGTCGCGCTGGTGGTGTGGCAAGCGCTGCGCCTGTTTCGCTCCGCCGAGATTTCCAAACGCCAGCTGATTGGACTAGGCGTTACGCTCGGCTTTGGTCTGCTCACCAAATCGACCTTCTATTACACCGCTGTTCCGATCGCCTTCGTGGCCGTTGTCCTGCACTCTCGTCCAACCCGATCGGCTGTCTCTTGGTCATGGGTCATTCGTCATTTGTCATTGATCTTCATCCCGGCCCTGCTCATCGCTGCGCCCCTGTGGCTGCGCAACCTCGTCGTCTACGGCGGCTTCGATGTGATGGGGTTGGCGCGGCACAACGCCGTCGTCGTGGGACAACCGACGACCGCGCAATGGATTGTCGATCACGGCGTGGGCGGTCTGTTGCAGCACTTCTTCACGACGACGTATCAATCGTTCTGGGGACAATTCGGTTGGATGGCGGTGCCGATGCCCGATCGCGAATATGTGATACTAGGTGTGCTATCCGGCATCGCGCTGATCGGCTGGGGGTGGTGGCTGATTGCAAGAAGCAAGAAGCAAGAAGCAAGACAAAACCAGCATGGCGGACTCTTGTTGGCGCTGCTCTTTGTTCTCACCGTTGGCGGTTATCTCTATTACAACCTGACCTTCGTGCAGCATCAAGGGCGCTATCTGTTTCCGGCGCTGATTCCGATCGGGCTGGCCTTCTCGATCGGGTGGGATCACATCCTCGGCCAGCTCAAAGCCGGAGTGCTGAAACTCACCGCGCGCTCCAAACGCGATTGGACCCCGTGGCTCGACGAAGCCCAGCTCATCCTCTTCGCGTTGGTCTTCATCTACCTCGCCCGGCTCGATCTCGTTGCGTTGCAGCGTTACATCGTTTCCAATCTGTCAGCGTGATGCTCTCGTTCCCTCGTTCTCTCCATCCCTCCATCCTGATATGAAACGCTGGCTTCCTTTCCTGCTCATCTTCATCCTCGCCGCCGCACTGCGATTAATCGCCTTGCCCAACGTGCCGCCCGGTCTCCAGCATGACGAAGTCTTTCACGGCCATGATGCGGTGACGGTGCTGCTCGGTTATCGGCCGCTGTATTTCACCTCGAACGCGGGGAACGAGCCACTCTTCATTTATTTGATGTCACTCACCATCGGCCTGTTCGGGCACAACGAATGGGGCATTCGCCTCGCAGCGGTGATCTGCGGACTGTTGACGCTGCTCTTCACTTATCTGTGGATTCGCCGCGCTTACAACAACCGGATGGCGTTGATCGCTGCGGCTTTGTTTACGGTGAGCTTCTGGCCGCTCTTCTTAAGCCGGGTCGGCCTGCGTGCCGCTTCCGTACCGATGCTGGCCGCCTTGACAGCGTGGCTCATGTTTGAAGCGCTGCATCGCCAACAACGTCGCTGGTTTGTGTTGACAGGTGTGGCTCTGGGTCTGTCGCTGTACACCTACCCCGCCGCGCGCACGCTGCCCGTTATTTACGTTTTACTCTTTACGCTTACCTCTTTATTGGCGCACAAACTGAACCGGCCTTTGCTCATCACGCTGCTCACCGCGCTCATCGTCTTTGCGCCGTTGGGTTACGCCATCGCTACCCAGCCGCAGGCCGATGTGCGCTTGCAGCAGCTCGGCGGTCCGGTGCAGGAAGCGCTCCAGGGCAACCTCGAACCGGTGCTGCGCTACACTGTGGCAACCTTGGGGATGTTTAACGCAGTCGGCGATCCCATCGCGCGCTACAACCTGCCCGGTCGACCGGTGTTCGATTTCATCACGGGTCTGTTGTTTCTCGGTGGAGTGATGATCGCGCTGCGTCAATGGCGTGAACCGCGTAATCTCTTCGCGCTGCTCTGGCTCCCGATCGGCCTGCTGCCCTCGATGCTCAGCGATTCCGCGCCATCGTTCTTGCGTGCCAGTGCCTCGCTGCCGGTCGCGTTCTTGTTTCCGGCGTTGGCGTTTGATTGGCTGCTTACACTCGCCGCGCACCCTGAGCGGAGGGCAGCGAAGTCGAAGGGCGCGCGGCGCTTCATCTACCCGGTTGGTTGTGCGCTTGTCATCGGCTTGATCATTTTCTACGGCGTATTGACCGTGCGCGATTACTTCTTCGTATGGCCTGCTCGATCGGACGTGCGCGAAGTCTATCGCTCCGATCTGGCCGCGGCGGCGAACTGGATCGAACAACAGCCGAGCGATCAACCGATCGTCGTCGCCTCGACCAACCCGCGCGATCTCGATCCGTTCCTGTTCGATTTTCAGTTAGCGGGCACGCACGAGATCAAGTGGATCGATCGAGCGTTTGCCGTGGTCTTTCCCGCTCAACCGGCGAAGTTAATCTCGCCCGACTATGCGCCGATCGATCCAATCCTGCGTGATCGATTCTTGCCGCCGCCTTCGTTCATTTCAAAATTCGAAGACGGCTCGACCGCGTTCGAAGTCTTTGACCTCGCGCCACATCAGGCGTTCACGCCGACCAGCACCACGGCGTTGAGCGATCGATCCGGCGAATTGAATGCGCCCATCGATCTCAATCACTCGCTGGAATTCCTGGGGTACGAAACATCAACTGAAGTGAAGCCCGGTGTGGTCGTACCCCTCACGTTGCACTGGCGCGTGAAGCAAGACGTGCAGGCGCAGCAATTGCCGCTGTCGTTGTTTGTGCATCTGCTCGATGAACGCGGCGAGTTTGCGGCGGGGCGTGATCTGTTGGCCTTCCCGACGGCGGGCTGGCGCAGCGGCGATGTGTGGTTGCAACAAAATGATGTGCCGCTGTCGTCGGATTTGAGACCCGGCACATATCGTCTAGAAATCGGCGTCTATTCGCAGGCCGATGGCTCGCGTTGGCGCGTCTATGATGAGCAGGGAAATGACGCGGGGGATCGCTTGTTACTGAGCGAAGTTGAAGTCAAGCCGTAAGATACGCCTACCTTCCCGGAGGCAGCCAGCCTCCGGGAAGGTTTCTTCGTTTATCTTCTGACCAGCCGCATGACCAGACCGACCGCGACGTACAACAACCCCGCCAGAATCAACCCGAACTTGATCGCCGCGCAAATCTGTGCCATCTGTGGATAGGGTGCGACGTTGTTGCCCAGCAACTCGGTGAAGAGCGCCACATTCTCGATCGCGTCAAAGATCGCCGCGGCCCACAGTCCCCACGCCAGCAGCCCACCCATCGAGCGCCACGTTTTGCTCGTCAGCACACCTGCGGCCAGCACACACGCCAGCGCAATCGTCGTCGCATAGACGGGCATGTACAGATAATCGAAACCGAGGCTGAACCCCGCGCGAATGCGATCCGTCTCGTTCCACGCGTCGATGATGGCCCGCGCGTTGGACACGCTGCCTGCCAATTCAAACTCGACGATGGTGGGTCTGTCGGGGCCGATAAAGCGGAAGAGGAAAGTGATGACCAGCGTGGCAATCAGCAGCGACACAAATACCCGGACGCGCTTGTCGGGCGATAGAGCGGCCAGCGGATGAGTCATGACGATCCTTTCAAATGGGCTAGTCAAGAAACCCGGTTTCTACATTCCTCATGGAAGTGAACGTCAAACGCCTACTCATTTTGCTGCGCGACGAGCTGCTCCGCAGAAACCCGGTTTCTAAGTTAACGCTATTTTAGCCCAACTTCGTCGTCAAGCCCAGCTGTTTCAATTCGTCCTCACGTTTCAAGGGGAATTTCTGCAAGTGTCGCAGCGGTTCCGGCAGTTCGAGGTTGAACGTCTGGATCAGTTTGTTGATTTCAGCGAGGCGTTGATCGAAGCTGCGCAGCGCCTTCTCCCATTCGTCCTGCGCGTACTGTCGATCGAGGCTGCCGCCGCCCCGCGCCTGCATCACCCACTCGGTCGTGCGGCGCACCGCTTGCCGCGCGATCTCCGTTTTGGCGCGAATCTCTGCGTCGAACTCGACGTAGTGCGGGCGAAAGCCTTGCTCCTTGACCAGCTGCTCGAGCGCATCCGTGCCCAGCTGCGTAAACGGTTTTCCCTGGCCGCGCAAGTTGTCGAACTTGCCATCCTGCAGCGCTTTTTGAATCTGGTCTTCAATGTCGAAAGGGAGCATGTTACACCTCGCTCTAAACAGACCTGGCAGGTTTTCTTACTTCACTCGATAAGTGCCGATCGAAATCTCACCCTGGCATGCTGATCAGCAGAAAGGCAGGTGAAACCTGCCAGGTCTTCATCATTGGTGGGCGGCGGCTGATAAGCGCGCCCGCACCGGCCGCCGCCCTGATTGGTATCGGACGCCTTCTTTTTCTCAGCATCCGCGTGCTACTATTTCTTGACCTTCTCTAACCCGCGCCGTGCCCACTTGAAGATCACGACTCGATTGACAGCCACCACAGCATTGTTCAACTGGCCTGCATGTTTAACCACAAACACATCGCTGCCGGCCTCATGCTCAACCGAGGTGACGCCATCCAACCCTGACAGGGCTGCTTTTACGTTACGCGCTCAACCCCACTCGCACACCATGCCGCTGACTTCGACGACAGCCGTTTGCCCATCATCGGCTAACACACGCGTCTTCGGATTGATCCAGATGTTGTTAAGCGACGGCATTTCCCCGGCCTTTGCCCTTGGCGGACGGTGTACGCGGCGTGCCCTTCAACGAACGCGTCAACGCGACAAACTCATGCCGCAGCAGTAATCCCCGCGCTAGCACTAACGACACTCCGCCGATGTTGAAGAGATAACGCATCTCGGCGCCAATCTTCATCATGCGCGCGATAAGCTGCCGCACCCACACCGGTCCCACCGTGCCCACACCCGCGTACGACCCCAGCGAGATCAACAGACCATCCAGATGCGGGACATACGGCCTTACCGCATCGCCGCGCAAGTCGGACAGGATCTGCTGAGCCGCGTACTTGCCTTGCTGCGCGGCCAGCTGCCCGCACGGAAGTGCGATCTGCCCGTTGCGTGGATCGCGCACCAACGCATTGTCGCCCACTACCGACACTTCAGGATGATCGACGGAGCGCAGGTAGTCATCGACCACCGCCGCGCCGCGCGCGCCTAACGTTAGTCCTGAGTTTAACACAAGCGCATTGGCGCGCACTCCGCCCGTCCAGATGACGGTGGAGGTTGCGATCTCTTCGGATCGATCCGATCCGATCGGCCTGACCCACACCCGATCGGCTTCCACACGCTCGATGGCCGTGTTTGTGCGCACCTTGATGCCCAGCTGTTTAAGCACACGCGTGGCTTCGTCGGTCGTTTTTTGATCGAATCCTGGTAACACCGTCGGCGCGGCCTCGACGAGTGTGATCTTCAGATCAGTGTATTCAAGATCATGCGCGCGCGCCAAACTCTTTAACCCCTCGGCAAGTTCGGTCGCCAGCTCGACACCGGTGATGCCCGCTCCCCCAATCACGATCGGGTAGGGGGCCGATCGGATGGCCGACAACCCGGAGAGCACCGCCTCCAGATGGCTGCGGATCGATCGGGCATTCGCCAGCGATTTCAGCATCAGCGCGTGTTCGTTCAATCCCGGAATGTTGAACGTGGCCGGTTGGCTGCCCAGCGCGATGATCAACCGATCGTAGTTGAAGTCGCCGCGATCGGTGTGAACCGATCGGGTTGGGAAGTCGAAGCCGGTGATCTGCGCTTTGACGAATTCAACCTCCGACGGCAGCACGCGGCTCAGCGGCAGCGCCAGCGTCTCTACATCGATCTTGTTGATCGCGGCTTCGTGAAGTTGGAATTGCAGCAAATGATAAGCATGCTTGTTGATCAAAACCACGCGCACGTTTTTGTCGCGCGCCAACACCCGGGCGGCGGCCAGTCCCGCGTAGCCCATCCCGGCGATAACTACAGTAGATTTCTTTTTGGTAACCATTCTATCCTCTTGTAAACGCCTGTATTTCTCGGTAAATTCTGCCCTTTGTAATAAAGATGACGATAATCATCTTTATATAGTGAATAATATCACGCGATTGTGAATTCGTCAACAATTGCACGTCAAAATCGGGTATGAAAAACCCTCCGACTTTGTGCAAGCCGGAGACCAAAATACAAAGAGACCGGAGTTCACCTTCTTACGGGACTCGCGCAGAAAGTTCCAATTTGCTTACAGTCTGTTGACGTGTCTTCGATCGGTGCTATAGTGAAATCAACCCATCACAACCCTAACTGTTGCGCCGGACAAGGAAGGAAGTTGGCTCGTGTCCGGCGTATTTTTTGGGGGGAGGTTAACGATGCGCCGAATCGCGGTCTTGACCACTGTGTTAATGAGCTTGATCGTCGCCGTGGTATGGATGAGCAACACCATGCAGCCTGTCCCCACCCCGATTGTTCTGGCGGCGCCCGGCGAAGCACTGACACATACGCTCTATCTGCCACTCATCGCTAAACCCGCGCCGACCACGCCGTACGTTGTCACCACGATTCAACTTCCAGCGGGCAGTCAGCCGCACGGCATCGCGCTCGATCTACTGGGTGGGCGCGCCTTCGTGGGGAATCATGCGGCTAACACGCTCAGCGTGATCGATACGAACCGGCAGGTGCTGAGCGCAACGATTCTCCTTACCGGCGCAGACGGTCCTAACGGTGTGGCATACAGCGCCGAACTCGATCGGGTGTATGTCGCCAATCGGAACACGAACAATCTCAGCATCGTCGATCCGACGATCGGCACCTGGCTCAAGAATGTCGGCGTCGGTCAGTTGCCAGACGGTGTCGCTGTGATGGACGGCCTGATCTATGTGGCGAACTTTGGATCAGATTCTATTTCGGTGATCAATGCCCAGACAACGGAGGTGACCGCTACTCTCTCTGACCTATTCCATAAACCGGCATTGACTACCGTGAACGAGGCGGAGCGTCTGGTGTATGTGAGTGTGTATGAAGGCGGCTATGCGCTGACGCTGCGCGCCGGTCAAACCGTGCCCACGCAAGCGAAGTCGACGGGCACGTTGCCGTATGGCCTCGCTTACGATCAGATTACTCGGCGGTTGTATACGGCCAATCGAGGCGCGGCGCACACCGTGTATCTGACTGATGAAGGCGTCAACTGGTACGGCGGCGAAATCAACGTCGGGCAGGAACCGTTTGTCGTCGGCGTGAATGCGCGCACGGGCCACATCTTCGTCGTGTGCGGCGAGGTCGTCAAAGTCTACGATCGACGCGACAACGTGTTGATCGCCACGCTTCCGGTGGGCGCGGGCGCGACGGAAGGCATCGCCGTCGATGCGGAACGCGGCCTTGTGTACGTCACCAGCAGCGACACAGATCAAGTGACGGTGATTCAAGACATCCCTGTCCTCGATCTGGCGTTCGTCTCCTACGTCACTCATCCCAGCGGCTTGTCCCATTCCAACCTCTTCATCACCGACGACACCGGGCAGCATGTGCTGCAGTTGACGCAGGCCAGCGCCGAAGTCGATCTGAACTGGCAGCCCGCCTTCCGGCCCGATGGCAAAGCACTGGCATTCACTTCGTCGCGCGAAGCCGATCACGAGTGGGATGTGTTCACGATGGATGTGCTGGGGCATAACCAAATCAACATGACCAACGACGGCGGCACGGACAATCAACAACCTGCCTGGTCGCCCGATGGTTCCCGGATCGCGTGGCGGCGCGATTGGAACATCTGGGTGATGAACGCCGACGGAACGAATAAAACCCAATTGACCTCCGATCTCACCGCGCGCTCGCCGCTCTGGTCGCCCGATGGAAAATGGATTTGCTTCATTGCCTTTCCGCCCGGTGTGATGAACTACGTCAACGTGTACCTGGTGCCGGCCAATGGCGGCACGCCAATCAATGTGACCAACACCCCCGCGAACGATCTGCAAGCGAGTTGGTCGCCGGATAGCCGCGAGATCGTGTTCGAGACCGATCGCTACAACATCATCTCCAACACACACGTCATCACTTACAACTGGGAACTCTACAAAGTCAATATCAGCACTACGGTGCAGACCCGCTTGACGAATGATCCCGCGCAAGATCACGCCGCCGCGTGGTCGCCGGACGGATCGCAGATCGCCTTTATTTCGGATCGCGGCAACGCCGAGTATGACTCCAGCCTCTACCTGATGAAGCCGGATGGCAGTCAGCAACGGCGCGTGACGCCGGCCCTGCACCTGTCGTGGCCGCTGGCCTGGTCGCCGGACAGCCAGCGCGTGGCGGCTGCGACCACGTGGATTCTCAACGGCGACATGTACCTCATCGAGATTGGGTCAAATCAAGTCACGTCGCTCGCGTCTGGGGCTTTGCAAGGTGTTTTTCCCACGTGGCGGCCGGATACGTGGAAGTAGCGCGAATCTGACTCGGCTGAACTCTGCGGCGCTTATCTCGATGCGAGGTGGGCGCCGTTTCATTTTGCAACCCACCACTTCCAGCAACCTGCGCCGCCTGAAAAAACTGCTGGAAGAGGCGCCGGCAGGCAAGCCGTAAATTGACTTCTTGCGCTCGATAGCTTAAACTGCGGGCAGGATAGAGAGGACGCTGCGAAACACAACCGCTTGATCGTGAGGATCCCATGGACTTACCTCAATTACGTGACTTCATCACGCGCTACTTCAACGACACCGAAGTACGCGATCTGTGCTTTGACCTCGGCGTCGAGTACGAGAATCTGGGTGGAGATAACAAGGCGGCCAAGGCGCGTGAGTTGGTGGCCTACTGCCAGCGTCACGGTCGCCTAACCCAATTGGAAGAGACCTGCCGTCGCTTGCGACCCACGACTGCGCCAGAGACGGGACGTGAATCCACGCCGCCTACCACACCTTCGATCCTCAATCGCTCAGGCGGTATTGATATTCATGCCAATGTCGTCAACATCACCGGCGATATGCTGGGGCGCGACAAGAAATCGTCGAGCGACTCGGACTCCGATCAATCGTCTCCCCCGACCTAAAGCACCCGCTCTTCAGTGAGCGAACCCGCGCCCAACACAATCGAGGCAGAGTGTATGAATCACACCGAACTGCGCGATCTGTGCTTCGACCTCGCCATTGATTACGAGAGCCTGCCTGCCATCGGCAAGTCAGCCAAGGCGCGCGAGTTGGCGGCGCACTGCCAACGCCACAAGCGTTATCAAGAACTCGAAGATCGCTGCCTGAAATTAAGAGCAGGCGCGCCACCCGTCAGCGCCGCACCCACCAAAGAAACACCGCAATCCTGGTATCTCGCACATCCCTACGGCAAGCCGCAGGAATCAAGATCAACCGACTTCTCCAGCCGATGAGGCTTCCTGATCCCTAATCCCCGCTCCCAGATTAACTGATCCCCGATCACTTCACTGCAATCTCCACCTGCCCCGTCATTCCCCACCTCAATTTCGGATCCGGCGTCTTGATCGTAATCTTCACCGTATACGTCACATCACCGCGCTTGGTCTGCGCCTTGGGCGTCACCGCCAGCACCTTGCCGTTGAACTTCACGCCCGGCAGCGCATCGAACGTCATCGTCACCGCTTGATCGGGCTGCACGTTGATCACATCGACCTCGCTTAGATCATCCGTCTCGATCACCCACGTGTTCAGATCGGCCATGCTCACGATCGGCGATCCCGCCCCGACGACCTGTCCCGCCCCCGTGTTGATCTCCGCGATCGTCCCGTCGAACGGTGCGATCAATGTCGCTTCATTCAACGCGGCCTGCGCGGCCTGTAGCCCCGCTTCGGCTTGAGCTACACTCGCCTGTGCCGCAGCGATCTGCGCCTGCGTCGCGCCCGCCTTCAACCGCTCGAGCTGCGCCTGCGCG
>JBGSPW010000240.1:0-14393 GCA_041738395.1 Thermoflexales bacterium
GCAGCCACCCATCGGGGTAACGACCGTGCCGCCGCTGGGCGTGACGCCGGTCGCGTCGCAGGCACCCTTCATCATTCCCACGGCGACGGCCACGCCGCTGTCCACGCCGATTCCCACCAAGCCGCGACCCGGTTATACGCCGGTGCCGGACACAGTACTTTCGCCGCAAGTGATCGATCAGAATCCGCTGCCGGGACAGGAAGCCGCGCCTGAGAGCGGGATTCAACTCGTCTTCGATCGCGCCATGGATCGATCGGCGGTGGAGAGCGCCTTCCAGGTCTATCCTGAAACGAAAGGCACGTTCGCGTGGAAAAACGATCAGACGCTGATCTTCACGCCCGCCGAGAAACTCGCGCGCGCCGGAGTGTATGACGTCGTGGTCGATCAACGCGCCAAGGATGCGCAGGGCGCGCCGCTGAATCAAGCCTATCAGTTCCGCTTTGCGACCGCCGGTTATCTGGAAGTGGCGCAAGTGATGCCCGCGCAGGGCACTATCGATGCCGAACCGCTGGCGAAGATCACGGTGATCTTCAATCGACCGGTCGTGCCGCTGACCAATCTGGATGCGATGAAGAATTTTCCACAGCCCGTGAAGTTGAGCATGAATGGTCAGGCCGTGGCAGGCAAAGGCGAGTGGCTGAATACTTCAGTGTATGTATTCACGCCTGCGCAGCCGCTGCCCGGTGGGGTCGTGATCGATGCCAAGGTCGAGGCGAACCCCGACGGCAAGCCGCTGGTCGATACCGATGGCAATCCTCTGCAAGGCGATTACGTCTGGCAGTTTGGTGTAGCACCGCCCAAGGTGGTGTTCATCACGCCGCATAATGGCGCATCGCTGATCGGCGTTGACACACCCCTCGTGGTGCAGTTCAACCAGCCGATCAGCTTAGCCTCGGCCAAAGAACACGTTTCGCTCACCTCGACCGAGGGCCAGTCGGTGGCACTGAACATGAGTGTGTTGGATGAAACACTGACCGTCACACCAACCTCGCGTCTCGATTTCAATACGGCCTATGTGGTGAAAGTCAGCGCGGGCCTCACCAGCGCCGCCGGTGGCAGCGGTATGCAAGAAACGTATACATCGCTGTTCAGCACCGTGCCGCTGCCCAAAGTCGTGGGCACCGAGCCTAAAGATGGCGAGCAAAACGCACCGCCGTATACTTCGTTCGTCATCAAGTTCAACGCACCCATGAAGTGGGACACGGTGCTGGCGCACGTGACATTCAATCCGCCGTTGTCGCCGACACAGGTCTACACCTATGGTTCAGGCACGAACTTCGTGATCAATTTTGGTCCTAAGCCCAGCACGGATTACCAGGTGCAGATCACGCCCGGCATCGAAGATCCGTATGGCAATCAGACCGCCGAAAATCTGACGGTACGTTTCCGCACGGCCCAACTGCCACCCAGCGTGCGCCTGCACTTCCCCGATTTTTATGGCACGCTCAACGCTTATGATCCGGTCAAGATCTATCTCATTGCCACCAACATCGAACAGGCCGATCTGAAGCTGTATCGCCTGCCGCCGCAGAGCCTGTTCGATCAATCGATCAACAATTACGATTACACCCCACCGGGGTCGGCGCTGGTCCGATCGTGGTCGGTGCCGATCGAGAAGCAGTCCAACGAAGCGACGGCCACCTCGATCGATCTGGCCGAAGGTGGCGGTCTGCTCGAGCCCGGCTTCTACTGGATCGAGGTGGATTCGCCGCAGCTCAAGCAAGATCAGAACGTGTATCGTTACGATCGACATCGCGTCATCGTAGTGAGCCAGCTCAACCTCACACTGAAGACGGCGGCCGGCGAAGCGCTGCTGTGGGCCACCGATTACCGATCGGGCCAGCCGGCGCCCAATGTGCCGCTCACGTTTTACGGCCATAACAACACCCCGATCGGCACGGCGACCACCGACGCGCAGGGCCTCGCGCGCTTCAAATTCAACACGGGTGAAGGCGTGGTCGGCGCGTTGGCGACAGAACCCTATGCCGCCGTGTCGAGCGGCTGGAGCAGTGGCATCGCTTTGTATGACTTCGGCGTGAACGGCGGTTACTACGGCGGATCAGGCACGGGCTACAGCAACTATCTCTACACCGATCGCCCGATCTATCGCCCCGGCCAGACCGTGGACTTCAAGGGCCTTCTGCGCAAAGAGAATGACGTGAAGTACAGCCTGCCTGATGTGAGCAAAGTGCACCTCACCATCTACAGCCCCACCGGCGAGACCGTGCTGGACAAAGACTACGACGTCAGTGCCATCGGCACTTACTTCGGCGACTTGAAGTTGAGTGATGGCGCAGCACTGGGTCAATACAACGTGCAGATCACTTTTGGCGGCTACGGCGCGAATGCAACATTCACCGTGGCGGCCTATCGTGCGCCGGAGTTTGAAGTGGTAGTCGCGCCCAAAGACACCGAGATCGTGCGCGGTCAGGCGACTAGCGCGCAAGTGGCCGTGAAGTATTTCTTCGGCGGCGGCGTGGCCGGGCAGCCTGTGCAATGGAATGTGCTGCAAGAGCCGTATTATTTCCAACCGCCGTGGGGCGGCAATTACAGTTGGAGCGATACCGACAGTCCGTATATCTGCTTCGATTGCTGGTGGTTCCGCAGTTACGCGCCGCCGCCGCAACCGATTCTTTCGGGTTCCGGCACGACCGATGCGAACGGCAACCTCACGATCGAAATCCCCGGCGATCTCAAATTGTCCGATGGCACACCGATTACGAATTCGGTGCGGTTGATCGTCGAAGCGACGGCGACCGGCAAAGATAATCAAGTCATCTCCGGGCGCAACACCATCACGCGGCACAGCGGCGAGTTCTATGTCGGCGTCGTCTCGCGTGAGTACATCGGCGAAGCGAAGAAACCTTCCACGCTCGATCTGATCGCCGTCGATTGGGAAGGCACGCGTCTGCCCAACAAGACGATCGCGGTGAATGTGATCCGCCGCGAATACAAGAACACGTATCTGGAAGATAAAGGTTACTGGGAATCGATCCCGAACGACATTCCAGTGACGACGGCTACCGCCACCACCAACGATAAGGGCGAAGCGACGATCACGTACACGCCGCCACAGGCCGGTTCATACAAGGTCAGCGCTTCGGCGACGGATAGCGGTGGGCGCGAAGTGCGCGCGGCGGAATGGCAATGGGTCACGGGCGCAGAGTACGTGGCGTGGCAGCGCGAGAACAACGATCGCATCTCGTTGATCTCGGACAAATCGACGTACGTGCCCGGCGAAACCGCGCGGATTCTGATCCCCTCGCCGTTCCAGGGCGAGCACTGGGCGCTGGTTTCGATCGAGCGCGGCGGCATCCTGCAATATCAACTGATCAAAATCACCAGCAGCACGCAAATCTACGAACTGCCCATCACGGCTGATCTCGCGCCGAATGTGTATGTGTCCGTCGTGCTGATCAAGGGCCAGGACGCGAGTAACAAGTTGAGCGATTACAAAGTGGGCCTGCTGCCAATGGATGTGACGCCGGTGGCGCAGACCTTGAAGATCACGCTCACGCCCGATCGAACCACGGCCCAACCCGGCGAGAGCGTGACGTATCAGATCGAGGCCACGGATAGCACTGGTCAACCCGCCGCCGTGGAATTCTCGCTCGATCTGGTGGACAAGGCGGTACTGTCGTTGCTGCCACGCCCGATCAACGCCATCCTCGAAGCATTCTATGGCCGGCGTCCGTTGGGCGTGAATACGGCCGTCGATCTGACCCTCTCGATCAACAAGGCAAACGAGCGTTTGCAGGAAGACCTCGAACGGCAGAAGGAACAAGCCGCGCAGGCGCAGGCCCTGCCTTCAACGGGCGGTGGTGGTGGTGATGATATGGCGTATGACGCCATGGCGACGGCCACTCCCGGCGTCGAATTAGACCGCGCAGCAGCACCCGCGGCTGCGCCGATGGCCGAATCCAAGTCCGCCAATGGCGTCGCAGTGCCCAACGTCGAAGTGCGTGAGGAGTTTGCGGATACCGCGTACTGGAATCCGGTGTTCACGACAGACTCTGCTGGTAAAGGCAGTGTGACGATCAAGTTGCCGGATAACCTGACGACGTGGACGTTCCGCGCGGTGGGCGCGACGGCGGATACGAAAGTGGGCGAGAACACCGTCGATGTGATCGCCACGAAGCCGCTGCTGATTCGTCCGGTAACGACGCGCTTCTTCGTCGTGGGCGATAAAGCCGAACTCGCCGCGAATGTGAGCAACAACACCGACAATCCGTTGACGGTCACGCTGACACTCTCTGCCACGGGCGTGACGATCCTCTCGGATGCGCAGCAGGTCGTGACCATTCCGGCCAAGTCGGAAGCCATGGCCACGTGGAACGTCGAAGCGCAAGATGTCGAAGCGGCGCAGCTGGCGTTCTACGCGCAGGCCGGAGATTTTGTCGATGCCAGCAAGCCGCGGCTTGCCACCGGCCCCGACGGATCGTTGAAGGTGTTGCGTTACACTGCGCCCGACATCGTGGGCACCGGCGGGCAATTAAAGCAGGCTGGTCAGCGCACCGAGTTGATCGTGCTGCCGCCGAACTACGATGATCGATCGGGTGAGCTGAGTATCGAGGTCGATCCGTCGCTGGCGGCGGGCATGGTCAACGGTCTGGACTACCTCAAGCACTATCCGTATGAATGCGTCGAGCAAACGGTCAGCCGTTTCCTGCCGAATGTGTTGACCTATCGGGCGTTGAATCAACTCGGCATTGTCTCGCCTACGCTGCAAATCTCGCTGACCAAAGAGATCAACGTTGCGCTAGACAAGTTGTATGCATGGCAAAACGAAGACGGCGGCTGGGGCTGGTGGGACAATCAGGACAGCAACGCGTATCTTACAGCCTACACGGTGTATGGCATGATCGAAGCACGTGATTCCGGCTTCACCGTGCGGTCTGACTCGCTGGCACGAGGCGAAGAATACTTGAAGGGGCAGCTCAAATCGAACGCGCGTGATCTCTCGGGTTACGAGGCCGACGCGCAGGCGTGGTACTCGTTCGTGTTGTCGGAAGACGCGCAAGCGCAGGCGCAGACGATCGATTCGCTGTTTGATGAGCGCGCCAAGTTGAGCCATTACGCCAAGGCGTATCTGGCGATGGCAATGGGCAATGCGAGCAAGTCGGATGAGCGCATCAAGACGCTGTTGTCCGATCTCAACAACGCCGCGATCTTCAGCGCCACGGGCGCACACTGGGAAGAGGATGGGTACAACTGGTGGTCGATGACCACCGACACGCGCTCGACGGCTATCATCCTCGACGCGTATGCGCGGCTCGATCAGAACAACGAACTCGCGCCCAACATCGTGCGCTGGTTGATGGTGGCGCGCAAGTTCGGCTACTGGGAAACGACGCAAGAAACCGCCTGGTCGTTAATCGCGCTGACCGATTGGATGGCGGCGACCGGCGAACTGAAGCCCAACTACGACTACGCCGTGTTCCTCAACGACAAGTCCGTGACTGAAGGCACGTTCACGCCGGAGAATGTGCAATCGCCCGTGCAGCAGCAGATCGCGATCAAAGAATTGGTCGCGCAGGAAGCCAATCGGCTGACCTTCTCGCGCGGGCCCGGCGACGGTGTGATGTATTACACGGCGCATCTGCGCGTGTTCCAGCCGGTGGAAGATCTCAAGCCGGTGACGGATCGCGGCATCATGGTGCAGCGGCGGTACACGCTGGCATCGTGCGCAGAAACCGATCGGAACAAGTGCCCCGAGGTGACCACCGCCAAGGTCGGTGACGTGATCCGCGTCGATCTGACCATCATCGCGTCGCACGATCTGTACTACATCGTGATGGAAGACCCGCTCCCGGCAGGCGCGGAGGCCATCGATACGGGGTTGGCGACGACGAGCATACTGGCGCAAGGCCCGAACCTGCGGCCGCGCACCTCCCCGGACGGCGACAGGATTTATCCGTATTACTGGTGGTGGTGGAACTGGTACGATCGCAGCGAACTGCGCGACGAGAAGGTAGTGCTGTTCGCGGATTACCTCAATCGCGGCACGTATGAGTATTCGTACACCATGCGCGCCACGCTGCCCGGCGAATATAAGGTCATTCCCACGGTGGCGAATGAGTTTTACTTCCCCGAGGTGTTCGGGCGGAGCGCTGGGCGATTATTGAAGATTACGAAATGACCTCACCCCCGACACTGCCGCTTGATAAGCGAGCGGCGCCTACGGCCTCTTCTGAGAAGCGTTTTTCCTTCTCAGAAGAAGGGTGACCAAACACAGAGGCGCGGAGAAATCTGCGCCTCTGTGTTTGCTTGACACTTGTTTTGTTCTCAGATACACTCACGTCGAAACGACTTTCCGGGGTGACCATGACGCTCAAAATCGCGGGCTTCATTTGGCTTGACGATGTTATCGACAAACTGGAAAGCAAACACGGCGTAACACCTGAAGAGGTCGAAGAAATCTTCACGCAGCAGGTCCGCATCACCAGGATGAAGACAGGTCATTTTCGTGGTGAGGATGTTTATCGCGCTTTGGGACAAACAGAAAGCGGCCGTTATTTAGCGGTGTTTTTCGTGTATAAATTGAGCCACGAGGCATTGATGCTGAGCGCACGCGACATGGATCGCAAGGAGCGTAAATCCTATGGCTGATAGAAAGCGAGCGAGCCGGCGCGCAGCGGTTCCAGACAACTTCGATTCACTGGAGAAATTCTGGGCGTTTTGGGACACGCATAGTACGGCCGACTACGAAGATTTGATGGAAGAAGTTGACCTGGAAATAAACCTTTCAAGCGAGAAAGCCTATTGCGCGGTGGCGAAAGATGTCCTGAAGCAGGTACGCCAAGAGGCGCGCCATCAAGGCGTTTCCACGAGCACGCTCATCAACCTGTGGTTGCAGGAAAAAGTGGCGCAAACGTCACGGCATCATCCTGCCTAGCCATGTGCGATGCCTCTAATCTGACCAGCATTTCAAAAGCCCGTACTATTGAAGAAATAGCGGAGTTCTGGGATACGCATAGTGTCGCTGATTACTGGGATCAGACTTACGAAGTCGAGATGACGTTTGATCCCGCCGCCCGCCGCGCGATTATCAGCATAGAACCCGAGTTGATGGAGGACTTACGCAAGACAGCGCGCGAACGGCATGTCAGCACTCAGACGTTGGTCAATGTGTGGCTGCGCCAACGCCTGGATCAGCAGAAATCCCAGTCCGCGACCGCGAGTTAAGGCGGTTCACTATGAGGTACCGAGACGGAGGCCCAGATTGCTCTGGGCCTCCGTCGTTTTCCGATGATATAATCAAGCCAGATGGGAGACTCCTATGAACTGGCAAGATCGAATCGTAATCGACCCCAATATTCTCGTCGGCAAGCCGGTTGTCAAAGGGACGCGTCTCGCGGTCGAATTTGTGATCGACCTATTGGCACAGGGCTGGAGTGAAGCCGACATCGAACGCAACTACCCCGGCATAACCAAGGCCGACATTCAAGCCTGCCTGAAGTATGCCAGCGAAATGCTGCGCGCTGAGAAGGTCTATCCGTTGGCCATTTCTCAGGTCTAGGCCTCATGCGCATTCTCGCCAACGAGAACTTTCCACGGGATGCAGTTGATTTGACAAGGATTTTGGCGAACTGGCCTTTCGGACTAAACTTCCGGCGGCCAGTGGCATCATCTTATTCCGTATTTCCACAGCATCTCCTCAGCAAGTGGCGCGTGCTGCCGTGGCAGCGCTGGACAGTCGGACAGATTGGGTGGGCAACTTTTCAGTCGTGGAGGACCGACGCATTCGGGTCACGCCATTGCCGAAGTAACATCGGCAAGAATTGCATAGTAGCCGGATTGAATCATGAGGCACGGAGAAGTCTGTGCCTCCGTTTTTTAAGGACGACTTCCGTAACATAACCTGCCACCTCCGCATCGCCATTTCTGCCAAATTCGTCGTCACATTTGGAAAAAACGGTGCTATACTGAAATCACCTCAAGCCGTATAAACGTCGTCGTCACAACCCATATCACTTGCGTTCTTGCCGTAGGAGGGCGCATGAGAGAGCCATCAGCCGACCGTTAAGCCCGGAGCGATCCGGGAAGGGTCGGCTTTTGTTTTTGCGGGTCATCCGGCTTCAGTGGGAAATAGCCGATTTAGAAACCGGGTTTCTCCGTTCCAAATGGAATGGAACGTTTGACACGGAGAAACCCGGTTTCTTCTTCCCGCTTAACCCGGAAGAGCTGTTTTGCCGAATCTTTACCACGTGCACCAAGGAGGTGAATCCCATGGAAACTTGCTGCGAGCGTTTAACCGCGTATCTGACCGAGCATCACGCGTATTTCGAAGTGCAGGAGCATCGTCAGGTGTACACCATGCAGGAAGTGGCCGCCGTGCTGCACGAAAAGGGCGAGCACGTCGCCAAGGTGTTCATCGCTTCCGTCGACGACAAGCCGATCATGTTGGTGCTGCCAGCGCCGGGGCATGTCGATCTCGAGCGGGTGCGCAAACTGCTCAGGGCGACCACGGCACGCCGCGCTCGCGAGTTCGAATTCGCGCAGCTGTTTGCCGATTGCGACGTCGGCGCGATGCCGCCCTTCGGCAATCTCTATCAGGTGCCGGTGATTCTCGATCGGTCGCTGGTGGACGAGTCGTACATCGTTTTCCAGGCAGGCACGCATCACACCACCATCAAGTTGGCGATGTCCGACTATCAACGACTGGTCAATCCGCTCATGGGCGATTTCGTCACGCATCATGAACATGAGCATCATGAGCAGGAGCCAATGATCGTGTAGGGGCGGTCCCGGCGGCTGCCCTGGGCGACCGCAAGAGTCGCCCCTACCATTCAGGAGGCGGCTATGGAAATCTTCGAACTGCAAGACACCGAAGAGCAGACGCTGCTGTGCCTCAACTACGACTTTGCGAAAGACTGGGAGACGGATCGGGAACTGGCCTTCAAGCCGCTGGGCCACGCCAAGGACGTGAAACGCTTCTGGAATTACAACACATTGTTCAAGGGCGTCCGCATCCTGGTGGCCTATGAAAGTACCAGCCCGGTGGGCCATCTCGAATACATCCCGATCGAACATGCCCCGCGTCCCGTGCAGGGCGAGAACCTCACGTTCATCACCTGCATGTTCGTGCAGCCCAAGCATCGCTGGCATGGCGTGGGTGCGCACCTGCTGGAAGCGTGTGAAGAAAAAGCGCGCGAGCAGTCCGGCGGTCTGGCGGTCATCGCCTATCCCGATTCGCTGTTCATGCCCGCGGGGTTCTTCGTCGAGCATGGTTTCACGGTGGTGGATGACAACGACTGCGCGTGGTTATTGATGAAGACCTGGCAGGATGTGCCGCAGCCGAAGTTCCTGCCGCGCCGCTATCAGCCCGTGCCGACGCCGGCCGGCAAGACGACCGTCGATATCTTCTGGTGCGGGCAGTGTCCCTTCTGGGCGCACGCGCGCGACGAATTGCTGCAGGTGGCGCACGAACTGGGCCAGCGCGTGGTGGTGCATGAGATCAACACCGACGATCGGGCTGTGATGGAACGCTGGGGTATCGCCAACGGCGTGTTCATCGATGGCCAGTGCGCGTTTCTCTATCCGCCCAGCAAGACGGAACTGCGTAAAGCGTTGCAGGCCAAGCTGAACTAGCGTTGCTATTCGGTCAGCTATCAAAACATAGGACAAGTGGGGCAAGCCGCCAGATACCACGGTCTATTCCGATGGGTCTGTGCTGTTTGCCCTTTTGTGTTTGTCATCGATTTGATCGGAAAGGTCTCACTGCCGCCGAGCATCAGAACAGCTAGCAAACATGCGGGCCGATCATCGACACAGGCAGTAAAGCATGGCGAAAGATCGAATTCTCCACCGATCTAAATCAGGAGGTCTCTGATGAAGAGCAAATTCGTGGTTGTCTTCGGCGTAACATTAATCATGCTGACGGGATTGATCGGGCTAACGCAAGCGGGTGAGCTGCCATCCAGCCGCACGCCGCAGATCGGAGTGGACACCGCCTTTACGTATCAAGGTCAACTCAAAAAAGGCGACACCCCTGTCAACGGTACCTGCGACTTCCGCTTTATCCTCTACACGGCCGACATCGGCGGATCGCAAGTGGGGCCGATACAAGACCAGATCAGTGTCAGTGTCAGCAACGGCCTGTTCACCGTGAATCTCGACTTCGGCAGTGGCGCGTTCACCGGCGAGGCGCGCTGGCTCGACATCGCCGTGCGTTGTCCATCAGGAACCGGAACATTCAGCGCCCTCACACCGCGCCAGGCATTGACACCGACGCCCTATGCGCTGGCGCTGCCCGGCCTGTGGACGCAGCAGAACGATATCAGCCCCAACTTGATCGGTGGGCACATCAACAACACTGTCACCGTCGGCGTCTACGGCGTGACGATCGGCGGAGGCGGAGCGGCTGCTGATGAATCAACCGGCGATCCTGTTCCGAACCGCGTGACCGACCACTATGGCACGGTCGGCGGCGGCGTCGGCAATCAAGCGGGCAACGCCTCGGGGCCGCTGACCGATACGATGTATGCCACCGTCGGTGGAGGCCGGGTCAACGTTGCGAGCGGCTGGGAATCCGTCATAGGGGGAGGCGCGTGGAACACGGCCAGTGGGCTTTACGCCACCGTCGCAGGCGGAGCAGGAAATACGGCGAATCTCACCAGGACTACGGTCTGCGGAGGGATGAACAACACTGCCAGCGGCGAGAACGCCACGATAGGCGGCGGTATTGGCAATACTGCGAATGACGAAGACGCGACGGTCGGCGGCGGTAGAGGCAACGCTGCCAGCTACGGCGGAACAGTCGCTGGAGGTGGGAATAATGTTGCCAGTGGACAACATGCCTTCGTTGGTGGAGGCGATGGCAATACTGCCAGCGGCGATATCGGCGTGATTAGCGGAGGCAAGCTCAATCACGCAAGTGACGGCACTGGCATTACCATTGGTGGTGGATACAGCAACACTGCCCATGGAGACTTCGTTGTCGTTGGCGGAGGCGATCACAATATTGTCGGCAGTGACAGCGCCACCGTCGGTGGCGGCAGCCACAACGCAGCCAGTGATAGTGGCTCGACTGTAAGCGGAGGCGCTCACAATACTGCCAACGGCGGCAGTGCCACTGTCGGCGGAGGTCAGGATAACAGCGCGATCTATGATCTTGCCACCGTCGGTGGCGGAGGTAGCAACATCGCGAGCTTCAAGGGCGCTACGGTGGGCGGAGGCTTCAGCAATACTGTCAACGGAGGTCATTCAACGATTGGTGGTGGGTGGGCCAATGCGGTAAGCGGCTTCAATGCCACTGTGGGCGGAGGCATCAGCAACACGGTCGGCGGCGATATGGCTGTCATCGGCGGCGGCGAAGAGAACCTCGCCAGCGGTCCTCATGCCTTCGTCGGTGGAGGCTACCAGAACATCGCCGACCAGGGCTCTGCCGTTGGCGGAGGCACCAACAATATGGCCGGTTCGAAGGGATTCGTCGGAGCGGGCGGCGGGAACGTCGCCGACGGCGGACACGCCAGCATCGGCGGAGGAGAGAATAATGCAGCTCGCGGCTATGCTGCCACCATCCCCGGCGGAGGGTTCAACGTGGCTGCCGGCGACTACAGTTTCGCAGCAGGCAGCCAAGCCAAAGCAAATCACAATGGCGCATTCGTGTGGGGCGATTCGATGGACGCCGACATCCACTCCAGCGGGGAAAATCAATTCATCGTGCGGGCCAACGGCGGCGTGTGGGTTGGTCGGGCCACGAGCAACTTCACTCCGACCATCGGCGCGAATGTTTTCATCAGCACATCGACTGGCGCTTATCTGAGCAACGGCGGCGCGTGGACGAACTCGTCTGATCGCAATGCGAAAGAGAACCTGGTTCCCGCCGACGGGCGAGCTGTGCTGGCCCGGCTCGCCGCCGTGCCGATCGCTACGTGGAACTACAAAGCACAGAACGTTTCAGTTCAGCACATCGGCCCGGTGGCGCAGGATTTCTACGCGGCGTTTGGCGTGGGTGAAGATAACACGCATATCAGCACCGTCGACGCCGACGGTGTCGCACTGGCTGCGATTCAAGGGCTGAATCAGATCGTCCAGGAAAAAGACGCGCAGATCGCCGTGCTTGAAGCGCGCGTAGCGGCCCTGGAACAACGCCTTGGTGCAAGGCCAACCGACTACGTGCCGTATGCCATTAGCGGTGGTCTGCTGGTGATCGGTTTGCTCGCCACTCGGCGGCGAAACCTGGGAGGTGCAGTATGAAGCGCGCCCTGCTTCTCGCCTCATTACTAGGGAGCCTGTTGTTCACATGGCGCGCCCTGGCGCAAGATCAGCCACATGCTGTCGAGGATACTTACACCATCGAGTGGTACACGATCGATGGCGGTGGCGGATCGATCGGCAATGAAACCTACGCTTTGAATGGCACCAGCGGCCAACCCGATGCCGCGCTGTTGAGCAATGGAACGTATTCACTCGCCGGCGGCTTCTGGGGAGGCGGCGCAGCGCAGTATCGCATCTCTCTGCCGCTGATCATCAAGGGCAGTGAGCAGGCATATTGAAGCCGCCGGCCGAGGCGTGTCAAGTCAATACCCAGAATCATGTGTGACAGAAGCGCCCTCCCGGCTAAAGGGTGTGGCGCTTTCGCTTGCATCGGGTACAATCTTTTCATCCTCTCAAGGCAGCCCAGCTATGTTCAAAGATAAGCACGATGTCCAACAGGGCCTGAGCCAACAGCAATACATCGCTACCGACGAAATCTCGACGGTGTTGTTTCTGGCCGAACGACTCGACAAGCCCATTCTTGCGGAAGGCCCGGCGGGTGTAGGCAAGACTGAACTCGCCAAGGCATGGGCGGGGGCCACCGGCCGCGAGTTGATCCGCTTGCAGTGCTACGAAGGCCTGGATGAAACCAAGGCGCTGTACGAATGGGAGTACGCCAAGCAAATGCTGTACACGCAGCTGCTGCGCGATAAACTCTCGCAACTGCTGAGCGAAGCCGAAACGTTAAGCGCCGCGGCCGATCGGTTGGCGGCCGAAGAAGACGTGTTTTTCTCCGAGCGTTTTCTGTTGCCCCGACCGCTCCTCCGCGCCCTGATGAGCGACAAGCCGGTCGTGCTGTTGATCGACGAGATCGATCGCTCGGACACGGAATTCGAAGCGTTCCTGCTGGAAATCCTCAGCGATTTTCAGGTCAGCGTGCCGGAACTGGGCACCATCAAAGCGCGGCATCAGCCATTGGTATTGCTCACCAGCAACAACACGCGCGAGTTAAGCGAAGCGCTGAAGCGCCGCTGCCTCTATCTGTTTGTCGATTATCCCTCGATGGAGCAGGAACTCAACATCATCCGCCTGAAGGTGCCGGAACTCAACATGAAGTTGGCGCAGCAGGCCGTGCAGATCGTGCAGCGGCTGCGCACGATGGACTTGAAGAAGAGTCCCAGCGTCAGCGAAACGCTCGACTGGGCCAAGGCCCTCGTCGCGCTGAACGCCGATCACATGGACGAAACGACGCTCAACACGACGCTCACGGTTTTGTTGAAGCACGAAGCCGATGTACAGCGTGCCCGTGGCGGCGGGCTGGAAGGCCGATCGGGCCGGAGTGGTTCACAGACTGTTGATCGATATGATACGTATGATAATGATCCGCGACGACGAAGGAGGTAAAACGTGAAACGTGAAACGTAAAATTACGTTTTACGCAATACGTTTTACGCATGATGGACTCCCGCATCGTTCACTTCATTACGGCGCTCCGCGCTTCCGGCGTGAGGATATCCTTAGCCGAGAGCCAGGATGCCTTTTACGCGATCGATCGTCTGGGACTGGAAGATCGCGAGGTCTTTCGCGTGTCCCTCAAGGCGACGCTCGTCAAAGAAGCCAAAGACGGCCCCGCGTTTGACAAGCTGTTTCCGCTCTTTTTCGGATCGATGCAGCCGCCGATGATGGATGGCACCGGCGGTCTGTCGGACGACGAGCAGCAGATGCTGCAAGACGCGCTGCGCCAGATCCTGCGTGAGCTGCAAGCCGAACTCATGCGCCGTCTGGCCGAAGGTCGCCCGCTCACGTCAGAGGAGTTGCAACAGCTGGGTCAGCAAGCTGGACTGCAAAATGCCAATCAGATGTATCAGCAGCAATGGATCAACCGGCGCATGCTGCAGCAGCTGGGGATGCAGGATTTGCAGGAAGCGATCGACGAACTGATGGAAATGCTGGCCGCGCTGGGCCTGGACGACGAAGCCCGCCAGCAACTGCGCGATGCCATGCAGGGCAATGCCGAGGCGTTGGAACAGCAGGTAGCCGATTACGTGGGGCAGCAGATCGCCGAGAATATGGCGCAGGAATACGAGAAGCGCGAGCCGCTCGACGATCTGATGAACCGCCCGTTCGAGAGTCTGAGCGAGCGTGAGCGTGATGAACTGCGGCGGCAGGTGGCACGTCTGGCGGCGCGGCGG
>JBGSPW010000251.1:0-7913 GCA_041738395.1 Thermoflexales bacterium
GCCGGCACTCGCGGCTGCTTCAGCCGCAGCCCGCGCGTTCTCTTCAGGATTCTCCTCCAACCGCGCCAGCGACGCCAGCCGATCGCCTTCGTCCAAGGTCATCACGTGCACGCCCAAGGTCGCGCGGCCCGCGGTGCGCACATTTTCCACCGCGGTGCGCAGCGCGATACCCGCCGCCGTGATCAACGTGATCTCATCTTCAGGCTTGACCACACGCGCCGCGACGATGGGGCCGGATTCCTCATACCGATCGGCGATCGTGCGCACCCCGCCCGTATTGCGGCCCTTGGTCGGGTATTGCTCCAACGGGGTTCGCTTGCCGTAGCCCTTTTCTGATACGACCAGCAATTGACCGCCGGGCACAACTACGTCCATACTGGCGACGGAATCGCCTTCGCGCAAACGGATCGCGCCCACGCCGCCCGCCGTGCGCCCCATCGAACGCACCTTCGACTCGCGATAGCGCAAGGCGCGGCCGCGCGCGCTCACGATGATCACATCCTGTTTGCCGTTCGTCGCGTGGACCCAGCCCAACATATCGCCCTGCTCCAGCGAAATTGCAATGATGCCGCTGGGCCGCACCGCCTCAAACTCGGTCATATTCACGCGCTTCATGCGCCCGTGGACCGTACACATCGTGCAGAACGAGTTAGGCGTAAATTCGCGCACGGCTAACGCCGCCGTGATCTTTTCATTCTCAGCCAGATTGATGAGATTCACCAGCGGCACGCCACGCCCGGCTCGATCGGCATCCGGCACCTCAAAGGCCCGCACGTGATAGACCTTGCCCTTGTCCGAGAAGAACAAGATGTGATGCAGGGTGCGTGTGGCAAAGATCGTATCGACCACATCTTCCTCGCGCGTCGCCATGCCGGTTACACCGCGCCCGCCACGTTTCTGCGCCCGATAAGCCTTGGACGCGGCACGCTTGATGTACCCGCGCTGCGTCAAAGCGATGAGCACTTCTTCGTCCGCGACGAGGTCTTCCAGCGACAATTCTTCCGCGCCGTCCGACGTGATGTGCGTGCGACGCTCATCGCCAAACTTCTCCTGCATAGCGGACAGATCATCTTTGATCAAGCCCAGCAGCTTGCGCGGATTCGCCAGCAAATCTTCCAGATGCGCGATGGTCGCCCTGATCGCCTGATATTCATCTTCGATCTTCTGCCGCTCTAACGCGGCCAAACGGCGCAGCTGCATATCGAGGATGGCCTGCGCCTGCACTTCGCTCAAATGGAAGCGATCCATCAAGCGGGTGCGCGCTTCTTCGGCGTTGGGTGATTCGCGGATGGTCTGGATCACCGCGTCGAGGTTAGCCAGCGCAATGCGCAACCCTTCCAGAATGTGCGCCCGCGCCCGCGCCTTGTCCAGATCGAACTGGCTGCGTCGCGTGAGAACTTCGTGCCGGTGCGCGATGTAGATTTGCAGCGTACGCTTCAGCGACAGCAGGCGCGGCTGTCCGTCGACCAGCGCTAACATTTGCGCCCCAAACGTAGATTGCAGTGGCGTGTATTTGTGCAGTTGGTTCAGCACCGTCTTGGGCTGCGCTCCGCGCTTGAGTTCGATGATCAGGCTCATGCCATTCCGATCGGACTCGTCGCGCAGATCGGAGATACCGCCGATGCGCTCGTCGCGCACTAACTCGGCGATGCGCTCGATCAGCGCGGTCTTGTTGACCTGATACGGAATCTCCGTCACGTTGATGCGGAAGCGGCTGCCCTTCATCTCTTCGATCGTCGAGACGGCGCGCATCACGATGCGGCCCTTGCCGGTGGCATAGAGATTCAGAATGCCTTCACGACCAAGGATCAGGCCGCCCGTTGGAAAGTCCGGGCCTTTGATGTACTGCATCAAGTCTTCGACCGTGACGCCGTCTTCCGAGGTGTGAGCGAAATCATTCAGCAACTGCAATTCATGATCACGATTCCACACTTCACCGTCTGGGAGCGGCACCACCCGACGCTCTTCCATGATCGTCTGCCAACGCACGATGAGGTGATCGAGCGCGCCGCAAATCTCGCCCAGATTATGCGGCGGGATATTGGTGGCCATGCCGACGGCAATACCGGAAGAGCCGTTGAGGAGCAGATTAGGCAATCGGGCGGGCAGCACCGCCGGTTCTTTCAGCGTGGCATCGAAGTTGTCCGACCAATCGATCGTGTCTTTATCAATGTCAATCAGCAATTCATCGGCCATGGCGGCAAGGCGCGCTTCGGTATAGCGCATGGCCGCCGGGGCGTCACCATCGATCGAGCCGAAGTTGCCCTGACCATCGACGAGCATATAACGCATGGAAAAATCCTGCGCCATGCGTGCCATCGCATCATACACGGCCGAATCGCCGTGCGGGTGATACTTGCCCAATACTTCACCCACGATACGGGCTGATTTTTTGTAGGCGGTGTTGGAACGCACGCCCATATCGTGCATCGCGTACAAGATGCGGCGATGCACCGGCTTCAAGCCGTCACGCGCATCCGGCAAAGCGCGCGCCACGATGACGCTCATGGCGTAATCGAGATAGGCGCCGCGCATTTCGTGCTCGATGTCGATGGTGCGGATGTGGCCGGCATTATTGTCGGCGGGGAAAGTCCCGTTGTTGACGGGACCGGTGAGTTCAAGTTCGTCTGTCAATTCCAGTAACTCCTAGCCGTTAAACACAGCCTACAGCAGACGTAATTATACCTTGAAGCGGGTCATTCTCCAACAACACAGAGGCTCTGATCGAGGTTGACAACGCCGCGAAAATGTGTGTTTTTGTCGTAAAATCCAGCGTTTTTCGCGCTTACTAGAGGAGCGCGTTCAGTTCCGCTTCGGTCAGCTGAGATTGGCGAAGGATGGAATGCACGACCAGCGGAGGAAGATCGCCAGAGTGAATCGGCACAGTCCCGCCAGGTTTCCTCTGCGTAACCGCAAGTGACTGCCGCGTTGTCGCACTGACACAAAGCCAGCGCGCTCAAGCGCTCGAACCATTTCGGCGGATTTTACCGAGGGTAATCTAGGCATAAGCGTGCACAGCCACGTTTACCTTGAAGCGAAAAACTGATTTCACTTTGTCAGGCATAGCACGCCGTGGATCGTCAGCTGCCGGAACTGGACGCAAATAGGGCAGACCATCCTCAATCGCGCCTTCGATGTGTGCCATGACGGCTTCTAACAGCATCTGCCTAGCTTCTTTCAGCGTCGAGCCAACTGAGGCAACATCCAGTTCAGGACACAGCGAACTGTAGCCCTTAGCTTCTTTGATGATAATCCCCGTGAACGTGAACATATCCATATGCCACTCCTCAGTGTGCGCGCTGGGTAACCCTTCAGCCGCAGCTGCTCGATGCGTGGCAGCCATTTGGGTACCATGGCCGAGTAGTTAGTTTCTGTCCGAAAACCTGTTTGATCACAACGCCAGCATCCCGCCTGACGCGCCACCTCGGCATGGCCGAGGACATGGCGAGAGCGAAGTTCCGCGTTTTTTGCGGAACGTAGTCGAAGGATGCGCCTCCGCCGTAAAACATAGCCTGATCCGCATCCTTCGACTGCGCAGCGACACTGATCGCTGCTCCGCTCACGCCCTGTCCGCGAAGCGGGGGCGCGCCAGGCGGGATGCTGGCGGAGTCACTTGAGGGAACTTTTCGGACAAGAACTAGTTATGCTGCTGAGAAGATTATAGCATGGGCGCTGGCGCTCATGACATGCGGGCCAAACCGTGAACTCACCGCAGCTTGCCCACCCGATCAGCGACCTCTTGCGCAAAGCGCTGAATGTATTCTTGCACATACGCGCCGGGGTCTTTGGCCGGATCGACGATCAAGGGTGTGAGATCCATGCCGAAGGACAGGCCCGTCGTCGCATCGGTGCCGTGCGAGGCGAAGTAGGTGGCATGCGCCTTGCGCCGTCCCAGCGTCGCCAGATCGTAGCGCTTGCCGCCGCAGATTTGCGAATCGAACACGCCGACCAACGCCACCTGCAAATTTTCATGCGTGGAACAGTCAAAGGGCACCTTGTCGTCGTCCGTCATCCAGTCGAGGTCGCGCCACACTTCGCAGCCATACAAACGTTGGGGCTGTTCATCTTTCGGCAACTGGCGCACCGCCTCGATCACCTTCAACGCGACACCGACGTGCGTATCATGCTTGTCGGCCAGATTGTGGGTATAGACGAACTGCGGACGAGTGGCCTTTAGCAGCTTGACGATATCGTCCACGGCCTGCTTATTCGAACCGTCTTTGATCGCCTTGCTGGGATAGTCCAACAGGACCTGTGCAGCGTATTCGCCGACAAACGCGGCCTTCTTCTGCTCAATGAAGCGCACTACCCGCATGTCCTCATCGCTGTAGTCTTTGTACAGATCATCGCGCGGTGAGCCGCGTCCGTCAGTCACAACGACGCCCGTGAACCACTTGTCCTTCCGCTGGAAACACGTCAGGATCGGTTCGGCAGCCATGATTTCGATGTCGTCTTGATGCGCGGCCAGACACAGATGCGTCGTGCGTGCTAAGGCCTGTTCGGCCGGCACGCCATCGGGGACAAACAGCTCGGCGGTGTCAAGATTGAATTTCATGATTTTCTCCTGTGGGCAACAAGTGTCATTCAAGTCATTCCCGCGTGTTGTCGCCTAGCGTGCCGCCAAGCCCCAGTGAGGCTTGGGTACGGCAAGGCGGGAATCCATATGCTCATCAGCAACAGTTGACGATCCGACTTCTGGATGCCCGATTACAGCATTCGGGCATGACGCCGCAGCTTAGCGCACAATCTGCGGCAGGCTGGCCGCCGCAATCGATTGTCCGACGCGGCGGCTCTTCTCGTCGGGCAGCTGCATGTGAATGCGTTCGGCCAATTCAGGGAACTCGGTCCTGAGGACTTCGTTGGCCCCATCGAGAATGAGCTGACCACCGCGCCCCGAGGTGCAACGTCCCAAAATCAAGACGTGGTTGGTTTCATAGAAATTGGCGTAGTACGCCACACCGTAGCCCATGAAGACGCCCATGCTCTGCCAAATCTTGAGCGCGCCCTCGTGATCAGCTTCGAGTTTCTCCTGCACGAACTTAAGTTTTTCAGCATCAGTCACATCCGTTGGAATGGTGAGGCCCGCCTTGGGTGCGAGACGGAAGACGCACTGCTGCGAGAAATACTGCGATCCGCACCCAATGTCGCCCGACCATTCGTCGAGCGGCCCGTGCGGGCGATAATCGATTGGAGCAAAGGCTAATTCGCTGAGCCAACTGACGATATGGCCGTTCATGTCCACGTAGCCCGCCGCTTCGCTCGAGCCTAAGGCGATGCCCAGAATGCCGTTGTCTTCCAACGACATCGATCCCGCCAATGCCGTCACATCACCGTCGTTGATGATTTCTAGCGGCACATTCAATTCTTTCTGAATGCGCACGAAGAGGTCTTTGATTTCGCCGAAGCGCTCTTTGGGAATGCCGCGAAACAGCGAGGCAATCATCGCTCGCTTGTTCACGTAAATGCCGGCCGAACTGCCGCCAATAGCATCGACGCGCGGCATCTTCGACGCGGCTGTTTTCAGCGCAGTCATGATCTCGTGGTAATGATAGTCGGGGTCAGTTTGCTTGCGCGGTTCCCACACCACTTCTTCGCTATACACCGGTTCGCCATCAATCACCGCCGAGACTTTGCGATCGGACGCGCCGAGATCGAAGCCAATGCGGCAGCCATCGAGATGACGGCCCAACGCGCGACCATTCTCATTCGCGGGTGGCACCTCGTCAGCGGCGCAGATCGTTACGATGAAGGTCTGCTCGTAAACGTCCTCGCCCATGAAGTGATAATCGAATTTGCGTACACCATCAGGCGCGTAGCACGCAGCGATGTATTCGCCAATCTCACGCGGCCCGCCCACGTAGACGCGCCAGCCGCCGCGCTGCCACAATAAGAACTTCACGAGCCGCTCGACGACCATCAAGTTCGCCGCGGCGCGCGGATGATGCGAGGGGAACACGTGCGTCTCGAAGCGGGACAATTCGCCATTGGCGCGTTCAAGTCCGAGCACCAGCGGCACACCAACGCCGAAATCGGCTACTTCTTTTTGGAAAGCACGATTCGCTAAAACAGCTGGACGAAAATCAGGATCGAGGGGAGGAACAAGTCGGGGTGAGATGAGGGTCAGGCCGTTAGCCATGGTCATCCTTTCAGAAAAGTATTGACAAAGACAGGGGCTATTATACGCACTTCGGAGGTTTCAGGGAGAGGCGGCAAGCTGAGGTAAAATCGCGGTTAGAGCCAATGCTGTTTAGTTAGCGCTCACCCAGCCGCGTCCGCGCGGTGGGATCGCCCGCGGGGACGCGGGCTGCGAGCCTTATCTAAACAGTATTGCGGTTAGAGTCGGTGCGAGTTGCCCAGACCCAACAGGTGGGGCAAGGGGTGTTGATCAATCGGAATGATTTGCCCCACCTGTCAGGTCTTTCAGTGTTTGATTTGAGTTGTCGAGCAGAGCGATATGCTGGGTGTAGTTCAATTCAACTGCGAAGCCTGCGTGGCTGCGCAGCGCCGCCCTACTCAAGGCTGGCGAAACTTCTGAATCCGGCCATTGCCCGCGTCGGCAATGTAGATATTGCCCTGAGCGTCTACTGCAATCGTCCCTACCGAAGTGAACTGGCCCTCTGCTGGGCCGGGACTGCCCCACACAGCCAGTACCATTCCCTCGCTATCGAACTTGAGAACGCGTTCAGAGTCGAGAATATAGAAGCCGCCCTGGGAGTCTAGAGCCACGCCCAGAGGCCGCACCAGACGGCCATCGAGAGGTGGAATATCGAATTTGGCCAGAAAATTGCCGTCTGGATCAAACTTCTGGATGCGGTTGTTGTAGATGTCCACCACATGCACATTGCCTTCGGCATCAGCCGTCACGGTCCACGGGGTGTTGAATTGTCCGGGCTTAATACCTTTACTGCCCCACTTGCGGATGAAGTGACCATCCGCATCGAATTTCTGAACACGGTGGTGAACGCTGTCGCTGACGTAGACCGACCCGTTGCGATCGAGGCCGACGCAAATGCCCTCCGCAAATTGTCCGTCACCCTCGCCCTGACTGCCCCACTCAGCCAGGAAGTTGCCATCTGCATCAAACTTCTGAACTCGATAATTGCCCGAGTCCCCCACATAGACGTTCCCCTTCGCATCGATTGCCACGCAGGCAGCCTTTAGGGTCTCTCCCACCGGCTTCCCTCCGGCGTCAAGGGCCCTAAAGCCAAACTGGAATGCCCCGTTATGCCCGCCCCATTGGGCGAGAAACCTTCCGGTCGAGTCCAGCTTCTTCACCAGAGCCGCGTCCGCATCGATTACATAGAGGTTGCCCATTGCATCTACTGCGGCGGCATTCGGGTAAACAAACGGCTGGGTGTCACCGTTGAAACTCGTGACAAATACGGGCGTCGATCTAATGGCGGAAGTCGGTGTCGGGAGGGGGATCGCGGTCGGTGTCGGGAGGGGAGTTTCGCTTGATGTTGGAAGGGACGGTGCCGGAGAGGCAAGGGTTGTAGACAATGGTATCACAATAGGGGTAGGTGTAGCAGGCAACGCCTGGCTACATCCACCTAGGCAAATAACGGTCAACACAAGATAGGCAGGTAATCGCCAGAACAGAAACTGCAACATGGTTGCCTCCACAGGTATGAAATTATTTCCAGAGTTACATCCACCACCGTAAATTCAGGCTCTACCACACAAAGCTATTCTTCGGTGTGGTGAAACAAGCCTAATTTCTATAAACATTATATGCCTGAATCAGTGAAACACAATACCCTTGTCTATATTTGCAGGGCTTTTCCAAAGTCAGCATAGCTGCCGCATAACGATCTGTTGCGCCTCAGCCGGGTGGGCATCATAGTAGCGGCGGGCTGCGGGCAAATTCGTCCAGCCCAGGTGCAGCACGATTCCGATAATGAGGTTGTTGATCA
>JBGSPW010000001.1:0-13924 GCA_041738395.1 Thermoflexales bacterium
CGATCGCTTGTTTAAGTGCGAATTGCATCCTGTTCCCACAGCCATCGCTACGATGAACTGCTCTTCAACTTAGCTCATTACTATTTTCAGCCGGCCCCGTCCTCGATTTTCGGCCTTGACAAACTATAGGACGTCTTTTGCATTGAACTGGCGAGATGACCGATACGATTTCTAAATCCTTAGTGCATAGAGAAGTCCTCCTTGAGCAGGTTTTCCAGCGAACCGCCTTCCACACACCGGAAACCTACATGACTTACAGGAAAGGTGGGAATGATCGGATGACGCGCCGTAGTGCGCGCACGTTCAATTCTTTCGACGAAACTGCCTCCACGCGCCACAACCATTCCGTTTGCTTTCGCAGGTATCTCAGACTGCGGCGTCCAATGAGCGCCACGGTATTCAGGTTCGCTGTACGTATAATAAAAAGAGAGCGTCCATTCTTGGACATTCCCCACCAACCCAAACGTGTCTGCTTGATCGGGCATCAGTTCAGTAACGGGACGTCGCGGTTCGGTTCCAGCAGGAACACCACGAATATACGTTCCGGCATTGACGGCAACTGGATCAGGTTTTAAATTGCCGGTTGGATAGTCTCTCTTCTCTGCCCCTTTCGCAGCCCACTCCCATTCCAGTTCAGTGGGCAATCGGCGTCCAATCCACCGACAATAATCATCCGCTTGACTCATAGTAACAAACACGACTGGCAATTGCACTTTGTCCTGACCTTCAAATGAGGCGCGATTGGCTGGCAGAGAACAGGCATTAACGGAGACACATCTTTCGTATTTTTCATTCGTTACTTCGTACTTTTCCAGATGAAAGTCTGCGACAGATGCACTCCAACTCGCTAGTCCTTCCTTCGGTCCGGGGTTAGAGTTTGTTCCCATCATGATTATCCCACCGGGCACTAGCACCATTTCGCCGCGTGTCGTCAATGCCAAAACACGCGGCCAAAGAAGGAGCAGAATCGCGATCACCGAGATGAGTGCCAGTCCCCCCGCAATCAGATACGAACGCTGACGAGCCTTCCGTTCTACACGCGCTATGCGTCGTGCGTCGTCCAGCTCACGCTGGCGCTGTTGCTCTTTTTCTTGCGAACGTTTTAGCTCGGCTTCCTTTTCTGTCTGTGCCTTATCGTGGCTAGCATTGAGAAAGGTTCGTACCGACATGCTCAAACGTATGTTGCTTGTATCCAGTTTTGCTTGCGCCGTTGCCAAGCGCGCGCCACTGTAAAGATAACTTACATCTTGTTGATGCTTTTCCCATTCCTGCGCATCTTCCACGATTTGATTTTGCAGCGCAATCGCTTCGCGGCTCTCATTCACCAACCTGCGCAGCCACGGCCACGCATCAATCAATCGCTCATGTGCCAGCGTTACCGTAACCCGATGGGCTTGCTCGTCGGTGGTAAGTAAGCGCGCAGGTGCATCGGCCAGTTTGTGAATCACGGCTTCTACATTAGCATGAACGACATTGGCCGGAATCAGCTCATCCAAAACAGCGGTGCGGCGGGTGTCCTGTGTGCCGCGCCCAATCTCAATTAGGCCGCTAAAGATCATCCGCGCCAGGTGTTGCTCACTCTCGCTCAATTTGGCAAAGACCGCATCAGCATGGCGTTCCAACGCTTTACGCAAGCCCCCACGCGCGAGATAGTCATTCAATGTCAGAGCAATCACGCCACCCTTAGCCTGCTCCACGTCGAACAAATCCTTTAACGCGAACTGCATCAACGGCAGCACACCTGGCTCGTCTTGCATATCGTTGACGATCTGCGCGACCAAATCGAGATCGATTCGCAGACCCGCTTGCAGGGCGGGTCGTGCAATGGCACTCACTAACTCGTCGGACTGCATCGCGCCGACCTGCATGAACTGTTGATTGAGCAGCGCATTCAACTGTGGATACATTGCACAGTTCGACACGAAGTCGGAACGTAGCGCAAACAGCACGGTCACGCGCCCGCTTTCGATCGTCGCTGCGTGGGTTAGTAGACTCAAGAAGGCGACACGCTCATCTTCTTTGGAAACTTGCGTGAAGACTTCCTCGAACTGATCGACAAAGATCACGGCGCGTTGATCCTTGCGGTCGCTTAGAATGGATTCCGAGAACTTGTGCAGCGCGTCCGCTTCAGTCTTGTTCTTACGGATGTAATCGCCAGCGTCTGGTGACTTTGCCATGCGCGACATCGCCAGCGCCAGCGACTCGATCGGATCGCGGCCTGGCGTCAGCGTGGCGTACAACCAGCGGTCACTGTTGGGTAAGGCACCTTGCTTCAACACATGAATCAATCCCGCGCGCACCAACGAGGACTTGCCGCTGCCTGACGGCCCAGCAATCACCACAAAGCGCGAGTCTTTGACGCGTTCGATGAGTTCACTCACCAATGTCTCGCGGCCAAAGAAGCGATCGGCGTCGTCTTCAGAGAAGGCATCCAGGCCCAGATACGGGCAGCGTCCATCGAAAGGCTTAGGCTGGAAGGTGCTGCCGATCTGCGTGAGGAGGGTGCTGACTTGTTCGACGGTGTAGCCGATAGTGGTGATCTTGTCGCGCCCGACGAACTCAGTAGCATTCACGTCACCAGCAACGTGGGCGCCGCCGCCTGTATCGATGCTGGTCGTCGTCTTGTCACGCCCGACGACATCGCCGCCAACGGTCACGTCGCGCTGGGCGTCGAGGTTGACGCCGCCACTGACGTTGGTCGCAGGAGCAGCTTGAGGTTCTTCTTCGGGGTCGCGTGCTGAAGCGTCCGGCATGATGCCTCCCTAAATCGGACACTTCCTTGGCTGGTTTCAATATATCACTACTATCTGACAGGGTCAATTCTCAACTCTTCCATCTTCGCGCACGTGGTAAACTTGCTATGGAAAACGAAGAAAAGGTGGTCTATGCCAAATGCAGAATCGCACAGCAACAGCTGTCGCTTATAGTAACATCGCCCTGATCAAATACTGGGGCAATCGCGATCAGGAATTGCGTCTGCCCTCTAATCCATCGCTCTCCATGAATCTGGCCGATCTCACAACGACCACTCATGTTGAATTCGATTCATCGCTCAAGTCCGATGTGTTGATCTTGGATGGGCGCGCAGTCACCGGATCGGGACGCGAGCGGGTCGGTCGCTTTCTCGATCAGGTGCGCGACCTCTGCCAGACCTTTGAGGTTTCGGAAACCTCAAAGGTCTACGCCCGCGTCGAAAGCCGCAACAACTTTCCAGCGGGTGCGGGGTTGGCCTCCTCGGCGTCTGGATTTGCCGCGCTGGCCGTAGCCGCCAGTGCCGCCGCCGGGTTGAAGTTGAGTGAGGCCGAGTTGTCGCGATTGGCGCGGCTAGGTTCTGGCTCCGCGTGTCGTAGTGTGCCCGGCGGATTTGTGGAATGGGCAGTTGGAGCCGATGACCGATCGAGTTACGCCACGTCCATCGCGCCCGCCGATCACTGGGATTTGCGCGACATCGTCGCCTTGATCGATGTGGAACACAAATCAGTCGGATCGACCGAAGGGCATGCCGTGGCCGACACCAGTCCGCTGCAAGCTGCCCGCGTGGCGACCGCGCCCGATCGATTGACGCAGGCCCGATCGGCTGTGCTGGGCCGCAATTTCGCCGCGCTGGCCGATGTCGTCGAACGCGATTCATTGATGATGCACGCGGTGATGATCACGTCAGCCCCGTCGCTCATGTATTGGCAGCCCGCGACCATCGCCGTGATGCAAGCGGTAGTGCAGTGGCGCGCCAACGGACTGGCCGCCTGCACCACCATCGACGCCGGCCCCAACGTGCACGTGATCTGCTCCGCCGAGGCAGCGGATGAAGTAGCCCTGCGACTGCGCGTCATTCCCGGCGTGCGCCAGATCATCATCGCTCGCACGGGCGGCCCGGCGCGCCTGCTCCCCCCCGTCCCTGATCTCTGATCAACCTTTAACCCCAATACTGTTTAGTTAGTGCTCGTCAACCGCGTCCTCGCGGTTGGTCCGCCCGCGAGGACGCGGGCTTGGAGCCTTATCTTAACAGTATTGCCTTTAACCCCCCATTCATTGCGGCGTCTAAACGGGCAAGGTATAATGTTAATTAATCGAATTGGCCGGAAGTGCCACTAAGAAAGTTGAGGGTGAAGGTAAGTATCAATGGATGAAGTTAATCCCGTATTGCTCGTCATCTCGTTTTTGATCGTGCTAGGCCCGCTGATCATGCTGCACGAATTGGGCCACTTTCTGGCGGCCAAACGCGGCGGCATCCGCGCGCTGGAATTTGGTATGGGCTACCCGCCGCGTGCCAGGAAGCTGTGGCGTGGCAAGGGCTACATCGTTATCGATGGCGTGCGCTTTGATACGCCGCGCAATTTTGAACTGCCGTGGGATTGGCTGATCTACCCGAACAAAGCTGTTACCCTCACGTACGACGAACTCAACGGCCAGGCGGTGGTCCGCTCGCTCGAGTTGGAGCCGGCCGCAGAAGCCGCGTTGCTGCAACCGCCCGCCGCCCCGATCGAGCCGCAGGCGCTCACCGTCAAAACCGATAGTAAAGCCGTGGCCGTCGCACCGCCGCCAACGCCAAAGCGCCGCAACGTCCAGATGCAGCGCGGCACGCACGAAATCAGCGGCATCGTCGACGACCTCGATCCGGGCACAGAATACTCGTTAAACTGGCTGCCCATCGGCGGCTTCGTCCGCATGTACGGCGAAGAAGGTCTGCTGGGCAAAGGCAGCTTCAACGATGCGCCCAAGCGCTGGCGCGCAGCCACGCTGCTGGCCGGGCCGGGCATGAACCTGATCATCGCGCTGGTCATCTTCACGTTGACGTACATGCTGGGCTACCCCGAAATGCCCGTGACCATTCGTGAGATCGCACCGGGTTCACCCGCCGCGCAGAGCGGCCTGCTGCCCGATGACACCATCGTCTCGATCGGGGACGTTGCCATTCGACGCATCGATCAAGTGAAGCAGGTTGTCGACGAGCATGCCGGTCAAGTGCTGGCGCTGGTAGTGCTGCGCAACGGCCAAGAACTAAACCTGGAGATTACACCGCGCACGATGTCGCAGACGCCGGCCGGTCAGGGCAAGATGGGCGTGGTGCTGGCAACTGATAACGGCTATAACCTCGTGAAGCACCCGTTCGGTGAGTCGGTGACGTTGGCGCTGGGCGACATTGGCGACACGGTACAGCAAATCGTAACACTGCCCACGCGGCTGTTAGGCGGTGTGATTGCGCCGCAAGAAGCGCAAGTCGTCGGGCCGGTCGGCATCAGCCAGTATGCCGCTGCCGCCGTGCAGCAAACAGCTAGGACTGGTGAGCCTTTCTGGTTCTTGAATCTCTTCGCGGCAATCAGCCTGGCGCTGGCAATCACGAATTTGTTACCCCTGCCCGCTCTCGATGGCGGACGCTTGATCTTCGTCTTGCTGGAGGCTATCCGCCATAAACGTATCTCGCCGGAACGAGAGGCCGTCGTCCACTTCATCGGGATGGCGATGCTGCTGGTGCTGATGGTGCTCATCACCATTCAAGACATCGGCCGTTTGGCAAATTAGAGTAAAATAGGGGCGAACAAATCGCCCCTTTTTATTTCAGCAGCACGGTGAAAAGAACCAGCTATGAAAACCTTGAATGACACACTCAAGAATCTGGCCGATGTTGACGAGCCGATTTCGGTGGCCGGATTGTACGCCCTCTCGGGCACGGATAAGGCACAGCTCGAACAGGTCAAGACCGTCTGGAACACGCTGCCCGACGATCGGCGCACCGCGATCATGCGCCATCTGGTGGAGATTGGCGAAGAGAATTTTGAGACCGACTTCAATGCCGTGTTTCGGCTGGGCCTGATCGACTCTGATCCCACGGTTCGAGTGGCGGCGGTCAATGGCCTGTGGGAAGAGGCCGAAGATCCGGGCTTGATTGCGCCCCTGTTGAAGCTGCTGCAAACCGATCAAAATGATCTGGTGCGCGCGGCCGCAGCCAGCGCCCTGGCGCAGTTTGTGTATGCGGGCGAACTGGAAGAGCTGCCCGCCGACAAAGTGAAGCCCATCCTCACAGCCTTGAAGGCCACCTTCAGAAATGCCCTGGAGCCGATCGAGGTACGCCGCCGCGCGTTGGAAGCACTGGGCTTCCTGGGCGACGACGACACGCATCAGATGATCGCGCAGGCCTACCAGCACAACACTGATCTGATGCGTCAGAGTGCCCTCTTCGCGATGGGACGTTCGCTGGACGCGGAACGCTGGGGCGCGACGGTCATCGCCGAAATGACCGCGCCTTTGCCCGAGATGCGCTACGAAGCCGCGCGCGCTGCCGGCGAAATGGAATACACGCCCGCCGTGCACGCGTTGGGTGATCTGCTGGAAGACGTCGACGAAGACGTGCAGCTGATGACCGTCTGGGCGCTGGGCCAGATCGGCGGCGACAAAGCGAAGAAGCTATTGCTGGCCGTAATGGACAGCGAGGCCGATCACCTGTACGAAGTGGCCGAAGATGCGCTGGCCGAACTGGAATTCAAAACCGACAATCTGGACTTCTCGCTGTTTGACTTTGACGACGACGAAGAAGACTGGGTACTTGACGCAGAACCAGACGAAGACGACGACGACGATTGAGTACCCTGCTCGAAATTCTCGCTCACGATATTCTGCCGGTCTTCGTCGTGATCGGCCTGGGCTATGCCTTTGCGCGGCGCAATCACCCGGAATTGCGCACCGCCACGCGCCTGACGTTCTACGTGCTCAGCCCGTGCCTGGTTTTTGTCTCGCTGATCGAATCAAACATGGACGGCGGCGAGACCGCGCAGATTTTTATCTTTGTGCTGTTGATGGTGTTGATCATGGGCGCGTTGGCCTGGCTGACCGGCCGTGCCATGCACATGACCAGGCCGCAGCTGATCGGATTCTTGCTGGCGGCAATGTTCGTCAATGCCGGCAATTATGGGCTGGGCGTGACGCGCCTGGCTTTTGGCGCAGACGCCGAAGCGCGTGCCGTGATCTACTTTGCCAGCAGCAGCATTTTGATTTACACGCTGGGCACGCTCATGGCTTCCGGGTTCAAGGGCGGCTGGCGCGGTGTGATCACACACTTGCTGAAGTTGCCGCAGGTCTACGCGCTGTTGGCCGTGTTTATCATTCGCGCCACGGGCTGGCAAGTGCCGGAGCCGATCATGGAAGGGCTGCGCCTGCCCGCTCACGCCGCCATTCCGTTGATGTTGTTGCTGCTCGGCATGCAGCTGGCCGATGCGTCCATCGGTGGATATTGGAAAGCCGCCAGTGCCGGCACGGCGCTGCGCTTACTGGTCGCGCCCGTCATCGCCCTAGGTTTGGCCGCACTGCTGAATTTAAGCGGCCCGGCGCGGCAAGCCGGCCTCCTGGAAGCCAGTATGCCCACGGCGGTGATCAGCACCCTTATCGCCAATGAATACGAAGCCGAACCGCAGCTGGTGACCGGCACCGTGTTGCTTTCGACTTTGCTCAGCCCGATCACTTTAAGCATCATCATCGCGCTGTTGCAGTAAAACATCGAGGGTAAAAACCGGGTTTCTGCGCATCAATGGCGTCTATGTTCCACCCCTGGAGCAACCCGGCTTCTTTGTTCAGGATGATCACTATGCGTCGCACGTTTTTTTGTTTGATGATTCTGGCGGGCCTCCTCCACCCGATCGGCGCAGCTCAGGCCGACGGCATCACGTTCAACGCGCTGAGCGCCTCTTATCAGTTCGCCGAACAGATCACCTTCACAGCGGATGTTTCTGGCTCGTCGCCCATCACGCGCGCGACAGTCTTCTTCCAATCGGGTAGTCAACCACCCTACTCGCATCCAGCTGATCCTTTCACGCCGGCCACCTCCCTGGTGGCGACTTCGGCCCTCACCCTGACCGCGACGATCGATCTGAAGGAAACCAAGTTGATTCCCTTCAGCACGGTGAGTTACTGGTGGGAGGTTATCGATCAAGCGGGCGGCACTGCGCGCAGCGAAACGAAAACGTTGATCTACGTGGACAATCGTTTTGCGTGGCAGGAATTGGCCGCAGGTCCGGTGCGCGTTCACTGGTATCAGGGCGATTCGGGCTTCGGCAGCGCGGCGGTCAGCACGGCCAGTGAGATCCTGCCCAAAATTCAACAGCAGATCGGCGTTGAGCCGCCCTCGCCGCTGGATGTGTATGTCTACGCTTCCACCGATGATTTACGCAGCGCCGTCGAGCTAGCCGGGCGCGAGTGGTTAGGCGGTCAGGCCCGGCCTGAGCTGGGCGTCGTGCTGGTCGCCATTCCGCCGGACGATAGCGCGCGCCTGCAAATGCGGCGCGACATTCCGCACGAACTGACGCACCTCATGACATTCGTTGCGACCACGCCCAATTACGACGCCACACCACGCTGGCTGGATGAAGGACTCGCCACCATGAACGAAGGCGACCCTAATTCGACGCAGGCCCTTGCCGTGCAGGATGCCGCCGCCAAGAACAAATTGATCCCTCTCGAGAATCTGTGCGGCACATTCCCGACGGATGCTTCAGCGGCCCTGTTGGCCTATGGGGAAAGTCGCAGTGTGGTGCAGCAGATCATCAACGAATATGGCAGCGCGGGCGTGCAAGCCCTGCTCGCCGCGTATCGCGATGGAGCCACGTGCGAGGGCGGTGTGGAACGCGCGCTGAACACGTCACTCACCGGGCTGGAAGTGAAGTGGCGCGCGCAGCTGCAACCGAGCACTTCCAACCCGGCGACACCCACAACCTCATCACCTTCAACCGGCATTTTGCCCTGGTTGCTGTTGATTGCTGTGATCGTCTTACCGCTGATTGTGATTCTGTTGTGGCGATCTCCGCAAAAGCGTGACAAGATGACAAGATGACAAGACGACAAGACGGCGCGGTGATCATTGGCCTCTTGCTTCCTGCATCCTGATCAACTATCCAACTACAAGACGACGTGACCACATGACCAACTTAATCTTCATGGGCTCTCCCCAATTTGCCGTTCCGACACTCGAAGCGCTGGCGCGCGATCACAATATTCTAGCCGTCTTCACGCAGCCCGATAAACCGGCGGGGCGCGGCCAACAATTGACCGCCGTGCCGGTGAAGCACTGGGCCGTCGCGCACAACGTGCCAGTTCATCAACCCAAATCACTTCGCAAAGAACCGCAAGCGATCGATGTGCTGCGCGATCTGAGACCAGACGTGATCGTCGTCGCCGCGTATGGATTGATCCTGCCGCAAGCCGTGCTCGATGTGCCGCCGTTCGGCTGTCTCAACGTGCACGGCTCGATCCTGCCGCGTCATCGCGGTGCCGCGCCGATCACCTCCGCGATTCTGGCCGGTGACGCCGAGACCGGCATTACGATCATGAAAATGGACGCAGGACTCGACACGGGACCGATGTTGAGCGTGGCGCGCGAAGTGATTCGATCCGGCGACACGACGGCGTCCCTCAGCGAACGACTTTCCCTCATCGGCGCGCAGCTGATGGCCGACACGCTGCCGAAATACATCAGCGGTCAGATCGTGCCGCAGCCGCAGCCGGAAGAAGGCATTACCTACAGCCCGAAGATCGATAAGGCCAACGCGCAGATCGATTGGAGCAAGCCAGCGGTCGAGATCGAGCGGATGGTGCGCGCTTACACTCCGTGGCCGGGAACACAGACGGTGTGGGACGGCACGCTGTTGAAGATACTGAAAGCAGAATGCAAGATGCAGGATGCAGGAAGCAAAACAGGAGAAGTCGTGAAGTTGAGCGATGGATCGATCGGGGTGGTGACGGGTGAAGGCATGCTCGTCTTGAAAGAGATTCAACTGGCCGGGCGCAAGGCAATGAAAGCGGAAGACTTTGTGCGCGGGCAGCCGAAGTTCATCGGAACGGTATTGGGACAGAGGGACGGAGAGACGGAGTGAAAGAGAACGTGGTCACGCACCACGCATCACGGTCGTCATTGCGAGCGCTTCTCAGCGAAGCAATCTCAGTCCCGGCCAACCGTGTAAGCCATCAGTGCCGGAGATTCTTCGGCGCTGCGCGCCTCAGAATGACACTTGCAGGAGATGTTGTACGCGAGTGACCTAAGCTGGTTGGAGCAAAGCGGGGAGATCGCAACCAAGGAGAACGGGCCATGTTCGATAACAGTGGGCTTGGGTGTGTTATATGTTGCTACTTGATACCCATGCCTATCTTGCTAATCATTGTGGCAGAAATTCTGAAGAGAAACTCTGACAAAAGGCGGCGACCATGAGACTGCAAAACAAGAAAATCGCGTTTCTACTTGACGAAGGCTTTGAAGATTTGGAGTTCTGGGTCACGGTGATGCGCTTGCGTGAAGAAGGCGCGCAGGTGATCATCATGAGCCACGATGGGCCAAAGGAATATCACGGCAAGAATGCGCTGACCGCCAAATCGGAAGTCGCCGTGAAGGATGTGCAGGCCGCCGACTTCGACGCGGTGGTCGTCCCCGGCGGCTGGGCGCCCGACAAGATGCGGCGCTACGACGAGATCAAACGCTTCGTCAAAGACATTTACGACGCGGGCAAGATCGTTGGATTGATCTGTCACGCGGGTCTCGTCGGCATTTCGGCGGGAATCGTCAAGGGCCACAAAGCCACCGGCAGCCTGGGCATCAAAGATGATCTGGTCAACGCAGATGCAACTTGGGTGGATGAACCCGCCTTCCGCGATGGCAACCTGGTGTGGGGGCGCGTCGTCGCCGACATTCCCGACTTCTGCCGCGAACTGGTAGCCGCGATCGAAAAACCGTAGATGGATATTCTCATCATCGGAGCCGGGGCTATCGGTGGATTCATCGGCGGCAAGCTGGCCGCCCACCACAACGTCACGCTGTTCGATCGCGCACCACTGGTTGATGCCGTGCGTGAACGCGGCCTGCGCCTCATCGAACCGGAAACCGAGACGACCGTCACGAACCTCGCCGCCTTCACCTCGCTGAAAGAAGCCTTCATGCAGACACCGCGTTTCGATCTGGCGATCGTGTGCGTCAAGGCCTACGACACCGTGACGATGGTTCAAGCCCTGCGCCCCTACGCCGATCGGATCGATCGCATCCTGACGCCGCAAAACGGCGTCAGCAATGAAGACCTGTTGGGCATGGCGTTTGGCCGGACGAAGATCATTTCCGGCACGGTGCTGAACCCGATCGCAGTGCCGGAGATCGGCGTGGTGCGGCTGGAGAAAGCGGGACGCGGCATCGGCCTCGCGCCCGTAGAAGGTTCGATCGATCCGTTCGTCGATGTGCTGCGCGCCATGCAGTTGCCGGTTCGCCTGTATGACGATTACCGCGCGATGAAGTGGAGCAAGCTGATCTTGAACCTGATCGGCAATGCGACCTCGGCGATTCTGGATATGACGACACGCGAGACGTTTGCCGATCAGCGTGTGTTCAAGATCGAAGTGGCGCTGCTGCGCGAAGCCCTGGCGGTGATGCGCGCCCAATCAATCGGGACGGTGAATCTGCCCGGCTCGCCCGTGCGACTGCTGGGCCTTGGCATTCGCTTCGCGCCGCGCCCCATCCTCCAGCGTATCCTCCAACCAATGGTAGCCGGCGGACGCGGCGATAAACCGCCCTCGCTGTTGGTGGACATGCGCAGCGGCCGGACGCAAGCGGAGATCGACGAACTGAATGGCGCGATCGTGCGGGCCGGAAAAACAATCGGCGTGCAGACGCCCGTCAATGCGGCGCTCGTCGGCATCGTACACGATTTACTGGAAGGAAAGGCCAATCGGGCGGAGTGGCGGTGCAACATCGAGCGGCTGGTTCAATTGACAGGCAGGTAAGGCGCGACTATACTCTGTGCGATTTTGTTACCAGAGGAGCGAGGATGCCCGAAACTATCGACGAAATCATGCAGCGTTTGCCCGTGGTCTTCGACGCCAGCCGTGCGCAAGGTGTGCAAGCCACGGTGCAGTTCGACTTCACCAGCGACGGCGGTAAAAAGTATATCGTGCGTATCGCCGACGGCAAGTGTACGACCGAAGCAGGTGAAGTGACTAACCCGGATGCAACCCTGATTTCCAGCCAGACTACCTATCAGGCCGTTGCCGATGGACGGTTGAATGCGGCCACGGCGTTCATGACCGGCAAGCTTAAAGTAAAGGGCAACCTGCAGCTGTTGATGCGCTTCCAACAAATCTTTCATCAACTGTGAGGCCAGCGTTTCGACGGGCTAGAAATTGCGCAGCAACAGTGGCACATACAGGCGCGCGGCCCACACCCAGATCACTTGCGGCATAGGCCGCATGAATTCATCCGCATTCAAAGTCACCGTATACGCGCCCGCGGCCTCCGCAGTAAATTCCCACTCCGCGTAATAGCGCCCCAATTCGAAATTGGAAAACACCAGCGTTGTCGATAACGCCAAATCCTGCGCGTCAGACACGACCGCCGTCAAATTGGTCAGCGTGATCGGCGCCGACAGTCCATACGTGATCGACGCGGTCGTGCCAACTGTCAGCAATTGCTCCTGCTCGTAATCGAACGGCAGCGTCTGCACCTCGATCGGCTGCACGAGCGGATCGGGCAGCTCCTGCGCCGTCAACGTGAAGTGATAACTCCCCGCCACATCCGGCGTGAACCGCCAGCCCAGCGTGTAGGGCGGTGTAGCCGCTGAGCCAAGCAAATCGATCGGGACAAGCTGGCCGATCGGGTCTTGCAGCACAACGCTGACATTCGTCAACGACACCGGTGTCTGCAATCCGATCGTGATCGCCGTCGACAACGGCCACGCCGACCCCTGATCGATCTGCCACTCGATCGGAAAACTGTAGGTCAGGCTGGCCGTATCGAAATAGAGATCGTCGTAGCGCGTGGGCAGTCGTGTGACTCCGCGCAGAAACAGCGTCACCGTGGGAGCCTGCGCCATCACCGTCACCGGCAGCGTGGGCGAATAAGTGTCGTACGGTCCCCACCACGCCGGATCATCTTCGTCCCAGTTCCACACGACCGTGGCCGCGCGCGGATCCGTTCCACCCCACGGATCGATCCCGACCAGCATGTGAGTGGTATCCGTCGGCCAGTAGTGGCTGGCGCACCGATAGCCATTGTCCGGATCGTTGGCGTCTTGCAGCGAGATGGCGGGCAGTTGAATAGTGGCATTCTGCGGAAACGGATTGCAGCTGCTGACCCACGCCTGCAGCCAGGCCGAGCCGGTCACGATTGCGCCCAACGGAATGTGGCCGACCTGTTGATACAGCGTCGTGTCTTGCGCCGCAAACAAAGCGAAAGCGTCGACGGCGTAACGCCCCGCCTGAATGCGCGGCGGGATGTTGGGCGCGCAGTCTTCGCAGAAGGGCCATTCGGTGTTGTCGATTACTTTCACTTCCGGCTGCTTGAAAGTGTAAGTGATGTGGTTGATGACGACGGCCGTGTCCGTATACCAGCGGATGTTCCAACCGGTGGGTACGGCGATGTTGTTGCAGCAGGGCAGTGAATAGGTGTAGCCGTTTTCGAAATCGGGGTTGATCAGCAGATTGCCGGCATTGATAACGATCGAATCAGCGGGTGCGGCACGCTTCGCGTCGATCGGATTACTCAGCGCGATCGGCGTGGCGATCAACACCGCCAGCCCGATCGTCACGGCGGCCAACCCGATCACAACGACGAGACGAAGCACTTGAGATTTCATGGAAACAGCCTCCGCGCCTTAACTTCGGCGATGGCATCCTGCCGAAAACGATATAGGCGCGCGGGACGCCCTTCGCCACTGTGATAGGTATCGGTGGGTTCGATCACTTTGGCCTCGCTGATGCGGCGGCGGAAGTTGCGCTTGTCGAGTGGTTCGCCCAGAATGATCTCGTAAGCCCTTTGCAAGGCGCTCAGCGTGAATTGCTCCGGCATCAAGCGAAAGCCGACGGGCGAGTATTCGATCTTGTAGCGTAAGCGAGTGAGGGCGTAGTGCAGAATTTGATTGTGGTCAAACGCCAGCGGGGGCAGCTCGCCGATCGGCCACCAGCGCGCCTC
>JBGSPW010000021.1:0-15760 GCA_041738395.1 Thermoflexales bacterium
AGCACCGGCCGCGGACCTGCTGCGCTCCCTGGCCGCCCACAACATCCTGGGGGGCTTCGACCTCGGGATGGATTACCCGGAGCTGGACCCGGCGCTCCTGGTCTGCGCCACGGAGCTGCGCACCGAGGAGGAGATGCAGGCCTATGCGACCAAGCTGGCCCGCATCATCGCGACCCGGGGCCAGGCCAGATGCCCGGTGGAGCCGACGTTTTCTTGAAGAAGTGGCGAGTAACGAGTTGCGAGGAGCGAGAAGACTGGACGTGTTTGCTTGCCGCGAATTCGATCCTACGCCCTCAGGAAGCGCGCCGGCGGCTAAGCGAAGCGCGGCCCCTCGTTCCTCCCTACTCGTCCCTCGCTACTCATTACTCGTTACTCGTTACTCGTTATGAAACTCGGCATTCTCGGCGGCACCTTCGATCCTCCCCACTACGGCCACCTCACCATGGCCGAGGCCGCTCTGGCACAGTTGCAGTTGGATCAGGTGTTGTTCGCGCCGGTAGGAGTACAACCGTTAAAGCAAGATCGCTCATTGGCTGCGCCCGAACACCGCGCCTGCATGGTTGAACTCGCCATCGCCAATCATCCACACTTTGCGTTATCGCGCGCCGATCTCGATCGGCCCGGCCCGCACTACACGGTTGATCTTCTCTCAATCATTCAGCTGCAATATCCCGCTGCGGCGTTGTGGTTCATCATGGGTGAAGACTCGTTGAGCGATTTGCTGCACTGGCACGCTCCCGCCCGCTTGATTCAATTGGCCCGCTTTGCCGTGCTGCGCCGATCGGGTCGTGAACCCGATTGGCCCACGCTCGATCGGTTCCTGCCTGATCTCCGCGCCCGTATCGATTGGCTTGAGCACGCCGAGATCGCTATTTCCGCCAGCCACATCCGGCAGCGCTTGTCTGAAGGCTTATCGGTTGAATCACTTGTCCCGCCCGAAGTGCTACAATATATTTCAGGCCAACAGCTCTATCGCTATCAGCTGTAAGCCCATTACGCATCCCGTCTCACAATCACTATGCCTATCAAAAACAACGTCACCCGCCTGCTCGATTCCCGTAAGATCGCCTACACCACAATCGAGTACGACGGCGCGCAGTTCCACTCGGCCGATGAAGTGGCGCACCTCATCGGCGTGCCGGTCGAGCAGGTATACAAGACCATCGTCGTGCTGCGCGAGGAAAAAGGAAGGAAACCGCTGTTGGTGATGGTGGCCGCCAATCGTGAGATCGATCTGAAACAACTCGCCGCGTCGCTGGGCGAGAAGAAATTGAAAATCGCTAAACACGATGAAGCCGAAGCGCTGACCGGCCTGCAAGTGGGCGGTATCAGCGCAGTAGCCCTGCTGAGCAAGCCGTTCGAAGTCTGCCTCGATCGGCCCGCGCTCGAATTCGAGCGTATCCACCTCAGCGGCGGGCAGCGCGGGCTCGACGTGCAGCTCGCGGTGAGCGACTTGATCGCACTGACGAAGGCGAAAGTTGTTGACGCGAGTAACGAGTAACTATTTGTTACGCCCAGCGTAGCGAAGGGCTTCATGATGCTCCACGCTCAGGAACAATTCATCACGGCCAACAATCTCAACTTCCACCTCATCGATTGGAGCGGCAGCGGTGAGTGGCTGATCTTGCTGCACGGCCTCGCCTCGCAGGCGCACATCTGGGATTTACTCGCACCCCGCTTGAGTGATACGTTCCGCGTCGTCGCGATCGATCAACGCGGGCACGGCTTGAGCGGTAAACCGGATAACGGTTACGACTTCGCCACCATCATCAGCGACCTCGACACGCTCTTGAAGGCGCTAAAAATCGATCGGGCGCTGTTGGCCGGGCACTCGTGGGGCGCTAACGTCGCCCTGCAGTACGCCGTCGATCATCCTGAGCGGGTGAATGGCGTCGTGCTGATCGATGGTGGCTTCCTGCAAGTCAGCGATCACATGGATTGGCCCACCACCGAGCAGCTGCTGGCTCCACCCAACTTGCTGGGCATGCCGGTCGATCGGTTGCGGCCGGGCGTCGCGGCTTTTCTCGGCGCAGCTTCGTCGCCGGAAGCGGTGAATGCGATCATGCACAACTTCGAGGTTCGCGCCGACGGCACCGTCGCGCCGTATCTGGCGCGCGACAATCACATGCGCGTGCTGCGCGCCTTGTGGGAACATCGTCCCAGTGAGTTGTACGATCGCGTCCAGTGCCCGGTGTTGATGATCCCCGCCGTTCAGCCTGAGCCGCACGACGAGCGCACGCGTCAATCGTTGGCAGGCAAGCGTGAGCAGATTGCGTTGGCCGAGCAGCGCCTGAAACGCAGCCAGACGATCTGGATGACGGATACCATTCACGATGCGCCACTGCAGCGTCAGGCGGAGTTGGCGGAAACGATCAAGACCTGGCAGGTTTTCACTCGATAATCTGCTCAACCCGTTCGGCCTGATTCGATTGCAGCGAGCATACGCTGATTGGCAGTGGAAAACCTGCCAGGTCTACACGATGGAGGTTCCATGAACGAAAAGGCCCGTCACAACCTGGCCCTGTCCGCGCAACCCGTCAGCGATCACAACTTTCGCACTGTCGCCGCGTTCAAGCAAGCCCTGGCAGATAACCTGTATTACACCCGCGGGCAAGCGGCGCCCACGGCCAGCCCCCAAGATGTTTATGCCGCATTGGCCTACACCGTGCGCGATTATCTGGTGGACCGCTGGCAGCGTACCGTCGCCACTTATTCGCAGAATCGCCCGAAGTTTGTGTATTACTTGTCCGCTGAGTATTTGCCCGGCCGCCAAATCACGCAGAACTTGCTGTACACGGACACCACCGATCTCGCGCGTGAAGCGCTGGCGGAGCTGGGCTTCGATCTGGATCAGTTGCTTGCGCTGGAGCCGGAACCGGCGCTGGGCAACGGCGGCTTAGGACGGTTGGCCGCGTGTTATATGGATTCGTTAGCAACACTCGATATTCCCAGCGTGGCCTACGGCATTAACTACGAGTATGGCATCTTCAAACAATCGGTGCGCGATGGCTGGCAGGTGGAAAGCCCCGACGATTGGCTGTACTACGGCAACCCCTGGGAATTCCCACAGCCGGATAACTTGGCGCACGTCGGCTTTGGCGGCCACACCGAGTTTGTGAATGATCTTCAAGGCGGATTTCACGTGCGCTGGACTCCGGCCGAAACGATCCTGGGCGAACCGAGCCACATCCTGGTTCCCGGCTATGAGACCGACTCGATCAATCTGCTGCGCCTCTGGCGCGCGCGGGCCAGCCAGGAATTGAATCTGCAACTATTTGACGTAGGCGATTACACCCGCGCTGCCGAGCAGAAGACTTACTCCGAAAATATCACCAAAGTTCTGTACCCCAACGACACCACGCCGCAGGGCCGCGAACTGCGTTTGAAGCAGCAGTATTTCTTCGCGTGCTGTTCCCTGCAAGACATCATGCATCGCTTTCTGGCGTTCAATGCCGGCTGGCACCAGTTTCCGGACAAGGCGGTGATTCAGCTGAACGACACGCATCCCGTCGTCGCCATTCCCGAATTGATGCGCGTGCTGCTTGACGAGCACCGCCTGGATTGGGACGAGGCGTGGAACATCACCAGCCGATCGTTTGCCTACACCTGCCACACCTTGATGCCCGAAGCACTGGAAAAGTGGCCGGTCAGCCTATTCGAGCGCTTATTGCCGCGCCACCTGGAAATCATCTACGAGATCAACTACCGCTTTCTACAAGACGTGCAAGCCCGCTTCCCCGGTGATGAGGATCGTTTGCGGCGCATGTCGCTCATCGAAGAAGCGCCGGAGCACATGATCCGCATGGCCTATCTGGCGACGGTGGGCAGCTTCTCCGTCAATGGTGTGGCCGAACTGCATTCCCGCTTGCTGCACCAGAACGTCCTGCGCGATTTCTATGACCTGTGGCCGGAGAAATTCAACAACAAGACCAACGGTGTCACGCCGCGGCGCTTTATGCGCCTGGCCAATCCGCGTCTCTCCGAATTGATCTCCACCCAGATCGGCACGGGTTGGTTGAACAATCTGCAGCGCTTGCAGGAACTCGAACCGCTGGCTGAACAGGCTGATTTTCGACAGGCGTGGCGCGAAGTCAAAGCGCAGAACAAGGCGGCCTTAGCGGCCGTGATCCACGACCGCACCGGCATTGCCATCTCGCCTACTTCGCTGTTCGACATCATGGTGAAACGCCTGCACGAATACAAACGCCAACAGCTCAAGGTGCTGCATATCATCACGCTCTACAATCGCCTGTGCGCGCAGCCGGAGTTGGACCTTGTGCCGCGCACCTTTATCTTCGGGGCCAAGTCCGCGCCCGGCTACCAGATGGCGAAGTTGATCATCAAGCTGATCAATTCCGTGGGCGAAGTGGTCAATCAGGATCGCCGGGTGGCCGATCGGTTAAAGGTGGTTTTCATGCCCAACTTCAACGTCACGCTGGGCGAAAAGATCTATCCGGCGGCGGAATTGTCGGAACAAATCTCACTGGCCGGGCTGGAAGCCTCCGGCACCGGCAACATGAAATTTGCGTTGAATGGCGCAGTCACCATCGGTACATTGGATGGCGCGAACATCGAAATTCGCGCCCACGTGGGCGCGGAGAACTTCTTCCTGTTTGGCCTGACCACCGAAGAAGTCGTGGCGCTGAAAGCCGGCGGCTATGCGCCACGTGACTACGTCCAGCGCAACGCCGAACTGCAGCAAGCCCTCGATCAGATCGCGTCCGGCTATTTCTCCCCCGGTGATAAAGACCTGTTCCACCCGCTGGTGGACAATCTGCTGAAGCACGATCCTTATCTGGTCACGGTGGATTATGCGGCCTTCATCGCGCAACAGGATGCCGTCGATGCCGCCTATCGGGAGGTGGACAGCTGGACTCGCAAATCCATCCTCAACACTGCGCGCTGCGGTTTCTTCTCATCCGATCGGGCGGTGCAGCAATACTGCGACGACATCTGGAAGATCAAGCCGCTGCCGGTAAAGGCATAACGAGTAATGAGTAACGAGTAAAAAACGCGCCCGCGTATTGCTCGTTACTCATCATGCTTTCCATTCAACTGCTCGGCACAGCGCTCATTCGGCTCGACGATCAATCACGGTCTGAGCGCTTATCAATGCCGGAACGCATGGCCAGGCTCACGGCTAATCTGGGACGCGTGGCACAGCGCCGCGCTGAAACAGCCTTGGCGATTCATCGCTTATCCACCGCGTTAGCCAAAGCCCTGGGCCTGCTGCACCTCGCCGCGCAGATTCGGTTGTGGCTGGCACCGCTGCTGCCGCCGGCGGAAGCGCGGGCGCAACTAGCTGAGGCTCGCGCGATTGCCGAAAGCGGCGGACGGAAACGGCTGCTGGAAGAAGCCAATCGATTGACACAAGAATTGAATCTAACCCGCTAGGGGTTTCAGTAGATCAAGTTCACTTTGCGCAAGTATTTCGGTCGGGTTGAGATTCTCAGGTTCTCTTAATTCTGCGAACTGACTTAGCTGCTATACTTATTCAAGAAGAAGCACCCTGCTTAGCCACAGGGTGCTTCTGTTAAAAACTTTAGGGAGAGACAAATCATGTTGAAGAAAATTGTGATTGCAGTCGTTGTCATCGCCGCGATCGGCGCGGTGGGCGTATTCATCGCCGATCGGACGATCTTCGCACCATCGCAAGTGACGACCGGCGTGCCGGTCGCGCCGACGTTGGCCGCGCCGACAACCGCGCCCAAGCCAACGCCAGCCACCGCTGCGCCCCAGGTCACCACCGCACCACAACAAGCGACAGCGGTCCCAGCCGTGGCAACCGGTTCGGCCAAGTTGTATCGCATTGATGCGGCACAATCGGAAGCCGGCTACGAAGTGGGCGAGACGTTCTTCCAGGACAACCGCTTTGCCACCGCCATCGCCCGCACCAGCGGCATTGCCGGCGATGTGCTGGTGGACTTTGCGAATCCGGCCAATAGCCAGGTAGGCATATTAGTCATCGACATCAGCCAGCTCAAGTCCGACGAAAATCGCCGCGACAATTTCATTCGCAACAACGGCCTGGAGTCGTCGAAATATCCGCAGGCCACCTTCAAGCCGACGAAGATCGAAGGCTTGCCGGCCAGCGCCAAACCCGGCGATCAACTCACCCTGAAAATCACCGGCAATTTGACGGTGAAGGAAACCACCAAGCCCGTGACGTTCAACGTGACCCTGCAGACCGACGGGGATCAGCTCACCGGCGCAGCCACTACCGAGATTCTCATGTCGGAGTTTGGCGTGGGCCCCGTCAAGCTGGCGTTCCTGGAGACCGAAGACAAAATGAAGTTATTCATCAATTTCGTCGCGCTGCCCGCAGAATAAAGAAAAACCCGAGATGACCTGCATCGTGCGCACCCTGCGTGCCAGTTTCACTCCGCTGCGCCTGCCCAATCTGCGCACGTATCTGATCGGGCAAGGCATCTCGCTATTAGGCACCTGGATGCAGATCACGGCGCAGAGCTGGCTGGTGTGGGAACTCAGCCACTCGGAAACCGCGCTGGGCATTACGGCGATGCTGGGTTCGCTGCCGCTGCTGCTTTTTGGGCTGTGGACGGGCGTGTGGCTCGATCGGCTCGATCGGCGCAAGCTGCTCATTGGAGCGCAGATCGCCGCGATGCTGCTGGCCTTCATCCTGGCGCTGCTCGTGATCACCGGCACGGTGCAGCTGTGGCACGTGTACGTGCTGAGCCTGCTGCTGGGCTGCGTGACAGCCATTGATTTTCCGGCGCAGCAAGCGTTCATCGGCGATTTGACCGGCATGACCGTCGTGCGTAAAGCCGTGGTGCTCAATGCCATGGTGGTCCAGATCGGTCGCATGGTGGGACCCGCGCTGGCCGGGCTGATCATCGGATCGATCGGCCTGGGGCTGGCCTTCACGCTCAACGGCTTGAGTTTCGTCGCGGTGCTGATCAGTCTGTTCCTCGTGCGCGCGCAGCAAACGAAATCATCGCGCGAAGGCGGACAGCTGTCGGCCGTGCTCGAAGGCTTGAAGTTCATCCGCAGCCAGCCACGCGTGCAGGACATCATCTTGTTTGCGGTGCTGGTGGTGTTCTTCGGCATCTCACTGCTCAATTTCTTTCCGTCGCTGGTGGCCGAAACGCTAGGCGGCGACGCGCAGACGCTGGGCTTACTGCTGGCGGCGGCAGGCGCGGGCGCGTTGATCGGCGTGACCATCTTCGCCCCGCTGGCACAATCGTTCAAGCGTACCGGCGTGGTGATGGGCTTGGGCGTGATGTGGGCGGGGTTCTGGTGGATTATGGTGTCGCGCGCGCAGTCGGTCCCGCTGTCGATGCTGTTCTGCTGCCTGGTCGCCTGGGGCACGCCTGCCGTCATGACCACGGCCAACGGTCTATTACAAACCATGGCGCCGCCGGCCATGCGCGGCCGCTTGCTGGCAACCTATCTGATTGTCAGTTTCGGCATTCAGCCCATCTCGGCGCTCGTGATCGGATTTGTGGCCGATCGGGTAGGCACCCCCAACGCCATGCTGATCTGCGGCGTCGCCTTGATCATCTGCGCGCTGTTGATGTTGGCGCTGCGGCCCGGTCTGCGTTTCTGGGAAGCGCCGCACGCGAGCGAGCCGGTGGTAATGACTGAAGCACATTGATTAGACCATACAGGAGAAGTTAGAAAATGGCTGAAACACGGGTTAACACGACTGCGCCCAAGTTGCCCCGACTCGCCAAGTCGGCGATGAGTTTTCAAGTGTGGCTGCTGCGGCGCGGCTTAATGGGATCGCTGGCCGATGAGATCATGGTCATCACGGTGAGTGGCCGCAAGACCGGGCGGCAGTACTCCACCCCGATCGGTTTTCTGCGCGACGGCGAAACGATCATCGCGTTGTCGCGCGGCTCGAGCTGGTATAAGAACGCCGTCGCCACGGGGCAAGCCCAGGTGGAGATTAAGAAGCAGAAGATGAAGGTGCGCGTTGAGGCCGTGAAAGATCAAGCCGAGCGCGAACGCATCTTTGAACTGTACAAACGCGAACGCGCCAAGAACTTCACGCGGCTGTTTGGCGTCGCGGTTGATGCGCCGGAAGCCGAATTGAAGGCAGCGTTAGCCACGCGCGATTTTGTGAAGCTGACACCTGCCCAATAGCCTCATTCGCTCCCTCTCAAACGTCATTGCCTGCGGCCGCACTGAGCCGGAAGACTTTTATTCCCGCAAATAGAACGGCACGTCCACAATCACACGGTGGTGACCGAAGCGGCGGCGTTGATAAATGAGCGCCAGCTTCAACAGCCAGGCCGTCTGGTTGTGCAGCAGATACTGCCAGCGACGCGCCGGAATGAATTCGGGCAACACCACGGTGGCGCGCTGCCCATCGTGGTGTTCTTGATCGGTTTGTTCGAGAAAATCCAACAGCGGCCCGACGATCGATCGATAAGGCGAGGGCAAGACGACGAGCGGCACATCCGGCACCCACGTTTCCCACTCGGCGCGGACCTTCGCGGTGGCCGCCGGATTCGCCTCCACGTACACAGCCGTGACTTGATCGGAAATTGATTGGGCGTAGCGCAGTGCTTCCAACACGCCGCGATGCACACCCGAGATCGGTAGTACGATGCGCGGCGCAACTAACGGCCTCAACGACGGTGGCAGACCGCGCAAGGTCAACTCGCGCGCCACTGCTTGATAATGACCGTGCACGGTGTGAAAGCCCAACACGATCTGCGGGATCAACGCGGCAACAATCCACGCCCCCTCGCCGAATTTGCTAATCGCGACGACGAGCAGTGTGACTAATGTCGTCAGCGTCCCCAGTCCATTGATCAGCGCCTTGGCGGGCCAAGCCCGGCCGCGCTGCTTGAGCCAGTGCACCACCCATGCCGGCCTGTGACAACGTGAAAGCCAGAAACACGCCCACCGCAAACAATGGAATCAGCGCATGCGAATCGCCGTTGAACGCGACGATAAGCACGCCGGTCAAACCCGCCAACGCAACCATGCCGTTAGAGAATACCAACCGATCGCCCAGCTGTGAAAATTGATGCGGCAAATAACCATCTTGCGCCAGAATCGAAGCGAGACGCGGAAAACCGGCAAAGCTGGTATTGGCAGCCACCGCCAGGATCAAGAGCGTGGCGATTTGCACGACAAAGTAGGGCAGCCCAGTTCCCAGAACCTGCCGGGCCAACGCGGAGAGGATCGTCTCATCAGGCCCGGCCACCACGCCCAGAACCTGCGTTAGTCCGATACTGCCCAGAAACAAGACACCCATCAGCAGCGCCATCACGATCAACGTGATCCCTGCATTCCGGGATTCAGGCCGCTTGAACACCGGCACGCCGTTGCTGATCGCTTCGATGCCCGTCAAAGCCGTGCAGCCTGCCGCGAAAGTATGCAGGATCAGGATGGGTGTTGCCGCGACGATCGGCGCGGGAGCTGCCGCTTCGATCGGAATCGGCCCACCCCCGATCGCGCGTACCACCCCCACCGCCAACATCGCCAGATACGCCACCAGGAAGAAGTAAACGGGGATCGCCATCAACGTGCCGGTTTCGCGCACGCCGCGCAGGTTTGCCACCAGGACGATGATCAACAGCACGAGGGCGATCTCCACCCGATAGGGCCACAGCTCTGGAAAAGCCGAGGCAATCGCCGCGACGCCCGCCGTGAGGCTGACGGCCGCAGTCAGCACGTAATCGATCAACAGCGCCGCCGCCGCGATCAATCCCGGTAGCGCGCCCAAATTCTCACGCGCCACGGTGTACGATCCGCCGCCGTTGGGATAGGCATAGATCGTCTGAAAATACGACAGCGCCAGCACGCCCAGCAGCACCGTGATCGCCATGCCGATCGGCCACGCGTAGTGCAGCCCGATCGATCCCGCCACGACCAGGCCCAGGAAAATCTCTTGATTGGCGTAAGCGATGGAGGAGAGTGCGTCAGGAGAAAAAGCGGCCAGTGCTCGGACTTTGTTGAGACGCTCGGATTCCAGCCGCTGGGTGGGCAGCGGCGGCCCGATCAGAAGATGTCGCAGATTGTCTAACATGGATGAATGGGTTTGCACCTCAGCTGAAAGAATTGCTTCACTACCTTTACGCGAGCGGCCGTTGATCCCCCACACCCGTCAGTCGATCGTGCAGCGCGAGGATCGCCGCGACATCGGGATGAATCTCCTGCGGACCAAGTTGCTTGACGAGTTTGCAGACAGCATACGATCGGCTGGCCTGCTCGTAACGTCGTTCCCACACCCGATATTGAATCTCAACGTCCGCGTTTCCCCACGGATAGCGTGACGGCGGCGTATCCATGTTGCAGCGCCACGGCTTGGGCGTGAGCCGCGCGCGAAAACAATCCTGCGCCTGACACAGCCGAACATACAACGGATCGCTCTCGCAGGCGTGCAGAATATCGAGGGCGTCCGATCGCGTCAGCTCGAAAGTGTGGTTGGTGATCAGGCAGCGCAATCCGGCGGCCGTGCGATAAATGCGGATACCCAAATCGGGATAGCGGCTGGCCCAGGAGGTGATGCGCTCAACGTGCTGCTCTTCCTGACTGGGCGCGCGCTTGCCCAGGCCCCACTGAAATCCTCCGCCCGTTGAACTCGAAGTTTTCTTATCCGAAAAATCGATGTCGATGAACATGGCATTGGCCGCATTCAGCACGAGGGCGCCGTACAGATTTCGCGTGACGACGGCGACTTCGCGGCCTGCGTCAGTGGCGACACCTTGCCTGATCTCTTCACGCAGCGGACGCTCGCCATAGCCATACCGATTGAGCTGCTCCCCCGCGCGGACTTTATCTGCTACTTCTCTCACGCGATCATCGGCTTTGCGTTGGGCTTCGGCCACGCTCACATCCGACCACTGCCAGATAACAAGAAGATATGGTCGCCCGTCCGGCTGTTGAACGGATTGAATGCTTTTGGCCCAATACTTTGGAAATTTCATGAAAGGTTTTCCTTGCTCGTGCTTCACATAGCTCTTCAACCGCAACTACTCGCCTGCGGCACTGTCACACCCGCGCACGCGGGTGTCCAGTTCCTGTCACGCTGGATTCCCGCTTGCGCGGGAATGACCGTTCTCAACTATCGGCTCCAGTGCCAAAGCAATGGCATCATCAAACGTCAGTGCTTGCCCGGCCTGCCACGCCTGAGCGAGTGTCGCTTCATTGAGGGCTTTGCGCAGATTCTTGATCGCTTCGTCATGATAGGGCTGTTCCGGCGGCGGAATGATGATGCCCATCTGGTTGCGCTGAAATTCCGCAGCGGCCAGCAAACGCGCGGCCTGACTATGATCTCTGTGAGAAGCAAAGATTATTCCTGCCCATTCAGTGATCGTTGCCAGCATGATTCGATCTCTGGATTCGCCAATGTGCTTGATACTTTGTTGGATCAGCTCAATGGCGCGAGTTGAATTATCTCTACGATACTCGATACTGCCCTGAATTACCAACATGGAACAAGTTGACTCTCGCCGGTTGAGCAGCTGACAAATTTGAAGGCCCTTTGCGCTAAGTTCCCATGCCTGTTCCAGGTCGTTCTGATCGCGCGCAAGGAGGGCTTGCTGTTTCAGAGCCTGCGCCATGCCTTCCTGATTGGATTGCCTTTGATAAATGGCGTAACTCTCCTGATATCGACATGCAGCCTCACCATACTTGGTCACGTGCCAAGCTATGATCCCCATCATCAGAGTGGTATTGGCCAGATCAAACGGCCAAAGACTCTCTCGGCTTAAATCCTGGCTCAGCTGCAATAGGGTCGTGGCTTTGTCATAGTTGCCACGCAGAATGGCGATTGAGGCGAGACTACGCGCATCGACTGATCGCCCTGAAGGGTCTTTGAATTGCCGCAGACTCTCTTCAAAGAGAGATTCAGCGCCTGCCAGGTCGCCATCATCCAAAAGGAAATTGGCAAGCCTAAAACAGGCATATCCAATTTGCCCGCTTGATTTTTGCCGGCGAGAGTGCAATAGGAATTCTTCAAGCAAGGCTTTGGCTTCAGAGCGTGATTCAATCTCTGCCAGGAAGGTCATGGCCTCAGCCGTCCATAGATCGTCCAGCTCACGGGCCATCCCAATTGCTTCAATAAGATACGGTCGCGCTGTGTCATGATGACCAAGACACAACTCACCTACTCCAGCATCGGCCAGCGCACGTGCCAAACATAAGCGGTCGCTTGTCTGTTGCGCATAACCGAGACCCTTCATGTATGCCTCGGCAGTCTCGGCATACTCCCCAAGATGCCAGTGGATAAGGCCGATGGTCGACAAAGCCCTAGCCATAATTACTGGCGGAATCGTGCCGATCTTGCTCAATGCAGCCTTGAGACGATCCAAATGCTCCCTGCGGCGATAGCTCCGGCCGCCAATAAAGAGGATAAGGGTGCCGCCCAAACGCATTGCGTACACACCATCACTCTGGCTTACCGACCAACTCATCGCCGCCAAAAGATTGTCCTCTTCTGCCAGCAGACAGTCGAGCCAGACCACTTCATCTGGCCCGATCAAGCGTGGTTCCAGTAGTTCAGCCAAGTGTGTATAGAACTCGGCGTGACGTTGGTACACCGCGTTTTCCTGGCCGCTCTCGATCAGCCGCTCATGGCCGTACTGGCGCAGCGTTTCCAGCAAACGATAGCGCGTCGCGCCTTCCGCTGATGTGTCGGTCACGACCATAGATTTGTCGACAAGGCTTGTGAGCCGATCAAGCATATCATCAGTCGCGATGTCATCTCCGGCGCACACGCGCTCTGCTGCCTCCAGCGTGCAGCCGCCGTGAAACACTGCCAGGCGATTGAAGGCTGCGCGTTCCGCGTCTGTCAACAGATCGTAACTCCACGCGATGGTGGCTTGCAGTGTTTGATGATGGGGCACATCGGCGCGTTGGCGGCTCGTCAACAGGCGGAATTGATCGCTGAGTCGGCGGGCGATGTCACGCGGCGCAAGTGCCCGCACCCGCGCTGCCGCCAGTTCAATCGCCAGCGGCATCCCGTCCAACGATCGGCAAATCGTAATGACGTCGGCGGTGTTGTTCGCATCCAGCGCAAAACCGGGCCGCACAGCCGAAGCGCGCTCGACAAACAGGCGCACCGCATCAATCTCCGTCAATTGCTCTGGCGTGACGTGTTGCTCCGGCAGTGACAGGCCAAGCACGGGATAAAGCTGTTCGCCAGCCAGATGCAGCGGCTCGCGCGAGGTCGCCAGAACTTTCACTTCAGGACAGCGCTCCAGAATCTTCCCTGCCAGTTCAGCCACACCATCCAACACGTGCTCGCAGTTGTCGATGACCAACAGCAGCACCCGCAGCTGCAAGCCATCGATAATCGTATCCGTGACCGATCGTTCCGGTTTCAGATCGAGCGTCGCCGCCACGGCAGAAGGCACGCCTTCGGCGCGATCGATCGAAGCCAGTTGCGTCAACCACACTCCGGCGGGAAACTTCGCTAAATTGCGCTGCGCGACTTCCAACGCGAGGCGCGTCTTGCCCATGCCGCCCGCGCCGACCAACGTCAGCAAACGGCAAGCAGGATCGCTCAACAACCGATCGATTTCCGTGAGTTCGCGTTCGCGGCCAATGAAGCGACTCGGCTGCGCAGACAAGTTGTGGCGCGGCCCCTCGACGATAGCGAAAGGGACGCGCTCACCCGCGCTGATCTGCTCCAACAACCATAGTACCTCATGCGCCGAAGCCGGACGTTGATCGGGCTGCTTGCTCATCAAGCGCACGATCAGTGCATCAAGTTCAGGAGAAATAGATTCATTGTGTGTGCGCGGGGAAACAACGGGAGTGTAGAGGTGTTGCGAGATCACCGCGATCGGATCGTCCGCCGTGAAAGGCAAACGCCCGGCGGTGAGTTCATACAACATCACACCGAGCGCGTACAGATCGGTGCGGCCATCGATGGCCTGCCCCAACGCCTGCTCCGGCGCGAGGTAGGACACTGTGCCGACGAGCGTGCCTTCAATAGTGAGGTGCGAATCGAAGGTGCGGGCCAGGCCGAAGTCCATCAGTTTCACCCTCACCCCCAACCCCTCTCCCTTCCCGTGTCCGCTCGGCGGCGGGACGGCTGGCCGCGAGGGAGAGGGGAGTACCATCACATTCTCTGGCTTCAAATCGCGATGCACGATGCCGTGCGTATGGGCGTGCTCGAGCGCAGCGCACAGTTGTTGAGCAATCCGCAGCGTCTCGTCCAGCGATTGCGGCGGGCACTCGCGCAGCGAAGAACCTTCGACCAACTCCATCACGATGAAGGGCGTGGTACTTGCCCCAGGCGAATCCGCGGGGTCGACTTCTCCAGCATCATACACAACGATGATATTGGGATGATTGAGTTTCGCCACGGCCTGCGCCTCACGCAGCAGGCGCGCGCGACCTTCCGTGCCGAGGCCGGCATCGCTGAGGACTTTCACAGCCACATCGCGATCGAGCAGCGTGTCGTGCGCGCGATACACCGTGCCCATGCCGCCGTGACCCAACTCGGCGTCGAGGCGATAGCGATTTTGGAGGATAGTGCCTATCATAGATCAATGCTCCTCGCGCCATTGCGAGCCTCGAAGAGGCGAAGCAATCTCCCTTGAGTGCAACGGGATTGCTTCGTCGCAAACTGCGCTCCTCGCAATGACGCCCCCTACACTCGTTTCGCCACCACTACCGTGCAATCATCGGCCAGCGGCGTTGCGCCGACAAAAGCAAGCAGCTGGTTGCGCAGCGCCGCGACAACCTGCTCCGCCGGGCTGTGTCGATTTTCGGCGCACACGCGCTGCAAGCGCTCCACGCCAAACTCTTCGCCGCGCACATTCAGCGCATCCGTCAGACCGTCGGTGTACATGACGAGCGTATCGCCCGCGTCGAGCGACACGCGCCGCTGATCGAACTGCAGCGCATCGTCGAGGCCCAGCACCATGTTGGTGCGTGGCAGCAACTCGGGACAATCAGCGGAGACGCGATAGAGATATGGTGGATTGTGTCCTGCATTGACGTAGATCAACTCGCCGCTGTCGGCCAGCACTTGCGCGTAAAACAGCGTGACGAACATGGCATTGGTCGAATCGGCGCAGATCAACCGATTGGCCTGCGTGATTCCATCGGCTGGAGAATCCGCCTGGATCAGGCTGGCGCGCATGATGGTCCGGCTCAGGGCCATGAACAGAGCGGCGGGCATGCCCTTATCGCTCACATCGGCAATGACGATGCCCAGGCCGGAAGAAGTGGAAATGAAATCGTAGAAATCGCCCGAGACCTGGCGCGCCGGTTGCCAATAGGCCGCAAAGTCCCAGCCTTTCAACTGCGGCGTCTCGCGCGGCAGCAGACTGATTTGCAACTCACGCGCCACCTGCAACTCGCGTTCCAGGCGTCCCTTTTCGATGGCCACCCGATACAGGCGCGCATTCTCGATGGCGGTGGCCGCATTGGAAGCAATGGCGGTGAGCAGATCGAGATCGGCAGGCTGGAAGATGCCGGACTGTAGGCGGTTGTCGACGTAGATGACGCCCAGCAGCGATCCTTTGATTTGCAGCGGCACACACAAGATCGAGCGCAGGCCCAGCACCGCCACGCTGCGATGCGACTTGAGCCACGCGTCGTCCTGCGCGTCGCTGGTCAGCAGCGATCGGCCTTCTTCGGCCACGCGCACGATCACGCTGCGCGAGACCTGAAACTGCGGCTGCTCGATCGTGTGCCGATCGATCCCGCGCGCCACGCGGAAGTGCAGCTGCCCAGCCGCCGCATCGCGCAGCATCAGGAAGCCGCGTTCGGCCCGCACCGCCGCAATCACTTCGTCGATGACGCGGTTGAGCACTTCGTCGAGATC
>JBGSPW010000008.1:0-3784 GCA_041738395.1 Thermoflexales bacterium
GTTCGCTACGGGCCAGTCCGAAGAAGTGGTAGTCACAGGCGATCCCTCCACCCAGAAGGGTACTCGCCGAAGGGCTACCGTGCAAAATCACATCCGATCTAACGATTGGCCGTCTGATTGCGCAAAACCTACGCTAGCGGAATTCAGGTCATGCTGGAATGTGCGTGGATCGGGCGGCGTCAAATTGAGATGCGCATTGAGCGTCGCGGGGGTCTCGCCCGGAAACGGCACGCGACCGGTGAGCAGCTGGTAAGCTACAATGCCCAGCGCATAGCGATCGGTGGCCGGGCCGATCTCGTTGGCACGATTGGGATCGGCCTGCTCCGGAGCCATGTACTCTGGCGAGCCGAGCAGTGTGCCCTCGCGCGTTAACTGCGTGCTGCCTTCCAGCGCCTTGACCAGTCCGAAGTCCAGCACGGTCACACGAGGACCGCGGGCCGTGTCTTCGACGATGATGTTGCTCGGCTTGATGTCGCGATGCACCACGCCCTGCGCGTGGGCATAATCCAGCGCCTCCGCCATCTGTGCCAGGATCGGCAGCGCCCGATCGAGTGGCAGCGGGCCTTCGGCCTGCAGCAGGTCGCGCAGCGTGCGGCCGCGCACATACTTCATCGCCAGATACAACTGCCCATCGATCTCGTCGGCTTCATACACCGCCACGATATTAGGATGATCGAGGTTGGCAGCTGCTTCGGCTTCACGTCGAAACCGCTCGACAAAATCAGACTCGGCGCTGCGATAGGCATGCAGCACCTTGAGCGCAATGACGCGGTTGAGTTTGACGTCGCGCGCCTTGTACACCACGGCAAAGCCGCCGCGACCGATCTCGTCCAGCAGTTCGTATTTACCGATACGTCGGAATGCTTGCGCCATAACCGTCACTCACTTCAGAACGATCAACGCCGCGCGATGGGATCGGACAACGTTGAGGTTTTTGTTTTGAGGATAGGCTGATTGTAGTAAGAAAGGGACAGAAAGGCAAACGCTGGATGTGCGCCGCTTGACGTCTACCCAGACGGCGTAAAGAAGTCGCCGCTGCACGTATGTTGGCGGGCAATTCGTCTACTTCAACGATCACGCGCTGACTAATGAGACACAGAAGTTACTTCAAGACTTGCTGTAACTTCGCGTACAGCCCGAGATGATCGGAAGGATAGATGCGGTGGTCGTGTCCGGCCGGATGATTGAAAGCCACCTGGCACTCTTTCACATGAATGGAGGGATCGGCAAAGATAAAATCAATCACGCCCGTCCAGGCTTCCAGCTTGCGCTTGGTGATCAGCCCGGCCAGCTGCAAACTCGTGCGCCGCACCGAGTTACGCGCCCCGACGCCACGAAACAATGGCGTCGGGCAGGTGTAGGCCGGTTCGTGCCCGTTGGCAGCGACGTGCGCCGATTGGAAACGTTCCTTCATTTTCAACATGGATGGATAGTTTGGCTCGGCGTTGAAGTCACCGCAGATCACGCCCGGCGTGGGCAGCCACTCAACCAGGCGCTTTGCCTCATGCAACCGAGTCCGATCATCCAATGGATGCCAATAGGTGTGCGTGGTGGCGATGTGCCACGTCGCGCCTTGATGTTGCATCACAATACGCAGTGCCACGCGGTCCTGATGGCCCAACGAAAACTTGTGATGTTCTGTCGCCGGCAAGCGGCTTAGCAGCGCCAGGGCATCGTGCCGGCCGCGCTCGCCCGTCTTGGGGCACAGAAAGACTTCATACCCGCCCAATTGATCGGCGATCCACTGGGCGTTGTTGATCGACAGGCGGACTTCTTGAAACGCGATGAGATCGGGCTGCAAGCGATCGAGTTCACGCAGCACCAACGGCCCGCGTTGATCCCAGAAGGTGAGATCGTCCAATAGATTAAGCGAAGCAAGAGTGAGGGTGGAGTGCTGGACGTGGTCTGTCATGCGCGGCATTATACCGAAAATTTTAAGGTTGTGTTCGATTGACAGATTAGAACATATGTACTAATCTAATCCTATGCAGATTTGCCGTTACTACTCAACCATAACAATGCACGCGGCTCGTCATGCCCGAATGCTTTCGTCGGGCATCCAGACTGACCAGAACTGGATTCCTGCCTAAAGCGCGCGGGAATGACGACTGAGTAGTAACGATTTGCCACTGTATTTAGCGTGTTGCCACGCACATTACATCACTAAGGAGACTTGACATGGCACGCAAAAAGAAAACCGAAGCCGACACCGCCGAAGATCTGACGGAGTTCATCGAAGAAGCCAAGGGCAAAAAAGCCAAAGCCACTGAGCCGAAGAAAAACGAAATCGATCCGGGCCGCGCGCGCGCGTTGGATGCCGTGCTGGGCAATATCACCAAACGTTTTGGCGAAGGCTCGATTATGCGCCTAGGCGAAGCCACTCACCTGCAAGTTGAAACCATTCCCACCGGCTCGCTGGCCATCGATATCGCATTGGGCGTGGGCGGTATTCCCCGCGGCCGCGTCACCGAGATTTATGGCCCGGAATCCGCCGGCAAGACGACACTGTGCCAGCATATCGTCGCCGAAACGCAGAAGCGCGGCGGCGTGGCGGCCTATATCGACATGGAACACGCGCTCGATCCATCCTATGCGGCGCGCTGCGGGGTGGACATCGACAACCTCTATATTTCGCAACCGGATACCGGCGAACAAGCGCTGGAAATCGCGGAACAGCTGGTGCGATCGGGCGCGGTGGACATCATCGTGATCGATTCCGTCGCCGCGCTGGTGCCGCGCGCCGAGATCGAAGGCGAGATGGGCGACAGTCACATGGGTCTGCAGGCCCGCTTGATGTCTCAGGCCCTGCGGAAACTCTCCGGCGCCATCAAGCAATCCAACGCCGCGCTGGTCTTCACCAATCAACTGCGCATGAAGATCGGCGTGATGTTCGGCAATCCCGAAACCACCACCGGCGGCAACGCGCTCAAATTCTACGCCTCGGTGCGCCTCGATATTCGCCGCACGCAGAGCATCAAGACCAATGCCGAAGTCGTGGGCAATCGCGTGCGCGTGCGCGTCACCAAAAACAAGGTCGCCCCACCCTTCCGTGAAGCCGAATTCGACATCATGTTCAACGAAGGCATCAGCAAAGTGGGCGACATCCTCGACATCGGCGTGAACATGGACATCATCACCAAGCGCGGCGCGTTCTTCACTTACGGGGATGTGAAGTTGGGTCAAGGGCGCGAGAACGGCAAAGACTTCCTGCGCGATCATCCTGAAATCGCCAACGAGATCGAAGGGGTGATTCGCTCGAATGTGGAGCAGACTGCGCAATTGGCGAAGGCCCATCCGCACGTGGAAGAAGAGGAGGACGACGAAGAACGAGATGTTGTGGCAATTGCGGAGGCCGTCGCCGAAGCCGTCAGCGAAGAAGAATAAAGGTTTCCCCGGGGACGGGGCGCGAGCGCGGAGCATCTTCAACCCTGATCTGACAATGCTCACAGCCCTCGTCTCGAGGGCGTTCCCCGTCCTCGGGGAACGGAACGTTTTCATGCTGAGTAGTAACAACTTCGCTCTGTGCGCAATGCAGAACGGTATGACGCTCGAACTTGCCCGGTCACACCAACAACGACAGAGGTGATGCGGCATTCCAGCATCAGCAACCAGGCTGCTCCCTCCTTATCCGGTCGGTAGACTCACCGTCACGGTGGTGCCCACCTCGACTTGACTCACCACCTCAATGGTCCCTCCGTGCAAATCCACCGAGCGCTTGACGATCGTCAAGCCCAGCCCGGTTCCGGCGATATTGCGCACGTTGCGCGCCCGATGAAACGTCTCA
>JBGSPW010000012.1:0-40703 GCA_041738395.1 Thermoflexales bacterium
GCGCTGTTGGGCGCGGCCTGCACGGCCCGCTCGGCCCATTTTACCGCGTCCGCCGTGCGATCCGCATACGCCAACAGGCGCGACAGCGTGACCAATGCCTCGACATTTTCCGGCTCAAGTGAGACGGCCTGAATGTAGGCGCTACTCGCCTTTTTCAGATCGCCGGTTTGCGCCAGCGATTCCGCTTCCACGATGTACGAGCGGGCCGTCCGGGTTGCGGTGGGCGTGGGCGGCGGAATGATGCGCTGCCGCACATCATTCTGATTGATGATCAGAAACACACCCGCCCCCACCAAAATCAACAAAATCAACACGCGGCGCAATGATGAGCGCCGCCGTGAATGGTCATAGTACATGCCTGACTCCTATCCAGTTGCATCATAGCATGGGGGTTTATCGGCGTCAATCAACACCTCTGGGTGAAACTAGACAACCCGTGTGAACGCGGATATAATGCCGCTCGGATGGTCATTCCCGCGAAGGCGGGAATGACGGTTGCGTAGTCACCGCAAAAGATAGACCTGACAGGCGCTTGCGAGGCTTGTCAGGTTTTTACGCCGACTTCGCGCTAGCGAGGATTGTATGAATTGTCGTCAATGCGGCGCCCATCTCGCGCCCGATGATCTGGTGTGCGGCACTTGCGGCACCTTAGCCGAAGCCACGCTACCAGCGGCCCCGACGGTGGCCGTTAAGCCCACGTCCCACACGTCAACTAAGACCCGCCCGCTCTCTGCGACGACGCTGCTCATCATCGTGTTTGCGTGCAGTTTTCTAGGACTCATGATCGCGGCGATTGCCGGCGGCGTGGTCGTCGGTCTGCAGGATCGCAAAGCCGACGAGCAAGCGCGTATCGATCAGTTCTATCAAGAAGGATTAGCTAATCGGGTGGCAGGCAAGTTACCGTTGGCGAAAGCCGACTTCGAGTATGTGCTCCGCCTCAATCCCAACTATCCCGGCGCGCGTGAGCAGCTAACCCAAATCCAGGACCTGCTCACCATCAAGCCCACGCCCACGACCTCAGCTATAGTGGTCAATGTCGCTCAGCAGCTTTATCAAACTGGCCTGGAGGCCTATCAAAAACAGAATTGGCAGAAGGCGATTGAAATTCTTTCGCAGGTGCGCACTATCGATGCGACTTACGAAAAGGACAAGGTCGCGCAGCTGGTGTATGACGCCGCCCTCACCTATGGCCTGGAACTCGCAAAAGCCGATCGGCTGGAAGAAGCGATCGCGTATCTCGATCAGGCCGCGTACATCAAACCGCTGCCGGCCAATGCCGAGGCCGAGGCTCAGTATGCGCGCCTGTACATCACTGCGCGTGATTACTGGAACGTGAACTGGGAAAAGGCCATCGAAAGTTTTGGCGAGTTGTACCAGATCGGTCCGGGGTATCGTGATACCTTTGCGCGCTACGTCGAGGCCTACATTCAATATGGCAATGAGCGCACCCGCGCCGGCGATCCGTGCCATGCGCAGATCCAATACGAAACTGCGTTGCAGCTGCGGCCTGCCGCTGAATTGCAGGAGAAAGCCGATCAATCCAGGCAAGCTTGTCTGACCGCTCCACCATCGATCACGGGCACCACTCAAACCCTGGCGGGATTGTATGCGGGCCGCATCGCCTATCCCGTGTTTGATGCAGACGGAGCGCGCATTCTGGCGGCCAATGCCGGCGATCAAAAGATTTACACGGCCGCGATCGGCGATCAACCCGAGTGGCAGCGCAATGGCGGCAGGTTCGCGCATCGTATCGCCGGCAGTGGGGCGAACGTTATCGACAACGGGGCCAGCGTCAGCGTTGCGCCGGCCGGCGCGGAATTTCTGACGTTTTCGCCTGATGGATCGCGTGTGATTTACGCTCTGCAAGGCCAGTTGATTATGATGAATGCCGATGGCAGTGGATCGCCGAGTGAGTTAGGCGCAGGCTCCGCGCCCACCTGGGGCCCGAATGGTTTACTCGCCTACTCCGGTTGCGATGGCGGCGGCTGCGGCATCATGATCCGTAATCCCGACCATGCTGATCCGCCCAAACGGTTAACGGGCAGCCCGAATGATATTCCTACCTCATGGTCGCCGGACGGGTTCAACATTTCCTACTATTCCAATGTGGGCGGCAATTACGATCTATTTTTTGTCAACACGGCCGGCGGCGTGCAACAAGTGACGAAGAATGCGGGCAACAACATTGGCGGGGGGTGGGGCCCCGATGGCGCGCACGTCGCCTTTTTGTCCGATCGCGATGGGACGTGGAGTTTGTACCTAGCTAAATACGACGGCACCGAGGCGACCAAGATCGCCCTTGCCCCGCAAGGTGACGTGAGCCGTCAGCGCGTCTCGTGGGTTCCCTGAAATTGATGAACAAAATGGATGATCGCTATGGCCGTTGATAGTACCTGGGCCGAGCGGGCCTTGCATCATGCCAGGCATATCGCCACGCGCATCGGGCCGCGTGGCGCAGCCACGCCAGAAGAAAAACGCGCTGCCGATTACGTCCAACAGCAAATGCAGCGGTTGGGCTTGCAACAGGTACGCTTGGAATCTTTCAGTGCGCCGACTTATGGCTGGCTGGTGATCGCGCTTGCTTTCTCCCTGGCCGTGTGGAGCGTCTTCGCTTGTTGGGGCGCGTTTTATCTGACGCAAACCCGGTTTATTGGCGGGATGTTCGGTGCCTTGTTGTCGGCATTCGCTTTGGTCGTCATCACCCTGGAAGCCAATCTGCGCGACAATCCTCTGCGGCGTCTGGTCACGCGTGGTCGCAGCTACAACGCGATCGGGTGGCAGGCGTCCGCTGAGTCGATCAGACAGCGCGTCGTGCTGGTCAGCCACCTCGATACCCCGCCCGCCGCACGTCCGTTCAAAACGCCGCGCCGCGCTCGCCTCTTTCGCGGGGTCCTCCTTATCGGCGCGCTCAGTCTATTTGCCTCAGTGGTGTTATATCTGTTGGGCGGATTGGATATTTGGGAGTGGGCGTTTGTGTGGGCGGGCGTGTGCGGCCTTTTGCAGAGTCTGGTGATTATCCAATCACTGCAAGCCGATCACGGCGACTTTACGCCGGGCGCGAATAACAATGCGTCGGGGATTGGGGTCGTGCTGGCGTTGTCCGAACGTGTCAAGCATGCGCCGCTGCGCAACACCGAAGTGTGGTTCGTATGCTGTGGCAGTCACACCACCGGCAGCTCGGGCTTGCGCGCTTTACTGCAGCAGCATGGCGAAGAACTACGCGAGGCTTGGTTCATCGGGTTTGAGGGTGTGGGCGTCGGCCAGCGGTTGATCAGCGCCCAACGCGAAGGGTGGCCGGGCCGATCGTTGCACCCGGCGCTGCGCGATCTGCTCGATCGCAGCCGGCGTGAAAACCCTGCTCTCCTGATCGAATCGCACGTCACATCGCGCAACACGGTGGTGGCGGCCGCCACACGCCGCGGTCTGAAGAGCCTGTGCCTTAGCGTCTACGCCGACGACGATCACCTGCCTTACGCGTATCGCCACGAGGATGTGGTGGAACACTTGCAAGTCGAAGCGCTGGATGTGGCTCAAGCCGCGGGGTGGGAATTGTTGCAGCAGATCGATCGGGGTTAAGTCTTAACCGCGCAGTGCTAACTTCAACCGGGGCGCCGGATTAGCTGGCCGTTTCCGGGCGCGTGGGAATCCACATCGCAAACAAGCTGCCGTGCCCCAGTTCGCTCTTGAACGTCATCTTACCGTTATGCGCATCGACGATACGCTTGGCGAGTGCCAGCCCCATGCCCATGCCGCCAAAGCGGCGGGTCGTGCTCATATCCGCCTGATTAAACGCCGTGAACAAATGCCTCTGCGTGTCCGGGGGAATGCCGATTCCATTGTCGCGCACCGCCACGGCAATGGCCGGAATGTCGGTCTCAGGCAGCGTCACCAGGTTGTGAACGCTAATTGTGACGAGGCCATTCTCCGGCGTAAACTTCACGGCATTATCCACCAGATGCATCAAGGCACTGCGCAGCCGCGGCCCATCGGCCGTGACCGCCAGCTGCGCGGTCAGGGGCAAGTTCAGGGTGAGCGTAATCTGCTTCTCGCTAGCGCGCGCGCTGTATAAATCCACCACATCGCGCACAGTCTGATTGATCGAACAAGACTTGAATCTCAATTCCAATTCGCCGCGTTCGATCAGCGCGAAATCCAGTAAATCTTCAATCTGAATCTGCAGCCGCCGCGCACTGACGGACAGCGCCTGATAAATCTCGTGCAGCTTTTCAGGAGAAAATGGCAGGGTGTCATTCGCCAGCAGCTGTGATTCCAGAGTGATGACGGCTAACGGCGTACGTAGTTCGTGCGAGACGACCGAAATGAAATCGTTCTTCAGTTTATCCAGGCTGCGCAATGATTCGTTGGCTGTTTGCAGATCCCGCGTCCGTTCGGCGACCTGGCTCTCCAGTTGAGCGTTCGCTTCCTGCAACGCCTGCACCAAGCGTTTGTTTTCGCGCAGCAAGTCACGATGGTGATAGGCGCGATCCACCAGCCGGGCAAAAGCTTCCATATTCTCAACCGGTTTGAATTGATAATCGTACGCGCCCAAGCGCAGCGCCTCGATCGCCGTTCCCAAGGTCGCGTGCCCGGTTAAAATGATCACTTGCGCATCAGGATCGAGCGTTTTGATGGTGGCGAGCACCGTCAAACCATCCGCCCGGGGCATCTGCAAATCGCAGATGAGGACGTCGTAGGGGTGAGCTTTGAATAGATCGATGGCCGCCTGACCGTCGATTGCCAGATCTGTGCGATAGCCCATATTCGCCAAGAACGATCCCAGCATCTCACGGATCGGTTCGGCATCGTCGGCGACCAACACGCATTTATCTGCCATAGGGGCATTCCTTAATGAGAAGTATTGTAGCATGAGTCGGAGGTATGGGCGGTATGTAAGCTGTATCAATTTTGTTAACCGATCGGCGAATCATAGTGGAAGCCGCTAGCTCATTACCAACTTCTCGCCAACCGGCTGATCTGGGGCGATTTGCCATTCGCCGCATGTGCGCTTAAAATCTGTACATGGTGGTTAATGTTTGCTGGGTGCCTTCAGATCGGTTACGCCTCGGGCCGCCGTACATTCCCAGGACGGTACGCTCGGCGCTGCCACCTCATCAAGCCTTTCTGTTCCTCGTACACTGCTGGGTAATTTGGTTCACCGCCGACCTCTGGTGATTTCTGATTTCGGATTTGTAGTCCATGCGCTGCAAGCCAGAATTCATCGATCGCTCACTCGTCAATCGAAAACCTAAAATTCAAAATCTAAAATGGAGGTAGCATGGCTCTCACTCGTACTCGCACTCAGGAGCTCTTTCAGCGCGCTAAGAAGAGTTTTCCCTACGGGGTCAATTCGAACTTCCGTTACTGGGGTGAAGAAGACACTAACGTCTTTGTGCGTGGTGAAAAATGCTACGTCTTTGATGCCGACGAGAACCGCTACATCGATTACCGTTTGGGCTTTGGGCCGGTGATTCTCGGTCATGGCTATCCAACGGTTGTAGATCGTGTTACCCGCGCGATCAAAGATGGCACCGTCTATGCGGCCACCCATCCGCTGGAAATCTCCGTCGCGGAACGCATAAAGCGCCTGACGGGATTCGATAAAGTCCGCTTCGCTAATTCCGGTACGGAAGCGACCATGCACGCGCTGCGCATTGCGCGCGCGCACACCAACCGCGAGAAGTTCATCAAGTTCGAGGGCACGTATCACGGCATGTATGATTATGCGCTCTTCTCCACCACGATCGGCCAGGCGCGCTCCATGGGTTCACGCCGCAGCCCGATCCGTATTGCGTCGAGCAGCGGCATTCCCTATGGTGTGGGCGAGTACGTTTTCACGCTGCCCTACAACGATCTGGAAATGCTGCGCCGCACGGTCAAAGGCCGCTGGGGCGAAATTGCCGCCATCATGGTGGAGCCGCTTATGGGCAACAATGCCTCGGTCATGCCGGAGCCGGGCTTCCTGGAATTGATGCGTGAATTGTGCAGCGGATATGGCATCGTGTTGATTGTGGATGAAGTCAAGACCGGCTTCCGTATCGCCAATGGTGGCGCGCAACAATATTTCCACTTCAAAGCCGATCTGGCGACCTATGCCAAATCGATTGCCAACGGTTTCCCTTTGGCCGCTATCGCCGGCACAGACGAAATCATGAGCGTGATTCAACCGGGCCGGGTCGCCGTAGGTGGCACGTATTGTGGCAACGTTCCAGGCACCGCTGCCGCCGATGCCACGCTGGAATTGCTTGAAACACAGCCGGTGTTGGATACCATTGGCCGGCGCGGCCGGCGCTTGATGGAAGGCATCGACAAGATTCTGAACGAAGCCAACATTCCGCACGCATTGATGGGGCCGCCGCAAATGTTCGGTTTTGTGCTGGGCAGTCAGCACGCCCCCACCAACTATCGCGATGCGCTGGACACCAATATGAAAATGTACGAGCACATCATGCTGGAGATGATCCAGCGCGGTGCGATGCCGGAACCGGACAACCGTGAACCGTGGTTCCTCTGTTACGACCACACCGACGAAGTGATCGACGAAACGCTGAACATTTTCTATGACGCGGTGAAAGCGATGATTCAAAAAGGCGAGGCTGCGCTCTAATGCCGCGCGGCAGCCAGTGATTGACGAGAACCGGGTCGGATACTTCTGGCCCGGTTTTGCTTGTGCGCATTTCTTCCTGAATCAAGCTCGCTGAAACTGATTTGCCCGATCGACACTCCACGCTATAATACGGTCAAGCAATTTGCTCTCTGGCTAGTGAGTTATTATGCGTTCTTCCGGCTGGCGCTACTGGTTTCCTCTCGCGATCGTGTTAGGCATGGCTGCTGTTGTGATAGGCCGGGTCACACGCACGCACCGCCAGAGTCGCACGGCCCATCCAGTGGCGTCGCACTTCAGTGAGCCGGCACCGACGGTCGCACTTCCAGCGCCTCCATTCACAGCGTCCAACCTCAAGCCTGCGGTGATGGTTCCGCCTGCGCCAGCGCTTTCCAGTACACCCTTGACCACTGCTACAAATCACACGCTCGAGCGAGCGCACTTGTTTACCTGGTTTGTCAGCCTCGCCGTAATTCTCAACCTGGCCGGCCGCGTTTTAGAAGCTGGCGGAGAAGCCGTCTTCACGAATCTTATCATCTGGCTGACTATCTCCAGCGGCCTGGTTTTGTTTAGTGGATTCATTGTCCTGGCGGCAATCTGGCGCCACCCAATCAGCTGGCCGCGCTGGCTGTGGCGCTTCAATGGATTGGGGGCTGCGGCGCTTATTTCGCTCAGCGCTGCGCAGCTCAGTTTTCACTCGGCAAATCCGGTTGCGACCTGGTATCAAACTATTCTGTTATGGATTCTCGCCGTGAGTGGAGCGCTGCTCGCTACATGGCCGCGCCGCGCAGCGTCAATTGCGGTTGACCCGACACCGCGCTGGGAAATGATCGCTTTGTTGGGTGTTCTGGCACTCGCGCTCTTGCTCCGGGTCGTCGACCTGGGCGGTCTTCCGTACGTGCTCATGGGCGACGAGAGCAAATTTGCGCTGCAAGCCCGGGCGTTTAATCAGGGATTACTCTTTCAACCATTCCACACGGCCATCGATGGGCACTGGGGTTTGTGGTTTATGGTACTTGGCGTGTTCACCCGCCTGTTCGGTGAAACGACGGAAGCCATTCGCCTGCAGGCTGCGATCTTTGGCACATTGAGCATTCTGGCAGCGTATGCCTTGACGCGGCTGCTGTGGGGGCGCCGTCCGGCCTTGATCGCTGCGGCGCTGCTCGCGACGTATCACTTTCACATTCACTTCAGCCGCAACGCCATGAACAACATCTATGATACGGTGTTTTCCATGATGATCTTTGGTTTGATCTGGCTGGGCTGGTTGAAACAGCGTCGCTGGCCGTGGTTGTTGGGCGCACTGGCTTTGGGGCTGGCGCAGTATTTCTACATCGGCGGGCGTGTCATTCCGGTGGAATTGGCACTCCTGGGTATATTCTGGCTGATCACCGATCGGACCCGCGTCAAAACACAGGCGCTCAACATCGCGTTAGCGCTAGGCGTTTTTGTCGTCGCGGTCATGCCCATCGCCTACTTCGCGCCAGTGCGCTTCAACGAATACATGACACGTTTCAATCAGACCAACATTCTGCGCAACGGTTGGTTGGAAGCCGCCATGCAAGACCGCCATACCGACGCCCTGACGGTGCTGGGCCAGCAATTGCGCGATACCCTTCAAGTCTTCGTCGCGGGGCCAGAGAGTTTCTTTTATCAAGGTCAGTCGTTGCTGACGCCGGCCATGAGTGTGTTGGTTTGCGCCGGACTGTTGTATCTGCTCTGGCATCTCAAAGAAGGCCGCGCTTTTTACGTCTGGTCATTCCTGGGATTGATTCTGGTGATTGGCGGCATCTTCACGCTCAGCCCGCTCGGTGGCGCGCACCATTTTGTGGGAGCCGCGCCGCTAATCTACATTGCCAGCGCCGTGTTCATCGATCGGGCCATGGCCTTGGCCGGGTGGCGCTGGCCTGCCCGCGCGCGCGCGTGGGTGGCGATCGGTCTCGCGCTGATCGCCACGCTGATGCTGGGCGATGCCTATTATTACTTTGGCACTTTTGCCGCGAACCGGCCATCCTTCAGTGCCGACACCGAGCCGGCTATGCTGCTTGGTGAGTATTTACACGATCTGGAGCAGCGTCCTGTGGCCTACACCGTGATCTGTGTGCGCGCGCCGTACTTCTGGTGCAGTCATGATACGGTGAGCTTCCTGGCACCACGTCTAGGCCCTCAGGCGCGCGACCTCACCGAGCCACCGCACGATCGTGATCTGGTTGCGCCACCCGGTCAGGAACTCATCGTGATCGTGTCGCCCAATCTGCCTGACGATTTGGCCGCGGTCCAAGCGCACTTTCCCACTACCATCCCCCGCGGCCATTACGGCATCAACGGTAATCTGCTATTCACTTCATTTGAAATTCCCGCTTCGCAACCCTGAAGCCTGTGTTACAATAATTGCGCACATCTTCTGCGGAGGTCATCGTGCCGAGACGCTGGTCTGTCGGTTTGATTTCAATTGGCGTTGCGCTGAATGCGCTCCTGTTTGGCTGGCTGCTGCGCCGGCGATCGCGCTCACGCGCAGCGCAGTCTACGCTCGATCAGGCGATGCCAAGCCCGGCGGCTCTTGCTCCGCAGCCCGATCTGCCTTCTGCCCGCCCGATCATTCCTCTGCCGCCGGCGCCTGCCGCTACACCGGCCACGCTCATGACTTCATCACGTCGCTTCCAAAAATCTAACATCCTCCTTCGCGTTGCGATTGGCCTTTTGTTGATTGCGGCGATTGGGTTGGCCGTGCAAGCGCAATCGATCTTCAGTGTAGAACTATGGGAAGATCGTGATGCCGGTATTCCCTATGCCCTGGCCGCCATGATCGCTTTTTCGGCGGTCGCCTATCTGACTGGTCGCTGGCTGGGTAAAGCGCACGACATCACCGATTGCCCGACGGCCCCTCACACGACGAATGCGCCAGCCCAGACCGCTGTCGTCGCCGAGATTCGATCGGGGGTGAAGCAGCACCCGTGGCGCACCATCGGCGTGATCGCCTCCAGCGGGTTGTGGTTCATCGTGCTTGGCAATCTGCGCATCGATCCGCCACTGCCCGATTACACTCTGACGTTGATCATGTGGCTCGCAGCGATTGTCCTGTTTGCGGTGTCGATCATCATTCCGTCGCCCCGACCGCGTCGGGATTGGAAAGCGTGGTGGGCGCAGAACTGGTTGCTCATCGTCGCCGTGAGCGCGATCGGGACGCTGGCCTTGGCGCTGCGGGTAATCAATCTGGACATGATTCCGCCGACATTGAGCGGTGATGAAGGAGCGCAGGGCGTTGAGGCCCTGAAGGTTCTGCAGGGTGAACTGCTCAATCCGTTCGTCAACAGTTGGATGAGCGTACCGACATTGAGCTTCTTCTTCAACAGCTTGACGATTGGCCCGCTGGGCCACACGGCTTTCGCGCTGCGTCTGCCGTGGTCCCTCATCGGTACGACCACGGTGTTGATCATGTTGGCCTTGACGTGGCGGCTCAAGGGGCGGGCGCTGGCCTTGATGGTCGGGGTATTGTTGGCGACGTATCACTACCACATTCACTATTCGCGCCTCGGCTCGAACCAGGTAGCCGATGCGTTCTTCATGGCGGCGGCGTTCTTCTTTCTGTACTGCGCGTATGACGAAGGCGGGATGCGGAACTGGGTGATGGCCGGCCTGGTGGCGGGAATGGCTCAATACTTTTATACCGGGGCGCGCTTTGTCACGATCCTCGTGGGTGTGACGCTGGTCTATTTTGTCGTGCGCGACCGGCTGATGTTTCTCCGCACCCATTGGCGCGGCCTGCTAGCGCTTGGCGCAATCTTCCTCATCTCGGCCGGTCCTATGCTGCAATTTTCGACCCTGCAGCCCGACGAATATAATGGACGAATTAATGCCGTAGGAATCTACCAAAGCGGTTGGTTGGAACGCGAAGTTCAAATTACCGGGCGCAGCGCACCTGATCTTTTGCTCGATCAATTCAAGCGCGCCGTGCTGGCCTACAACGCTTATCCTGATCGCACCACCTGGTATGCTTCGCCACACCCGTTGTTCGATGGCGGGTGGGCCATCTTGTTCATGTTGGGCCTGGGTTATGCCACGTTGCGGCCGTTTGATCGGCGCTTATTCCCGATGTTGATCTGGTGGTGGGGCGCTATTATTCTGGGCGGCATGTTGACCGAAAGCCCGCCCTCAAGTCAACGCTTGATTACTTCCGCGCCGCCGGCGGTCTTCTTTGTCGCACTGGCCGTGTGGCAGCTGGGGCAGATCCTGCAGCGTCTATTCCACCGCCCTGCGCCTACTTCCGCCGATCTGCCATCACGGCCCGCCGTCGCGGTGCGCACGCGGCGTTACATCCTGCCGGCGCTAATGGTCGTCACGGTCGTCGGATTGAGTTGGATCAGTGCCCGCTGGTATTTTGTGGAATACACGCCGCTGCGCGTCTATGGCAATTACACCGCCGTCACGGCCGATGCTTTGATACGCTATGTGCAGGCGAAACTCGATCCGTCCTATCGCATGGTGTTTTTTGGCGCGCCGCAGATGTATATCGAATTCGGCTCGATTAAGTACCTGCTGCCGGAAATCACCGGGCAGGACATTCCCGAACCGCTGACGGCGCCGTTTGATCCCACGGTCCTGCTCGACGACAAACAACCCGTTTTTTTCTTCATGCCATTCCGCTACCCTGAGTTCACTTTCGTGCAGCAAACTTATCCGAACGGATACGTGGAAGAGCTGGCCTCACCCGTACCCGGTGCGATAGAACCGTTGTTGTACGTTTATCGAATAGCCAAGTAGTAGAATCGCCAGGCGCATGAAACGTTTGTCGCTGGATACTGTGTTGGGCCTGCTGGCCGCTCTGCTTTTTCTCGCCACTCGGTTGATCGGGTTGGAGCGCTGGCCGATCTATTTCTTCAGCGACGAAGCGATCAATCCTATCCTGGCGGCTCAATTCTTGCGTAACGGCTTCACCGACGGCGCGGGCCATCTTTTCCCCACCTACTTTCCCAACGGGACGTACCTCAGTTTGAGCGTGAGCGTCTATGCCCAGGTGATCCCGTATCTGCTCTTTGGTTTCTCTGAGTTTGTGACGCGCGCCGTGTCGGTGCTGGTGGCCTTTTCCGGCACACTGGCCGTCGGCTTGATCTTGAAAAACATCTTCAAGCAGCGCTTCTGGTGGCTGGGCATGCTGATCCTGTCGATTACACCTGCCTGGTTTCTCCATTCGCGCACGGCGTTTGAGCACGTCCTGTGGGTGGGCTTCTATGCCTGGTTCTTGTATTTTTACATGTGCTATCGGCAAGGGCAGCCACGCCACATCCTGACCGCGTTTGTATTTGGCGCGTTGTCATTTTATTCCTACAGTGGGGCGCAGCTCGGCATCGGTCTGACGGGCCTGCTGCTGCTGATCTCGGATGCGCGTTACCACTGGCGTACCTTCCGGGCGCGCCCCAAGTTACTGTTGGTCGCCGCCCTGGTCGTGTTGCTGCTCGCCGCGCCGTACATTCGATCCACGGTTCAAAATGGCGATGAAACCTTCCGGCACTTGCGCGCTCTCAATTCGTATTGGACGCGGTCCTGGTCTTTGGGCGAGAAGCTCAATCGGTTGCAGCAGGAATATCGGTTTGGCCTCAGTCCCGCTTATTGGTTCGGGTCTGAAAACAACCGCGATCTGATCCGACATCAAATGAAAGGGTACGGGCTATTGCTGCCGATGATGCTGCCCTTCATCCTGCTGGGCCTGTTGATCTGTTTGAAAAACTTCCGCTCCTCGCCGTATCGCGTGGTGCTGATCACGCTGCTCATTGCGCCGCTCGGCGGCGTCCTGGTGGCGACGTTGATCTTGCGCGTGTTGATCATGGTGATTCCCGCGGCCTTGCTTGCCTCACTGGGCTTGATTGCGGTGCTGACCTGGCTCACCCAGCGGGTGTCGTATCGACCCTTGGCGATCGGCGTGTTTGCCATCGTCGGCGCGTTCAATCTGTTCATGCTGGTTGATGCGCTGACCAACGGCCCCACCTGGTATACCGATTACGGCCTGCAAGGCTTGCAATATGGCGGCCAACAAGTCTTCGGAGCGATCCGCACTGAGTTAGAGCGTGCCCCGCAGACGCAGGTGATGGTCTCGCCCAACTGGGCCAACGGCGCCAACACGTTGCAGTGGTTCTTCGCACCCGGCGAGCATCGGATACAAATGGTCAACATCGACGCCTACAAATTCAGCCGGCGGCCTCTCACGGATGACACGCTGCTGGTGATGACGCCCGACGAATACGCCCGCACCATCGACGATCCCAAATTCTCTGATATCCGCGTCGAACGTACGCTGCCCTATCCTGACGGTCAGCCGGGCTTCTATTTTGTGCGCCTCAAGTATTCGCTTGCGGCCCCGGCGATCTTCGCTGCCGAAGATGCTGCGCGCCACCAGCCGGTGAGTGAGGCGATCATGTTGGACGGCCAACCGGTGACGATACTCCATTCGCAATTCGATATCGGTCAGATGGCGCGGGCCTTTGATGGTGATCCTTATACCCTGGTGCGCACGCTGGTCGACAATCCCGCGATCATCGAAATCACCTTCGACGAACCGCGTGTCTTGACGGGACTGGCTTTGACCACGGCCACCATGGACTACAACGCCACCGTGAAACTGACGCCAGCCGATGGCCGTGCGGCGCAAGTGTACTCGCGCGATTTGGTTCAACAGGGGCCTGATCCCACGGTCGATTTTCTATTTGATCCCAAGCCGACCGGGCCAATCAAGACCCTGCGGCTGGAAGTCAAAATTCTGAACATGTCCGGCGACGCGCACATTCACATCCGTGAAATCAAACTGAAGTAGGTTCGTTGATTGATTCTACGCTGCTCCTGCTCATCGTCGTTGCCATCGCGCTGGATGTGATCTACATCGCGGGGCGGCGACGCGCGAAACATGCTGCGCCTGCTGCCGATCGATCCACGACCCCGCGGCCAGAGCCGATCCGCCGGACGGTATCGCTCGATACCGTCCTATTCATTTTGGTCGCGCTCGTCTTCCTGGGCACGCGCCTCAGCGCCCTTGACCGCTGGCCGATCTATTTCTTCACCGACGAAGCCATCAACGCGGTGCGCGCCGCCGAGTTTTTGAGCAATGGCCTGCGTGAGGGTCACGGCGTCTTCCTGCCGACCTACTTTCAAAACGAGCAATATCTAAGCCTCAGTATCAGCGTCTACGCGCAAGTTATCCCGACCGCGCTGTTCGGCTTTTCGGTCTTTGTCACCCGCGCCGTCGTGGTCTTGATCACGCTGTCTGGCACATTGGCCGTGGGCTTGATCCTGCGCGACATCTTCAAACTGCGCTTCTGGTGGATCGGCCTGCTGCTGCTCTCGATCACACCGGCCTGGTTTCTGCATACACGCACCGCTTTTGAACATCCCTTGTGGGTGGCGTTCTACACGTGGTGCTTGTACTTCTATTTGCGCTATCGCACCGGGCAGCCGCGCCACCTCATCACTGCGATCATTTTTGGCGCGCTGTCATTTTATTCGTACAACGGCGGACAACTCGGCGTCGTGCTGACCGGCTTGCTCCTGTTGATCACCGATGCGCGCTATCATTGGCGCACCCTGCGCGCCAGCCCCAATTTGTTGATCGCGACCGCTGGCACCTTAATCATCGCCGTCCTGCCCTATCTGCGCTTTTACCTCCAACATGCCGACGAGACCGTCCAGCACCTGCGCCTTCTCGATTCGTATTGGACGCAGCCCTTACCGTTGAGCGAGAAGCTCGGTCGCCTGATTCAGGAATACTGGAACGGCCTGCGCCCCGATTATTGGTTCGCACCCGATAACGGCCGCGATCTCATTCGGCATCAGATGAAAGGCTACGCGCAGCTGCCCGTGTTTACGCTGCCGTTTTTTGTGCTGGGCCTGGGCCTAACGCTGAAGCGATTTCGCGCACCGTCATCACGCGCCGTCTTGATAGCGCTGCTCGTCGCGCCGGTGGGCGGTGTGTTGGTCGCCGCCAACATCCTGCGCGATTTGGTGTTCGTCATCTCGGCGACACTGCTGACCTCGATCGGCTTGATTGCCGTACTCGAATGGATAACCAAGCGCTTCCGCCTTTCCCGCCGCACAGCGGCGGAGGCGCGCTCGCCCAGCGCGTCGCCGGCACAACGTGCCGGGTACGACGGGGCGTATCGGACCGTGGCGCTGAGCTCGTGCGCGATCTTAACGATCATCAATGGCGTCATGCTCTACGATGCCACCGTCAACGGACCCACGTGGTACGACGCTTATGGCTTGTCGGGCCTCCAGTATGGCGGCCAAGCTGTCTTTGAGGAGGCCCGAAATTACCTTAACGCCCATCCCGCTGCGGAAGTCTGGATCGCGCCGACGTGGATGAATGGACCGGACGCGATCAAGCAGTTCTTCGCGCCTGATGATCCACGCATCAAATTTTTCGATCTGGACGCCGTCCTGCATCAACCCTACACCATCGACAGTCTGCTGCTGGTCCTCACGCGCGACGATTATCAACGCGCGCTCGACAGCGGCATCTTCACCACGACTGCCATCGAGCGGACGCTGCTCTATCCCGATCACACCCCGGGCTTCTACTTTGTGCGCCTGGCGTATGCGCCGCAGGCTCCCGCCATCTGGGCCGCCGAGCGTGAGGCGCGATCGAGATTGGTGGCCGACACCGCTGTGATCGCAGGTCAAACCGTGACCGTCACCCATTCCCCGATCGATGTCGGCCCGATCCAGAATGTCTTCGATGGTGATCCGCAGACGCTCATCCGCACCGCCGCTGTGAATCCGGCCGTGATCGAGATCGAGTTTTCGCCGCCGCGCACTCTCTCGGGCGTGCGCGTCACTACCGGCAGCATGGACGTGGCGCTTACCGCCGAGATATCGATCGGCGGCGCTGCGCGCCCCGGTCGCTACAGCGGCGCCTTTACGGATCTGCCCCCTGATCCCACCGTGGAACTGGATTTCGATCAGCCTTACGCCGTCACGCGGCTGCGTCTGGAAATCAAGCACTCCCGCGCCAACGACCGCGCCAACCTCCACGTGCGCGAAATTGAATTCAAGTAGATCGAAATTTGATTACGGCCAAAGGCGTGTGTTATACTTTAGATGTTCCTCGTAACACAGCCAAAAACTGCCACCAAAATTAAAATTGAATAACAGGGAGGATGTCATGGCCGATCAGCCGGAGACCACGCGTGAGGAGTGGTATTATCCGTCGCCGGAGGTGTTCGCCCAGGCGACCATCAAGGACTGGGACGAGCTGGCCCGGCGAGCCGATGAAGATTTCGTCGGCTTTTGGGAAGAGCGCGCCAGGGAATTGATCGACTGGCACGCGCCGTGGAGCAAAGTGCTGGACGAGTCTCAGAAGCCGTTCTATAAATGGTTCGTCGATGCCAAGACCAACATTGTCTACAACGCCATCGATCGGCACTTGAAGACGGCGCGCAAGAACAAACTTGCGATCATCTGGGAAGGCGAGAAAGGCGAGCAGCGCACGTTTTCCTACTTCTCGCTCAATCGCGAGGTCAGCAAATTCGCCAGCGTGCTCAAAGCCCTGGGGGTGAAGAAGGGCGATCGGGTGACGATTTACATGGGCCGCGTGCCCGAGCTCCCCATCGCCATGCTGGCCTGCGCGAAGATCGGCGCGATACATTCCGTCGTGTATGGCGGCTTCTCCACCGAAGCGCTGCATGGCCGCATCGAAGATTCACAGTCGCGCGTGGTCATCACGTGCGATGGCGCTTTCCTCAACGGCAAGATCGTGGAACTGAAGTCCATCGCCGACGAAGCGATCAAACGCGCGCCCATCGTGGAGCATGTGGTCGTCTTCAAGCGCACGGGGCAACCGATCAACATGGAGGAAGGCCGCGATATGTGGTGGCACGATCTGATGGCCCTGCCTATCGCCGATTGGCGCTGCCCCACCGAAATTCTGGATGCGGAAGATCCCTTGTATATGTTGTATACCTCCGGCACGACGGGCAAGCCCAAAGCCATCGTCCATACACATGGCGGTTATCAGGTGGGCGTCGCAACGACGTTAAAATATGTGTTCGATCTGAAAGACGAAGACCGCTGGTGGTGCGCCGCCGATCCGGGCTGGGTCACCGGCCACTCCTACATCGTGTATGGGCCGTTGATCCTAGGCGCGACCAGCATCATGTACGAAGGCGCGCCGACGTATCCGTATCCCGATCGGTGGTGGAGCATCGTGGAGAAGTTTGGCGTCAACGTGCTCTACACCGCACCCACAGCCATTCGCGGGTTGATGCGCTTTGGCGAAGCGTGGCCCAATCGTCGTGATCTGTCCTCACTGCGCTTGTTGGGTTCCGTCGGCGAGCCGATCAATCCCGAAGCGTGGCGCTGGTATTACAAGAACATCGGCAAGGAGCGCTGCCCCATCATGGATACGTGGTGGCAGACCGAGACCGGCATGTTCATGATCACGCCCGTGCCCAGCATGCCCTTGAAGCCCGGCTCTGGAACCAAACCGTTCTTCGGTCAGCAAGCAGAGATTCTGGATGAGCAAGGTAATCCTGTGCCCGATGGCGAAGAAGGCTATCTAGTGTTGAAGCGCCCCTGGCCCGCGATGATGCGTACCATCTACGGCGATCCCGATCGGTATGTGAAGCAATACTGGAGCAAGTATCCCGGTTTATATCTGGCAGGCGATTCGGCGCGACGCGACAAAGACGGCTACTTCTGGATCATCGGGCGCGTGGACGATGTGATCAAGGTGTCGGGCTATCGCTTGGGCACGGCTGAGATCGAATCGGCGCTGGTCAGCCATCCCTCCGTGGCCGAGGCCGCCGCGATTGGCTTGCCGCACGAAGTGAAGGGTCAGGCCATTCACGCCTTTGTGCTACTACGGCAGGGCTTCACGCCCTCTAAGGAATTGGAAGAAGAACTGCGCCAGCACGTGGGGCATGAGATGGGCCCGATTGCGAAACCGGAAGACATCAAGTTTGTGGACAAGCTGCCCAAGACGCGATCGGGCAAGATCATGCGGCGCGTGTTGAAGGCCCGCGCGCAGGGTTTGCCGGAAGGTGACCTCTCGACGTTGGAAGAATAGGGGTGAGCGAAAGTGAGGCCGGGTAAATCGACGGCCTCACTCTTCAATTTCAGAAAGAGACAAAATCACATGGCACTCTTTGAACGGCTTCTAAGAACTACTAAGCTGGAACGACTAGAGGATTTCTTCACAGAAATCGTTGCCGGTCTATTTGAGTCATCACCTGATTTGCTGTTTAGTTGGTTGAAGAATATTGGACTTGCATTAAACACCCAAGGTTGTCAGGCCATAAAGGTAGCGACTCAAGTTTCGCTTCTTGCACTTGATAATCACGACAGGGGCAGCCGTCCGGATATCACAATACATTTGTCTGACGGTTATGGTCAGTATGACGTCATATTCATTGAGTCAAAAATTGGAGCCCTAGAACACGACGATCAGTTGAAGCGTTACGCTGATCAGCTTGTTGCTTCATACCCCAACGCCGGCCAGAGAGTATTGCTGTATATCACACGAGGGCTAGAACCGAAAGATAAAAATCACATCCTTAAAAATGTTCCCCCATCATCCCCGATCATTTTTGAACAATTATTCTGGTATGAGTTCTGCCGATTCCTTCAAAAACAGCCGCCGAACGCTCTCCTCGCGGAAGTCATCTACTTCATGAAGATAAACCGCATGGCTTGGAATCCAGAAGCCACGGAATATTCGGCGGTCGCCGAGTCCGGTGTAACTGGTCTTATGGATTGGACGCTCCGGGGCGACGTTCGGACCAAGTTTGAACAGGCATTTGGTTCAGTTACCCCTTTGCAGCTTTTCGCTGGGGAGGAATCACGTCTACGACAGTGGGGCGAGTATTGTCTTTACTGTTGGTTAGACGCAGGACACACTTGGTACTGTGGATTTGGATATCAATTCAAGAATCCTTGCGCGACAGAGGCAGACGAGCTAAGTCTAAGAACGAACTTGTTTGTTCGGCCTGATTCGCCTCATCGGTTTCCAATCATCAAGGCGATGAAAGCCATCAGTCAAGACTCTGATTGGAAAGGGGTTGATCTCGAAATGTCGGCCTGGTCGGGAATCATTCGCGATCATAGCCTGGCGGATTTCATGCCCATAGAAAGTCACATCAGCCAGATTCAGGCGAAGTTCCAGCAAATGCTGGGCGAACTGATTGAAATCAAGCAACGGTATCCAGACTTACCATGGAACGAAGTAAAGTAAGCTGACCCATCAAGCCCTCCAAGAGCAACATGTTGATATTGGAAAAATGATTACCCAAGAACATCACTATCGCCGCGATCACGTTCCGCAAGTGCAGTGTCCGGTGATAACGGATTGAAGAGATTGAGAGAATGAAGCGCGACCCTTGAGACTTGTCCCTCAAGGTCGTGTTGTTTTTGTCGCCAAGCGGAAGGTATGCTATCATTTTCACCTAATCCCTACCTAATCCCTACCTATCGATCTCACCGGCCCCCAGAGATTCACTGATCGATAACGGTGGATCGCCGGACGGGCCGAGATCAATGGGTGCGGATTAGTTTGGCGCAGACGCTGGACAACACAGAAAGAACTTTTATGACCACATTGACCAAATCCACCAACAAATACTGGCAATACGCGCTGTGGCTGGCGCTGTTTACCATCGGCTACAACTTGATCGAAGGGCTGGTCTCCATCGCCTTCGGGGTGCAGGATGAAGCGCTGACGCTGTTCGGTTTCGGCGTCGATTCCTTCATTGAGGTCATCTCCGGCCTCGGTATTCTGATGATGGTCCTTCGCATCCGCCGCCAGCCCGATACGCCCCGCTCACAATTTGAGCGGACCGCGCTGCGTATCACGGGTACAGCCTTCTATTTGCTGGCCGCCGGATTGGCGATCACCGCCGCCTACAACGTGATTACGGCTCACCAGCCCACGACCACCCTGCCCGGCCTGATCATCGCGCTGGTTTCTATCGCCATCATGTGGGCGTTGGTGTCGGGCAAGCGCAAAGTGGGACGTGCGCTAAGTTCGTCGCCCATCCTGGCCGATGCTAACTGCACACTGGTGTGCATCTACATGTCGCTGGTATTGCTGGTCGCCAGCCTCGTTTATGAACTAACGGGCTTCGGCTTCGTGGACAGCCTCGGCGCGCTGGGGCTGATCTACTTCTCGGTGCGCGAAGGAAAAGAGTCCTTTGAAAAGGCCGCCGGCCTCGAATGCAGTTGCGAGGATGAGGCGTGCGAGAGCGATCACTGACCCATGCAGCCCACCCGCGACATCGAACTCTACCTGGCGCACCTTTCGATCGATCTGCAAGACATCGTGCTCGAATTGCGCAGCATCATCGCCTCGATCGCGCCTACGGCGACCGAGACCATCCACCGTAAAGGCTTCTCCTACTACTATGCTGAACGCGGCGGACCGGTCAGCGCGGGCATCTGCCAGATCAACTTGCAGCGCGATCACATCCGGCTGGCCTTCATCCACGGCGCGTTCCTGCCTGATCCCAAAGGCTTACTCAAAGGCGATCAACTCTACAAACGGTACGTGAAGATTACCTCGTTCGATCAAGCGCCCTGGGACGATCTGCAAAACTTGATTACGGCCTCGGCCCACTTTGATCCGCGATCGATCGTGTAGACTCAATCGGCGTCACGTTACAACAGGAGTTTTCATGGAACCGCTTACCGACACCACTCAGCTCGATCAAGCCATTCACCAACATCGCACCACCACCACCACGGTGACGGTGCGCCACAACGGATCACCCATCGCGGGACAGGAGATCGTCGTCGCACAACAGCGGCATCAATTTCTTTTCGGTAGCACCTGGGGCGAGAGCACCATCGCGCTGGCTAATGGGGAACTGTCGGGCTACGAAAAGGAACTGGCCGAGCGGCGCAACCACTATTTTCTACAGATATTCAATCAAGCCACGCTGCCGTTCTATTGGGGGCGCTTCGAGCCGCAGCGCGGTCAGCCGGACACCCGGCGCATTCTCAACGCGGCCCGTTGGTATCGATCGCACGACTGTGCCACCAAGGGACATCCGCTATGCTGGCACACTATCTGCGCCGATTGGCTATTGCCTCTCAGCAATCACGAGATTCTGCAAGCGCAGATCGCGCGCATCCAACGCGACGTGGCCGACTTCGCCGGTGTCATCGATATGTGGGACGTGGTCAATGAAGCCGTCATCATGCCCATCTTCGATCGGTATGACAACGGCATCACGCGCATCTGCAAAGAACTGGGCCGCATTGAGCTGCTCCGCACGATGTTCGAGACGGCGCGCGCGACCAACCCTAACGCGACGCTGCTCCTCAACGACTTCGATATATCCCCGGCCTACGACATCCTCGTCGAAGGCTGTCTGGCAGCCGGCCTCCCGATCGATGTGATCGGCATCCAATCGCACATGCATCAGGGCTATTGGGGCGTTGAGAAGACGCAGTTCGTCCTTGAACAGTTCACGCGCTTTAGCAAGCCCATTCACTTCACCGAGAACACCATCGTCTCGGGTCACCTCATGCCGCCGGAGATTGTCGATCTGAATGATTATCAAGTGAATGACTGGCCCAGCACGCCGGAGGGCGAAGAACGGCAGGCCCGCGAAGTGATCTTGCACTACAAGACGCTGCTGGCTCATCCGTTGGTGGAAGCGATTACGTGGTGGGACTTATCCGATGGCGGCTGGCTCAATGCACCCGCCGGTCTGCTGCGACAAGATCATTCGCCCAAGCCCGCTTATGAGGAATTGCTGAAACTGATCAAGGGCGAATGGTGGCTGGCCCCGACGAAGATGACCACCGATGCCAACGGCCAGTTTTCGTTGACAGGTTTTCTGGGAGAGTATGAGCTAACGTTGGGGAAGCAGAAGACAACGTTCACGTTGACGGAGAAAGGTGAATCCCAGGCGTCGGTTAGTCTTTAGCTCCAGTGCAATATCGAGTTGTGGCCGCATGCAAACCACCCGCGCCATTGAGCTTTATCTGGCGCATCTTCCATCCGAACTGTGCGGGGACGGGGCACGGAGCGTTTTCATGCTTGGTGGTGAACGCCGTTCGTGGGGGCTGCGTAGCTCGACAATGTTAGATTCAGTGGCTTACGTCATTGCGAGCGCCTTTCGCCAAGCGCGCCTCCGCCGCTATGCGGCGGGTAAGGCGTGCGAAGCAATCTCACCTTCGGCGAACGGAGATTGCTTCGTCGCACGCCCTGTCCGCGAAGCGGGGGCGCGCCTGGCGAACAGCGCTCCTCGCAATGACGGTCTAACATTGTCAAGGTAGTAACCTGATCCGAATGAAGCCGGATCGGCTGAAGGAGGTGGGCGAGTCTGTGACGCGCTTAACGCACGATCAGTGGCAGATATACTCGCTCGGCTAGCGCTGTATTCAAGGCAACCTGTGTCTCTTCCATCACGATGTCCGGCGTGTTCCAGCCTTTGGCATCCCGCATCGCTTGAAATACCCGCCGGAAGCGCAACTCCACTGTGACGGTGATCGGCCCGCCGTCCGGTGGCGCAGCGAAAGTGTACTGTGACAAATCGCCCTGCAGGGCCGCGAGGCGGGTGTCGCTAATAATGCGCGTCTGCTTCCAGTAACTCACGACCGGCGCTTCGCCCGTGGCGACGTCTTGCAGAATCTTGGCAAAGACCTTGCCGGATGTTCCGGCCTGTGCGCCGCCCCATGCAGGTACAACCTCGCCCGCTTGCTGAATCAAGTCATGGCCTTGCGCATCCGTGGCGTGGAGGGTGAGGATCATGTGTCGGCCCGGATGATCGGTCGGGACGTGATGGCCGACGTTGGTGTTGGTGATGCTGACTGTCACTTCGATCTGATCGACGATCTGGCGCGCAGACACTGTCAGTATCACACTATTCTGGAGCAGATCGACATCGACTGCGCCGCGATCGAGATGCGATGGAATCCGTTCGGGCGGATGCGCCAGTCCACCGACTTCGGGCAGCGCAAAGGAGGTGTCACCGTTGGGCGGCATGTGACACTTCTGGCAGGTGATGCCCGCCTCGGCATACGGACTGGTGAGCCACTCATTAAACGATTCATAGATCGGTGTGCCCCACATGCTGAATTGATGGCACGGCGCGCAATAAGCGCTCTCACTGATCAGCGGCAGGCGCGTGTCGGGATCGTGAATGTCGTCGTAGGGGCCGAAGAAGATGTTGTCGCCCGGCGGCGGGCGGAGGATCTGTTGGCTGCCAACGCCGGGCGCATTGGGGTAGACTAATCCCGTGGCCGGATTCAAAAATACACCGCCGATCTTGTGGCAATAGTCGCAGTGGATCGTGGCCGTGATCAGCTCGCGCACGCTGTTCATGTCCGTGTTCAGATAGCCATCCACGCCCGCGCCGGGCGCGTGACAGTTGGCGCAGTTGCCCGCCGTGCCCGGAAAATCGTTCAGGTAGCCGGGGCCGATCGAGGTTGTGCCGGTCAGATCGGTGCCGTTGTACAGACTGTAGAAGCGCGGGTTGAACGTCGCACTGCCATGCCCGTTGGTGATCCACTGCGACACGATCATCGGGTGGCAGTTGCCGCACGCGCCCGCCGACGTGCCGCTGATCGGCGAAGGCCACGTGTACGACGGATGATCGGTGGTGTGGTAGTGGCGCAGCGTGAGCGTGAGGCCGCTGATAGTTGGCGTCACGTAGGTGTTGGCAATGTAGTAGCCTTCGGCCCACGCGGTTACTTCGATCTTCTGTCCCTCGATCAGCGCACCGAGCACAAAGCGTCCGTCGACTGAGGTGGTCGTGACGTTGTCCGTGGCGCGCACGCGGACGGTGGCGTTCTCGATCGGCCCGTTGCCATCGACGACGATACCGTCAACCGCAGCCGTTCCGGCGGCCTCGATCGGGATCGGCCCGATGAGGATCAGCCACAAACCGATCAGACTTAACGCGGCCAACGCAAGTGAACTTAGCCAGCGGTGTGACATGACGGCACTCACTTCCCTACTGTTACTACTCAGCCCGCCGTCATTGCGAGCGCTTTTTGCGAAGCAATCCCCCGGTCGGACACGAGATTGCTTCGTCGCACGCCCTGTCCGCGAAGCGGGGGCGCGCCTGGCGAACAGCGCTTCTCGCAATGACGGCTGAGTAGTAAGTCCCTACTTCAATACGATCGGCAGAAAGACCTTGCGCGTTAGATTCGATTCGCCGATATAGACTTGATTGCCCTGCAGCGTGATCAGATTGGCGCGTTGCACGGACTGACCGCTGCTCTGGCCGCGCAGTAACAACCCGATGGTGAAGGTGTCGGCCAGCCCGGCCTGCCAGTCATCGCGCCCGACGAGATCGAGATTGGGATAGTCTTGGGCGAGTGTGGCCGGATCGAAGACGATCTGGAAGGTGCTGCCCGACGCCGCGATCTGCGCGTGCTTTAAGATGTAGCCCGGCATGGCGATGGTGTAATCGAGTGTGACGTTGCTCCAGCCCGCCGGGATCACGCCCGTGATCGTGATTGGCGTGACCTGATCGATCATTCGCTGGAAACCCGGCGACGGCGAAGTGATGAGCAGGCGCGGCGCGCTGCCCGGCACGACGTAGAACCAGTAGCGGCCGTTCTGGCTGCCCGGCACATCGCCCGACGGATACGGTGGAATCGTCGCGCCGCCGGAGCACTGCCCGTCATGCCACACGCGTACATCCACCGACCACAGCCCCGCTTCGTTGACCGTGAAGTTATCCGCCGGATCGTAGAAGTAGCCGATCGAGTTGGCTTGTCCGCCGCCGACGTGCTGCGCGCCGCCCGGCGCGGTGATGGTGATCGCCACTTTACTGTTGAGCGTCGGCATGAGGTGTCCCGCGAAGTGGAAAGTGTCGCCCACTTCCAGCACCGCGCCCGGGCCAACACCTGTTGGCAGAATGAACAGGTGAACGTCTTGCCCTTTGAGCGTGAACAGCGGGCCGCCCTCGGTTGTCCAGCCGCCGTTGCCCGGCCCGGCGAAAGGCGGCATCACGCGGCTGCCGAGCGTGTCACTGTCGGGGATGAAAACCCAGCCGCTGCCCTGGCCCAGATATTCGTTGTGCCCGTTGTCGAGATCGCGATACACCACACCGACGTACTGGAATTTGAAATCGTTGGGCAAGTCGCCCGGCACGCCGACGCTGAGTTGATCGTCGTACAACGTATCGAGCCGCCAGTAGCCGCCGGACTGGCCGTCTTCGGCGACGACCTCGCGCACGCGCAGGCCAGGCCGCTGCGAACTGCGATAACTGTACGCGATCTGATCGACATCGTCCGGCCGCATTTGAACCGGCTGGCCCGATCGGGTGCTGGAGAACAACGGGATCTCATTCTTGCTGAAGCGTTCAGCCAACGAACCAGGCGCAGCGAGCGGCGGCCCCATCCGGTTGGCGCGCGTCTGGATCGCCGCCGCGATCGCGCCGATCGTGTCCTGCACGCTTGCGCCGAGGATGAGCGAATCGCCGCCGTAGGCGGTGTCACTCATGCGGCTCCACATCACATCGCCGTTGTAGTAAGGGTTCAAGGCGTGCGAGATCGCGCCGGATGGAATCGCCAGATCGCGGCTGTTGACGAACCAGTGATTAGGAATCGATAGCAGTGAATCCAGTCCGCGCCGCCCGTGCGCGATCAGATCGGCGTCAGCATCGGGCGTCATCACCACGTTGCCCCACGTCAGGCTGCCCATGTACAACTTGCCGGCGGCGTCGGTGTAGATCGCCGTCACATCCACGCGATATTCACCGGGCGCGGTCATGGTAATCGGCGCGGCATTGGAACTGAAGTAGCCGTAATCGTTGGCCTGGCCGATCAGTGTGCGGGTGATCGCCTGCGCCGGATCGGAATCGGGATAGAGCGTCACGACGATCTTCACATCGGCGGGCACGCGCGGCTGAACGATTAGGGTTGGATTGAACGCATCGCCCACCGCCAGCGGCGTCATCGGCAGCACACCGGGATCGAGGTCGAGCGCGTGCGCGACCCAGACATCGTATGTCCCGCCGCCGGCGTAACGATTGCCCCACACATCGCTGATCGTGCCCGTCATGGTGATCGTGTGATGGCCGTATTGATCGAAAGTCACACGGAAGCGATCGCTCGCGGCTTTCAGCGAATAGACATCTTCGAGTTGCACCGTGCCGCCGTTGAGGTCCTGTCCGGCGCGCGTGGTCTTGGTGCGATTGAACGATTGCGCGAAGGCTTCGCTGCCGAGATCGATCAGCGTGCCATCGGGTTCGCGGATCGTCACGTGCAGTGCACCGCCGGGCAGATCGAACGGGATGAGCGGCGGGGTGGGCATGCGCCGATCGGTGTACGAGATCATCGGCAGGAACGGCTCCAGACGATAAACGATCGATTGACCGGTGCGCTCGTCGTCGGGTGGGATCGTCTGCGGCGCGCCCTGCGATACGATCTGCGAGGCAAATCCGATCGATCCCTGATCTTCACGGGCGGCGCTGCCGCGCGTGCCCTGCACGAAGTCGTCCATCAACAGTTGCCAGATCAAGCGTCGCGGTGAGCCATCACCGATCGGGGCGGCGCCATCAGCCACGACAATCGGCGGCAATGCCGCTTCTTTTGGATAGAACGTGTGATACACGACGTTGGCCGCCAGCCAGCCGGTGCTGGTCGGCACGCCGCTGATATTGAAGTAGATCACGGGCCGGTACAGGCCGGACGACAGATCGGCGGGGATTTGACCGCTGAATGTGACATCGCCCTCAAGCGTGTGACCGCCGATCGAATGGAGGTTGCCCGCGCCGACACCGACGTTCGCATTGATCATGGGTCGCTCGCCGCGCTGAATCGGGAAGCCGCCCGGCGTGAGCAGCGACGACATGAAGTAATTTTCGGCGGGCTGCGGCTTGCCCTGCGCATCGTATAACATCAGGTAGCCGAGTGAGCCGAAGACGTTGATGGCATTGACATCGGTGGTGGCGGTAATGGCCGGACCGTGCAGCCGCAGCCGCGCATCGATGCGGAAGAGATCGCCGGGCGCGTAGACATTATCGGGCGGCGGCGGTGCGCCGGGGCCAACGTAGTGATATAGATTCAGGCCGCCATCGATATCGCCCAGCAGCAGATCGGGTTCGCCATCGCCGTTCACGTCGGCTGCAGCCGGTGAAGAGTTCTCGCCGATGTCGAGGCCGGGATAGAGTGTTGAGACCAGATACCAACTCGGATGGCTGATCGTGCCGGTGTTGCGGACGTAGGCCAGCGATCCATTCTCGGAGCCGATCAGCATGTCGAGGTCGCCGTCCTGATCGACGTCGAAGAAGGCGGGCGCGCTGTAGGCGCCCACGTCGAGATCGGCATAGGGCTGGATCGGCGCGGCCCATGCGGGTGATGTGCTGCTGCCAATGTTTTGCACGAAGGTCAATGTGCCGGCTTCGTCGCCAATGAAAAGATCGAGATCGTCGTCGTCGTCGATGTCCGCGAAAACGGGACGGCTCCAGCCGCCTACGTCGAGGCCGAGATAGTCTGTGACGACGAGCGTCCAACTCGGTGATGAAGGCGTGCCGTTGTTGCGATAGAAGTGGAGGTTACCGCCCGCAGCGGGGCCTTGCCAGCCGCCCTCGCCGATGAAGAGGTCGTCGTCGTTGTCACCGTCGATGTCAGCGAAAGTCGGGAAGGCGTGCGGATGATTCGTCCACGGCAGCGACAGCAGGTTGCCATCGTCGCGCCAGTTGGGATTAGTTGCGCTGCCGATGTTGGTGTATTTCTCGACGCTGCCCCACACCTGCCCGATCAACATGTCGAGGTCGCCGTCGTTGTCCCAGTCGGTCAACGCGGGTGCGGTGTCGCCGCCCAGTTCGAATGGAAATGAGAAAGTTTGCTCGCTCCACGACGGCGCGCCAGTGTTGCGGAAGAACCGCAGCGTTCCCCAGTGCTCGCCGGTGATGATGTCGCGATCGCCGTCGCCGTCCCAATCGCCGACGCCGGGACTCGTGCCGCAACTGCCCCCGCCAAAACCGATGGGATCGGCGGCGTTTCGGGTCCACGTCGGATTGGCGACTGTCCCGCCGCGCTGATACCAGATCAGGCCGCACAGCCCGACCAGTAGATCCCGATCAAGATCGCCGTCGAGATCGACGAAAGCGGGTTGCAGCCAATCGCCCGGCTCGTTGACGCCGCCGTAGTTGCTGGTCTGCAGCGACCACGTCGGGTTGGTGAGCGTGCCAGTGTTCTTAAAGTGATATAGTGTGCCGCCATTCTGCCCCACGACCAGATCGAGATCGCCGTCGCCGTCCAGGTCGTCGAGCGCGGGCGCGGCGTTGTTGCCGGCCGACAATGACACGTCGGGGGTGGCCGGCCAGATCGGAGCGGCGGGTGTGCCGTCGTTGTAGTAGATCGAGACCGTGCCGTTGTCCGAGCCGACGAATAGATCGGGCGCGTTGTCGTTGGTGACATCAGCGAGAACGGGATACGCCCACCCCAGGTGAACACCCGCGAAATCGGCGGCTTCGTACTTCCAATCGGGCGCGGCCGATGTGCCCGCGTTGCGATACAGCATCAGCGCGCCCGATCGTTCGCCGATGACGAGATCGAGATCGTGATCATTGTCGAGATCGACCGGCGCGGGATGTGTCCAGTTGAGGCCGCCGAGGTAAAGTCCGGGCACGGCAGTTGAATTGTACGTGCCGGTGAGCACGCGCGTCCATTCGCCGTCGACGACGACCGGACCCAGCGTGCCCGTCATGCTCCACGCCGAACTGACGTAGTTGAGCGTGGTGTTGGGATCGTCGCTGAAGTGATCGATCGCGCCGGCCGCCGCGAAGGGCACACCCTGAGCATAGCCGGTGGTTGTGTCGAGCACGTGAATGATTGTGCCGGGGAAGGGATTCACCCCTTCGGACATGCCGACATTCAGATCGTTCCAGCGCCAGTCGGCCGGGCCGTGCTTGATCATGATCGCGGAACCGGGCGGCGCATAGAGGCGCGCGCTGAAACTGCCGTCGGCGCTGGAGTAGGCATGGCCTTGATGCGTGCTGTTGAGGTTGACCAGCAAGACGTGCATCAGCGGCAGGGCCGCGCCCGCCGATCCCGTAATCGTCGCTTCGCCGAGATCGTCGATCGGGCCGATGGTGATCTTCGAAGCGTCGGGCGGATCGTAAGGAAACGGCGGGACATACGTCGTGTTGAGCGGCATATCCTGCGTCTGATCAGCTGTGCGCAGATCGAACGTGGCGCTGGTGTCATAGTAACCGGTCGGCAGATGCCAGGCCCGCACAGTGTACACATCGGGCGGGAGCACGGCCTGATAACCCTGTGCGCTGTTGTCCCAGTCGAGCGCGAACCGGTAATCGTCGTTAACCTGGTTCAACAACGGCTGCACATCGGTCCAGATGTCGCCTGTGACCGGCGCACCGCTGCTGCCCGTCAAGCGCAAGCTCAGCAAATGCCCGCTCGTGAGCGCGAAGTTCCTGGTGAAGCTGGCCGTCACACCACTGCGAACGTGGTTAGCCTGGGCCAGGCGCGTGGCGATGTTGGGACGCACGTTGATCCACACTCGCCCGCTGGTCTGAAGCGTCACCGTGTAGAAGCCGCTGGCGTTCGTCGTCATTCCGCCCCAACCTTCAGGTGAACCGACTTCGACCCACACACCAGAGGCTGGCCCGCCGGGGCCGGTGACGACTCCAGACACGGTGACCACAGCTGCCGGGCGCGCTTCGGTGGTGCGCGGACGATCGGTTAGCTCGACCGCCACGATCAGGATCATCGCCAACAAAGCAGTCAGAACGATGATGACTTTGCGCATAAATCCTCCCGGGTTGAGCTATTCAAACGGCAGCGCCAGCAGAAAAGCGATCAAGTCTTGCAGCTGCGCTTCGGTCAGCAGGCCGCGCGCATCGTGTTCGCTGTTCGACGTGGATCGCATCAAGGCTTCGCGCAGTGTGGCGGCGCTGCCGTCGTGAAAGAACGGCGTGGAATCATACAGCCCGCGCAGCGATGGCGTATCATACGCCGGCCCGATCTTCTCGTCCGGTCCCGCCGTGCCGACGTCGTGTTTCTGTTGGTCGGTATACAACGGCGCAGGATGGCACGTAACACAGCCCAACGCGGGATCATTGAAGATCACTTGCCCGCGCTGTTCGGTTTCACTCAACGGCTCGCCGTGCGCGTGCGCGGGACTCAGCGGTATCGACAGCGAATCGATGAAAGCGGCCAGACTATCGAGATCGTAGGAATGACCTTGATTCGGCGGCTGATTCACGCAGTCGGCCGGTGACAGCGAGCAGTTCATATCGGCGACGAGGCCGCTGCCGAAGTTCTCCTTCCGATTGGCAAATTCCGAATCCGACGATTCATCCCACTCACCCGACCAGCGCAGCGGATACGTCTCGATCATGCCGAGCAGGCTGGTGGTGTTGCGTTTGCCCGCAAAGCCGAAGGACCACGTGCGCCCGTCGTGCTCGCCTTCAAAGTGGCAGGTGTTGCAGCTGATCCATTGATTCAAACTGACGCGCGGATCATCGCTGGAGTGGAACAGCCGCTTGCCGTTGAGCAACAGCGGCGGCAGCGGGATATTCGTCACGGTGATGACGGAGGTGACGGTGTAGGCGTGCGTGTCGACGACACTCACCGTGCCCGCCAGTGTGTTGTTGACGTAGGCGAGGCTGCCGTCCGGTGAGAGCACGATCCCGCGCGGATTGTCGCCCACTTCGATATGGGCGGCCAGCGTGCGGCTGATCAGGTTGATCACCGAGAGGTCGTTGCTGGCCGCGTTGACTACCCACAGCTCGTTGCCATTCGGCGTGAGAGCCGCATCGAAGGGCAGGCCGACACCGGGCGGATCGAGCGTGCCCAGATCGAGCTGCTGGCCGATCAGGTGTTGGCGCGAATCCAGATCGATCTGCGACACCAGCGGAAAGACCGTCGTGTCAAATGCGAGCGCGGTGTTGGACGTGTTCGATCGCGTGTGCGGCACATAGGCGCGGCGGCCATCGGGCGCGATGACGATCGATTGGAGCAGGTTGCTGTCGGGCCAGAGGTGGAGGGTGGAAGTTAGAAATTGGACGCTTCGCGTGGAAGTTAGAGGTTGGAGGCCGGCCAGGCTGAGCGATTGGGCCTTGAGCATGAGCGGTAAGTAGGCGCGATACGGCTCGACGGTCAGCACCGTGATGGTGTTCGTCAGCAGATGCGTGACATACAACGTTCGACCGTCAGATGTTAGCGCCAAACCGCTGGGTCGATCGGCTACGTCGATCAGTGAGATCGTCTGAAGCGTTGCTGCGCCTAGAATCCTGACACGATCACTGCCCTGTTCGGCGACGTAGATGCGATCGGCGGCGGGACTGACGATCAACCCGTAAGGCCGGCTACCGATAGCGACGGTGGTGATCACTTGTCGTGTGGCGAGATCGATCACCGAGATGCTAGCGCTGCCGTGGTTGGCAATGTAAGCCCGGCTGCCCGCATCATCGACGGTGACACTGCGCGGATCAATGCCGACGGGTAGTTCGGCCATCACCGATCGGCTGGCCGTATCGATCAGGGTCAGTGAATTGGAGTCCGGGTTGATGGCGAGGAGCGTGGCTCCGTTTGCGGTAACGGCGATGGCGGAGCTGGTACGTTTTAGTGCGGAGGACTGTGGAGCAGCGATCCGCGCGGGCTGACTCAGCGGCCCAATACCAAGCAGTATAACCAAGATCAATCGGCACAGCTTGGATCGAATGCCTGGCCTATTCCACTCAATTGCGGTCTGCGACGCGGCGGCAGAAGGGTTTCCCATTTGCAACCTTTTGCGCAAAACTTGGCAAGCATTACAACGGCGTTCTCAATCAAGGACGCTCGCCCAACTCCTCTATGTCATCCTGGTGCTGGCGATTATCCAGAACGTTTCTAGTATATTCCTACCATCTTGCAAAGTCAACGACCAGCGGCAATGGGCGTGCATTTCAGTTTGGGGGCGAAGTGGAGCATAATAGACGCATCTCATGCGGAGGTGTCCCATGTCTCCCACACGCGCAGAAATCCGGGCGAAACTGTTGGCCGAAGCCGAGCAGGTGATCGACGAATTGCTGGACTGGACGGATCAGACGCCGCGTCCGAACTTGACTCAGATTGAAAATGCGGTGTTGAAAATGCGGCGACAATTAAGTGAACAAGCGGCCCAGACGGTGATTGAGACCCAAGCGGCGCAACGGCCCGTTCCGGGGCCACTGTGTCCCACGTGTCAGCGGGAGATGCATTACAAAGACACGAAGGCCCAGACCGTGGAAAGTCGCGTGGGGCACTTACGAATCGCACGGGGTTACTACTACTGTGAGACCTGCCAGCAGAGTCTTTTTCCCCCTGGATGAGCAACTCGAACTGTGGGAGCACCATTGGAGCGAGAGTGTCGTGAAGTATGCGGTCTGGCTGAGTGGCCTGGTGACCTACGCGGAAGCAGCCACCATCTTGAACACGATTGGGGAGATTCCGATCTCGGTCAGTAGCATTTGGCGGCGGGTGGGTGTCTGGGGACCGAAATGCCAGGCGCTGGAAACGACGCAGCGGGCCGTGAGTATGGCCACCCCGACGCGCGAGGAGTTGAATCAGACCACCCCGTTAGAGCCTCAGGACCTGGGGGCTGCGATGGATGGTGGCATGGTCCACATTCGAGACGAAGGCTGGAAAGAACTGAAAGTCGGCTGCGTCTTTGCCGTTCAGATGCGCCCGACCCGCGACAACCATACGGGGGAAACGGTTGATCTGGCGCATGCCGTGGCGAACACCTATGTGGCGCATCTGGGCGGGCCCGCCGTCTTCGGTGAAGCCTTGTGGGCCGAGGCGCGGCAACGCCACTGGATGCAAGCCCACGAGACGGTGGTACTGGGCGATGGGGCCACTTGGATTTGGAACTTGGCGGCGGACAAGTTCTTTACCAGTCGCCAAGTCGTTGATTGGTATCACGCCAAACTGCATCTCACACAGGCCGCCACCGCACTCCATGGCGAAGGCACCGCCGCGGCGCGCCGGTGGTTGCGCGACCACGAAACTCCGCTACTGCAAGGCCACGCCGAACGGCTGGCGCAGCAACTCGGCCAACTCGCGAAGAAGTACCCGGAGAAAGCGGTGGCCCTGCGTCGGGAAGCCGGCTACTTTCAAGACAACTATCGCCGGATGCAATATCTGGAAATGCGCGAAGAGGGTTTTCCGATCGGCAGCGGCATGGTTGAGAGCGCCTGCAAACAATTTCGGGCACGCTTGGCCGGCTCGGGCATGCGCTGGTCCCGCGTTGGTCTGGAACGCTTGCTGCCCATTCGCGCCGCGATCATGAGCCATCGTTTCGATGATCTGTGGCAAAAAGCCTATCACCTGCCCCGAAACTGAAATGCACCGCGGCAATGGGAGTATAACGCAAAAGTGTTGGTGACTTGTGGGATACGCTCCTGCTGCGCGAGCGTAGCCGGGCGGTATATGCCCACCCAACAGTTTTGCGTTATACCCCGGCAATGGTGTGCATTACGCAGCGGACTGAGAGCAATCAAAAGCTCAAAAGGTGTCCGCGCACAGTATAGCGCCTCGTCATGGATTTGGCATGGGGGCTACTCGTGCTCGCCGGGTCATTCGGTTGCGTCATCTGCCGGAAGGTCAGAAAGGTTAGCACATCTTCGCGCAGTTCAGAGAATGTCATGGTTCATTTTCGGTTGGCGGGGAATTTGGCAATTGACTTGGCAAACTCCCGTGTTACAATAAAAACGCTTTCTAAGACAGTGAAGAAAGGGATTTGAAGCGTAGTGTTTAGCCCAGCGCAGAGTCGCTCACGACAACCTATGTAATGGAGGAAAAGCATGAAAGCCCACCGTTCATTCAAGGTACTTGCACTGTTCGCCGCCGTGCTGCTGAGCGTGTTCGCGTTAAGCCGCGCTCCGGCAGGACAGGCCGCTACACCCGCCGCGCCGCAGACGACGGTCACCCTGACAGCGGTGGCCGACGCGACTCTCAAAAGCTGGCAGGCCAACACCAACTACGGCAGCGACTCGACGTTGACCGCGGGGCACAGCCACATTGACGTCGATGAAAATGCCGTCGTGCTCGTGCGCTTTGACCTGTCCAGTCTGCCCGCCGACGCGATCATTGACAGCGCGAATATCCAACTCTACCTGGAAAGCAGCGGCGGGTTAGATCCAGTTACCCTGTCTCTCAAACTTGCCACCAGTGCTTGGAGTGAGTCCACCGTAACTTGGAACACCGCGCCGACAACGGCCCCGGTTGGTTTGACGTGGCAGATTGACGCCAATCCAGGTTACAAATCCCACGATCTCAGTAGCTGGGCGACCTACTGGATGGACAACCCCAACTATGGCGTGATGCTGCTTGGCCCGCTCACTGGAGATTTCTATCAGCGCCTATTTTCCAGCCGCGAACGTGGCTCGAACCCGCCGGGCCTCGTCGTTACCTATCACCTTCCGCCGCCACCGGTGCTCTCGGGCAGCGTCTATGCGGGCAGCGCCGGCGACGAGAGCACGCCGCTCTCCGGTGTGACAGTCGCGCTCTACGGCTCGAACAATCAGAATGTGCAGGGCACGCTCATGTCGTCCACCACGACGGACGCACACGGCGCTTATTCGCTCACGGTGAGCAGCGTCTATGAGTTTTACAGCATTATCGAAACGGATCCGCCCGGCTATTACTCTGTGGCCGCCACGACCATCGGCGGCGCAGTGATCAATGCCAACTGGATTCAATATGCTTACCCGTTGACGAGCAAGACGCTCACGGGCAACAAGTTCTGGGATCAACCTGGCACGCCGCTTCAGATCACGTCTGGCCCGCAAGTTGTGAACCTCGGTCAAGGCACAGCGACGATCACGTGGACGACGGATCGCGCGAGCAACAGCGCCGTGAGCTACGGCCGCCATGCCAGCGGCTATTCCGCGCAGCAGACCGACGCGACGATGGTGATCAACCACAGCGTCACGCTGGCCCCGCTTACACCCTCGACTACTTATCACTTCATCGCCGTCTCCACTGACGCTGGCGGCGATGTTGCGACCAGCACCGAGCAGATGTTCACTACGCTGCCCGCGCCAGACAGTTCCGATCCAACGGCGACGTTGTTTGTGCCCGATATCATCTCCGGCACTGCCGTCATCACCGCCACGGCCAGCGACAATGTGGGCATTGCCAGGGTCGAGTTTTACCTGGACGATCAACTGGCATTTACCAGTTACTCGCCGCCGTACCAGTTCTCACTCGACACACTCCGCTATGCCAACCAGAATTATGAGATCAAAGCGAAAGCCTTTGACCTTTCCGGCCGGTCGTACCTGGCGCACCGTTCTACTGACATTTTCAATCTGATCGATCGGACAACGCCGATAGTGACTATCACCGCTCCCGGCTCGTGGGCCACGGTCTCGGGCGAGGTGCTCGTCGCGGTGTCCGTTTCCGATGATGATGCCCTGGATTTTGGATACTTTTGGGTGGGTTCCACCTCCAAAGCGCCTCACACCAGTTGGTTGATAGGCGGCAGCAAGCCCTTCCCCAAACAAGCGGCCACAACCCTCACCTGGAATACATTGGGAGTGAGCAATGGCCCCGTCAGGATTGCCTGGGAAATACACGACAAGCAGGGCAATGTGGGCTGGGGTACCCGCGATGTGACCGTCAATAATGCGCAGCCCCCGGCTCCGCCCAAGCTCATCCTCACCGACCGGGATGTGGTGCGGCACAACAACTATTTCACCGTGAGTCTGACGGTGAAAAATGTGGGCGGTCAATCGGCGACAAACATCACGATCTGGGACTATCTCCAGCTCTTCCAGCCTGTAGATGATGATAACAGTGTCGCCACCATTCAATCTACGTTCGACCCCACTCTGATGATGGGGAAGGTAGAGATCAAGAGCAAAGCGGACATTCCCAAGAATGACCAACGTGTCTTTATCTACACGGTTGTTCCCGTCATGACTCCACAGTCCGTTGGGCCTTATGCCAGTTGTCCGTACCCGATGATTGGAGCGTACGGAGTGTGTATGTCCAACGGCTGGAAATGGGAGGGCGATACTCACCTGCAATATCAGCAGCCCGGCTTTATCGGCTATTTCCATGAATGGGCCACCAAGGGCCAGTTGATCCCGTCCACCTCGTACTTTGGCGCGACGACCCAGGCGGATTATTTGCTGGTGACCAATCCGGGCCGGCTGTTTGCCTTTAACCCCGGCCAGAATAGCGACGTTAATGCACTCCTGTCAGAGATGGCCAGGTTGGCCAGGTCGAAGAACGGTGTGTTGGGCTACCTGGCCGGCTCGGATGCCACGGTGCTGAGGAATACCCTCAAAAACCTGCTTACACCGGGGCTGGGCTGGGCTAAGGCCAACTGGGCCTACCGTATGCCCAAGCTGTCCCAGGTTGCGGGTGGCTATCTGCTGCTCGTGGGCGAGACGGAAATCGTGCCTGCGTGGCACACGACAGGCTGGGATCGACACGCGACTTGCGGTACCTTACCCTGCGTGATCGATGACGTATTCTACAGCGATGCGCCGTATGCCGATACGGTTGGCGACGGCGCGCCGGAACTGATCGTCGGGCGCATTGTGGGCAATACGGCTGATACGTTAGCGAATGCCCTCCGCACCAGCAATCGCGTCTTTGAAAATGTGCCCGGCTTTAGCTTTGATCGCTCCGATGCACTGCTGGTGAGCGGCACAGATTCGATCACCGGCAACCAGAACAGCTTTGTGGATACTATCAACGCGATCAGCAGTACACTCCAGGGCAAGGGGTTTGCAGTGAATACCCTGCACTGGAGAGACTGGACTGCCACTCAACGCGTGCCGCAATTCGTGAGCCGTGCACCCAACCGCGACGTGATCGCGTTTGACGGCCACGGCAACGTGGATGTGTGGGACGCCCTGCAAACTGGGGATTTCCCGCTCAACTTTGGCAACACTAACCCTTTCGTGATGGCGGTTTCGTGTCTAACGGGAGACTATGAGTCGGGCGATGACTACAACATCGTCGAAGCCTTTCTGGACAGTCGCGCCGCTGTCTATGTCGGCTCTACACAACTTTCACTCATCTCAAGCAATGGCACAGCGGGCAAACAATTCTTCCAGACCTGGGATGCCAGCGAGACCATCGGCAAAGCCTTCACCGATCTCAAGCGCAGCCTGTGGAGCAGCGACAGGTGGTGGCAATTCTGGATCGCCGAGTACAACCTGTATGGCGATCCCAAGTATGGCGCACCCTTATCAAGTGTGGTGGAGCTAGCCTCTGCGGCTCCGGCGCAGCCCCTCTCGTCGCTCGACGTGACGATCCCCGACTATACCGTGTCCACACGCGATGGGCTGGACTATGTGGAAATTCCTAATGGCAGCCTGGTGCTGGAAGAGGACAAGCCGCAAACGCCATCCTATGCCGTGACGGTGGATTATGCGCCGGGCTACAAAGTGCAAGCGGTGAGCCTCGACACGCGCTCCGGCCTTTCCTCTATCAGTGGGCTGATCTTACCCGAAACGGCAATGGACTGGGCGTCGTCGAGCACTGCTCCGGCGCGGGCCTCTGTCAGCGCGGGCTGGTTTCCCGAAAAGGACTATGACTGGCACGTGTTAGACAATGCCGACGGAAGTTCGCGCCTGGTCGTGACGCTGTATCCTTTCTTTTACAATGCGGCGACTACTGAGGCCCAGTTCTACAAGAACTATACCCTCAACGTCAGCGTCACCACATCGTCGGTGGTGATCAGCGATACGTGGATGGATAAGGACGCCTACCAGCCTGGCGAGCCTGTCAACGTGAGCGTCCAACTCGACAACACGGGTACGGCGCGTGATGTGGTGATCAAGGCCCTTATCAAACGCTACGGGACGGGCGAGACCGTGGAAGGATTGCTGCTCGCCACACTTGGCGGATTGAGCGGGTCGGCTTCGTTCACGCCGCAATGGGACAGTAACGGCAAAGCGCCGGGACAGTATTACGTAGAAGTGACAGCGCAGGATCCCAACGGCAACATGCTCGACCGGCGCACCGAACGAATCGCGCTGGGTGCGCCAGAAGGGCGCGTGGCCGGCCTGACGGCCACACCGCAGACTTTTCACGCAGGCGACAGCGTGACGCTTTCGATGACGTTTAGCAACACAGGCAGTGTAAGCCTCACGGGCACAGCCCTGATCCGCGTGCAGACCACGACGGGCACAACCGTGCAGGAGTTCAAACACGACATTGCGAATCTGGCAGCGGGCAGCGCCGCCACCCTGAGTGACATATGGAACACGTTCGGCGCGTCGAGCGGCCCGTACACAGTGATCGGCTATGGGTCATACGACGGGGTGACGACGGAACCGCAGATACTCAGGCTATGCTCCGGGTCATGCGTCTACCTGCCACTTGTCTTGAGATAACGATAGACACAAACAGGATTTGACGAGTCCTGGAAGAGTGTGTCTGAAAAGACACCTCGACAAACTGATGCGTCCTGAACAAGTTCGGGGAAATTTTCAGACCGGCTGATCTGACAATGCTCAGAATTTGTTACTGCTCAGCCTGACTTTGCTGCGGCAGGACAACCCGCACGGTCGTCTTCTGGCCGGGCACACTCTCGATCGTCAGTTCCCCGCCATGCAATTCAGCCAGACGTTTAGCAATCGTCAGCCCTAAGCCTTGGCCTTGCTGTTCGTACTGCTCACGTTCGAACTGCATGTAGGCACCCACTTGAGCAATTTGGGCGCGCGTCATACCGCGTCCCCGATCCATGACCGAAAGAACCAACACACGCTCATCCTCTGTAGCACACTGAACACGCACGGGGGATCCGGGCGAGGAATAGCGGAACGCGTTATTGAGCAGCTCTTCAACGATCTTGCCTAAGTGGGACGGTTCGATAGGAACCGTCGCGTCTTGCAATTCCAGCTGGAGATCACTGCCCCGATCGACTTGTTGCGCCAGACGCACGGCCACATCCACAATCACGGCGCGCACATCACTCACGCGCAGGCCGCGCAGGAATTTGGCCTTGGTCGGATCATACGCAGCGAGCTCCAGCTGAGAATATAACAAAAAATTCCTAATCAGCCGGAGCAGGCGCTGAGCAGAAGTGCGAATACGTTCGGCGAATTCTGGAATTTCCGCCGCCGTTAATTTGTCCGAGTGCAAGGTAAGGATTTCCGCAGCCGACAAGATGACGGTCAATGGGGTGAGGAATTCGTGGGGCAGCGAGGCGGTAATGTTGTTCCGCAGCTCGTTTAATTTCTGCTCGAAATGAGCGTTCACCTGGCTGTGCTTGCCAAGCCGCGCGGAAATGGCCTCCAACAATTCACGCTGGGTAAATGGCTTGACCAGATAATCGTCTGCCCCCAGGTTCATCCCCTGCCGTAGATCAGCCTTGTCGGCTTTAGCCGTGAGAAAGATGAACGGAATCGTGGCGGTGACCGGATCTTGGCGCAGCTCCAGCAGCACCCCATACCCGTCCAGTTCCGGCATGATAATATCGCTGAGGATCACATCGGGAAGAAATTCGCGCGCCAGCTGCACACCCACGCGGCCGTTTTCTGCGCCCATGACTTCATAGCCTTCGGCGTCAAGCAGTTCCAGAATATTCGTCCGAATCGAGTCTTGATCCTCAATGACAAGTATTTTATTGGTCATGCCAGCCCTTCGAGTAGAATTCATCGATGCCCACGGCTTCGTCCAAACATACGGGTAGGCTAACGTGCACCGTGCAGCCTTCACCGTAGAGACTCTCGATGGTGAGTCGTCCCCCGTGCAACTCGGCGATCCACTTGGCGATGATCAGCCCCAGGCCCTGCCCCTGCTGCTCGTGACGTCCGCGCTCGAACTGCAGATAAGCCCCGATGCTGCCGATTTGTTCGGGCGTCATACCGCGCCCGTGATCTTCGATGGCGAGATGATATGAAATAATCCCCAGCTCTTGGTGGGAGCGCGGAGCCTGCTGGCGGCCAACAATGCGCACGGGCCGGCCGGGCTGCGAAAACTTGAAAGCGTTGTTGACGATCTCTTTGATTAGCTTGGCTAAATAAACCGTTCCCAGCGACACGGTCGCATGTTCAATGTCCACCTGCAGATCCGCGTCGCGCTGGACCCGTTGGGCCTGTTCCATGGCGACTTCGGTGACAACGGACTCCACATAGCACGCGCTGGGGTCTTTCACGGTGACGGCAAACTCAGGATCCCGCATGGCGAGGGCGAGCTCAGCGTATAACAGAAAATTCATAATCAGATCTTGTAAACGCCTGCCCGCCAGGTTGATATTCCGCGCCAAATCCTGAATGTCGCGCAGGGGCAGCGACGCCGCTTCTTCCAGCAGCAACTCGGAAGAGCCTAAGATGCCCGTGAGCGGTGTGCGCAATTCGTGCGGTAGGGCGAGCGCGATATTGGCACGGAGGTCTTCCAACTTGACCTGCACTTTGTGGGTTAACACTGCCTGTTTGCTGAGTCGGGTGGAAACGGCGGCGAGAACCTCCTCGCGCATGAAAGGTTTGACGAGATAATCGTCGGCGCCCAGGGTCATGCCTTGCCGCAGATCGGCCTTATCAGCCTTCGCCGTGAGAAAGATGAACGGGATGGTCGCCGTGGCGAAGTCCTGCCGCAATTCCTCCAGCACGCCATAGCCATCCAGTTCCGGCATCATGATGTCACACACGATCAAGTCCGGCAAATGCTGATGGGCCAACTGGACGCCCACGCGGCCGTTCTCCGCGCCGATCACTTCAAAGCCTTCCATCTCAAATAATTCCACCAGGTTGCTTCGCACGGCTACATCATCATCAATGACTAGCAATTTGCTCATGGCGTTCTCCTTCAAGCACGTTTAAGAAAGTCTTGTGGAATTGCAGTTACGACTCAGACTCCATGAACTGCGTTCACCACCAAGCCTGAAAACGCTCCGCGCTCGCGCACCGTCTGCGGGGAACGCCCTCGGGACGAGGGCTGCGAGCATTTTCAGATCCAGACTCCATGAACTGCGTTCACCACCAAGCCTGAAAACGCTCCGCGTTCGCGCACCGTCTGCGGGGAACGCCCTCGGGACGAGGGCTGCGAGCATTTTCAGATCAGCGGTAATGTGACCGTCACGGTGGTGCCCACCTCGACTTGACTCACCACCTCAATGGTCCCTCCGTGCAAATCCACCGAGCGCTTGACGATCGTCAAGCCCAGCCCGGTTCCGGCGATATTGCGCACGTTGCGCGCCCGATGAAACGTCTCA
>JBGSPW010000112.1:0-11896 GCA_041738395.1 Thermoflexales bacterium
TCCAGTTTGGCGGCCACGCGATCGATTGCGATGATCTGCTGCGCGCCGGCCAACTGTGCGCCCATGATCACACTCAGCCCCACGCCGCCGCAGCCAAACACCGCCACCCGATCGCCTGCTTGCACATTGGCGGAGTACAACACAGCGCCGACGCCGGTGGTGACCGCGCAGCCGACCAGCGCGGCGACGCTCAACGGCACATCGCGGCGTATCACGACGCAGGTCTCTTGCGGCACCACCGCATATTCGGCAAACGCAGCCAACGCCGAGAAATGATAGACCGGTTGGCCCTGCCATGTCAAGCGCGGTGTGCCATCCAGCATCACGCCGTCCCAGATCGGCCCGACGAAAGTGTCGCACAGATTGGGCTTGCCGCGCAAGCAGTAAAAGCAGTGGCCGCAGTTGGGCGCCCAATTCAGCACGACGTGATCGCCGGGCTGGATGTGCGTTACGCCGTCGCCCACCGCTTCGACGATGCCCGCCCCTTCATGTCCGGGCACTACCGGCAGCGGATGTTTCGTCGCGCCGGTAATGAGGTGATAATCGCTGTGGCAGACCCCGCAGGCTTCAATCTGTACCAGTACCTCACCCGCCCGTGGCGGATCGAGTTCGAGCGTTTCGATCTGGATCGGTTGATGAGGTGCTGTGATGAGCGCCGCTTGTATTTTCATGGTGGGTTCACTTCACGATCGAGATGGATAGACCATCCAGATTCTCGCGGATGATCGGTAGGATGATGGATTCTAACTGCGGATTGGCCGCCAGCGCATCATTATACGCCCGTGCGCCGCGCGCGCTTTTATCGCCTGGCTGCTGATCTAGCACGCGTCCGTTGCGGATGAGATTGTCGGCCAGAATGACCGTGCCCGAGTGCGCCAGGTGCAGCGCCAGATCAAGGTATTCCACATAGCCCGATTTATCCGCGTCGATGAAGATCAGGTCGAAGGCGGCTTCGTGTTGATCGATCATCGTGCGCAGCGAATCGGCGGCGCGGCCCACGCGCATCTCCACCCGATCGCCCACGCCGGCCCGATCGAGATTGTGGCGCGCCACGTCCGCGTGCTTCTGATCCAACTCCAATGTGATCACTTTCCCCTCGGCCGGCAGAGCACGCGCCAACCACGTCGTGCTGTAGCCGCCCAGCGTGCCGATCTCCAACACGCGCTTCGCCCCGGCCAGCTTCGCCAGAAGATACAACAACTTGCCTTCATTCGGCGAGACGTTGATCGTGGGCAGATCGGCTTGTTGGGCGTTCTGGAGGTTCTGCGCCAATGCCTCGTCGTGCGGATTGAAGAGCTGCTCGATGTATTGGTCGATTTTTGCGGCGAGATCTTGATTGAACGGTTCCATAAGTTGTTCCCTTGGTTAAGTGTTTAAGGTACAGGCGACCAGGCGATGCCATGGACGGTGCCCGTGACAGGGATCGAGTATAACAGGTTCAAATGTGCATCGTAAATCTTTAGCGCACCCTCAGTACCGACGGCCAGCAGTTCTTTGTCAGGCGACCAACAAGTCGAAGCAACATCTTTTTTGTTCAGATAATTTATAGCACTGCACAAAATGTCTGAAGTAGCACTTGATTTGTATTCTTAACAACCATCACCCCAGCGTCCCCCACACTTCCAACTTTCGCGTCACGCGGTTGATCACTTCATCCGTGTAATCGCTCGTGCTGGCGCTGCCGCCAAGATCGGATGTTGCTATGCCGTCATAGATCGCCTCCAGCGCCGATTCGTAAATCGCACGGGAAGCGCGTTCGGCGTCTTGTGATCCCACGTAGCTCAACAGCGCCGCGCCCGCCAGGATCATCGCCAGCGGATTGGCAATGTTCTTCTTGAACAGACTCGGCGCGGTGCCATGCGGCGCTTCGGCGATGACGGTCTTCACGTTGAAGTCCTGATCGAAACTGAGGATCAACGATTCGCTCCCCGCAATCGATCCGAACATCTGCAAGACCAGATCGCTTAAGCAGTCGCCGTCACGATTGAGCGCCGGAATCACCAGCGCTTCGCCGGCCTTTACCAACAGCAGCGCATACGTCGCATCGATCAATTGCGGCTCATAGCGCACGTGTGGATAGCGTTTCGCCGCGGCATCCAGTTCTTCTTTGAACAGGCCTTCATAGATCGGGCTGACCGTGAACTTCGGCCCGCCAAAAACTTTCGCACCCGTCTTCTTGGCATAGCGGAACGCGAACTCTGCGACCGCGTGACACGTGGCGCGCGAAATCTTCTCGGTGCGATAGGCTATTTCCTCACCCTCTGCGCCCTCGCGCCATTCCTGTGCGCCGTACGCATCATCCACGGCCATGCGCACCACCGCCACCGGCGCATACATGCCACCCACCGGGCGAATCCCCGGCAGACGACGGCCCACCCGCAAGATCACTTTGCCATCGATCTCTTCGCGCAAGATTGCATTGGGGCTGCCTGCATCGCCGGCTTTTTCCGGCGTGATCGTGGCAGCCTTGAGGCCCAAGCCATGTTCGCGCAGCGCCACGGCCGCATCTCGCACGATCTGATTTTCTGTTGCGCGCCGCTTCTCCAACGACAAATCGAAGCGTACAAAATTCAACGGCACGCGGATCACACTCGGCTCCAGCACGCGCAGCGCTTCGTCGAGCAATTCCTGTCCGGTCTGATCACCTTCCATCACCACAATCGTTCGTTCGGTCATGCGTCCTCTCCTGCACAAATTAGTACGACCCGCTCTTCAACCGCGTCCTTGTGAAGCACCCCGTGGGGGCGCGATCGAACCCGTCCGCGGAGACGCGGACTTGGAGCGAAGGCTTCTTGAAAAGATGAAGCGGCGATCAATTCGATCACCGCTCGTATTGTACTCGATTCTGCCGACGAGACCGGTTTTCACCAGATGATGTGGTCATACCATTGGGCCGGTCTCGCTCACAGTGAGCACATCTTTGCTGTCGTCGAAAACCTGCCAGGTCTTTTTATCCCAGCAGCTTGCTCAATCGATCGAGCACACGCTCGGCGACTTGCGCCTTGCTCATCAAGGCCAGCGGTTCCACGCCGCCGCCTGCGCCGATGAACGTCACCCGATTGGTGTCGACGGCGAATCCGGCATCCGTGGCCGAGACATCATTCGCCACAATCAGATCGAGACCCTTGGCGTGTAATTTCGCCAGTGCATTGTCGATGAGATTCTGCGTTTCCGCCGCAAACCCGATCGTGATCTGCGGCTTCCCGATCGATTCCTTCTGTTCTTTGACGGCCTGCAAAATGTCCGGCGTGCGCGTCAGATGCATCTCAAACTCGATGGTGTCCCTGGTCTTTTTGATCTTGTGATCGGCCAAGTGGGCGGCCTGAAAATCGGCGACGGCCGCGGCCATGATGAGCGCATCGGCCTCACGGCAGGCGACCAACACCGCCTCGCACATCTGCTGGGCCGATTCGACGTCGAGGCGTTGCGCGCCGTAAGGTGTGGGCAGGGCCGCCGCTCCGACGATCAACGTCACCTCCGCGCCGCGATCGATGGCGGCCTGCGCGATGGCGAAGCCTTGCTTGCCGCTCGAGCGATTGCCGATGAAGCGCACCGGATCGATCGCCTCGTGGGTGCCGCCCGCGCTGACGACGATCTTGCGCCCGGCCAGCTGTCCCTTTGCGCCCAGCACCACGCGCGCAGCGCCGAGAATCTCGGCCGGTTCCACCATGCGCCCTTCGCCGATCAACCCCGAGGCCATGCGGCCCAGCGCCGGCCCCACAAAATGAAAGCCGCGTTCACGCAGAATGGACACATTCGCTTGTGTCGCCGCATTCGACCACATGCCGCCATCCATCGCGGGCACAACCATGATCGGACAGCGTGCGGCCAGCGCCGTGACGGTGAGCAGATTGTCGGCTTGCCCGTGCGCGAGTTTCGCCAGCGTGTTCGCCGTCGCGGGCGCGATGATGAGCAGGTCGGCTTTCTCGCCCAGCTGCACGTGCGGCACATGCTGATCGTGCCGCCACAGATTGTCAGTGGTCAACGCCGATCGTCCGGTCACCGCGGCGAACGTCACCGGCCCCACGAACTTCGTCGCGGACTCGGTCAGGATCACGTCCACCTGCGCGCCGGCCTGCGTCAACTTACTGGCGAGATCGGCCGCCTTGTACGCGGCAATTCCGCCGCACACCCCGAGGACAATGTTTTTGTTTTGGAAAAGTGGAATAGTATCCATAGTCGTTCAATGTTGCAGGATGCAGGATGCATGCTGCAACATTGTCTCTCCTTCTCTCTGTCTCTCTATCACGCCATCTTCTTGCCCTTTGCGAACAATGCCAACCCGCCGATCTTCGCTTCGATCACGATCTCGCCCAATCCGGCGGACTCAAACATCTGCGTGATTTGTTCCGTGCTAAAACGATGGGCTTGTTCCGCTATATTGCCCCAGTTGATAAACGACACGCGATTGAGATCGATCAGGCCGAGTTGGTCGGCATGCGCGGTTGCCGCGGCCACGCTCATTTGCGGCGAAGGATTCAGCATCGCGACGAGGCCGCCGGGTTTGCACACGTTGACCATGCCGCATAACGCGACTGCCGGATTGCGCTGCAAGAAAATCACATTGGTCGCTGTCACCACATCAAATCGATCGGGCGCGTAAGGCAGATCGGGCAGAACCCCCACACGACATTCGACGTTGGTCAAGCCTTCAGCCTCAGCCAGCTGTTGCGCTTGGGCAATCATTTCCCGATCGGCATCGCAGCCATAAGCGAACGCCGCTGCGCGCGCCAACTTCCGCACCAGCGAGCCTGGCCCGCAGCCCACATCGAGCACGTGCGCGTCTTTGCCCAACGCCAGAAAGCGCGCGAACGACGCCAGAATACGATCCCAACCATCGCTGGCTTGAACACGCGTGAAGTAGTCAACGAATTGAGTATTGATCGGCATCGGCTGATAATGAGTAACGAGTAACGAGTAAAAGCGAGTTACGTATTACTCGTTACTCGTTATGAATTCAAGTCGTAAATCAACTTCAGGCCTTTGAGCGTCAACTGCAAATCGACCACATCGATCACGTCGGTGACGGGCGCGATGACTTCGGCCAGCCCGCCGGTGGCGATGACCTTCGCAGGGCCGAGCTCCGCCTTGAGGCGCTTAACCAACCCTTCGACCAGGCCCGCGAAACCCAGCACGATGCCCGACTGCATCGTCGTGACGGTGTTCTTGCCGATCGCTTTGGGTGGCCGCACGAGTTCGATCTGAAAGAGCTGGGCGGCCGATCGGGTGAGTGATTCCAACGACGTCACCATGCCGGGCGCAATCGCACCGCCTAAATATTCACCTTGCGCCGAGATGCAATCGAACACGGTCGCCGTGCCAAAGGCGATGGCAATCGCCGGGCCGCCGTACAGCCGATAGGTTGCCAGCGAATTCACCACGCGATCCGCGCCAACCTCACGGGGATGATCGACCACGAGTTTCACGCCCGTCTTGATGCCCGGCCCGACGATCACGGGCGTGCAATGCAGATACTTGCGCGACAAATCTTCAAACACCGAGCGCAGCGGCGGCACCACACACGACAGGGATACGCCATTGATCTCGCTAGCCGGAATGCCGGAGGCTTGCAGCAAATTGAGTAATACCATGCCGTAATCGTCGGTGAGTTTGTGCCGCTCGGTGGCGATACGCCAATGGGCGAGCAGCTCGTCGCCGCGAAATACGCCCGCTTTGATGGAAGTGTTACTGATGTCGAGGGTTAGGAGCATAGTTGATCACTGATTAGTAAATTGACAGCCCACCGCTGCCAGCACTGTCTCGGGATCGGTCACTTCGTGCACAATCCATTCCGCATTGTAGATGTCTTGATGCAATCCCACCACCACGACCTTGGGTGCTGCTGGATCAGAACTGCTCAATTGTACGCACCATAGTTCATTGGGTGGATACGGAAGGGGCATCGTGGGACGATAATCCATGCGTGTCAGCGTGGGCACGGTTGTCGCAGTCATGGTCAAAGACCAACCCCGTGTGTCGGCTTGCTCATCATAGCGCCGGTCTGTTCGATAGTAAGTCGAGTTGCCGAATGACGTCTTACTCATGTCAGGTTGGAAATTCTGCGGCAACCGGGCCAGTGTATATTGTTTGATTGTTTGTGTGGGCATTGTCGCCGAATGGCGATAAACTATATATTCGCCCACGACCATTTCATACGACGGGCGTGGATTCGCCCGATTATTCGAAATCACCACCATCGCAATAGCGATGGTCGGCAGGCACAGGACGAGAATAACTCTGAACAGGCGGTTCATCATGCCCTCCTTCATTAGGTCGATTGACCGAGGACTAGGCGCGCGCCACCTCCCCGGTCAGCCACTTTCCGTTCTCGCACAAGAAATTGTCGATCAGGCGCGGCTTACCAACGCGCACCGCCATCGATAATAATACTCCCTCGCCCTCTAAGGGAGAGGGCTGGGGTGAGGGTGCACCCAATTCCTGCAGCGTCGTCGGATCTGCCGCCGACACGTAATCGAGTGTTGCCAATGGTTCCGCGTCGATGATGTCCCACATGATCGCCCGCAAGCGATCGCCATCCCGCTCGCCGCGATCGAACGCATCCTTGGCGGCATTCAACGCCCGATAGAGCACCGGCGCTGCGCGGCGATGTTCCGCGTCGAGATATGTATTGCGGCTCGACATCGCCAGCCCATCGGCTTCACGCAGCGTGGGGCAGATAATGATTTCGATCGGCATGTTCAAGTCTTGCACCATGCGCCGAACGACCACCGTCTGCTGCGCGTCCTTCTGCCCGAAGTAAGCGCGCTCGGCCCCGACGATGTTGAACAGCTTCGCCACCACCGTCGCCACGCCGCGAAAGTGCCCGGGCCGTGCTGCGCCTTCGAGATATTTCGTCACTTCTTCGACGGTCACGTAGGTCTGGTAATTCGGCGGATACATCACCTCTGGCGTGGGGTTGAACACCAGATCGACCTCCAACGACTCCAGCAATCTCAAATCCCGATCAAGATCGCGTGGATACGCCGCGAGGTCTTCATTCGGCCCGAACTGCGTGGGATTGACGAAGATGCTCACCGCCACGTGATCGTTCTCGGCCCGCGCACGCTTCACCAGCGACAGATGCCCTTCGTGCAAAAAGCCCATCGTCGGCACGAGGCCCCATGAGCCGGGTAGGGCGGCTTTGGCCTTGCGGAATTCTTCGACAGTTGTGAGGATATGCATAATGAGCCTCGTGATGCGTGGTGCGTAGTGCGTGAAAAACGATCACGCACCACGCACTACGCACTACGTTTCATTTGAACGGAACTGCCACAACCTTCACCGCAATCGCCTCCAGCAGCACGTTGCTCTCCACTCAGGTGACGACTAGCGAATCAACGGTAATCGCCGCACACGCAACCGCTTGGCCTGATTCATGCAGCCACCAGCTCAAGCGTGCGATCGTCGAGACTGGCTGCGGCAAACTCCAGGGCCTGACGAATATCCTCGTCCTCAAGTTCAGGATACTCGCGTTGGAATTCAGTACGATCGGGATAGACCGCCAGTGCTTCGAGCACGCGCCGCACGGTAATTCGCAGACTACGAATACAAGGCTGGCCGTTCATCTTAGCTGGATCAACCGTAATGCGATCGAATTTTCCCATGTGACCTCCTCCTACCTGAATGGTACCTCAATGACTTTCACCGCAATCGCATCCAGCAGCGCATTGATTTCTGTCTGCACGCGCGTGACCAAATCCGCTTCGGCCACGATCTCGGGCTTGGGTTGATCGCGCCGCTTCACTTCGACGCCGCCCTTGGCCAGCGACTTCGCCGCCACCGTCACGCGGATCGGAATGCCGATCAGATCGGCGTCGTTGAACTTCACGCCGGGGCTTTCCTCGCGATCGTCGTACAGCACCTCGATGCCCGCTTTGAGCAGCATCGCATACACCCGATCGGCGACCTCAGGCTGACCCAGCGAGACGAGATGCACGTGATAGGGCGCGACCGTGATCGGCCACATCAAGCCCTTATCGTCGTGATGCTCTTCGGCGATGCAGGCCAGCAATCTTCCAGAACCGATGCCATACGATCCCATCACGATGGGCTGCTGCGTCCCATCGGCGGCGAGGAACGTGGCGTTGATGGCGGCCGAATAGCGCGTGCCCAGTTTGAAGATGTTGCCCACTTCCACGCCGCGCGAGGTGTACAACGGCTGCCCGCAGTTGAGACACGCATCGCCATCGCCTGCCGCGGCGAGGTCGGCGATGATCGTCGCCGCGTAGTCGCGCCCGAGGTTCGTGTTGAGCAGGTGATAACCGGCGTCATTTGCACCAGCAACGAGATTCGGCGATGACGGCACCGCATCGTCCACGATCACGGTCACGTTTTTCAACCCGATAGGCGAAGCGTAGCCGGGCGTCGCACCCACGGCGCGAATTTCATCCTCGGTGGCGGGGCGCAGCCAATCGGCTTTGGCCACGTTCGAGAGCTTCGTTTCGTTCACTTCCATGTCGCCGCGCACGATGGCAAACAGGAACTCTTCGCGCGTGCCACCTTCCTCTTCGTGACCCGCGATCATGAACACGGCTTTGGCCGTCTTGCTCTTAGGGACGTTCAGCAGATTTGCCAATGCCTCGATCGATTTGCAATCAGGGGTTGCCACCTTCTCGATCGGCTTCAGGTTTTCCGTCGCGGGGATCGACTTCGCAAACTTCGCGATCTGTCGATTCGCCGCGTAACCGCAGCTGCGGCACAGCACCAGCGTGTCCTCGCCAATCGGCGCGAGGTACATGTATTCGTGCGCCAGCGAGCCGCCCATCATGCCCACGTCGGAACCCACCGCAATCGCGGGCAGATCGCAGCGATTGAAGATGTTGAAGTACGCCTGATAGTGCGCGCGATACTGTTTATCCAAACCGGCCTCGTCGGCGTCGAGGCTGTACGAATCCTTCATTGTAAACTCGCGCACACGGATGAGGCCCGCACGCGGGCGCGGATCATCGCGGAACTTGGTCTGGATGTGATACACCAATTGCGGCAGTTGGCGATACGATCGGATCTCGGTCTTGCACAGATCGGTGACGACCTCTTCGTGCGTCATCGCCAATACCATGTCGCGCTCTTTGCGATCTTTGAAGCGCGCCATCTCCGGCCCGATGGAATACCAGCGCCCGGTGGCCTGCCACACCTCGGCGGGATGCGCCACCGGCATCGTCATCTCCTGCCCGCCAATGGCGTTCATCTCCTCGCGCAGGATATTTTCGATCTTGGTCAACGATCGTTTCGCCAGCGGCAGGTACGAAAACAACCCTTGTCCCAACTGCCGAATGAATCCCGCGCGCACCAGCAGTTGATGGCTGATCGCTTCGACGTTGGTCGGTGGTTCGCGTAAGGTGGAGCCGAAATGATGTGAAAGTCGCAAGATCAATCCCCTGAAATTTTAGATTATTCTCGGTCAGCCAACTGCTTGGTGAGGATTCGAATTTTTGAGCAAGTCCAATACTTCTTTCAGCCCATCTATAGCGTTGTTTAATTCAGCAAGCAGACTATTGAAGTCGGCTGGCAACTCGTTCGTACTAGTCAGATCGGCGTGTTGAAGCAAATCGTTACAAGCGCTTACCGTGATGACTGAACGAGTTAGCACACTTTGTAATGTCGCTAATTTTTGTTCAGGAGGTGATTGGTTAAAACCTTCCCGGAATTGAGCATCAAACCTGCGGTCCATTATCATCCCTTGATTTGCTGCAAAGTGCGAAGCGCATGCTGCATGTTCTTCCCCGCGTTCTCCGCGACCTCGGCGGCGTAATTATTCTGAATCGCCCGCACCAGTGAAGTCAGCGCCGCATCGATTCGCGCGGGGATGCCCCGCGTGCAGTGAATTCATCATTCGCCACAGTCGTTCCTCAAGTAGATGCTGAAAGTCGTCCCCACCCCGACCTCACTGCTCACTTCGACCTGGCCGCCGTGCTGTTCCACAATCTTCTTGACGATCACCAGGCCGAGGCCCGTTCCGCCGGGATCGACTGTGCGCGCATTGGTTGACCGAAAGAAGCGATCGAAAATGTGCGGCTGATCTTCAGGTGGAATGCCGATGCCCGTGTCGCTGACGCGAATCACCATGGACTGAGCAGCCACTTGTGTTTCGACGCGCAGGCGGCCACCCTGGGGCGTGTAATGCAGCCCGTTATCGATCAGATTGGCCAGCGCCCTGGCGAGATCGTCGCGGTCGGCTTGCAGCGGGGGCGCGGTCTCTGCCAGATCGAGCGTGAGTTCGATCGCTTTTGCTTCAATCAGCGGTTGCATCTCGGCGCAGATCTCGCGAATAAGTTGATGAACGTCGAGGCGAGTCAGGGTCGCCTCACCTTTGCGTTCCAGGCGCACGATGGTCAGCATGTCGTCGATCATCTTGCCCATGCGCGCAGCCTGCGCCCCGAGTTCTTCCAGATGCCGGCGGCGCTTCTCCGGATCGGCGGTGGCTTTGATCAAGCCGATCTTCAACCCGAAGGTGGTTAACGGGTTTTTCAGATCGTGCGTCACTTCGCTGACGAAATCGCGCAGCATCTTGACCTTCTCGCGCTCGACGGCCAACTCCAGCTGCTGTTTTTCAGCTTGCTTCCGTTCGGTGATGTCCTCGGTAATGCCCGCAATCCGATAGACTTTGCCCTGCTCATCGTGAATCGGAAAAGCCCGATCGCGCACCCAGCGCGACGTGCCATCGGGCCGCATGATACGATACTCGGTATCGTAGTTTCCACTGCCCTGCCTCGGCAAGGTCGCCTCAACCCGTTCGCGATCTTCGGAGTGAATGGAATCAATAAACGAGTGCGGATCGGCATAGAGGCTGGCCGCACTGCGGCCCCAAATGCGCTCGTAAGCCGGATTGACGTAGAAAGCCCGAGTTTGATTGACGGTGGCCAACCACAACGCTTCGTTAATGTGGTCTGAAATCTGTTGAAAATAAGCGGCTTCCTGGCGTCGTTCCGCTTCCGATTTTTGCAGTGCGGCTTCCGAGCGAGCCAGCGCCAACTTGATCTCATTGAACGATCCCGCCAACACATCAAACGTCCGCCGATTTTGCGTTCCGACGTAGGTGGGTAAACGTGGCGCGACACGCACCAGATAATAGGCGATCGGCGGCCACAACGCCAGCGCTGAGACGGTCTTCCCCAACACATCGCCGGGGAGGACCGTCAGAAAGTCGGGCGTGCCCAGATCGGAGATGAGGGAGAAGACGATGGCATCCGTCCACAGGCTGGCGATGAGCGCCAACCCGATGGCAATCCCATCGGGCAAACGGGCAAAACCGTTTCTCAGGCCCTGATAGAAGATAGCGATGACGAACATATCCGCCGCAAAGGCCACCAACGAGGCCAGGATCGTGCGCACATTCAAGGTGGGAGCCACAACGTCGATCGGCAGAGCGAAGAAATTGCCGCCGCCCGGTAAAGACAGATGGGTGCGATATATCAAACGGATCGCGACGACGAACAGACTGATCCCCAGCACTCCATAGATGGTCGTGCGGGCCGAAACCGATCCATCGGCGATGTAGAGGATCAACACGGCCATCACCACCACCGGGACCAATACATTCGAACTGATAAACATGATGAAGCCGGGAAAGGGCTCGACAAAAACACCCAGCTGGCTCTGAATGAGCACTGTGAGTGCACCGATGAAAACGATGAGTGGCGCGAAACTCAGACGCGGGCTGATCCAATGGAGCGTTAGAATCAGGCCGCCGAGTAGCCACAGATCGACTAAAAGTAAGAGACCGTTCACCATGCACGCCCTTCCTCTTTCAACCTGCCATCACAGTTGTCGCAATGTCTTCTGGCCTGTGCGTGATTGTAGCATGGTTTGATTGAGGCAGTCGGGCGGCTTGCAGCTTCTAGGGGCAATACTGTTAAGATAAGGCTCCCAGCCCGCGTACCGGCCATACCCGGCGCAA
>JBGSPW010000152.1:0-2274 GCA_041738395.1 Thermoflexales bacterium
ACAGCAGCGCGCCGTACAGCATAGACGGAATTCCCAGAATGGCGTAGGCCAGCCCGTTGAAGAACGCCATCGCCGATTGAGGCCAGGCTTGCAGGGTCAAACGCAACAGCAGTTCCGCCGCGTCAGTGTGTCGCGGGTCAAGGAGTAGCGTCACCAACGCCGGAACGAGCGTCACTTGCGAGAGATAAGCCACCAGGTTCAACGCGCCGTAGATGGGGACAAAAACCAGCCCAATGACCGTCCAATCCGGCGCAGTGGGTTTGAGCCAGGCATGAAGCGCGGCGAAAAAGGCGACGGCGGCCACGGTGAGCAAGGCGGCATTGAGATAGGTGGCGTAGAACAGCCCATGCAGCCGGGAAGCGTGGGCAGCCACCTGCTCAAAGGTCTCTAACGGCCCGGCGGTCGCCATATCGGCGATCAGCAAGCCGATCCACAGGACAGTGCCAATCAAACAGACCAGACAAAGGACGGCGGCAAGTTTGGACATCAGTTTCCTCCAATCTCATCAACTTGCGGCGCGAACCAGGCTCATCATGAAGAAAAATGGCCGGGCCGGAGAAATCAGGTCAAGGGTTCCGGTGAGGTAGAGCGAGCGCGATGGGCAGGCAAAGGCGAACGACCCGGTCGAGCCGGAATGTCCGATGAATTCTGGGAGCGGGGTGATCCAAAAGTAACGCGGCAACTGGAAGTACATCAGCCCGTAGCCGTAGCGCAGCGGGAAAAAGATCTTGTTCCAGGTCATCATCCGCGCCAACAAGGCTTTGTCGAAGAGACGGCCTTCCAGGAAAGCGCGCAGGAACGTCATACATTCGGAGGCCGTGGAAACCAGGCCGCCATCTGCTACATTGGACGAAAGGTATTTGGGGACATTGACCGGAGCTTTGTTCATATAGAGCGTGGCGGGCGCATCGGCCGGGCGGGGCTTTGTCCAGTCGTAGAGGTAGGTGCGCTGCAAGCCCAGCGGCGCGCAGATGCGTTCCGCGAAATTGACAGCCATAGGCTTTCCGGTGATGGTTTTGATGATTTCACCAAGCAGGCGGTAATTGAGATTGGAGTAATAGGCCCGGCCGGGCGCGCCGGGTAGGAAGTGCGGGGACAGGGTGCGGGTGATCCTGAGTGCTTCAGCGGTATCGATGTAGCGGTCGTGACCGGCCGTCAATTCGGCGATCACGCTTTTGCCGCCGCGAGGTTTGTCTGCCTCGAAATCGGCTAGGCCTGAGGTCTGGTTGACCAATTGGTATACCTTGAGCTGATGGCTGTAGTCCGTCCCCTTATAAACGTGTATTCCATCCAGCATTGCATCCGGTAGATACGCCGAGACCGGCGCTTCGAGGTCCAGTTGTTTTTCCTCGTACAGCCGCATGATGATGGCCGCGGTGTACATCTTGGTGACGCTGGCGATGAAGTACGGCGTGTCGGGCGTCATTGCCGCGCCGGTGCCGGGGTCGGCCACCCCCGCCGCGCCGGTGAAGTCGAGGTTGTGGTCGTAGGACTGCACCGCCGCGACGATGTTGCGCAGGCCGCCTTTGCCAACCTGAGCGTCAAGCAGAGATTGTAATTTTTTGGTTTTGTCGATCATCGCTTTACCTTTCAGTGTGGCATAAGGTTAATCTTGTGCGCTTCCTTTTTTGTCCGATAAGTGTACAACCCAAGTCCCGCCAACGAAACCAGCGCCATACCCAGAATGCCAAACCCACCCGGAGTGAACCAGATTTCGCCCGCCGGGTTCACCGCAACAAAACCCTCGATCAACAGGGCCAGCGTCACGGCATTGGCGGTCGTGTGCAGCAGCGCCGCCGCCCAGGTCGATCCGGTGAGCAGGCGCACCTCGCCGTACAAAAAGGCCAAAGTGACAATATTGGCGATGCTCAACGGTATAAAGACTGCCAGGCTCATCGAAGTGAAATCGGCCAGTGTGGACTTGTCGAGCAGGAACAACCAGTGGTGACAGATTCCGCTTCATAACATCACCCTTATATACGAAAAAATACCGCCCAGGATGCGCCATTCTTCTTGATATGCCAAACCTTCCAGCAGCGCGCGGGGGAGCGGATGCATCCCATCTACGCACCAGGTCAGCGCGCGTCGCCCGACGCGCGTCAGCTCGCCCAAGGCAGTCTTCAGCGTCGGACGCGGCAGCAGCCCCAGCGCGCCCGTTGCCAGGACGTAATCGAACGCCCGGTCGGGAAAGGGTAGACGAGTCACATCGCCCTGAACCAGCCGCGCCGGGGATAGTCCCGCCTGGGCGAACTGCGCCGCCGCCCGCGCCAGCAT
>JBGSPW010000177.1:0-43355 GCA_041738395.1 Thermoflexales bacterium
TCTGAAGCCGCGGCGTCGGCCCGCTCCGCGCCGATCGGTTGGGCGGCGTCCCGCCAATCGCCGTTGGCGACGCCCACGCCGCAGCCGCTGATCGTCTCGTTCTCGCCTGCGGCTGGATCGCGCGATGTGCAGCGTCACACGTCGTTAAGCCTCACCTTCCGCCTCGATCTGGATCACCGCGCCATCGAGCAGGGCCTGACGATCGATCCGCCGATCAGCGGCACGGTCAAATGGCAGGGCCGCACGCTGGTCTTCACGCCCGTTCGGCGCGAAGCGTGGCCGCCCGATCGGCTGGTCCGCATCATCGTGAAGTACCGCGATCAAATCCTGTCGCCCGGTTGGACCTTCACCACGCTGCCCTTCGTCAAATTGATCTCGCCAAGCAATACGGGCACAGCCAATTGGAACGATCCAATCCAGATCGCCTTTGGCGAAGCAATGAATCACGCCAGCGTCGAAGCGGCGTTCTCGACCAAGCCGGAGATGAGCGGCGACTTTTACTGGAAGAACAACACGCTGACCTTCACGCCACGCTACCCGTGGGATGAGGGAACACGTTACGTGATCACCCTGGCAACCTCGCTCAAGACCGCGCAGGGCGAACAACCGTTGGGGTCGCCTGATCACCTCTATTTCACCACGCTTGATGAAAACGGCGAGGTGTCTTTTGGCTACGGCCCCAAATTACAAGTGGTCGATCCGGCCGGCCGCCGTGCGGTGCAGTTTTCGGCCTGGGGCAAACTGGTGCGGCCGCTCACCGTGCGCCTGTACTCGATCAGCGTCGAGCAATTCCTCGATCGTTACACCTCCGGTTTTCGCGGGGTTGGCCCGGCCGAGGACAAAGCGATTGCAGTGAACGATCTCAAATTTGTGCGCACGTGGCAGACCCCGGTCAGACCGGGAGAATTCACGTTGCCGTCCGATCTGCAACCCGGCTTGTACGTCATCACGCTCGACCATCCAACCTCCAAGCGCGATGAACTGCTGCTGCTCTATACGCATCACACGCTGGTGTTGAAGCAGGCCGAAGGGCACCTCGCCGCGTGGGCCAGCCAGATCGACGGCGGACCGCTGGCCGCGCTGCGCATTCGCGTTTATGCGCGCGATGCGACGTTGATCGCCGAGGGGCAGACCGACGCGCAGGGTTTGTTCTTCACGCAAGTCCCGATCGATCCACAGCCCCTCATCGTCATCGGCGAACGCGACGGCGAGATCACCGCCAGCGGCCTGAGCAATGAATGGCTGCAGGGCGGCTGGGAGTGGTGGTGGCAGCCGCGTGAAAAGTCCAAACTCACCAACGCTTACATCTACACCGATCGGCCGATCTATCGGCCGGGGCAAACCGTGCACGTCAAAGTCATCGCCCGCTACGACAACGACGCGGTCTACAGCCGCCTTCCGCTGGAGTGGGACGTGATCGTGCGGCTGCGTGATGCGCGCGATAACGTGATCGAAACGAAGACGCTGCACGCCAACGAATACGGCACGCTCGACACCTCCTTTGATGTGGCGGAAGGCGGCACGCTGGGCGAGTATCACATCGAGACGCAGATCAAAGACGATGTGCAGCGGCAGGTTTTCAAAGTCGAAGAGTATCGCAAGCCGGAATTTGAAGTGACGCTGCAAGCTGATCGTTCGAACATCGTCAACGGTGATCGTGTCAATCTGACGGTCGAAGCCAAGACCTACTTCGGCGCGCCGCTGCCGGATGCGCCGATCGTGTTGAACCAGCTGACGCGCTCTTACGAGGCGTGGTGGTATGGCGTCGATTCATCCGACACCTGGAGCGCGCTTCAAAAGGAAGAACCGGTGGGCCGCACGGACGCCGACGGGCGCTGGTCCGGCCGGATCGATCTCAAAGTGCCGGATTACTTCTACGATGGTTACTACTACAATAGCCGTCACGCTGTGCCTGTGCTGTTGGAGGTGATGGTGAACGACGGCAGCGGGCAAGCCATCGGCGCGCAGGTGCGTGTGACGGTGCATGACGCGGCGTTGGATGTCAGCGGTGGTCTCGATCGGTACATGTATAAACCCGGCGAGCCGATTATCGTTAACGCTTTGACGCGCAACATCGACGGGCGGCCGCGCGCGGGTGAAACGGTGTCGGTCAAGATTTTGAAATGGGCCGGCCAGAAATACGATCGGGTGATGACGCAGGCCGACGCGGTCTCCGATCGAAACGGCGCGGCCGCGTTGACGTTAGCCGCGCCCGATCAGGGCTGGTATCGCGTCGAGATCGCCGGGCAGGCTGCGAACAAGCAAGTGGTCACGGTGGTGGACTGGTTGTGGGTTTACGATCCCGATCGGATGATACCGTGGTATTACGAGAACTCAAGCGGGATGCAGATCAACGCCGATAAAGATCGTTACGTGTCCGGCGAGACGGCGCAGCTGCTGATTCGATCGCCCCTCAGCGGCCCGGCCTTATTGACCGTGGAACGCGGGCGTGTGCGGCGGGCGCAGCAGATTCAATTGACCACGCCCACCACGCTGGTGCCGCTGTTGATTCAAGACGACGACGCGCCCAACGTCTACGTGAGCATCAGCGTCTATCAACCGGTCGATGCGACACGTGAAGAGAGCTACGAATCGATTCCTGATGCGCGTTTGTTGACGGCCAGCACCAATCTGTCTGTGTCGGCCGATCAACGCAAGTTGACGGTGCTCGTCACACCCGATCGATCCAGCTACGGCCCGCGCGAGCCAGCGACGTTCACCATTCAAGTCACCGGCGCTGACGGTCAACCCGCGCAAGCCGAGTTGTCGCTGGCGCTGGTCGACGAAGCGATCTATGCGTTGAGCACTGAGTTGTCCAAAGATCCATTTGAAGCCTTCTACGGCGAGCGCAGCAACCTGGTGCGCACCTATGATTCATTGAAGCCTATACGCTACATCGGCGACGGCAGGGGCGGCGGGGGCGGCGGCGACGAATTGCTGGCGAACCCGCGTTTCAATTTCCCGGACACGGCGTATTGGAATCCGCGCCTCGTGACCGACGCGCAGGGGCGGGCGGTGGTGAAGGTAACGCTGCCTGATTCGCTGACGCGCTGGCGGGCGGTGGTGCGCGCCGTGACCGCCGATGAATTTCCGCGCGTCGGCGAAGCTATCGCCAAGATCACGACGACGCAGCCACTGGTCATTCGGCCGGTGCTGCCGCGCCAGTTGGTGCTGGGCGATCACGTGTTGATCTCGGCCATTGTGCACAACAACACCGATCGCGATCGAACGGCGACCGTGTGGGCAGACTTTAGTTCTGGAGTCGAGGCTTCAGCCGGATCAGCGGACGCACGTGACAACCGGCTAAAGCCTCTACTCCAACAGGGTGGTGTGATGACTCACACGTTCACGATCAGCGCCAACAGCTCGACCGTGGTCGGCTGGCCGATCGAGGTGCAGACGTTGGGCACGCTGACGGTGACGCTGCGCGTGAAGTCCGACAAGGCCGCGGATGCCGTGCGGCTGAGTGTGCCGATCGAGCCGTTGGCCGTGCCGGAAGTGGCATCGATCATTGGCGACACGACGTCGAGCGTTGAGCACACGATCGAATTGCCGGCCCACACGATCAAAGAGATCTCGACCTTGCAGATCGATCTCTCCCCATCGATCGCGGCCAGCATTCTCGATGGGTTGGCGTACCTCACCGGTTATCCATATGGCTGCGTGGAGCAGACCATGAGCAAGGCGCTGCCCAATGCGGTGGTGGGGCGCGCGTTCAATGTGCTGGGCGCGGACAATCCGCAAATCAAAGCCGATCTGCCGCGCAAGGTGAGTGCGGGCTTGCAGCGCCTGTACGGCTATCAACACAACGACGGCGGCTGGGGCTGGTGGTTCGACGATTCCACCGACGATTATCAAACGGCCTACGTGCTGTTCGGGCTGGCGATGACGAAGCAGGCCGGCTACGAAGTCGATGCGGGCGTGATCGAGCGCGGCGCGAAGTATATGACGGAACGCTTGCCCAACATCGACGATGAACGCACTAAAGCCTATGCGTTGTTCGCGCTGGCGATGAACGGCCAGGGCGATCTCAAAGCGACGCAAGCGATGACTGGCAGTGTGAAGCTCGATACGTTCTCGCAAGCTGGCCTGGCGATCGCGCTGCATGAATTAGGCGCTGAAACGCGCGCGCAGCAGCTGCTCGATCAACTGATCGGGCAGGCCGTGGTATCGGACAGCGAAGCGTATTGGAACACGGGCGCTGCCGACGGTCATTATCACGAGAAGACGATGTCGTCCTCCACGCGCAGCACGGCGCTGGCGCTGGATGCGATCGTGCGCATGCGCCCCGCTGATCCGATCGTGTCCAAAGTGGTACGCTGGCTCATGGCGCGCCGCGCGCCCGATGGGTGGGGCACCACGCAAGAGACTGCGTACGCCGTCGTCGCACTGACCGATTATCTGCGTGCCAGCGGCGAACTCAACGGCGGATCGACCTATCGCGTGTACGTCAACGATCAACTGGTGCAGCAGGGCACGTTGAGCGGCAAGCAGATTCAGCAAACCATCCGCATCCCGGCGACGCAGCTGCGCGACGGCGCGAACCGCCTACGCCTCGAACGCGATCAGTCGGGTGGGCGGCTGTACTACAAGATCACACAACATGCTTTGATTGCCGGATCAACCGATCGGGCGGCGGGGCCGATCGGGGTGACGCGCACCTATCGCGATCCGAAATCGAACAAGCCGATCACGACGGTGCAGCCCGGCGATGTGATCGAAGTCGAAGTGAAAGTGACCCTGCCCGACGAGGGTTGGTACGTGGCGATCGAAGATCCGCTGTCCGGCGGGTTGGAGGGCGTGAACGAGCGCCTGAACACGACGAGCTTCGCGGCGAAGCAGCAGGGTTATGGCGAAGAGCGCGATGAATTCTTCTATCAGGATTACGGCTACAACAACAAGGAAATTCGTGACGATCGTGTGGTGTTCTTTGTCACGCATCTGGATAAAGGCGCGCACACCTTCACGTATCTGGCGCGCGCCACACAGGCCGGTGTGTTCAGCGCCATGCCCGCGCAGGTCTATCTGATGTACGCGCCGGAGCAGTGGGGACGCTCGGCCAGTGGAACGATTACGGTGGGCGAAGTCAGTTGGCCGAAGTCATCGACACCCGGCCAGATCACGAAAGCCGCGAAGATGTTGGATCAATAACAGGCGCGCGTTTTGATCAATCACGGAGTTCGCCGGGAGCTATTACGGCGAACTCCGTGATTGATCTTTGTTATCGTCCCCGCTCAGCACGAGCGACGGCGTCGCCGATGCGGGACAAAACTTGTTGAGCAACTTCGCGTGGTTTATGCAGCGGCCGTGATCGATCGAGTTGATTGACCATGCCGAACGTCTCGATCGTCAGTTCGCAGTGCTGTTCGTGCTGTGGGGCGATGAGAATATACAGGCTAAGGCGGCTCGCATGTACCAGTGGCACGTTCACCAAATAGTTGGCGTGAATGAGTCCCAGTTCCGGATCGCTGCGTTCGATCTCTGCGCCGATCGTCCGGAGGCTGCTCAGGCAGTACGCATAGACTTCGGGTGCGCTGGCCCGGTAGACTTTGCTTGCGCGGTACGTGTTTGACATGACGCTTCTACCATCCGGTTAATACGAATTGGGTGTAATCATTCCCGCCTGGGTCAACACCATCAGCCCCGCGATTACAACCAGCCACAGGATTCCCACCGTCAGAAAAATCAGCGCTGGAAACCAAAGTTCTACCACTGAATCGACGACGGCTTTTTCGGGATCGGCGGGATCGTACAATACCGTCACACGGCGCCCGACCTGGCCCTTGGCCCACGGCACACCCACGCGACCTTCGAACTGAAGCGTGCGCCCGTCGGCCGTTTGAAATTCGATGACAGGATAAGCCGTATAGCGATTGACGCTCGACGTACGCCAGGTCGCATCGACGTAGTGCCCCTCTGTTGCCAGCGCTTTGCGCTTGAAAGTGCGCGCCTGCCGCAGGAGCCACAAGCCGATCAGCGTTACACCGCTGCCGGCCACGATAAAGATGATGAACAAGGGATGCATAGCGAATAAGGTTCTTTCTTTGAGATAGGCGATTACCCGTTTCAGAAATCCAGACGCTTCGCGCAGCAACCAGTTAAAGCATTGCACTTAGCGGGCACACCGAACGCCGTTGTTGTCGAACCGGACGTCAGGGTAGTAGCTCCAGTTGCGAAGGGACGCATGCACGTCGGCCGCATCATAACTGTCCCAAGACCCGCCCCGCAGCACGCGCGCGTCACCGGAAGTTGGCCCAGTGGGATTGCGGCCGGGCGAACTGGCGTAATACGTCTCGCCATACCAATCGGCCACCCATTCCCACACACTGCCGGCCATGTCTAACGCGCCGTAGGGACTGGCACCAGTCGGATAGGCCCCAACCTGGGTCATGTCTCCAACTTCAAAGTTGTAGTTCAGCCGCGTCTTATCGGGCGCTTGATCGCCCCACGGATAAATACGCCCATCCGTGCCGCGGGCCGCTTTCTCCCATTGCGCTTCAGTGGGCAAACGCCGGCCAGCCCATGTGCAATACTGCTTCGCGTCGTTCCAGGCAACATACACCACAGGATAGGTATCGAACTGCGGATTGCCGTAGTAGCTATCACGAGTGTAAGACTTAGTTGATGACGGCGCTTGACACGCGCCCGCTTTCACACACTTGGCATACATGGCATTGGTCACCTCGGTCTGGTCGATCCAGAAGGCGTCCAGGTACACTTTGTGTTCTGGCTTCTCGTTCGCATTACCACTATTGTTGCCCATGGTGAATTCACCGGCGGGCACATAGAGCAACGTCATGCCATCTTTGTCAGAGACTTGTGTGACGGGTGTAACTGGAATCATGGTCGGCGCAGGTGTTGGTGACGCAGGTGTCAGCGTCGCATTTGATACTATAGTTTCATTGGAATTGGGCGATTCAGAGCGGGCACACCGAAAACCGCTGACGCTGGAGAGGTGGAACCAATCGTCGGGGCCGGGCCTGATGTAATCCGACGCCCGTACGCCCGACGCATCATCGAACAAAGACCCGCCCCGCAGCACGTGAGCACCGATCTGTGTTGGGTTGTCTGGTAGGTAAGGCGAACTGGAAAAGTACTTTGTTTGGTCGGGCCAGTTTGGGTCGTACCAGTCTTGCACCCATTCCCACACGTTGCCGGCCATGTCCAACACGCCATACGGACTGGCGCCAGCCGGATAGAGACCAACCTGGGTCGTGTCCCCAACCTCCCCGTTGTAGTTCAGCCGCGTCTTATCGGGCGCTTGATTGCCCCATGGGTACAGGCGACCGTCCGTGCCACGCGCCGCTTTTTCCCATTCCGCTTCGGTGGGCAAACGCCGGCCAGCCCATGTGCAATACTGCTTCGCGGCGTCCCAACCGACACCTATCGCGGGATAGGTGCCAAACTGCGGATTGCCGTAGTACCTAGTACGCGTGGAGGAGAAGCTTAGCGGCGCTTGACACGCACCCGCTTTCACGCACTTCGCGTACATAGTATTAGTCACTTCCGTCTGGTCGATCCAGAAGGCATCCAGATACACGGTGTGCTGCGGCCTCTCAGAGATCCACGGGTTATTGGCCGTGCTGCCTATCTTGAATTCACCAGCGGGAACATAGAGCAGCATCATGCCGTCTTTGTCGGAGACTTGTGTTGAGCCAATACCCGATGATGCAGGTGCCGCGCAACCGACAACCATTGCCAGCACAGACAACAACGAGACAACGACGAAAACGAACATGTCTTCCCCTCCGAGTAAACTTGGGTTAGCCAGAGGCAACGCACACTTTGGCGAACTGCACTTTTAACTGGTCTTGGGACGGCGGCGCAGCCAGGTAATTTCGCCGCCGCGGATCACGTCGGGCACGATGGGATGGGCCATGCATCGTCGCTCATCGTTCCTCCCGATCGGCCGGGGGCGCGATCGGGTCTTCGTTCAAATAGCCACGGCGTTGATATTCCTGGAACAAATGACCCCACGTCGTTTCCGCGCGCCAGCGAGCAGCGATGTGCCGGTACTTCAACGGCCAGTACATGTAATCCTGTTCGATCTCCGAGATGAAGGTGGGCAGCACGACAATGGGTGTCCTGAATAACAACTTCTGCAATTTCTTCGTCGGCCCATACCACGACAGCCAGGCCAGAAAACTGTGCGAGTTGTGGCCGATGTGAAAGTTCCAGTTTTCGCCGGAGACCTCATCGCCCACCAGTTCGATCTCGTGCACGTCACCCACGCCGAGTCCGCGTTCGTGTGCCAAGCGAATGTAGCGAATCGACAACGGATCGAAGCCCATCAAGCGCGCGGCCACCGCATCGATTGCGACCTGATCGGCCGAAGCCAGGATCACATTCTTGATTTCAGGATTCATCAGGCGCGGCCCGGCATCGTTGCCCGCAGTGGTGCCATCCATCACGGCGAAGAGACCCGGATGAATTTCCTTTTGAATCGCCAGGAGATCGACCAGCGTATCGTGAATCCAGGTGTGCGTGTAATGCCGGTATTTGCTGAGCAGGCCGCCGAAAGCATTCTTCATCGCGCCGGTGGTCGTTGTGTACATGTGCGTCTTGACCGTCGGTAGATGCACGATGTTCTTGCCGATAAAATAATCGGGGATACGAATACCTTCGGGGTAGATGTGATCGAGCGCCAGCATTTTGGCTTGTGGCTTGTAAGGAATCCACTGCATTTCCTGCGTGCGGAAGTTGTACAGTGCAGGAACCTGGTAGTGCTTGAAGATGGGCACGTAGCCGTTGAGGTCTTCACCTTTGAACGCGTTGGTGAGCACGGTTTGATTTTGGACGCAGACCAGATCGTCAAACCCGGCCTGGCGCAGCGCGAGGATGGTGCCTTCTAACTGCCACGGCGTGGTGTTGGCAGCAGGCATGGCGTAATGCCACGAGATGTTGTCTTTGAGAATGGTCGTGAGGCCGGGTTGCAGTGCAGATGAACCGCCGGCCAATTCAAACAAGCGCACGTAGTCTTGCAGCACGGTTTCCGGCTGAGTGCGCAGGACGGCGACTTTCGATCGAGTGGTCATGGGATAGTCCTTGTTTGAAATCGATGCAACAAGTCAGCGCCCATGATTATACAATCTGCTTCGCTATTTGCCAGTGTTGTGCCGGACGGGATCACTTTCACGGTCGTGAATCCCATTGCCTTAGCGCCCCGAATGTCCGCCTACTCCTGATCACCCACCATGATAACGCGTTTGCTAGCGCTTAAGCCAAGATGGTCGAGTGCAGCCTGGAAAATGCGTGGATGAGGTTTGCGGTAGCCGACAGCACTTGACCCAGGCGTGTGCGGCGGCGATGCGCGGTGACCAAGCCCCGTCGCTACTGCCAGATGCCTCGATCATCGAAAGTGGTGCGTAGATTCATAGACCAACTGAACGGTTACGACGAATTTAGATGCGTTCGCCCTGAATCACCAGTTTTGCCACTTGACATCCCAAAAAGGTCTGGTATACTGGTATGCGAACGTTCGCGCGAACGTTCGCACATACTATGACAAAACGAATTACCCTCAAAGATGTTGCAATAAAAGCGGGCGTTAGCTACCAGACGGTCTCCAAGGTCGTGAATGGCCGCGTGCACGTCTCACCAGAGACCGAAACTCGCATCTGGGGCGCGGTTGAGGCGCTCGGTTACAAACCCAACCGCAACGCGCGCAACCTGCGGGTGCAGCGTGCCCATATGATCGGCTATTCGTGGGTCCCCGAGCAGCCGGACCGCTCGCCCGTTCTGGATTTGTTTTTCACCAGTATGGTCGAAGAAGCGGAAGCCGTTGGTTACCACCTGTTGCCGTTTCCCTATCGCGGGGCCGAGGGTCAAATCACTGCTTATCGAGAAATGATTGATACCGGTCAGGTCGATGGCTTTGTCCTGTCCAGCGTAAGCTACCGCGATCCCCGTATCGACTTCTTATTGGGGCGGCAGTTCCCCTTTGTCGCTTTTGGCCGGGAGCCGGAACGCGACTTCCCCTGTGTGGACGTAGACGGCAGCGCTGGATTGCAGATGGCGACGGAGCATTTGATCGCGCGCGGCCATCGCCGGATTGCCGCTCTGGGTGGACCCGAAAATTCGCGGGTCAGCGACGATCGCCTTAGCGGCTATTTCAAGGCTTTGCGGCTGGCCGGGATACCCATTGATGAGAGCTTAATCGCGCACCACGAAGAAACTTTCGAGTTCGGGCAGCTCGCCACAGAACAATGGCTGGCCTGGGAAGATCAGCATCGTCCGACGGGGATTGTAACCACGAACGACAGCCTGGCGGCTGGCGCAGTTCGTGCCGGGCAGTCACGCGGACTCGTCATAGGCCGCGATCTGGCCATTATCGGCTTCGACGATACTCCGATGGCTCAATATCTGTGGCCGCCGCTGACGACGATCCGCCAACCGATTCGAGCGATCGGGCAGAAATGTATCGAGATGTTGGTGACATTGCTAGAGGGCAAGACTCTGACGGAGCGGCAGGTACTGTTTCAACCGGAATTGATTGTGCGGGCGTCCGCATGAAACGCGCGGCGTCCGCATAAAACACGCGGCGTCCGCATGAAACGTGCGGCGTCGGCCTAAAAAGAAACGCCCCGGACCTGTTGGGAAATCGGACGTGAGGTATGCCTGGCAGCGGCTCACGTTCGGATGTGTCATCCGTTCACGCACCTGGTTAAAGGAGGTGAGGTCATTCCACATCAAGTACCGGAGCAGCTGTTTTATACCATACTTTCTTGAATCCGCCTAACACATATCACACTTTTCTCAGGAGGAGAAAAACATGAAATCCTTGTATAAGATTGTAGCATTACTGTGTATCGCGACGTTCGTGTTATCGGCCTGTGCGCCTGCTGCTGCGCCTGCCCCGACCAAAGCCCCTGTGGTAGAACCGACCAAAGCGCCCGAACCCGCCATGGCCGCTGGCATGATGAAAGTCGAAGACGGTGCCACGATTGTCTTCTCGGGTTGGGGTGACGAAACCGAGCAGAAGATCTATCGCGATTCGATTGCACGCTTCAACAAGGCGTATCCGAATGTGAAGGTAGACTATCAACCTATCCCCGCCGACTTTCAGGTCAAGTTGAAGGCGGCGATGGCGGGCGGCGGCGCGCCCGATGTCTTCTACGTTGACGATCAGTTGATGGCTGCCTTCGGCCCGACCGGTCAACTGCTCGCGCTCGACGACTTCATGAAGGAAGGTAGTGTCAGCCGCAATGACTTCCTGCAGCCACTGCTGACGATCTTCACCCTCGATGGTAAGACGTATGCTTTGCCGAAAGACTGGGGCACGCTCGGCCTGGTCTATCTGCCGGAAGCCTTCAAAGCCGCCGGCATTGCCGAGCCAACCGCCGATTGGACATGGGCCAACTTGCAAACAGCGGCTGAAGCGATCGCCAAGAACGGCAAGTTCGCGGGCTTCTGTATGGGCCCCGATTGGGCCCGCTTTGCGCCCTTCGCGTTTGGCAACGGCGGTGCATACGCGAGTGACGACTTTAAGACCGCCACCGTCGACACACCGGAAGTCAAAGAGGCTGCAACCTTTGTCCTCAATCTGAAGAAGGGCGGCGCACTGAAGACTGCGGCTGATGTCGGCGCCAGCTGGTGCGGCGAAGCCATCGGCAAGCAGTTGGCGGGCATGACCTACGAAGGCGGCTGGATGGTCAACTTCATGCGCCAGAATTACAAAGATGTCGACTGGAAGGCCATGTCGCTGCCCGCCGGGTCTAAGGGTCAGGCCGACGTAATCTTTACCAACGGCATCGGCGTGAACGCCAAGACCAAATATCCGAAGGCTGCGGCCGCCTTTGCCGTCTTCGTCACCGGCCGGGAAAACCAAGGCGAGATCGTGAAGACCGGCTTTGCGTACAGCACGCACCCCGATCAGATCGATCTGGTGCAGGATCCGAACGACAAGGCCATTTCGCAGGGCGGCACGTTCAAACTGACGCGCGTCGCATTCTGGGGGCCGAACACCGGCAAGATCAACGACACGGTGGGCAAGGCACTGGAGCGCATCTTCCTGGGCGATCAAACCGTGGACGAGTCGTTCAAACAGGCGAACGAAGAGATTAACGCGATCCTGGCCGGACAATAAGGTTAGACGCTTGACCGAACTACTCCCGATCTCTCATGCTGCCCCGAGAGATCGGGAGTTGATTCAGGCTTCTCACCAGGGAGGTATTTCATGGCGACCGCTGTTCCACCCCGTCGAGGGTTCCTGGGCCTGGGCAATCGTCGCGCCCGCGCCGAGGCGCTCAGCGCCTACTTCTTTATCGCGCCGTATCTAATCATTACGCTGGTGTTCACGATCGGCGTCCTGGGCTTTGCGATCTTCATCAGCTTCAACAACTTCGACCTATTCACGACGCCGACATGGGCCGGGCTGGACAATTACGTCAAAGCCCTGGCCAGCCAGAAGTTTGTGCGCGCGTTAGCCAACGTGTTTTGGTATGTGGCCATCGTCGTGCCGGCGCAGACCATTCTGGCGTTGTTCCTCGCCTCGCTGTTGAATCAAAAAGTGCGCGGCAGCCAGCTCTTTCGCACGCTGTTTTATGCGCCCAGTGTCACGTCGCCGGTTGTGATCAGTCTGATCTTTTTCTGGCTGTACTTGCGCACCGGTTACCTGAACTTCGGCTTCAGCCAGCTGCTAAGCACCTGGCAGCCAATCGAGTGGCTGAATACGCCACAGGGCCTCATTCAGCTGCTGGCGCAAGCGTTGGGCGGCGACATTCCGGGCAGCCTGTATTTGCTGCGTGGTCCCAGCGTGACGTGGCTAGCGCTGATGTTCCAGAACATCTTCACCACCGCGCCGACCTTTATGATCCTGTTCCTCGCAGCCATGCAGGACATTCCTTCCAGCCTGTATGAAGCCGCCTCGCTCGACGGCGCCTCGCGCTGGCAGACGTTCCGGCGCATCACCGTGCCGATGCTGCGGCCATCGATCCTGCTGGTAGTGGTGCTAGGCACGATCGGGTGTTTTCAGATTTTCGATCAGGTCAAGATCATGACCGCCGGCGGTCCGCTCGATACGACGATGGTGCCCGTGTACCTGATCTATACCGAGGCGCTGGGCGTGGCCGGCCCGCCGCGCATGGGCTTTGCGGCCGCGATGGCCTTCATCCTGGCGGCCATCATCTTCTTCTTCACGTTCATCCAGCGCCGTTACATTGAACGCGGTACCGAGTTGTATTACTAGGAGGCGATGCCATGACTACCACAACTACCGTAGTGACACGCCGCCTGCCGTCGCCCGCCCGGCAAACGCTGGGCACCGTGAATCGTGGCCTCAAACGCGCGATTGTGTACGGGCTGCTGATCGTCATCGGCCTGGCGCTGTTCATGCCGTTCATCCTGGCCTTCGTCGGCACGTTCAAGTCCGATGCCGAGATCACGGCCTATCCGCCGAAGTTCTTCCCGGCTGAGTGGTTGACCGAAAACTGGCCGCGGCTGTTCAGCACCGACGTGGGCGGCCTGCCGCGTGCGGAAGGCACGACCTCGCTGGGCCTGATGGCCGGGTTGTTCTCGTTCTTCGTTACGTTCCTGTTCACGGGCGTCAGCAGCCAGAAAGTTCGATCCATCCTCCCGCCGAGAATCGGCCAGGCACTGGGGGTGACGATTGCGATCGTGGCCGGCCTGTGCGGCGCGCTCTACCTGGGCGCGCGGTTCGATGCGTCGTCGACCCTGAAACTGACCATCGGCATCTCGATCGCCGTCATCGCCCTGATCGGTCTCAGCATCATCTCGATGTCGCGGCCCGATTGGCGGCGGGTGCTCATCTCGTTGGTCGGCGCGCTGCTGCTGGGCGCCGTAGTGACAATTGCGGTGGATCTGTTGGCGCAGGCCGCCGGCGGCGGCCGGTTCTTCCGCTGGCTGTTCAACACCGCGCTGCTGTCGATCGTGCGCGCGTTTGTCATCGTCATCTTCTGCTCGATGGCGGCCTATGCCTTCGCGCGCCTGAAATTCCCCGGCAAGAACCTGATCTTCAACTTCATGCTGGCCTCGATGATGATTCCGGGCGCGCTGACGCTGGTGCCGGCTTATGTGCTCATCGCCAAACTGGGCTGGGTGAACTCGGCTTACAGCCTGATCCTGCCGGCGCTGGTGAATGCCTTCAGCATCTTCACGCTGACCCAGTTCCTGAAAGCGATCCCGCGCGAATTGGAAGAAGCTGCCTTTGTCGATGGCGCGTCGTTCTTTCAGATTTACAAAGACGTGGTGCTGCCGTTGGCGAAACCCGCCTTGCTGACCGTGTTCATTCTGCAATTCCAGGGCATGTGGAATGACTTCCTGGGGCCGTTGTTGTACCTGAACACGCCGGATATGTGGGTGCTCAACGTCGCCTTGAGCGTCTTCCAGCAGCAATTCAAGGCGCAGTGGAATATTACACTGGTCGGCGCGATGGTCAACGCGATTGTGCCGCTTACAATGTTCTTCTTCTTCAGCAAGTATTACATCGAAGGCGTCAGCTACACGGGGTTGAAGTAAAGTGGTCACAGTTTACAGGCAGTCGCCAGCCATGCTAACCGCTATTCGCATCGTTGCGCACGCCGTTGCCACGTGGTGGCGCGAGGTCATCGTGCTGACGCTGTTCAATATTGCGTGGCTGGCGCTGCAGGTCCCCATCGTCACCGGCCCGGCGGCGACGGCGGCCATGTATCTTATCGCCCGCAAGGTGATCGACGGCGAATATCTGGAGTTGCGCGACGGCCCGCAGGCGCTGCGGGCGATGCTGATTCCGGCGTGGAAGTGGGGCGCGATCAATCTGCTGGTCATCATGCTGGTGGTCGGCAACTTCTGGCTCTATCAAGACTTTGTCGGTGTGCCGTGGATCATCCTGCGCGTCATCTGGGGCACGATCGGTCTGGGTTGGTTGGCGATCAGCCTGTTTTACTGGCCGTTCTGGCTCGCGCAGGCCGATCGATCGATGCGGGCTACCGTGCGCAACGTCGTGCTGTTTTTGGCGAAGCGACCGGGCTTTGGCTTATCGCTGGTCGTGGTGAGCGCCATCATCACCGCCGCGAGCGTTCTGATCACCATCCCACTGTCCACCAGTTTGATGGTGTGGCTGGCCCTGATCGGGACGCTGGCGGTTGATGACGAAATCGCCCGCATCAAAGCGATCGAGTAAATGAAACTTCAACGTCATCCGCTCAATCCAGTGCTCTTGCCCGACCCAGCTTCGGAGTGGGAAACTTACAACGTGTCCAATCCGGCCGTCATCTATCACGGCGACCTGTTTCACATGCACTATCGCGCGCAAGGTCTGGACTGGGTCAGCCGCATCGGTTACGCGGTGAGTGCGGATGGTGTGCAGTGGAATCGACTGCGCCGGCCCGTACTCGCGCCGAGCGATGCACTGGATGCCCGCGGCGTTGAAGACCCGCGCGTCACCGCGCTCGACGACGCGTTTTACATGACGTACACGGCGTACGGGCAGTATCAGGGTCAGGGCGAGCCGACCCATGCAGGCGGCGGCGTCACACCCATGATCGCGCGCAGTGAGAATCTAATCACGTGGTCGCGCGTCGGCTCGATCGTGACGGGCGAAGACAACAAAGATCATGCGCTGTTTCCGCGCAAAATCAACGGCCGCTATGTGGCGCTGCATCGCCGCCCGCCGCAAGTGTGGCTCGCCGAAAGCGCTGATCTGATCACATGGCCTGAAGAACGCATGCGGCCGCTCTTCGGCCCGCGCCCCGACAACCACTGGGATGAAAAACGTGTCGGCAGCGGCGGAGTGCCCATCGAAACCGAGCACGGTTGGTTGATGCTGTATCACGCCTACGATGCGGCGCACGTCTATCGCCTGGGCGTGTGCCTGCTCGATCTCGATCAACCCGAGCGGGTCATTTACCGCCCGCGCGCGTTCATCTTTGAACCGCATGAATTGTGGGAACTGCGCGGCGATGTGCCCAACGTCGTGTTTTCCGGCGCCAATCCCGCCGTAAACGGCACCGTGTACGTGTATTACGGCGCGGCTGATCATGTGATTGGCCTGGCGACCTGCGCCCTGACCGACCTGTTGGATTACGCCCGCCTTGGCGACTAAGCGGCGCCAGTTTTATACCTCACTTTATGGATTGATGATTTATCATGTCAGACTTGTGGACTGTCTCCGAAAAAGACTTTGATCCCGATCACGTGCATCATTGCGAAACCATCTTCACGATTGGCAACGGCTATCTCTCGACGCGCGGCGCGTTCGAAGAAGGCTATCCGGCCGATCGGCGCGCCACCTTCATCCACGGCGTCTTCGATTACGCGCCGATTGTGTTTACCGAGTTGGTCAACGTGCCGGACTGGCTACCGCTCAGCGTATTGCTCAACGGCGAACGCTTCTCACTCACGACCGGACACATCGAGGCCTTCGAGCAGCATCTGGATTTGCGCTCGGGCGTCCTAACGCGGACGGTTCGTTGGTGTTCACCGGCCGGTCATATCGCCACGCTGGTTTTCGAGCGGTTTGCTTCGCTGGCAGATGAGCATACGCTGTTGCTGCGCTGCAGCGTGACGCCCGAGTTTGACGGCACGCTGGAATTTCGCGCCGCGCTGAATGGCCGTCCTGAAAACGAACATGCCAACTTCTGGATCACGCACCTCGACCTTTTGCAACAAGGCTGTGTCGATCAAGCTGCATTTCTGCTGACGCAGACGCGCACCTCAAAGATCGCGATTGCCACAGCGCTGCGCTCCGAGCTGACACAGGGTGATCCTGCCGGGTGTGACGATTGGGATGCCGAGAGCACACCGACCCGCGTCTTCCGCGTCGTCGCTCACACGGGCCGAACGGTGATTGTCGACAAATTCGTGGCGGTGTACACCTCGCGCGATCTGCCCGCAGATCAATTGCTGGAAGCCGCGCTCGCCGGCGTCCGCACCGTTCCCGATTGGCTTGCCGCGCTGAACGCGAATGCCGCGGCCTGGCAGCGGGAATGGGATCGCACCGATGTGATCATCGAGGGCGATGACGAAGCGCAGCTGGCCATTCGCTTCAACTTGTTCCAGATGTTGATCGCCGCGCCGCGCCACGACGATCGGGTCAACATCGGCGCGAAGACGCTGTCGGGTTTTGGCTATTGCGGTCACGCGTTCTGGGACACGGAAATTTTCATGCTGCCGTTGTTCACGTACACCGCGCCGCACATCGCCAGGAATCTGCTGACGTATCGCTGGCGGGCTTTGCCCGCCGCGCGACGCAAGGCGCGGGCCAACGGTTTTGAAGGCGCGCAGTTCGCGTGGGAAAGCGCGGATACCGGCGATGAGGTCACGCCGACGTGGGTGCCGCACTTCGCCGACAAAACGAAACTCGTGCGCATCTGGACGGGCGACATCGAGATTCACATTTCGGCCGACATTGCTTACGCGGCGCATCAATACTGGCAGGCGACCGGCGATGATCGTTGGTTCATCGATCAGGGCGCAGAACTAATCCTGGACACGGCCAAATTCTGGGCCGCGCGCGCCGAGTGGCAGCCCGATCGGGACGGCGGTCGCTACGAATATCGCGATGTGATCGGCCCGGACGAATACCACGAGCACGTCGATAACAACTTCTACACCAATCGCATGGCGCAGTGGAATCTGCAGACCGCTTTCAAAGTGCTGAAGTGGCTTGAAGCGTGTACGTCGGCCAGAGCGATAGCGCTGATCGAGCAGCTGGATCTATCGGCGGAGCGATTGGCGAAGTGGCGCGATGTGATCGATCGACTGTATCTGCCCGTTCAGCCATCGGGTTTGATCGAGCAATTTGAGAACTACTTCAAGCTTGAAGATGTGCCGCTGGCGGCATTGGAGCCGCGCACGAAATCGCTGCAAGAGATTTTCGGCATCGAGGGCGGCAATCAGATTCAGGGCATCAAACAGCCGGATGTGCTGATGCTGGCGTACTTGCTGCGGTCCGACTTCAGCGACGATCAAGTTCAGGTCAACTACGACTACTACACGCCGCGCACTGATCACACTTACGGCTCGTCGCTCGGCCCGGCAATCATGACAATCAACGCGTGCGACGTGGGCCAACCCGAGGCGGCTTATGAGCATTTCATGCGCGCCGCCCGCGCCGATCTGCGCGACGTGCGCGGCAATGCGGGCGATGGCATTCACGCGGCCTCGGCCGCCGGCCTGTGGCAATCGATCGCGTTCGGTTTCGCCGGACTGCGCATCACGCCGTCGGGTTGGACCACCCGGCCTCGCTTGCCACACCACTGGACACGGCTGGCCTTCAAGTTCTTCCATCACGGCCAACCCGTTGAAGTTGATTTGAAATCACAAACACAGGGCGATGCCCGGTCCGCCCCAACATCATCCACCCGAGAGGAGTCAGCCCATGGCCAGCGTCACATTTGATCACGTCTTCAAGCGCTACGATAAGACGATTGCAGTGAACGATTTGAGTATCGACATCGCCGACAAGGAATTTCTAGTATTTGTCGGCCCGTCCGGTTGCGGCAAATCGACCAGCCTGCGGATGCTGGCCGGCCTGGAAGACATCAGCGAGGGCACAATCTATATCGGCGATCAAGCCATCAACGATGTCGAACCCAAAGACCGCGACATCGCTATGGTATTTCAATCGTATGCGCTGTATCCGCACATGTCGATCGCCGATAACATGGCCTTCTCGCTGAAGCTGCGCAAGATGGATAAGAGCGAGATCGATCAACGCGTGAAGAAAGCCGCCGAGCTATTGGGGCTGACGGAACTGCTCGATCGCAAGCCGCGCCAGTTATCGGGCGGACAGCGCCAGCGGGCAGCGGTCGGTCGGGCCATCGTGCGTGAGCCGAAGGTCTTCTTGTTCGACGAGCCGCTGTCCAACCTCGATGCCAAGCTGCGCGTGCAGACGCGCGCGCAGATCAGCAAACTGCATCGCGACCTGGGCACGACCTTCATCTACGTCACGCACGATCAGACGGAAGCGATGACGATGGGCTCGCGTATCGCCGTGATGAAGGACGGTTTCCTGCAGCAGATCGATACGCCGCAGCATCTGTACGATCAACCGAACAACATCTTCGTGGCCGGTTTCATCGGCAGCCCCAGCATGAATTTCTTCGACGTGACGATCTCGAAATCGGGCGGCCAGTTGCTGGCGGAAGGGCCGGGCTTCACGGTGCCGACGCCCGATCGACTCAGGGAGCCGCTCACAGGTTACATCGGGCGAAAGGCCGTGTTGGGCATCCGGCCCGAAGATTTGCACGACGCCGAATTCGTGCCCTCCGGCATCCGGGGCGGGACCATTGACGCACAGGTCGATGTGACTGAGTTGATGGGCAACGAAGTATTCTTGTATCTGGTGACGTCCGGCAGCCAGTTTGTTGCGCGCGTCGATCCGCGCACCCGCGTCCACATCGGCAACCGGGTGCAGATGATCGCCAATCTCGATCACGTGCACCTCTTTGATAAAGCCAGTGAGAAAGCGATTCGCTGACCTCACCTCCTGGGCCCTTGTCCCGGCGAAAACGTCATCGTCGTCGAGACAGGGGTAACTCTGGTTAAGACTATGCTGCATGGTTTCATTTTTGATCTTGACGGCGTCATCACGGACACCGCCGAATACCACTATCGCGGCTGGAAGCGGCTGGCCGAAGAAGAGGGACTGCCCTTTACGCGCGACGATAATGAGCAGCTGCGCGGCATCGCGCGCCGTGAATCGCTGCTGCTGCTCCTTAAAGGGCGTGTTTATCCTGAAGAGAAAATCCTGGAAATGATGGAACGCAAGAACAATTATTACCTTGAGTTCATCACGGAGGTCACGCCCGGCGATCTGCTGCCCGGCGCAAAAGAACTGCTGCAAGAGATTCGGGCCGCCGGGCTGAAAGCGGCGCTCGGTTCCGCCAGCAAGAATGCCGGCGATGTGATTGAGCGGCTCGGCATCCGAGCGTTGTTCGATGCGATCGCGGATGGCTACAGCGTTGAGCATCAGAAGCCCGCGCCGGATCTGTTTTTGCACACGGCCGAACAGTTGGGGCTGTCACCCGCCGAATGTGTCGTGGTCGAAGATGCCGCGGCAGGGATTGAAGCTGCAAAAGCCGGTGGGTTTCGGGCGATTGGGCTTGGCCCGCGTGAACGAGTCGGCGCGGCTGACGCGATCTTCCCCAATCTGACTACCGTTCATCTCGCAACCATGCTCAAGGCATTAGGCGAAAACGATCCGCGTTGACTGGTGAGCCTGAGCCAGGCGCTGGGCAAACCGGTGCGTGAGGCGGACTTTACGGATGACCGTCTGGGCATTATCTTGAGCCGCTTGGGGGACGACGTCACGCAGTCCGGCGAGCAGATTGAACTGGCACTGGGGCAACACCTCGTGTGCGCCTACGAGTTGCCCACGGATACAGTTCGGATTGACACGACGACCGTGTCGATGCATCACCAGCCCGAGACGGAGGACGGCCTGATGAAGTTTGGGCGCAGCAAAGACCATCGGCCAGTTCGAAGAGACGCACGTAATCATGCGGCACGGTTTCCGGCTGGGTGCGCAGAACAGCGACTTTCGATCGAGTGGTCATGGGATAGTCCTCGCTTGAAATCGATGCAGCAAGTCAGCGCCCATGATTTACAATCTGCATCACCATTCTTTTCGGGCCTGGACACCCGTATACTTCAATCTAAAACCGACGCTTTCATACAGTGACCGGGCATTCGTCAGGTTATCATTGACCACCAAGGTCGCCTGAGGAACTTGCTTGACTTCAAAGAACCAGCGTAAAGCCGTGTGCAGGAGTTGCCGCCCGATTCCCCGGCCTCGCGCATCGGCCCTAACCCCGACAAATTCTACCGAGCCGTCGCCTGAGCCTTCTTCGATGGCGGCATACAGATACCCTAACAGTTCACCGCTCTGGGTACAGACAAAGACTTGATGATCATCGTCCAGCTTGTCCAGAATTCTCTGGCCCGTGGCATACGTTTGAGGGAAGACGGTCTGGTGCAAGGCAATCAAAGCCTGCGCCTGCTGCGGCGTCAAAGTTTCACACGGGCTGGTAAGATCCACCGGCTGTTTGGGAGCGGCGGCAACGTAAACGTGCACGAGCCGCAGCTGACGAAAGCCGTGGTTGAGGTAAAAAGCATTACCGCGCGTGTTCGCGATGTTCAAGAAACTGTCCAGCCAGTGGATGGCGGGCGGCAGCCTGGCTAACAGGCCTTGCAGCAGCGCTGAGGCTGCGCTGTCCCAATCGTCCGTACCCGCTGCAATGAACGGTCCGCGCAGCCAGCCCCGGCCCAGCTCTTCATCCAGTTCGCTCCCCACAACCCCGATCAATTGATCGTCTCGAAAGGCGGCGACGAAACAAAGTGCGGCACTCAAATCAAGCTGCATCAGCTCGCGCTGAATGCTTTGATATTCCGCGCCGGTATCGCTCTGGATGCAGTGAGTTTCGGGTTGTTTGTTCTGATCGGCAATCAACCTCGCAATGATTTCAAAGTCTTCTCGGTAGGCGGGTCTGATGATGATGTTATTCACGATCTTATTTCTCTCTGAAAGTTCAATGAGGCGGCCTGATGATCTCGACGCCGACCAAGACGCCGATCGTCAAAACCGATGCTCGACTTTCGCCACTGACCGAAGATGGCGATTGGGCGCCTTGGTTGGGCACGCTTTTCTTCACATATTTTTCCAAACAAGAATAGATTCCGCCTAATACACCAACCGGTATATTAGGCGGAACAAAGCCCTTGGGCGCTCAGTATAATTCGATTCGCATCGACGTCAAGTCATCATTCAAACTTGAAGCGCCATACCGCCAGTCCGAAGAACAATCCGGCAAAGCCCAGCAACACGATCGCGGGTACGAGCACCGACGCCAATCCCAATCCGCGCATGACGATATTCTGGAAGCCATCCATCGCCCACGCGCCGGGCGTGAGATGGCCGATCGTGTTGAAGGCCTGCCCGGTAATGTCGAGTGGAAACCACGCGCCGGCCAGCGCCGTCAGCACGAACATCGCCAGCAGCGACCACATCACGGCTTGTTCGTCGGTCTTCGCAATCGTGCTGATGAACAGGCCCAGCGCTGCAATCCACGCGCCGAACGAGACCATCACCAGCAGCGTCGCCAGCGGTTGCGCCAGATAGTTGACGTTCAGGAACGCCTGCGCGAAGACGATGAGCAGTGTTTGTTGCAGTAGCACCACCGTGAACATCGCCAGCAAATGACCCGCGATGATCTCCCAGCGCCGCATCGACGTGGTGAGCATGCGCTGCAAGGTGCGGCTCTTGCGTTCGATCACCAGAATCGTCGCTGTCGTCGTCAGTCCAAAGATGGTGAACTGCACCAACATGCCGGGCGATGATTGCGCGAAGCCACCCAGCGCCGGATTCTTTTCTTCCTTGGGCGCGTTCATCGTCTCGACCGTCACACCGATGGGCGGCTTCTGCCACGCGGCCAGTGCAGCCTTCAACGCCGCAGCGAAGTTCTCGGGTTGATCGGCAGTGCTCAAGCGCGCTGCTTCGATCGCGCCTAACAGGCGGTTGGTGGCCGTGCCTAAAGCGCTGTTCGCCGTTTGACCGGACTGCTGAGCCGTATCGACGATCACGATCGCTTTGACGGGTTCATCGGCCAATAGGCCTGCACTAAACCGATCGGGCACCACGACCAGCGCGGCGATCTTGCCATCGCGCACTTGTTCGCCGCCGCGCACTGCGTCGTCGTTCTCCACGCCGATCGGCTTTACGGCCTCCGACGATTCCAGCAGCGATCGAAACTCTGCACCCAGCGTCCCGCTCTGATCTTGATTGATGAAGCCGATCGGCAGACGCGGATCGCTTTCTTTCGCGGGCGGGCTGAGCATAATGCCCATGAACACCGTGAACAGGATGGGCATCGCCACCAGGAACAACAACGCCTTCTTGTCGCGCACCAGTTGCTGAATGTCTTTAAGGGCTAAGTCAAAGATTCGCATTCTAATTCTCCTGTTACCGTCCTTGCGAGCGCTTCCGCCCGGCGCGCCTCCGCCGTAAAGCGGCGGGTAAGGCGTCAGCGAAGCAATCTCAGTCATAGACAGTGAGATTGCTTCGTCGGCCTTGCGGCCTCCTCGCAATGACGCTATTTGACGTTACGCATATCTCCGGCGGAAATTCATCGTCCCGATGCCGAACAGCACCGCGCCCACGACCACCGCCACCAACACCGGCAGCAGCACCTCGAGCAACTGCCCGCCGTTCAGCGTCAACTTCCAGCCGCGCATGACCCAACCTTGCGGCAGGAACAAGCTCATCGTGTCCATGAACGCCGGTGGATTGGGAATCGTCATCGAGTACAGGCCGCCCAGCATCGAAGTCACCGTCAACACGCCGCCGATGACAGGCCCGGCTTGCCGCGTGTTCTTGATGAACGACAGCAGGAACAATCCAAAGCCTGCCGCGCAGATCACCAACCCGATGATCGATAGCGCCACCATGAACGGATCGCCCCACGTGATTTTGAACATGAGCGACGCGATGATCATCACGACGAATACCTGCACGCTGACCATCAGGAAGATGGCCGTGAACTTGCCACCGAGGATCGCCGCGCGCGCGGTGGGCGTGGTGAACAGGCGCGGCAGCGTGCCGTCTTCATCTTCCTTGAGGATCGTTTGCGCCATGGAGGCTGCCGTGTAGAAGGCAAAGAATACCAGCATCCCCACTATCATCGACGACATCATGCTCGCCGTATTCTTCGCGACTGTTTTGGCCGGCGGCGCTTGCACAGTCAGCAGGGGATGCTGACCTCTGCTCTGCTGCTGGCCCTGCGCCTGCGCCCACTGCGCGTACTGCGTCGCGATAGCCTGCGCGGTCGCCGCATCGAGCGTGCCCATTTGCTGCGCGGCCACGTCCAACGTGATGCGTGCGCCGCTGAAGCCGTCGGCGAACTGCGCCAGGAACTGCTTGACGATCAGCGGGCCGATGGTCAATGTCGGATCGTGCACCAGCACGACGTTCGATTCACCGCTGCCCGTGAAGGCGGCTTGCGAGAAATCCGCCGGGATGATCACGGCCACGTCGGCCTGCTGCGTGTTCACCCGATCGCGCGCTGTGGCCTCATCGGCGACGACCGTGGTCCGCAACAGCGACTTCAAATCGCCGCTCTGCAGGAACTCCGTCAGGATCGCGCCCGCCGATTGATCCGCGGCCCGATCGAGATTGGCCACCACCACGCGCGTCACGGCGATGTTGAATCCGCCACTGTCGCCGCTGCCGTCCAGCGCGCCGCCAAACGCGACCCCGATGATGGCCGGGATCATGAGCGGCACGATAAACATCATCACGATGCCGAAGCCGCTGCGCAGCGAGTGCTTGATGTCTTTGAAGGCAATGTCTAGGATTTTCATGAAGAGCTCCAATGCTACGTAAAGCGTAAAACGTGAAACGTAAAATCAACCCTTACGTTTTACGCCTTACGTTTTATTCGTCACGCAACGCGCGACCCGTTAAGTGCAAAAACACCGCTTCCAGGTTTGGTTCCTGCACATCCACCGAGGTGATGCGGACGTGCATGCGCGCGGCTTCTTCAAACAGGTGCGGCAGCGTCACGTTGCTGTCGTCCGCGAGCAGGGCTACAGTGCCATCGGTGCGCGAGATTTGATGCACGCCGTCCACTTTGCGCCACGCTTCGATCACGTCATCGGGTTCGACGTTGGTCGTCACCGTGATGCGATCCTGCTCGCCCACCACCTTGATCAATTCCGCGTGTGTGCCGTAGGCGATGATCTCGCCGTGATCCATCACCGCGATGTGATCAGATAGTTCCTGCGCTTCTTCCATGTAATGCGTGGTGTACAGCACGGTCATGCCCTGCGCGTTCAACTCTTTCACGTTATCGAGAATGTTGCGGCGGCTCTGCGGATCGATGCCCACCGTCGGCTCGTCCATGATCACCACCTGCGGCTTGTGCAGCAGCGCGATGCCGATGTTCAGGCGGCGCTTCATGCCGCCGGAGAATTTTCCGCTCGCGCCCTTCTGTCGATCGGTCAAACCGATGATCTCGAGCACCTCGTCGACACGCTGCTTCAACGCCGCGCCGCGCAGACCGTACATCTTGCCCCAGAACACCAGGTTCTCGCGCGCCGACAGATCGGGATAAATGGCAATGTCTTGCGGAACCACGCCCAGCGCCGCGCGCGCATCTTGCGCGTCGTTGCGAATGGAATGGCCCTCGATGCAGGCATCGCCGTCGTCGGGGTGCAGCAGGCCGGAGAGCATCGAGATGGTTGTACTCTTGCCTGCGCCGTTGGGGCCGAGCAGACTGAGAATCTCGCCCTTCTCAGCGCGGAAACTCACGCCTTTCACGGCCTGTAATTCGCCGAAACTCTTCTTTAGATTCTGTGCTTCGATCGCAAATCCGTTGTTCATGATGATTCCTTCTTGTTTTCAGACTTGTCGATAGTTTACGCCAAATGCGGCGGTGTGTCATCGGGCGAGCGGCCATACGGTACCTGTCCGAAAGGACACTGTCCGCGCGCGCGATGTCGGGCGTTGAGGGGCAAGGTATAATGGCGGCATGGCGTCATCCCGTTCGTCCCTGCCTTCGCCTCACGAAGAAGAACGCCGCTTTGTGCGGCCCTTCTTCGTGCTGGTCGTTGTCAGCCTGATCGTGACTTACGGCTACACCGTGCTCTTCACGCCCGCCATGCGCGATCCACTGCGGCTGGTAATTTTCACCGTGCTCATCGTGATCACGGGCGCGCTGCACTGGTTGTTCACCACGCTGTGGTTCGAGCGGCACAGCTTAATTCTGTATTTGGTGATACAGGGCCTGCTCTCTTTTGTCATCACGGGCATCGGCGACAATATTAGCCTCGCGTTTGGCCTGTACATGATGATGATTGGCGAAGCCCTCGGCGGGTTGGGCATCAACTGGCGGGGCTTTGCGGCCATGGCCGGCTATCTGGCGCTTTCAGCCACTAACTTTTACCTGCTGCTCAAGGGTGAACAGTTCACCGTGTGGGTTCTGTCTATTGTGCCCACCAGCGTGTTTGTGCTCATGTTCGTGTGGCTGTTCGACCGGCAGAACAAGGCGCGCGAAGAGGCGCAGAACGCGTGGCGTGAGCTGGACACGGCGCATCGGCAGCTCACAGAATATGCCGCACAGGTGGAAGACCTGACGCTGGCAAGTGAACGTCAACGTATGGCGCGCGAATTGCACGACACGCTGGCGCAAGGACTGGCGGGGCTCGTCCTGCAGTTGGAGGCAATCGATTCGCACCTGTCACGTGGCAACACCGCTAAAGCGCAAGTGATCACCCAGCAGGCGATGGTTCGCGCCCGATCGACTTTAGCCGATGCCCGTCGGGCGATCGACGATTTGCGTTCCGGCGATGTGCCGGAGGTTGATCTGGAAACGGCGGTGCGCGCCGAAGCCGAGCGGTTTACGGCGGCCAGCGGTATTCCGTGTGACCTGGCGATCTCGCTGCCGGCGTCATTGCCGGAGGGCGTGCGCGACAATGCTTTGCGGGTTGTGGCCGAAGCGTTGACGAATGTCGCACGGTACGCGCAGGCCCAGTGTGTGGCGGTGACCATCCGCTCGCTCGATCAGGCCCTCAACATCGAAGTGCGCGATGACGGTGCGGGCTTCGACCCGGCGCAGATCAGCGCGGGGCACTACGGCCTCCTCGGCCTGCGCGAACGAACGCGCTTGATCGGCGGGACGTTGAACATCGAGAGCACGCCGGGGCAGGGTACGACGCTGAAAGTGCAATTGCCGTTAGCGGCTGGTGGCTAGTTGTTAGGTCGCCAATTCTTGTTTACGCATTACTCGTTACTCGTTACTCATCATGTCGAACTCCATTACCATTCTCATTGCTGACGATCACGACGTAGTCCGTGACGGCCTGCGGCTGATCCTCGAATCCGAAGACGATTTCGAGGTTGTGGGCGAAGCGGCCAACGGCGCTGAAGCCGTGCGCCTGTGCAGCGAACTCAATCCGCGCGTAGTGCTGATGGATTTGCGCATGCCGGGCATGGATGGCCTGACGGCCATCAAGCACATCCGTCAGCAGCAGCCGGATACCAACATCGTGATCCTCACCACTTATAATGAAGATGCGTTGATGCTCGACGGGCTGCGGTCGGGTGCGCGCAGTTATCTGCTGAAAGACACCAAGCGACAAGTATTGTTCGATACACTGCGGGCGGCGGCCCGTGGCGAATCGCTGTTGTCGCAGGATGTGATCGCGCGGGTGGTGGCTCAATCGGGTGGAGTACCAGCGGCGGTTTCTAAAACGGCCGCCTTCGGTGAGATCGCGCTGACCGATCGTGAGCAAGAGGTGTTGATCGGCGTGGCGCGCGGCGAGCGCAGCAAGGAAATCGCGGCGCGGTTGGGCATCACCGAGAGAACGGTGAAAGCGCACCTCGCCAGCATTTACAACAAATTCGGCGTGGACTCGCGCGCGGCGGCGATTGCGGTGGCCTCGCAGCGCGGCTTGCTGCCCAAGGACCTCAGATAGAAACCGGGTTTCTACCATCTTGACGGCACACAACGTCAGGAATGTAGAAACCCGGTTTCTGATTCGAACTTCTCCAAATGTCGCGGCTCTTTCACCCGCCGCGTCAGCAGGTACAACCCACACGCGGCAAACAGCAGCGACGTGACAAATACCGCCGGATATCCGATCGATTGCGCGATAAGCCCGCCAATGAGTGGCGCGATGAGCAGCGCCGGGCCGGTCGAGGTGCGGGCCAGCCCCACGTAGGTCGGACGTTCCGCTTCTGGCCCAAACTCCATCGCCAGATTGAAGTCCGATATTACGCCTACCGCATTGCTGAACCCCAACAATGCGAAGACCACATACAACAGCCACGTTGCTTGCGTGATCGTCACGAGCAGCATCGTGCTTAACGCGATGATCCACATGACGCCCGCCAACTGCATCACGCGGCGGTGCCCCAGCCGATCGCCTAACGCTCCTCCCAGGCCATAACCCACGACACTGGCCGCATACAAAATGCCGGTGTAGATCGCAGCCACGGAATCGGGCAGTTGAAATTGCTGCACCGCGTACACGGCGATGAAGCCTGTCGCCATGCTGCCGAAGTAGGCCAACCAGCGACTGAAGAGATACGTGCGGAAGTTCACGTCGCGTCGCAAGATCGCCAGCAGACGTCGCCCATATTCGCGGTTGATGCGCTGCGAATGCGTGGCGGCAGGACGGGCCGGTTCGCGTGTCAGGGCGATAAAACCATAAGACGCCCAGATTGCCAGCGCGCCCACCGCAAAACTCAAAGCGAAGTTGTAGGGATAGGCCACGCTGGCCAGAATCGCCATGGCGAGGGCCGAACCGCCCACGCCCAGCAGCTGCCCTGAGAGGTTGGCAAAGCCAAAGAAGCGCCCGCGATTCGAGACCGGAATGACCTTGGCCAACATCTCCTGCCACGGCGTCGCCACGAAGCCGCTGCCAAAGGCTTTCCACATCCACAAGATCATGAAGATCACCACTGCGACGTTGCTCGGCAGGCCGTCCAGCGCGATCACGGCCACGGGCAGCACCAGATAGGGCACCCGTTCGATGGCGCCCAACACGAGGACCCATGGATACTTGCGCGGCAGTCGTTCGACGTAGGGTGCCAGAAATAACTGCGGCGCGAACCAGCCGAAGTCCGTCAACGCCGGAATCAACCCGAAGATCAGCGGCGAGTCCGTCAGGTGGCGCACGTAGACGGGCATGATGGCGCTGATCGACATGAAGCTCATCCCCAGCAGCCACGTCACCATGTCCATGCCATTGGCGAAGAAGTTGCGCCGGAAGTGTCGCGCGATGTCGGAATCATTGCCCGGGGGCAGGGTGAGCATGGAGCGCAGGTAGGGTATCATAATTTTGTCGCTGTCATCACGAACAAGGTTTTGCGCGGTTGATGGGTTGCGCCCCAGTCTAGCTGTTGAAGGCAGATGTCCACGTCAAACGGATCGATCTCCTGTTTGTGCTCGTAGCGCACCAGCTCTTCGTACAACACGTTGGCGTCCTTATCATTCATGCGGTAAAGTCTGTGCTTTGAACAAGAATTCCAGCCAGCTATCTTGCGGTGAGATAATGACCGGTAGCTTGGACAGCGCCGCCCAGAACAAATTGAAGCGATGATTATCCGTGTTCACGATCCAGCGCTCTTCCGTTTGGCCATGGAATTCCAGGTGATAGAAGTAGCGCTTGATCGTATCACACAGCATTGTGTCAGATACCCAGCCGGTGATGGCGTAGGTGATATATTGCGGCTCCGGCCAGCGATCCCATTCCTCATAGCGCACCTGCGAGAAGTCGCCCGCGTGCTGGCCGGTCAGCGTGACGGGAATGCCTTTGCGAAATTGAGCCCAGTCAAAGCTGGTGGTGTCTGGCTGAGCGTAGACTTTGGTTTGTTTGCGGATCAGGCGATGTTTGCCGGTGAAATGATCTTCGGTGTAGCCCAGATATTCACGCAGCGCCAACGCGGTGAGCCCGCTCTCTTCGTGCGCTTCGCGCATCACGGCTTGCTCAGGGGCTTCGCCGGGTTCCACAGTGCCGGCGGGAATTTGAATGCCCGCGTGGGGATGTTCAAACAGGAGCAGGTCCGGGCCGCGCGGGGTGGAGCGCGTAATGAAGGCAGTGACTTTTTCGATCAATCGATCCACGGCCATGCTCCATTAGCGCGGCGGTTGATTTTCCGCGCGCTGTTTGATCCCCAATAGCATCTTGCGCTCCATGATGAACGCCCCCGGTTCCAGAAAAACCCGATAGACGATCTGATTCAATAAGCCCGGTCCCCAATCTGCGCGCCAGCGTTCGACGAAGCGGGTCGTGTGATCGTCAATCCGATTGAGATACCAGCCCCACGACACATTGAGATAATCGCCGGGGCGCATGGGCGGCCCATCTTTTCCAACGCGCGTATCGCCGTGAGCCACGAGGGTATAGGGCGGCTCGACGATTGCCACGGGCACGCCAAAGCCATCGGATGCCAGCGGAATCAGATCGCCGACTTTCACGTTCTGATATTCCGGCAGAATTCGATCGGCCGTATGGATGTCCAGTCCCATCATGTTCTCGATGAAGTCATAGCTATAGAAGCCGCCGCGCCCTTGGCCGATCTGCGCGATCCACGGCCACACCCGAACGATCGAGGCCGCGATCGTGATGGAGTGGGTCGCGTTGATCTTGGCGTTGGGCACGAACTCATCGCCCGGCAGGGGGCGTTGCGCTTCATTGGCGGTTGTGCCCCACTTCAGATGCCATGGGCGAATGACCATGAGGTATAGCGTGGTCAACCCGCCGATCAGGTTGAACAACGCCCAGACCGTTCCGAGGAGAGTACGTTTATTTGCTGCGCAGCGTGTCATATTGTGCTCCAATCTATTTGATGTGAACCTGCGAGTTTATGCGGCGGAATCGAAACAAATAAGGCAGCCAAACAGGCTGCCCCGCGCCGCCATTGTAGCATAGCTTTGGACGGTATGAAACGCGCTAAAGATCATATGGATTTCGTTACACTTGGCAGGCCGCTGCGGCAAAACTGCCTCTTGACAAGCGTCAAAAGTCGGCTTATCATATGAACATCTTGGGAGCGCTCCCAGAAACTTCTAATGAGCGTTCCACACTATACACTAAAGGGCAAGATGCTGTTTCAGTCAGTCAACAACTTGCCTCCTCTTTTCGTGTAAGTCTGACAATTAAGTAAGCCTGTAGAATCAGTCAGATCGTCTAAATGTATCTCCAGCTCACCAAATTTTACCCGTTACGCCAAGTTTTCTGGTCTTTTTGCAAGATATTTTGGGAGCGCTCCCGGTCGACTAGCCCATGATGAATCTGGAACAGATTGCCAAACTCAGCGGGGTTTCACGGTCGACGGTGTCGCGCGTGGTGAACAACGATCCCAATGTCAGCTCGGTAACGCGCGAGCGGGTGATGCAGGTCGTCAAGCGGGTGAACTATACACCCAATGCGGCTGCCCGCGGCCTGGCCGCGGGACGCACGCACGTGCTGGGCCTGGTCATCCCGATGGGTGTGGCCGCGCTGTTCACCGATCCCTATTTCCCCATTTTAATTCAAGGTGTTTCGTCGGCCTGCAACTCGCGTGAGTATTCGGTGATGTTGTGGTTGGCTGAACCTGAATACGAGCGCCGGATGATCCGACAGATCATGTACAGCGGCCTGGTTGACGCCGTGATCGTCTCGTCAATGCTGATGAACGATTCCCTGGTGCAGGCACTCAGCGACGGCGACCTCCCTTTTATGCTGGTGGGCCGTCACCCGACCGATTCTCATGCCAGCTACGTCGATGCCGACAACATCGGTGGCGCGCGCGAAGCGGTGACCCACCTGCTACGGATGGGGCGCACGCGCGTGGCGACCATTACCGGCCCGCAGAATATGATTGCCGGGGCCGATCGGCTGGCGGGTTACCTGGCGGCGTTACGTGATCGCGCCGTGGTCTCTGATCCCAGCCTCATTGTGGAAGGTGATTTCACCGAGGCAGGTGGTTATCGCGCCATGCAGCAATTATTGTCGCGGCGGCCCGATGCCGTGTTTATTGCCAGCGATATGATGGCGATCGGTGCGCTACGCGCCCTGCGCGAAGCCAGTCTGCGTGTGCCGGAAGACGTGGCGCTTGTCGGGTTTGACGATCTGCCCCAGGCGGCGCGCGCCGAACCGCCGCTGACCACCGTGCGGCAGCCGGTTTATCGTTTAGGCGCCATCGCCGTGGATTCATTGCTGGATTTGATTGATCATCAGGATTCATCCCCGCGTCGGATTGTGCTACCTACCGAGCTGGTCGTGCGTTCATCGTGCGGCTCGGCCCTAAGATAACAAAGGAGGAATGACTGCACAGTATAAACTTTTCGCCCGCTCGTCGTCGTACCGTAGTTTCTCAACCTGCGAAAAACCAATCCTAAAAGGAGAGAACCATGAAGCACAGTTTTAAAGTCGTATTAGGCGTTTTGCTGATTGTGGGTGTACTGTTGGCGGCCTGCGCCCCGGCCGCAGCGCCCGCGACTCCGCAAGTGGTCACGAAGGAAGTTGTTGTGACGAAGGAAGTTCAGACGGTGGTGACCAAGGAAGTCCAGGTCACCGTAGCGGCCCCGGAAGCGACCGTCGCGCCCGATCGTGTGCAGATCACGTGGTACATCGGCCTCGGCGCTGGCGCGCAGCCGGCGCAGATTCCGCTGGAAAAAGCGTTTGTTGAGAAGTATAACAAGTCGCAGACTGAAATCCAGCTGATCCCGATCATCGTCGACAATCGCTATGCGCGCGACAACCTGACCGCGCAATTAGCTGCCGGCAATGCGCCTGACATCGTCGGGCCGGTCGGCACTGCTGGCCGCGCCGCTTTCCCCGGCTCGTTCCTTGACCTGGAACCCCTGATCAAGGAATTCAACTATGACATCAGTGACCTCGACCCGGCGTTCATGAATTTCTACAAGGTTGAAGGCGCGTTGGTCGGTCTGCCGTTCGCCATCTTCCCCTCGGCGGTCTATGTGAACAAAGACCTCTTCAAGGAAGCCGGTCTGCCGCTGCCGCCGCAAAAAGTGGGTGACAAGTACACGCTGGACGGCAAGGAATTGGAGTGGGACTTCGACACGATCGCGCTGCTGGCTCGCAAGTTGACGGTGGATAAGGCCGGCAACGACGCCACCAGTCCGAGCTTCGATGCGAAGAACATCGTGCAGTGGGGCTTCAACATGCAGTGGAACGACGATCCGCGCGCTTTCGGTTCGTTCTTCTGCGCGCACTATCCCGTCAAAGACGGCAAGGCTGACATTCCCGATTGCTGGAAGGAAGCCTTCAAGTGGTACTATGACGCGATCTGGGGCGAGCAGCCGTTCATGCCCAACGACGCCGCCGTCAATGGCGACCTGCTGAAGGGCAATGCTTTCAGCTCCGGCAAGATCGCGATGGGCCTGACGCACCTGTGGTACACGTGCTGCATCGACGTCAAGAACGTCAAGGACCTCGATGTGGCGATCGCGCCGTCGTATAACGGCAAGATCACGTCCAAGATGCACGGCGACACCTTCGCGATCATGAAGGATTCCAAGCACCCGAAGGAAGCCTTCAAGGTCTACACTTACATGCTGAGTGAAGGCGCGCAAGAACTGTACGCCGTCTACGGCGGTTTGCCTGCGCGCAAGGCCCAGCAGGCGGACTTCCTGGCCGGTCTCGATAAAACCTTCGCGCCCAGCAAGGTTAACTGGCAAGTGTTCCTCGACATGATCCCGTTCCTGGATGCTCCGAACCACGAACTGGGCCTGCCGAACAATGCCAAGGCCAACGATGCCTTCAACAAGCTCGGTGGCGACCTGCGCAGCAACGACAAATTGGATCTGGACAAGCGCATCGCCGATTTCATCATCGAACTCGACGGCATTTACGCTGAGAAACCCGCACAGTAGTTTGTGTCTCCGGCTGGGGAGCACTCAATCACTGGGTGCTCCCCAGTTCCGATGAGTTAACGTGTTTGGGAATCGAGGTTTGCCCGTAACCATCGCCTGACGGTGGCGGGCCGCTCAACGTGGCCGGTTTAGGCTGGCTAAGACCTCACTTCCCAAATTAATCACTCTTAGAGAGGAGCAGGCATATGGCTGTGGCAACCCAGACCGCCGTAGCGCCCCCCCCGGCAAAGCGGAAAATGAGAGCCTCACAGCGCCGCGAGATCAAATGGGGATTGTTCTTTATCAGCCCCTGGATCGTAGGGTTTGCGCTGTTCACCGTATTCCCGATGCTCGCGTCATTGGTTTTCTCTGTGACGGAGTTTAACCTGTTGCATCCTGATGAATTCAAATTCATCGGGTTGAGCAACTATGTGCGGCTGTTCAGCGATCCCCAAGTGATCCAATCCTTGCTGATCACATTGAAGTTCGCGGTGATCGCCGTGCCGATCGGTATCTTCGTTCCTCTTGGTCTGGCGCTGCTGGTGAACTCCAAGAATCTGTTCGGCAAGAACTTCTTTCGCGCCATGTTCTACATGCCGACGATGATCTCGGCCGTGGCCGTGGTCGTCGTCTTTGGCGCAGTGCTCAACAGCGAATCGGGCTGGCTCAATATGATCTTGAAAGCCATCGGCATCGAAGGGCCGCGTTGGTTCCAGGACGAAAACTGGGTCATGCCCGCCATGGCTTTGATGACGGTTTGGAGTGTAGGCAATACGATCATTACCATGCTGGCCGGTCTACAAAATGTGCCGACCGAACTCTATGAGGCCGCGCGGGTCGATGGGGCTTCTCCGACGCGATCGTTCTTCAACATTACCCTGCCCATGGTTTCGCCCGTGATTTTCTACAACCTGGTGCTCGCCATTATCGGGTCGTTCCAGGTGTTCATCGCGCCTTTCATCATCGGCAATGGGCGCGGTGACCCGAACGGCTCGACCATGGTTTACAATCTGTATCTGTATAAAACGGCCTGGTCGTTCCAGGATATGGGCTATGGCGCGACTCTGGCGTGGGCAATGTTTGTGCTATGTCTCATTCTGACGATTGTTCTGTTTAAGACTCAGCGACGCTGGGTCTATTACGCCACGGGAGAGTGATATGATGACCACGACGACTCCAACGATCACTCGTCCGCGTAACACGTCCAACTGGGAGGCCAAGCGACGCCGGCGCGGTTTTACGGCGACCGCGTCAGTAACCTTGCTGGGGGTGGTGATCTTGACGGCCTTCCTGATGCCACTGGGCTATATGTTGCTGACGTCGTTCAAGGACGTGCAGCAGATCATCGATCCGAACGCCCCCTTCCTGCCCTCGCGATCGGTGACTTATCGCTATCAGGATGAAGACTTTCCATTGATGAATGTGCCCATCGACGGTGTTAGCCAAGAGTGGGCGCTGGTTGAAAAAGGCCGCGAAGCCAGCAAGTTCATCGATCCACAGAATCCTGATAAAGGTCTGATCGATTGGACGGGCCGCTGGCGCACGCTGCAACCGGTTTATCGCGTCGAACCGTTCACGGGTAACTTTGCCGCCGCCGATGCCGCCGTCAATGTCTTCCGGGCGATGCGCAATTCATTCATCATCGCCATACTCGGCACGATCGGGACGGTATTGGCCTCTACGGCGGTCGCCTATGGCTTTGCGCGTTTCAACATCCCGGGCAAGAATATCCTGTTCTTGATTCTCATCGGGACGATTATTCTGCCTTCTCAAGTCACGCTGATCCCCACTTACGTGTTCTGGCGCGCCATCCCGATCGGCAACACCACCGCTGGCAATACCTGGCTGCCGCTGATTGTGCCGCATTTCTTTGCCAATGCCTACAATGTCTTCCTGCTGCGGCAGTATTTCTTGAGCATCCCCAAAGAACTGGACGAGGCCGCGTGGATCGACGGCGCCAGCCCGTTCCGCACGCTGGTGTCGGTGATCATTCCGCAGTCGTGGCCGGCGCTCACCGCCGTGGCGATCTTCCACTTCTTCTTTGCCTGGAACGACTTCTTCGGCCCCTTGGTGTACCTGAGCGGCCACGAGGAACTATATCCGATTTCGGTGGCTTTGACCCAGTTTAACAATGCCTTTGGCACTCAGCCCGGCATGTTGATGGCCGCCACGATCATGACCATTTCCGTCCCCGTCGTCATCTTCTTCCTCGCGCAGCGGCAGTTCATGCAAGGCATCGTCATGACCGGAGTGGAAAAATGATGCAAAGGATGAGGGATGAATCTCGAAGGATGTGGAAGTCATTTTACTTCATCCTTCATCTTTTATCCCTCATCCTTTTGTTATTGTTGTCTGCCTGTGCGTCGGTTCTTGCTACGCCGACCACGACTCCTACCCCGATCGTTCCCACGCCGATCCCCGGAGCGCTCTTCGTGAATGCGGCCCAACCGATCGGCCCGATCAACCCCTATGTCTTTGGCACTAACTACGGCCCGTGGACTTTCCTCAATATGGGTGCGCGACCTGCTGCGAAAGCCGCCGGCCTGACGTTAATGCGCTATCCCGGCGGCAACTGGGGCGATCAAGCTGATCTGATGGAATATCAGATCGACGAGGTTGTGGCGCTGGCCAAAGAACTGGGCGCCGAGCCGCTCATCCACGTCCGATTGGCCAACGGCTCGATCGAGACTGCCGTCAACCTCTTGAAGTACGCCAACCAGACCAAGAAGTACGACATCCAATACTGGAGCATCGGCAATGAGCCGAGCCTGTATGCTCAGGGCGCGGCCTTGGTTGAAGGCTACGAGACGGCGCGTTATAACCAGGAATGGCGGCAGTTTGCCGAAGCCTTGCGCGCGGTCGATCCAACGATCAAACTTGTTGGACCGGACACGCATCAATTCACGGCGAATTTGGCCTCCAATCCCAAAGACCTCAACGGCAAAGACTGGCTGGAAGAATTCCTGAAAGCCAACGGCGATCTGGTGGATGTTGTTGCGATTCACCGCTATCCGTTCCCGAAGAATATGCAAGACCTCATCCCCACTAAGGATGAATTGCTGGCCAGCACCGAGGAATGGGATCAGATCATTCCCGCGCTCCGCAAGTTGATCACAGAGACCACGGGTCAGGACAAGCCGATCGGGATTCTGGAGATCAACTCTAACTGGGCCAACGTCAGCGGCGGTGAGGCCTCGCCGGAGACCTTTTATAATGCGTTGTGGTGGGGCGATGTGCTGGGTCGCCTGATCAAGCAGCGGGTGGATATGGTCGGGCAGTTCGTGCTGAGCACCGCGCCCGGCAGCGGCGAGCTGGGACTGTTTGCGCGCGACGATCCGCGCCCCATTTACTACGTGTATCCCATGTATCGGCGCTTCGGCCAAGAATTGGTGGAGGCCTCCACCGACAAAGATCTTGTCTCTATCTACGCGGCTAACCGTGACGATGGCGCGTTGACGTTGATGGTGATCAACCGCAATGGCACGGCGCAGTCGATGGTTGTGCAGTTGAACGGCTTTCAGCTGGGCGGGGCCGCCGAGGTCTATCGGTTGGATGAGAGCCACAATGCTGAAAAAATTGAAGTGCAAAAAGTCGAGGATGGCACGCCGATCACCGTACCGCCCTACTCGATGACGTTATACGTTTTACCCGCACCCTGAGTCTTCACCGCAGACTGCCGCCGGCGAGCCGAGGTTGCACAGATTTATCCGGATCAACTCTTCACGTTGTGCGTCACTGCGGTGAATTTTGTTTGAGCGTAGGACGATACGTTATATTCCTTTGATAAGAGGGGCTTAGGATGACGGTACAAAACGAGTGCCAAGTGGGAGTGAATCTGGGCGGATGGTTGTCGCAGTATCGCGAGCTGGATCACGATCATTTCAAGACCTTCATTACCGCTGAGGACATCCAGCAGATCGCGGGGTGGGGCATGGATCACGTCCGCCTCCCGATCGATTATCCCGTCGTCGAAGACGATGCGCAGCCGGGCGTGTACAAAGAAGAGGGGCTGGCTCACATCGATCGCTGCCTGGACTGGTGCAAGACCGCGGGCCTGAAGGTCATTCTGGATCTGCATCAAGCACCGGGCTACAAGTTCGACGCGCTGGATCGCGTGGCGCTCTTTAGCGATGCAACGCTGCAAGCCCGCTTCGTCAATTTGTGGCAGGCCTTAGCTGAACGCTACAAGGGCGAGGGCGATTATCTTTATCTCGAATTGCTCAACGAGATCGTGCTGCCCGATAGCGCTCCGTGGAATGCATTGGTGGCGCAGCTGGTCAGCACGATTCGCGCCGTCGATCCACGCCGGGTGATCGTTCTCGGTGGCAATTACTACAACGCGCCCGATCAACTCAAAGAGTTGCAGCGCCCGGTCGACGATAATATTTTGTACACGTTTCACTACTACGCCCCGGTGGTCTTTACGCATCAAAAAGCACCGTGGGTGCCGGCCACCTTCGAATACGACACTACCATCGACTATCCAGGCGAGTGCCCGGGCCTGGAAGATTTTCTGGCGCATCATCCAGAGCATAGCGGGTGGCTGCAGAGCGCGGTCGGGGTATGGCTCGATCGGGCGGTGTTGGCCGCCGCGCTGCAACCGGCGATCGATTTTGCGCAGGCCACGGGCGAAGCCATTTACTGTGGCGAATTCGGCGTGATCGATCGCGCACCGCGCGCGGCCAGTTTGAACTGGCATCGCGACTTCATCAACTTGCTGCGCGAAAACCGGATTGGCCGCGCCCGTTGGTCATACAAGCAAATGGATTTCGGGTTGGTGGACGGCGACAGCCACGTCATCGATCCGGAATTGGTGAAGATTGTCAGCGAGCACTAAATCATTCAATGAGGAACCCCTATGCAATATGGACACTTTGACGACGTCAACCGCGAATACGTGATTACGCGACCGGACACGCCGCTGCCGTGGATCAACTACCTCGGCTGCGAAGAGTACTTCGGACTTATTTCGAACACGGCAGGCGGCTACTCGTTCTATCGAGATGCGCGCCTGCGCCGCCTGACGCGCTATCGCTACAACAACGCGCCGCTCGACTTCGGCGGGCGTTATCTTTTCTTGCGCGATAACGTCACCGGCGATTATTGGTCGCCGTCGTGGATGCCCACACGCCACAAGCTGCAAGACTATACCTGCCGCCACGGCCTGGGTTATTCGATCATCGGTTCGACCTACGAAGGCATCAAGGCCGAGACGTTGTATTTTGTGCCGCTGGGTGAAACGCTGGAAGTGTGGCAGTTGACGTTGACCAATCAACGTGAAGACGTTACGGCGCTGTCCGTGTTTTCCAGCATCGAGTTTTGTTTGTGGGACGCGCAGGACGACGCCACCAACTTCCAGCGCAACTTCAACACCGGACAGGTGGAAGTGGAAGACGGCGTGATTTATCACAAGACGGAGTATCGCGAGCGGCGCGATCACTTTGCGTACTTCGCGTGCAGCGAAGCGCTGACTGGCTTCGATACGCAGCGCGAGAAATTCCTGGGGGCCTATCGGGATTGGCGCGAGCCGATCGTGGTGGAGCAGGGCGAGTCGGCCAACTCGATCGCGCAGGGTTGGCAGCCGATGGGGTCACATCACGTTAAGGTCGCGTTGCAGCCCGGCGAGTCGCGCACCATGATCTTCGTGTTGGGCTATCACATCAATCCGCGCGATCAGAAATTCGATCCGCCGGAATCACAGACCATCAACAAGCGCGCGGTCAAACCCGTCATCGCGAAGTATCTGGATCAGGCCAAGGTCGCCGCGGCGTTCGAGGCGCTGCATAATTATTGGAACGAGCTGCTTGGCTTGCAGCAAGTGATCACGCCTGATGAACACACCAACCGCATGGTCAACATCTGGAACGCGTATCAGTGCATGATCACGTTCAACCTGTCGCGTTCTGCCTCATTCTTTGAGTCGGGTATCGGGCGCGGCATGGGCTTCCGCGATTCGAATCAAGACCTGCTGGGCTTCGTGCACATGGTGCCCGCGCGCGCGCGCCAGCGCATCCTGGACATCGCCGCGACGCAAATGGAAAACGGCGGAGCCTATCACCAGTATCAGCCGTTGACCAAGCGCGGCAACAACGATGTAGGCAGCAACTTCAACGACGATCCGGCCTGGCTGATCCTGGGCGTGTCGGCGTATCTCAAAGAGACCGGCGATTGGAGCATTCTCGACGAGCGGGTGTCCTACGACAACAAGGTGGAAGTGGCGACGCCGCTGTACGAACACTTGCAGCGCTGCTTCAACTACACGATCGATCGTCTCGGCCCCCACGGCCTGCCGTTGATCGGCCGCGCGGACTGGAACGACTGCCTCAATCTCAACTGTTTCTCAGAAGAGCCGGGCGAATCATTCCAGACGACGACCAATCGCGAAGGCAACGTGGCGGAGTCGGTGTTCATCGCCGGACTGTTCGTGCTGGCCTCGCACGAATTGGCCGACATCGCCGATCACTTGAAGCGATCGGCCGACGCGCAGCGTTATCGGGCCGAAGCGACGAGTATGGATCAGACCGTGACCAAACACGGTTGGGATGGCGAATGGTTCCTGCGCGCTTACGATGCATTCGGCAACAAGGTCGGATCGCGTGAATGCGAAGAGGGCCGCGTCTTCATCGAATCGAACGGCCTGTGCGTGATGGCCGGGCTTGGCGTGGAGGACGGTCGGGCGGAGAAAGCTTTGGCAGCGGTGAATGAACATCTGGCGACGCCGCACGGCATCGTGCTGCAGCAGCCGGCTTACTCGCGCTACTACGTCCACCTGGGCGAAATCTCGTCGTATCCGCCGGGCTACAAAGAGAATGCCGGTATCTTCTGCCACACCAATCCGTGGATTATGATCGGCGAAGCCATCGTGGGGCATGGCGATCTGGCGCACGATTACTACACGCGCATCAATCCGTCGAAGCGGGAAGCTATCAGCGAGGTGCATCGCTGCGAGCCGTATGTGTACGCGCAGATGATCGCAGGTAAGGATGCGGCCACGCACGGTGAGGCGAAGAACTCGTGGCTTAGCGGTACCGCCGCATGGAACTACGTGGCGATCACGCAGTGGATTCTGGGCCTGCGCCCCACGCTGAATGGCCTGCAGATCGCGCCGGTGATTCCTGCGAGTTGGAACGGCTTTTCAGCGCAGCGTGTCTATCGCGGCGTGACGTATCACATCGCGGTGAAGCGCGCCGGGGCGGGTAATGCGGTGGCGTTGAAGGTGGACGGTAAAACGGTTGAGGGCAACTTCGTGCCGTTGCCTGCGGCAGGCCAGAAAGATGTGAAGGTCGAAGTAACGCTTCAGTAAAAACGAGGCGAGGCGGTCCATTCCTACATGCCTGCCTCACCTTCACTTTGTGGGAGACAGTTGATGCGCCGAAGTCTGTGGTCGTGTTTGCTGGTAAGCCTGTTTTTAATGGTCGTCGGTTGTTCCTCATCCGCGGAACCGGTGGCCGAACCTACCCCGACCCCGCTGCCCACGGCCGTCAAACCGACCTTTACGGTTCAGCGCGGCGATATCGTCATCAAGACGGAATTCGCCGGACGGGCCGTGCCCGTCAACTCGAAGCCCGCTAGCTTCGCGACCGATGGCAATGTCGGCAACCTGTATGTGCAGGTAGGCGATCGGGTGGAGGAAGGTCAGCTGCTGGCTGATCTGGAAATCCTGAAAGAGCTGGAAACTGAATGGGCTAAGGCCAGCGCGGAGGCCAAATACGAAGAGACTATTTCCAACAACACCATCCGACGCGCCGAGATCAAACTGCAGATCGCTCAATTGAATTTGGAGAACCTCAAAGCCAAAGGCGCCAGCCCGGCAGAGATTCAGATGGCCGAGTTGCAGGCGGAACTGGCGCAGATGGACCTGGACGAAATCAAAGCCAACCCCGCGTTGCACACCGCAGCAGTCACGGCGAAAGAATTAGAGCAAGCCATGATCGACGCGCAGTTGAAAGCGCCGGTCGCCGGGGTCATCATCGAGGCGCCGACTGCGGGCAAGGCGGTACGCTCCGCCACGCCGGCCTTTCAGATCGGCGATGTGAGCAGCGTGGAACTTGGCGCGGCGGCGCTGGAGGAAGACCTGAAGCAGCTGACGGAAGGGCTGCCGGTCTCGGTCGTGTTCGAAGGCCGATCGGATAAGCGGGTTTATCCAGGCGCCATTCGTCAACTGCCGTATCCGTATGGCAGCGGCACGGATGGCAACAAAGACATTCGCGTGACGTTGGCAGATCCGGCCACGGGTCTGTATAAGCTGGGCGATCGGGTGTTGATCTCGACGGTGCTGCAGCAGAAGCAGCAAGTCCTGTGGCTGCCGCCGCAAGCCATCCGCACGGTGGGCGGCAAGACCTTTGTGGTGGTGCAGACGCCTGCCGGTCAACAGCGGGTGGATGTCACGCTGGGATTGCAGCGGTCCGATCGGGTGGAGGTGTTGGGCAATCTGACCGAAGGTCAGGTCGTGATAGGGCCCTAGCATGATGATGTTTCTCCGGCAAATATGGGCGATCCTGGTGGTCGCCTATAAACGTCTCTTGACGCAACGCAGCCTGGCGCTGGCGTCAACCGCGGGGCTGATCGTCGCGGTGGCGCTGGTGGTGAGCGTGCCCCTGTATGCCGATGCCACGCAGTTCCGGGCGCTGCGCGCGCAGCTGGTGGATGAAAAGGGCGCGGCCGATTATGCGCCGTTGACGTATGCCTACCAGTTTACAGGCTCTAAGAAAGGCCCGCAGTGGGATGAGGGCCAGCCGCTCGATCAGTATTTGTCACAGACGGCGGGCGCTGATCTGGGTTTGCCCACGCTGCACCTGATCCGTCGCTTTCGCACCGATTCGTTTCAGATTTTCCCTCCGGCCGATCCTCACGATCCTCAATCGAAATACTACATCACCTGGGCCAACTTCGGGATGGTCAATGATGCGGATCAGAACATCCGATTGGTCAGGGGCACTTTCCCGGGCGTGGCCGATGTTTCACCCACTGCTCCCGTCGAAGTGCTGATGTATGAAGGCCTGGCGGATCAATTTGCCATTCAGCCCGGCGCCGTCTACATCGCCAGGCGGGACGAGGTGGAAATTCCGGTGCGCGTGACCGGCATTTGGACGCCCACTGATCCTACACTTTCGATCTGGGATGCCAAATCCGAAGAAACCTGCTTAGTTCCCGAAGAGACCTACGCCAGTCGCATTGCCGCCACCGTTCAGGACGAATTGTATAGCGCCGAGTGGCAGCTGACTATGAGCGGTTCGCAGCTGCATGCCACGGACATCGACGGCCTGCTTAAACGGATGGATCGCGTCAGTAACAATGTGTCCAACCTGCTGGCCTTCACCAAATTGATCACCTCGCCTTTCAACGCGCTGGTGGCTTATCAGCAAGATGTGCCGGCGTTGACGCTGCTGTTGTTTGCTTTCAGTGCGCCGATTTTAGGACTCACGCTGGTCTTTGTCGGACTGGTGGCCGGGCTGTTCGTTAATCAACAGCGGAACGAGATCGCTATTCTGCGCAGCCGTGGGGCCACGATCGTTCAGGTGGCGGCGATGGCGGCGCTGCAAGGTCTGACGTTGGGCGTCGTGGCGCTGGTCGCAGGCATTCCGATCGGGATGGTGATCGCCCACGCCATCGGCCGCTCGCGCAGCTTCCTTGATTTCAGCACGCCTGCCAACCTGCGCGTGGTCTTAACGCCGCCGGTTCTGGCGTTTGGCATCCTGGCGATTATCCTCGTCTTGCTCTTCCAGTTCATTGTGCCCACGTTGAATGCGGCGCGCAATACCATCATCACTTACAAGCAGGAACGCGCGCGTGCCCTGCAAAAGCCGTGGTGGCAGCGCGTCTGGCTCGATTTGCTGCTGCTGATCGGGGCGGGGGTGGGCGCGTATTCGTTGGTCAACCAGCGGGTCCTGGTGGCCGCCGAAAAAATCCAGGTGCCGGATCCGCTAAAAAACCCCGCGTTGCTGCTGGTGCCTTCGCTGGGCATTTTTGCGCTAACGTTGTTTGTTCTGCGTTTGATGCCCGCGCTCATGGCGGCGCTGGCCCGCGTGCTGACGCGCACGCGCAGCGTGGGGCTGCTGA
>JBGSPW010000218.1:0-10371 GCA_041738395.1 Thermoflexales bacterium
ATCGACCCGCGCGGTCAAGACTTGTGTGCCGTTCAGTTCGACCGCCAATTGCCAGTCGCCATCGGCGGGCAGTTCGACCAGGGTGTTGTACACCGGCAGGGCGGGCGCGCCGGGCACGCTGTGGATGTCGTAACCCGGCACGCGCAGACCCGCAGCATCCAGTTGATAGCGGGGCGTCTGCACGCGCACCACGATCGCGTCGCGCGCAGCGTCATTCCCGTGTGCTGGTATATTGTCATTCCCGCGCAGGCGGGAATCCAGTTCCGCCTGCGCGGCGCTGCGCGTGACCGAGCCAACCATCAAACTCGCTGCAATAACCGCGAGCGCTACGCCCGCGATCAACACACTGCTGCCAGGCCATACAATCCAACGCTGGTTCATGTTAGCCTCTCTGTCTTTTCGTTACTATACTGCACGCGGGCATAAACTGCGCTTTTTCGTCCGCGAATTCCCGCGAATCTACACGAATAATTCGCGGCCATTCGCGTTTATTCGCGGATCAGAGTCTTTCCGCAATTTGTGGCCGTTAGCAGTATACTCAGACCCCATGAACTTCATTCACCACGAACCATGAAAACGCTCCGCGCTCGCGCACCGTCTGCGGGCTGATTGTCCCCAACCCTCACAGGTCTTGAAGACCTGTGAGGGTTACGACGCAAAGCGCCGGAATCCACGTGCGATTCCGGCGCTGGTGCAACGACAACGTGACCGTCGTGCGGGTAGGCAGCCCACTAACTGCGGCGACGCCCCACCACCGCGCCGACGCCAATGAGCAGCGCCAAACCTAGCGCCACCAAGGGCAGCGCCGAGACAGGACTGCTGGCCTGCAACGCGGTGAGGGTGAGCGCCGTAGGCGAGTTGTCCGACCCCACCGCCTGCACCGGCGGATTATGCCGCGTCACCGTGCCGTTCAAATCGACATCTTCCAGCCAGTAGTAATAGGTAACGCCGCTGGTAATGTCGAAGTCATTGTAACTATATTCAAAGCCGCCCGTGCCGCCCGGCGCTTGCGACGGAATGACGTACTGGTTCAACTTCACGTCCGGCGCACTGGCCGAAGTGCCGCGCCACACGTTGAAGCCCTGATTCTTTATTTCGCTGGTGGTTTCCCACGCGAGGGCGTTGTGATCGCCCGCCTTGACCGCAGTGAAGGAGGCCAGGTTAACGGAGGTAGGCAGAAACGTCCATAAGTAGTCTTCGACTTCGCCGTTAGGGGCTTCACCGTAGTACGTACTGCACTGGCTTGTGCTATTGCACAGCCGGAAACGAGCATAGACGTCTGTGCCAGAAATATAGTCGCTTGGAATTACGACCGATAGGTTTTGGTTCGCCCCGTCAGAAATCGAACTATCATTGAATACCTGCTCGCCAGATCCAAAGGTGCCGCTGTTATCCCAGTCCATCCAGGCATTCAGGCGACAAGTACCTGAACAACCACTCACAGTCACCGTCACGTGAACTGTTGCGTCAGGCAGCCACAAATCGGTCCTGTTGCGGAGTACCCCGTCCTCGTCGTCCGGGCTGCTAGCTGTGTCATCGCCGGTAGTGTCACCCGGAGCGCCATTTGTCTCAGCATCTACATTGGCCCCCAGGCGCAAGCCATTGGACGTCAAATGACGCGCCCCATTGCTGGCCAAAGCTGTGCTGTAGGTGTTGGGCGCATCACCATAGTCTCGCATCGAAGTGGCCTGTACAAGTTTAACAATTACGTCAGCGCCAGCGCCAGGTCCTCGATTGTCAAAGCCAAGAACCATTGCTCCCACACTGTTGGAAATGAAGCCGGTTCCATTCATTGTGGTAAAGCCGCTAAACGGAACAAAAAAGTCCGTTCTCTGATCAACGAGAATGCCGCCCGGCAGTTTTACTTGGGCCTGAGACCAGTTGGCTGATCCGGAGTAAATCTTGAGAGTCATAGTCACACCCGCTATATCATTAAAAACCACTCCGACAAGGATTCCATCATTTGTTCCGCTATACAGGTCCGTTCCACCAAAGCCAGAAGGATCCAAGGCGCAACTGTTGTTGACGCCATCCCAAATGACTTCAGCAGTGGAAGTGATAGATCCATTGTTATTGTACCCAAGTGTGCCACCAGTAGATACCAAGGAGACAGAACTTCCAAAGGCGTCAGTGAATTTTGTGACGGAGAGTTCGCGCGTGTTACTTAGAGCACTCGTCACGCTCGCTCTAGCATTACAGGCGGCCATGACATCATCCTCAGCCTTAGCCGACTGATTTGTGGTCGAGAAGTCATCAATAACAACCGTGGCAGCAAGTGCGACGCTGATCATTAGTAACGCTGCGCTCACACTGGCGATGACGGCAATTAGTCTCGCTCGCTTTGACAAGTGCAATTTGTGTGTCATGACTAACCTCCTGGAAAGAATTGAATGACCGACAGATAGATCGGCTGGAAAGTTGCGCTGAACCGGAAGCGAGCGCCTGTCTTGCTCGTAAAGCCGCAGAAGTCGTTTGCCCGTTTGAATTAGCCCAGCAGATCGATGACTCTGGCCCTTGATGCGCTGTGCCCAAGGGCACAATACATCTGTATGGAACCGAGTGGGCGACTATATGCACGCGGCAGATTCTTATAGACAGGTACCGGTACCTGATGTCCCCAACGGCCCAACGCGTCCGACCGGCGTGGGGAACAGGCGCGGCTTGTCATTGTCATCGGCGCGCGCCTCCAGCGGACGCTCCAGCATAATCTGCGGCTCCGCCCACTCTTTCTTAGCAGCGCGCGCGGTCAAGTCGGCTTGATCGATGAATGCGGATTTTGTGTTCATGCTTAATAGTCTCCTTAATCGAAGATAAAGTTCAAATGACAATGAACAGCGTCATTCCCGCATGCTGTCGGCGGGAATCCAGCGGCCCAATCAGCGAGACTCGCCCATCGTCACCCTGGATGCCCGATAACAACCTTCGGGCATGACGGCGGGCAGTGTGTCATTCCCGCGTGCTGTTAGCGGGAATCCAGCGGCCCGAACAGCGAGACTCGCCAATGGTCAGTCTAGATGCCCGACACACCTGGTACGCCTCTGCCGCATCGCGACGGGCAAGGCGAAAGCATTCGGGCCTGACGGTTCTATAGAGAAATGCTCAGCGGAATAACGTCCGCTTGATTGAACGCCGGATGGGCCATGCCACGGCTCAACCGGCCCTGCAGCGGCGTCTCCGGGATGGGCGTGTCCGGGTGCAGTTGGGCGAAGCGCGCCTGCGCCTGTTGACAGGCCAGCGTGTGACCGCCGTACAGATCGCCGTGTTCCTTAAAAGCCAGGCCCGCGCAGCGCCCCTCACAATACGCCTGAATGGGACAGGCCGCGCATTCCGGCAAATTGGCCCAGGTGTGGCGTTCCCGCAACTCATTCAGCAGCGGCGAGGACGCCCAGATGTCGGCTAATTTTTCACGGCGCAGATCACCGGCCGGCAGGCGCAGCTCGATGCACGGATACACCACGCCATACGGGCTGATCAGGCAGCTCGATAGGCCCACGCTGCACGTGCGGCTGGCGGCCGATCGCTCTTTAAGGACGAAGGGGGCTTCATCGATGACCAGCACCTCGGTCATTTGCGACCGCGTCAATTGATGTTGATCGGCGTGAGGGTCCCCATCGTCATCAGCCGAAATCTTGATGACCTGCTCGTGCGCCACGCCCAGTTCCGCGGCCAGGGCCGCCATCTGGCGCTGCTCGGCCACGTTCAAATCCAGCAGCAGCGAATTCAACTTCACGTGCACGCCGCGCTCGATCAACAGCTGCACCCCGCGCAGCACGCGTCGCAGCGTATCGTGGCTGCCGGCCACGGCATCGAAGGTGGCGGCGGTCGCGCCGAGCAAACTGATATCGACCTGCACCGGCGTCAAGGCGGCCATCCGATCGGCCAGTTCCGGCGTCAAGAGCGTGCCGTTAGTTTTAAGATCGAGCGCGAAACCGAGCGCGCGCGCCTGTTCGGCAAGGGTGAAAAAGTCGGGGCGCGTCAATATCTCGCCGCCCGTCAACGTCAGGCGCAGCGTCCCCGCGGCGGCCAGTTGTTCAAGGATGTCGAGACCTTCGGCGGTGGACAGTTCCGGCTGTGCGCGTGGCACGTTATAACACATGACACACTTCAAATTGCAGCGGTGCGTCAACTCCCACAACACCGTAAAGGGTACATGCTCGGCGCGCAAGCGCTGCAACAGCGCGGTGTAGGGATCAAGCAGAGTCGGCGCTTGCGCACAGGCTTCAAAGCCGCGCTCAAGCGGTCTACTCGTTTGCTGCAGAGGCAATGGAGAATTCGTCATAGAAAGGCCCACCGATCAAGATCAGATCGGGATCATCGTTGCCTCAACTCGCGCCCTGCGCCTCCGCTGACGCCGGAGATTGGGCGGTAAACTCAATCGAGATCAAACTTTGCTCAACCTCAACCCCATTGTTCCATAACTCGTATTCACTCACATCCATCTCATCATCCCAAACGACGCCGTACCCTCCAGGATCAACTGTAACCGCCTGGAAAAAAGCGTCGTTTTTCAACAACTGAAAACGCTCCAGATTCAAGAGCCGTTGGCCGTCATAGACTTTGTGGACGCCGTTGACAAAGGCAACCAACAGGCGTTTTCCAGCTAAGGGCGTCACTTCTTTTATTCTTGGCGCAGTCATATCAACTAACCAACTGTCATGCCCGAAGGCTTCAATCGGGCATCCAGACTGACGATTGCGCACTGCGTTGAATCGCGGTAATGGTCACAACCAAAGACTACATCGAATTAAGAAAACAGCGAATGAAGCGGCAGGCGATTCGTTTTATTCCCAATTCGTTGTAGTCCTGCGCGGCCTGCCCCGGTGCGTACCAGGCCAACAGCTAACTCCAGGTCACTAAATCCTTCGCCGCTAACTCCGTCACAAACGTCGCCACACTCTGCCGGGCGTGTACCCGATCCACCTCAAATTCTTCCGTCAACACCGTCGCGATCTGATCGATCGTGCGGCTGCCGTCGCAGAGTTCCCAGATGCGCGAGCCGACCGGGTTCAACATGCGCACCACGTTCTCGGCCGGACTGATAATCACGGCTTCGCCGTTAAACACGCGCGACGCAGTGCGTGGGTGGCGCATCAACAGGCGAGCGTCACTATCCAAGCTAGTGGAAGCCGACGATGAGAGAGGAATTGAATCTGACAACATATTTTTCACAGAATGGGGATATTTGTGTAGGTATCATAGCACAGTTTAGGTGTGCATGTCAACGCGAAAAACACGCTTCACGCTTGAGGATAACGCAAAAGTGCAGCTGTTCTCAATTTGGATTCGTAGTAACGACTTCAGTCGTGGGTTTCGGCCAAAAAGCGACTGAAGTCGCAACTACCGGCGTCAATTGTTTTCATATTGAGAATTGCCGGCAAAAGTGTGGGTGCCTTTAAGATCTGACAATGCTCACAGCCCTCGTCCCGAGGGCGTTCCCCGCGGACGGGGAACGGAGCGCGGAGCGTCTTCAACCCTGATCTGACAATGCTCACCGCCCTGCTCTAAAGTTGCTCACAGCCCTCGTCCCGAGGGCGTTCCCCGCGGACGGGGAACGGAGCGCGGAGCGTTTTCATGGTTCGTGGTGAACACAGCTCATGGGGTCTGAGTAATGACAATCAATTCAATTACAGCAGGCCGCGCTGTTCGAGGAAAGTCCAGACTTGGGGCGTAGGCGCAAAGCCCAGCTCATAGACGGGCGCTTGCTGCACCAATTGCTCGGCAGCGCCCAGCCAGGCCGCCGCGCTGTCCACTCGTTCGGTGGCGACCTTCTCGGTGGCTAACAGCGCCAGAACGGCCTCGGCCGCGCTCAAGGGCCGCACCTGAAAGTCGGGCGTATGCCGCAGGGCAAACAACGCGCGCAGCGGAACGGTGCGCCGGATGCGGCGAATCAAATCGCCGGGGGTGCTGTGTCCCCAGAAAGGTGTGCTGATCAACTGCGGACCGTCTGCGTCATAACGGACAATGACATTCTCATCAGACAATATCTCCGCTCGATCACGCGCCAGCCCGGACAAGGTAGTCTTGCCGGCCCCGGATGGCCCGAAGAACACGTAGCCGTGACCTTTCAGCACGAGGCCGGCGGCGTGCAGCCACAGGGCGTGGTGTTGGCGTGGCAGCATCTGCATGCAGATGTAACTCAACACCCGCTCGATCGCCGAAGCGGCCCGGGCTGCGCTGGGCGCGCTAACGACCGCGTGTCGGGCATCGAGATCAATCGTGCCGGTATAGGCCGCGACGCGAAACCGGGTCACATCACCCGAGTGTTCGATCCACTCAGCTGCCCCATCGGTCAGGGCCGCATCGTGCCGTAAATCGATGCGCCAGTCTGGCCCGGCTGAGCTTAGAAAGGCCGCGTAGCGCGCGGCCAGGGGGGCATGCCACGCCGGATACGGCAGTTTGATATCACACCCCACGCCGCCGATATCCAAGTGCAGTGTGTCAACCATGCGGCCCGACCTGACGCCCGAGTCGCCATGCCGCACGCATGAAGCGCAGCGCCTGATAACGCGCCAGCCAGACCGCGCGCCCCACGTCCGAAAAACGGCGCGGCCAACAGCGGCGGTTATTTTGATAAGCCGCCAGCACCCGGCCTAGCACCTGATCGGGCGGCACGGGCCGATCGGGGCCGAGCCGATGGTCGCCTTGCGCGATCCAGTAACCGCCTGCACGGCGCACCAAGCGATGTGCGATCAACGTATCGTCTACCACAAACACAATCAATTCTCCCAGGCGCACCGGGGACACCAGCGGCCCCAGTTCGATCTCACATTCAGCCGGCAAAGTGGGCCACATACTATTACCCCGCAGCGGCCAGCGAAAGCGGCCTTCTTTGTCCAGCGCTTCCCGCAGGAGGGGCAGCCATATGTCAGCGCGCGTTGCCGTCAAATCAGTCATGCCCGCCGCCTCGCGCGCCACAAGGGTGACAGCCAACGATAGGGATAGGCCAATGGCAGCAGCCACGGCCAGCGCAGCCGATAGCGCCAACGCATAAAGGCGGTGGCAGGAAACAATTTGCGCCAGGCATAGCGCAGCCGCCCGCGCCAGTCCGGCACGCTGAATAGATCGCCCCAGAAACGACTGAGCTCGGACGGAGGTTCGATCGTCAAGCGCGCATACATCTGCTGTTCGCGCGGCGAGGGCAGTAAAGCGCGGAGTTGTGCCAGCGCCGTAATCGGGATCGGCAGCTGCCAGTGCTTGGCCAAGTCCAGCAGCACACGCTGCACGGGCAGCACCAGATCATAGGCCTGCGCGCGCTCAAAGAGCAGCGGCCAATCGATCTGCTGGCGAAAAGTCCAAATGACCTGGCCCACGTCGTACCACCACATCAAGCCGTGGCCGTGATGCTGCAGCATCAAATGGGCTGCCAAGTGAAGCACCTGCGCTTCCGGGCCAAGCATGCGGGCAGGCGTACTCGTACCAGCGAGTGGCAGGGCCGTCGCCCAGAACCAGTCGGGCAACACGACACGCTGATAGTACGGTGAAGCGAGCAGCCCCCAGTGAATATCGAAGCGATAGCGCCCGTCGCCCGGCTTGCGCACTGCCATCTCGTTCTCGTACTCCAACGGCATGCCGGCGCGCGGCTTCAGATCGAACGGGGTGTAGTAGCCCGCGCGGGCCAGCCGCTGGATGATGGCGCTCACGTCCCGGGGGCGCACCAGCAGATCGATGTCGCTCATCGGACGCAGGGCGATGTCGCCGTAGACGGTCTCGGCCAGCGCCGCGCCTTTGAGCAGGATGACGTCGATGTTATCGGCGTGCAATTCGCGCAGGACCCGGTCGCGCTCGCAAAATAATGTGGTATTGCGCAAGGCCGTCTCGCGATAGGCCGCTTGCAGCTCAGCCTCGAGCGCGCGCGGCACCAAGTCGCGGCCGCGCACGCGGTCATACCATACCAGCGCGGCGCCTTCGTCCCACACACACTGCCGAAGCGCGACCCAATCGAAGTCTGCACTCGCGCTGAGCGCGCATGCTTCGGCCAGCGCCGACGGCGACCACCGGCTGCCCAAGCACAGGCGCAAGTAGGGCAGCGCTGTTGAAACAGCCGGCTTGGTAGCCGTGTCTATCCTCATCAAACCCACCCCTCTAATCCTTAATAGACCCCATGAACTTTACTACTCAGGCAATGTTGCCGAACCTTCCTGGTTGTCCACAGATTTCACAGATGTCACAGATTTCTTCATCAGTTTAATCTGCGTTATCTGTGGACGATCGGCAGGCTGAGTAGATACCCATGAACTGCGTTCACCACGAGACATGAAATCGCTCCGCGCTCGCGCACCGTCCCCGGGGGAGAACGCCCTCGGGACGAGGGCTGTGAGCATTTTCAGATCAGCCTTGAGTGTAAGAGCTATCGGTAACATTGTCAAATCCTTTTCCCGAAATGAATATAACGCAAAAGTGTTGGCGCCTTTAACTGCGACGCTCCCGCTCGCTCTGCGTGGACACATCCAGCAGGAGCGAAGTCGCAAATGAAACTGGAATTCGCTCTAGCGCGCAGCAGTTCTTCAGACAGACGCGGCCCACCGTCAGTTCTGTTTCAACACGATCGGCAAGTACACCCGCCACGCGGCGAACTCATACGCGCCGATGTCGAAGGCCGCGATCTGATCGTCATCGCCGTCTTGAGGCCGGTAAGCGCCGTCAAAATCAGCAGACGGAGCGCCCACCGCAGAACCGCAATCGATCGCCGGTGAATTGGGCCGCAAGTGAAAATCGGCCGCGGCGACATTCGCCAACTGCGCCGCACCCACGATCGGTGCTGCGCCGTAAACCTCGCCTTCGCCGTCACGATAACCATCGATTAAATTGTGATCGATGGTGAGGGTGAGAGTCGGCACGACGGCATCGACCGCGATCTGAAATGAGAGGTTCTGGCTGAGCAGGTTGTTGCGCACGACGACCTGCTGAATGGCCGGATTGACGTCGAAGGCGATGCCGCCGCCCCACGGTTCCCAGCCGTTTTCGACCAGCGTGTTGTTGATGATCTGCACGTCACGGATGGGATGCGAGGCCGCGCCCGCACAGCAGCCCGACAGCCAGACGCCCACGAGTTGGTTGTGATAAACGAGATTGTTCCACACGCGAATGTGCTCGAGCAGGCCGCCTTGTTCGGACGCCAGCGCGATGCCCATCGCGGATACATCGTGAATGACATTCTGGTAAACGTCGATGTTGAAGGTGTGCTTGTCCCAGGCGTCGACGTAGAGGCCGACCGCGGTGGTCTGATAGATTTCGTTCCGATCGACCTGGCCGTTTGACGAACCGTCTTTGATGCAGATGCCTTCCTTGTCGTAGCCGGCGACGTTGTGCACGCGGTTGTGCCTGACCTCGAAGGTGTCGGTGCCGGCGACGGTGAGCGATTCCTGCATGCCGTTGGAGCAGGCGCGCTCGACTTCATTGCCGTCGATGAGGATGTCATGACTGCCCCACACGCCGATGCCGGATGACGTCGTGTTGTCGGTGTGGTTCTGCTCCAACGTGATGTGCCCCGCGTTTTCAACGAGAATCCCCGCGTAAGCCGAGTTGATGATCCGCAAGCCGGAAACCTTGAGGTAGTTCTGACCCGCAATGTAGAACAGACCCTCGTCGGTGGGCACCGTGAGGCCCGTGCCATCGATCGTCACGCTCTCGCCGGGATAGGCGGCATAGGTGATGAGGAGATCGACAGCGCTGCCGGAATGCTGGGGAATGACGCGCTCGTAATAGGTGCCCGATCGGATGTAGACCGTCTCACCGGCAATCAAAGTGTCCGCCGCTTTCTGGATCGTTTCCCAAGGCAGGGTGAAAGTGCCGAGATTGGTATCCGCGCCGGTGGAAGATACGTAGTACACGTTGCCCTGCTGGGACTTCACCGGAACGATCGGGCCGGCCAGGAGCACGGCGATGAGGGCGAGGCCGAACATGCGCGAGAGGGTGGTTAGATGAAACATGGCAAGCTCCTTAGTATGACGCCGCCGCACGCTCGATCACGGCCATGGCTTGCGCGAGGCCGTCTTCAGCGCGGATGCGTTCGCCGATCAGCGCCGCGCGAGCGCGCAGGTCTTGATCGGTCACGGCGCACAAAATCGCGGCGGCCAGCCGATCGGCTGTCAGCTGCCGATGAGGGATGGCGGCCGGGCTGATGCCAAGTTCCTCCACACAGCGCGCCCAGAGCGATTGATCGCCCGCGTGCGGCACCGTGATCATCGGAACCCCCGCGCGCAGAGCCGCCCCGGTGGTGCCTGATCCGCCGTGATGAATGATCGCCGCCATGCGCGGAAAGAGCCAGGCATGCGGCGCTGCTTCGAGGATGAAGACATCGGCCGACGGCGGCACAGCGGCGCGGCTCAAGCCGCCCCAGCCGGTCGCAAGCACGCCGCGCTGCCCTAGATC
>JBGSPW010000265.1:0-13569 GCA_041738395.1 Thermoflexales bacterium
TCAGCAACCGCAAAATTCCACCTACACGCCTTCCGCAAGGTAAAATGCTGTCTTGCATAAACCTTGTGCCGAATAGGGGTGTACGTGAGACAAGCCAAAGACAATGACCAAGTTCTCGCGCGCTACTATAGACCGGAACAATTGGTTTGTCCGCGTTGCGGTCAAACCTTGAAGCGTTGTTATCCGCTGTGGCGGAAGTACGTCGTTTTCTTGGACGGACGGTATTTGGTCGTCAGCCTGGGTTACAGTTGTCCGAATCCGAAATGTGCCTGGCGGAATCGTGTGTATGAATCGCAAGCAGCGCGCCGCTTGACGGTTCGCGGGAGTAGCTTCGCGTTGGAAGTCATTGTCCAGATTGGCACGTGGCGCTTCTGGAAACGCTGGACTGTTGCACAGATTCACGAGCTGTTGACCCAAGAGCGTCACGTGCTCATCTCCGAACGAGAGGTGCTGTACTTGATTGAGGTGTTTCTCGTCTTGCTGCGTTGCACATATGATCTCCGTCTGGAAGAACATGCGGCGTATTTTCGGCGGCATGGACTCTTTGTTGCGATCGACGCCCTCAAGCCCGAAAAGGGTAACACGGCGTTGTACGTTGTGCGCGAATTGAAGTTCGGATTGATCCTTCATCAGGCGGCTTTGCTTTCCACCGCGCATCAAACCTTGGCCACTCAGCTGCTCCAGCCCGTGAAAGATTTGGGCTATCGAATCCGTGGCTTGGTGAGCGACGATGAGAAGGCGCTTCAGCTGGCTGCCGCGGTGGTTTTTCCGGGCGTGGCGCATCAAACGTGTCAGTTGCATTGTCTGTGCGATGCCGCCCGGCCCATCGCCACAGAGGATCAAGCCTTCAAAAAAGCCTTGAAACAAGCCATTCGCGGCGCGTTTTATGCCGTGTGCCGTGCGATTGACCAATTGGTCCCTGACGATCCGTGCCTGCCGGTGTTGCGGACCTATGCCGATCTGATTCGAACGACCCTCACCGAAGGCAGCAAGCCGCCGTTCGCCTTGGGTGGCTTGCGCGTGTTTGAAGATCTGACGCGCTTGGAAGCTTCCCTCCAACGCAGTCGTAAAAAGGGGGCCATCCGATTTTGGACCAACTCTTGGCCGTTGTCCAACGTCGCCGCCCTTTCACCGTTCAGTACCGCCGTCTCAAACGTCAACGCAATTGGTTGGTCGAATTGGATCGCAGATTGGATCCCCCTGAGCAAGCCGGTCAGCCACGTCCCACCCGCCGTGAGATCAAGCGACAGGTCAAAGACTTTCTGGCGGAGTTGGAGCAACAAGCCCAAACGTGCCCTGCAGATGCCGAGGTGGTGGCGCACATCTGCGCGACGTTCCAGCAACGTTGGCCGCGACTCTTTGCCTGTTATGCCTGGCCCGAACGGTGGCGAACCAACAACGACCTCGAAAGTTTCTTCGGACGCTTGCGGACTCGTCAACGACAGATTCATGGGCGCAAGTCTGTGCATGAGTTCATTCTCCGCTATGGCGAGTGGGCGATCTATATCGACCCCACCGAATCGTTTGACCAAGTGTTACAGCGCTTCCAACAATTCGACCAAGCCAAGTTCGATGAAGAGTCTGCGCGGTTTCGCGCAGCACAGCTCAAACTCCGCGTGCAGTACCGCTTTCGCCACAATCCACGCCGGTGTCTCAAAGAACTGGAACAGCAGTGGGATGCGGCGATTCATCACAAGTCGCGCAAATCCGCCTTGTAGGTGGAATTTTGCGGTTGCTGCTTTAAGACGGCTTGTTTCAGTGTCCAGTTTTACGGGTCCACTATAATGGTTCTATCGCTTTTTTCAGCACAGGAGCGTGATGCAATATCTTAGTCGCCAAGGAGCGGGAAGATTCAAACTCACTAAAGCGGCTTTATCAGATCTGCCTATACTTCTGCCTCCGAAAGTAGAGCAACAACAAATACACGATATATTACTCGCGTGGGATGTCGCCATTGCGCTAACAGAGCAGCTCCTCGCCGCGAAGCAAAACCGCAAGTGGGGGTTAATGCAGCAGTTGCTTACGGGCAAGCGGCGGTTTAAGGAGTTTGTTGGAATTGAAGAAACGCATGAAACACTATTTGGTGACCTACCCAAAGATTGGCGCTTCACTTCTATTGCAGCAATTGCCCAAGAAGTATCCACCAAAAACCAAGACAATCATGATCTGCCTGTATTGTCGTGTACCAAACATTACGGCCTCGTAGATTCATTAGAGTTTTTTGGCAGGCAGATTTTCAGCGACGATTTGTCTACATATCGAGTGGTCAAGAGACATCAATTTGCATATGCAACCAACCACATTGAAGAAGGTTCTATCGGTTACCAAAACTTGCACGATGTGGCTCTGATAAGTCCTATGTACACCGTGTTTGAAACCGACCAACAGCAGGTCGATGATCGTTTCTTGTACGCACTGGTCAAAACAGAACGCTATCGCCAAATCTTTGCCATGAACACCAGCGGCTCAATCAATCGTCGCGGCAGTTTACGCTGGAATGTTTTCGCGCAGATCAAAATTCCTTTACCGTCATTGGAAGAACAAGGCAGAATTGCTGGCGTCCTGGCGTGCGCCGACATTGAACTCGAGTTGTTAGAGCGAAAAATCGCGGCGTTGAAGCGGCAGAAAAAGGGCCTAATGCAGCAGTTGTTGACGGGCAAGGTGCGGGTGCAGACGGGGTAGACCTGGCAGGTTTTCACCAGATGGTCAGGCTAACTTGTCCGGCCCCATTTGCTCGCGGCGAGCGCGGATCGATCGGCATGTAAAACCTGACAGGTCTTTCGGTCGCGGCAGTTGTTGACAGGTGGGAGAGAATTAAAGGAGAGGGGCAGAGGGATGAAAGATGAAGCTGGCAGAGTGACGCCTATCTATCACATCACGCATGTGCGCAACTTGCCGTCCATCCTTGAACAGGGCGGGCTGTATGCCACGTCGGCGCTGGCCCCGCGCCAGGTCGATCACGTCAACATCGCGCATCGCAACATTCAAGATCGCCGCGCCACCACGCCGGTGCCGGTGCCGCCCGGCGGCGTGCTGCATGACTATGTGCCCTTCTATTTTGCGCCGCGTTCGCCCATGCTGTACGCCATCCATCGCGGCAGCGTGCGGGGCTATTCGGAAGGGCAAGCCCCCATCGTGCATCTGGTTTCATCGACCGAAGTCGTGGCGCAGCACAATCGGCCGTTCGCCTTCACCGACGGTCACGCCATCATGGCCATCACGCACTTCTATAACGATCTCCGCCACCTGACGCAGATCGACTGGGCCATTATGCGCGCCGCCTTCTGGGCCGATACGCTGGACGACAACGATCGGACGCGGCGGCGCAACGCCGAATTCCTGGTGCAGCACTTCGTGCCGTGGGGCTTAATTCAAGGCATCGGCGTCATGTACCAGGACACGGCCCGCACCGTCGCGCAAATTCTGGCCGACTACGCCCCGGCGCCGGCCATCAAGATTCACAAAGACTGGTATTATTGGTAGTGGAGGCGGCGATGATTAAGTTCACCACCGGCAACATCCTCGAAGCGCCGGCCGAGGCGTTGGTCAATACCGTCAACTGCGTGGGCGTGATGGGCAAGGGCGTAGCGCTGCAATTCAAGCAGGCCCATCCCAAAAATTTTGCCGTCTATTATGCCGCGTGCAAGCGCGGCGAAGTGCAGACCGGGCGTATGCTGATCTACGACAACGGGCAGTTCAGCCAGCCGCGTTACATTATCAACTTCCCTACCAAACAACACTGGAAAGAGAAGTCGCAGCTGGAATACATTGATACGGGCCTGGCCGCGCTGGTCGAAGAAGTCCGGGCGCGCGGCATCCGCTCGATCGCGATTCCACCCTTAGGGGCGGGAAGTGGCGGCCTTGATTGGTCCGCGGTGCGACCCCGGATTGAACAGGCCTTTGCGATTTTGCCGGACGTGCAGGTGTTGATTTATGAACCCTACGGCGCACCGGCCCCCGAGCGGATGAAGATCGCGTCCGAGCGGCCTAGCATGACGCCGGGCCGCGCTATCCTGCTGGCCGCCCTGGACAGCTACGCCGGACCCATGTACCGTTTGTCGATGCTTGAAGTTCAAAAACTCGCCTATTTCCTGCAAGTGGCGGGCGAGCCGCTCCGCTTGAACTTCACGAAAGGCGCTTACGGTCCATATGCCGAAACTTTGAATCACGTTTTGCAACGCCTCGAAGGCCACTTCATTCGCGGCTATGGCGATCGGACCGGGCAGACCGTCGCGCTGACCTTGCAGCTGGAAGCCGTGCAAGTGGCGCGTCAATTCCTGGAGCAGCAACCGGAGTCATTGGCGCGTAGTCAGCGGGTGGCCGATTTGATTGCCGGCTTTGAAACACCCTACGGCATGGAGCTGCTGGCCACCGTTCATTGGGTGGCGCAAGAGAACCCTGCTGCCCAAACTGAGCCGGCCGTCGCCATTCAAGGCGTTCATGCCTGGAATGCGCGCAAGCAAGCCCGCTTTCAGCCAGCCCATATTCAGGTTGCCTGGCAGCGCTTGCACGATCAAGGCTGGTTATAGACGAGTGAATACCCACCAGACCTGTCAGATTGTTCTAACGATCTGACAGGTCTTTCATTATCAAGGCATCCAGCTGTGTCTTCCACTCCCTCGTTTCGTGAAGAACTTATCTCGCAAATCCCCGCCTTGCAATTGCTCATGGCGTTGGGGTATGAATATCTCACGCCCGATGACGCCTTGGCAAAACGCGGCGGCAAGTTTCGCAACGTGCTGCTGGACGACGTGCTGATCAACTGGCTGCGCGAGCATAATCGCATCCACTACAAAGGGCAGGCCTACCCCTTCAGCGAAACTAATCTTCAGACCGCTCTGCGCCAACTCAAAGAAGAACCGTATGACGGCCTCGTGCGCACCAACGAAAGGCTGTATGAACTGCTCACGCTGGGGGCCAGCCTGCCGCAAACCATCGCGGGCGATGCGCGCAGTTTCAGCCTGCACTACATCGACTGGCAACATCCCGAAAACAACGTCTATCACGTCAGCGATGAATTCGTGGTGCAAAAACGCCGCAGCGATGAAACCCGTCGCCCCGATATCGTCGTCTTCGTCAACGGCATCCCGCTCGTCGTCATCGAATGCAAGCGGCCCGACAAGGGAACCAGCTCGGGCGAAAAGGCCGTATTCGAAGCGATTACGCAGCACATTCGCAACCAGAAGGACGACGAGATTCCGCATCTTTTCCAGTATTCACAACTCCTGCTCGGCGTCAGCAAGAACAACGCCATGTACGGAACGACCTTCACCTCCAAAAAATATTGGTCAACCTGGCGCGAGGAAGACAATATTGAAGATGAAGTCCATCGCCTCGCTAACACCATCTTGCCGGATACCGAGAAACACGCCCTGTTCGCCCATCGAGAGGACGCGCAGCTCATCCGGCGTTACTTCGACGATCTGGAAACAGCCGGCGAACGCCTCCCCACCGCGCAGGATCGCACGCTGTATAGCCTCCTGCGCCCCGCACGCTTGCTCGAACTCATTTATCAATTCATCGTCTACGACGCGGGCATCAAGAAGATTGCCCGGCATCAGCAGTACTTCGCCGTCAAAGAGACTGTCGCCCGCGTCGCCCAACTCGACAACAACGGTATGCGTTCGGGCGGTGTCATCTGGCATACCACGGGCAGTGGCAAATCACTCACGATGGTCATGCTCGCCAAGGCGCTCACGCTGCACCGCGATATTCCCAATCCGCGCGTGATTCTGGTTACCGATCGCATCAATCTGGATAAACAAATCTGGAACACCTTCCACGATTGCGGCAAGACCGTGCAACGCGCCAAGACCGGCAAGGGCTTGCTCAAGTTGATTCAGCAGGGCAAGACCGACTTGATTACCACCGTGATCAACAAATTCGAGGCAGTTGCCAAAGAGAAGGTTACGGACGACAGCCCTAACATCTTTGTACTGGTGGACGAAGGTCAACGGACCCAATATGGTTCCATCCACGCCAAGATGCGGCGCGTCTTTACGCACGCCTGTTACATCGGTTTTACAGGCACGCCTTTGCTCAAAAAGGATAAATCGACTGCGGCCAAATTCGGCGGCATCATTCATCCGTACAGCATGCGCCGCGCCGTGGAAGATAAAGCCGTGGTGCCGCTGTTGTATGAAGGGCGTTTGGCGGAGCTCACCGTCAATCAGGCCGCGATCGATACCTGGTTTGAGCGCGTCACACAAAATCTCACCGCCGAACAAAAGACTGATTTGAAGCGCAAGTTTAGCCGTGCCGAGGAAGTGAATGCGGCTGAACAACGCATTGCCCAGATCGCGTACGACCTCAGCGAACACTACCGGCAGAACTTCCAAGGCACGGGCTTCAAGGCCCAACTGGCGACCTCCAAGAAACTAATCGCACTCAAATACAAGAAGTATCTGGATGAGTTTGGCCTGGTTTCGTCTGAGATCATTATTTCTGCGCCGGATACGCGGGAAGGCAACGAAGAAGTCGACAATACCAAAGACCCCGAAATCGAAGCCTTCTGGAAACGCATGCTGGAACGCTTCGGCACCGAAGACAAATACAATGATGAGTTGATTGCCCAATTCGGCACGGAAGACGGCTTTGAAATCCTGATCGTGGTAGATAAACTGCTGGTCGGCTTTGACGAGCCGCGTAACACCGTGCTGTACATCGATAAGTCACTCAAAGAACATGCCGTGCTGCAAGCCATCGCGCGCGTCAATCGGCTCTTTGAAGGTAAAGACTTTGGCTACATCGTGGATTACTACGGCGTGCTGGGCGAACTCAACCAGGCCATTCACACCTACGACGCCCTCGAAGGCTTTGATACCGAAGATGTCCTGGGCACGGTGGTCGACGTGCGCGAGGAAGTCGCCAAACTTCCGCAACGTCATGCCGCGGTGTGGGATGTCTTCAAGACCGTCACCAACAAAAAAGACACCGAAGCCTTAGAGCGTTTCCTTGAACCCGAAGACCTGCGCGGGAAATTCTACGAAGCCCTCACGGCCTATGCCGGCACTCTGCAGGTTGCGCTCGCCACGGTTGATTTCTACACCGATTTCTCTGAAGACCGTATCAAGACTTACAAAGACGACCTGGGCTTTTTCCATAACCTGCGGGCCTCGGTCAAACAGCGCTACGCCGAAACGATTGACTACAAGGATTACGAGAAGAAAATCCGCAAGTTGATTGACAGTCACATCCAGTCAACGGACGTGAAGCCCATTACGGATCTGGTGAACATCTTTGACAAAGAACGCTTCGCGCAGGAAGTGGAGAAGATCGCAGGCCCGGCCGCCAAAGCCGATACCATCGCCAACCGCGTCAAGCGCACCATCACCGAGCGCATGGACCTGGACCCCGCTTTCTACAAGCGTTTTTCCAAGATGATTGATGAGACCATCCAGGCCTACAAAGAAGGCCGCATCAACGAATTGCAATATCTGGAAAAAGTCACCGAAGCGATGAACCGCGTCCGCAACCGCGAGGATGATGTCACGCCGCCCAGATTGCGCCGCACCAAACATGCCGCCGCTTACTATGGCTTGATTCGGGAAACCGGCAGCCACTATTACACCGAGGCTGAACTCGCCCGTTTGATGAACATCGCCAGCGAGATGGCTCTCGCCATCGAGCAAATCATTGACCGGCACAAAATCCGCGATTGGGTGCGCAATACCGACATCCAGAATCAAATGAAGGCCGAGATCGAAGATTATCTATTCGATGAAGTCGAGGCGAAGCAGAACGTGAACATCGAAACCGCCATGCTGGATGAAATGCTCGACAACCTGATCGAACTAGCCCGCCGTCGCGACGCACTTCAATAACTGTTATCCTAAAGTGTCATTCTGAGCGAAGCGAAGAATCTCTACGATTGTCTCAGAGACCCTTCGCTATCGCTCAGGGTGACACATCCCAATATCATGAGCATTCATCAAGTCCAATTTGGTTCACAAACCATCGCATACGAACTGCAATTGATGCCACGCAAAACGCTGGCGATCACGGTGCACCCCGATTTGCGCGTGACCGTTATTGCGCCTGACGGCACATCGCAGGACGACATCGAAGCGCGCATCAATAAACGCGCCCCGTGGATTTTGCGCACCCAGCGGCAATACGAACTCTATTCCCCCGATTTGCCGCCGCGCCTCTACGTCAGCGGCGAAACACATCGTTACTTAGGGCGACAATATCGACTCAAAGTTGAAGAGGGTCTTGAGGAAGGCGTCAAACTCAGCCGGGGGTATATCTCTGTCATCGTGCGCAACAAGCGCGACACGCAGCACGTCAAACGGCTGCTAAATGAGTGGTATCGCGCACGAGCGGCGGAAGTTTTTCAGACCAGACTGGCCGCCTGCTTCCCGCGTCTTCAACGACAGGGCGTTGCCTATCCGCAGATTGTGATTCGCGCCATGAAAACACGCTGGGGCAGTTGCACGCCTGTCGGGAAGATTCTACTCAACATCAAATTGATTCAAGTGCCGGAAGAATTCATCGACTACGTGATCTTGCACGAACTGTGCCACTTGAAAGAACACAGCCACTCGCCGCGTTTCTATGAACTACTCAGTCGCGTGTTACCCGATTGGCGCACCAAATGGCAGAAGTTGAATGAGTTTGAGTTTGGATAGCCTGTCATTCACGCATTGTTGCCGCCTTTTTTGTGGTAAATTCCATGCCCGAAGGCGACCGTAACTCAGCCGTGAGCGCGCCATAAAACAACTTCTGTTATCTTCAATCTGCCATCTACCCTTTTCTATGAACGCTTCTCTGCCCGTCTTCACCGAAACCGACTTGGCCCGCTGGATCGACGCGCGCTCGCTGGCGCGGGGCCGCGCCTACTTTCAATCAGGCGCCATCGAGCAACCCACGCACAGCGCCGCTGCTGACGCGCACTCCCTCGCCGCCCTGTGCCACGGCTCGCGCGCCACGCCCTATCGCGTGCAGGCCACCTTCGACGAACACGGCCTGGCCGCCCACTTCTGCACCTGTCCCTTTGACGGACGTTGCAAACACCTCGCCGCGCTGCTCTTTGCCTGGCTGGACGATCCCGCCGCTTTCACCGCACAGGCCGATCTGGAAACCCGCCTGGCGCAGCGCACTCCTGCCGAACTGATCGAACTGATCCAGCAGATGATCGACCGTCAGCCCGAGCTAGCCTGGTTGCTCGATCTGCCCACCGCCCGCGACCGGACCTCGGCCCGCCCGATCGATCCCGAACTCATCCGACGGCAAGTGCAGCAAGCCCTGCGGTCGATTGATGAAGATGACTATCACGCAGCCCGCGATTTTGCTGGAGAAATCGATCACCTCATCGGCCTGGGCAGGCAATACGCCACGCAACCCGATTGGCCCAACGCCGCGATCGTGTACGACACTATCCTGCGCGAAGTCCTCGAAGTCTACGGCCAGTTGCACGACGACGGCGATCTGGCTGGCCGGCTGATCGACTGCGTCAACGGTCTGGGCGACTGCCTCGCCGCCAGCGACGATGCGGCGCAGCGGCTCCCCATCGTGCAGGCCCTGTTCGACACCGTCGCGTGGGACATCCGTTTTGGCGGCACTGGACTGAGCGATAATGCCTACGATCTGCTGCTCAACTTCCTCACGTCTGCAGAAAGATCCCTCGTCGGCGCGTGGGTGCGATCGGCCTTGGCGCAAACCGCACCCGATCGTGACTACGCGCGGCGCGCCTTCGGCGGGTTGTACCTCAATTTGCAAGACACGGTGATCGACGATGAATCTTATCTGGAGATTTGCCGCGAAGCCGGCCTGGCCTCGGCCTTGCTCGATCGGCTGCTGCAACTCGATCGGGATACGGAAGCCATCGCCGTCGCTCGCGCGGCCTCGGATTACGAGCTACTGCAACTCGCCGACATTCTGGTAAAGCGCGAGCGCGTTGAAATCGCCGTGCAGCTGGTGCGCGAGCGACAGTCCACCTCAAAAGACTGGCGCTTGAGCGAATGGCTGAAGCAACAAGCCGCGCAGCGGGGCGATGTAAACGAAGTGCTGTCGCTGGCCGAGCAGCTCTTTCGGCAGCGGCCCAGTGTGGAGGGCTATCAACAACTGCACGCGGCCGCCGAGGCCTGCCAGCGTTGGGACAGCGTGCGCGTGCAAGCCCTGACGCAGTTGATCCAGAGCCAGCAATTCGGTCTCTTGACGGAGATTCACTTGCTGGCTGGTGACATCGATGCGACGCTGAGCACGGTCGAGAAAGTGCCGGCTCATTGGTGGGGTAATGCTTTCAATGAGCCGCTGCAATTGAAAGTAGCGCGCGCGGCCGAAGCCGAGCGGCCCGCAGAGGCACTGCGGCTCTATCGTGCCCATGTCGCCCGCCTGATCGATCAGCGTGGGCGCGCGAATTACACCGCGGCGGCGCAGCACCTGGTACGCATGCGCGCGATCTATCAACGGCTGGATCAACTGGACGCTTGGTCGCGCTACTTCGCCGAACTGCGCGAACGCTATCGCAATCTGCGCGCCCTGCACCAGGAACTCGCCAAGGTGGGCCTCATTCCTGAATAGCACGGCGCGGGGCGTTGTCCCGCAGAGGGGAAACTCCCCGAGCGGGATCTGTTTCTCAGAAAACGTCCCTCGCCGCGAAGAAATTTTTTTGTCGTGTCTCAAAGTTGAGACGTCACAATGGAGCGCTGGCTGTTCTAGCAGTTTTGCTTTGCCGGTCTTTTCGGTCTATACTTTCCTCATTCTAGTGCGATAGATTACGCCACAAGCCTTCCTGTTTCACACTTCCTACAACTACATCACAAACTGGAGACCAACGACGATCCGGGCCAGATGCATGATTGCCAGCAGCATTTATCTCATCGATAGGACGTTTCTGCAGAAGTGTTTCCCATGACCGACTCCGATCCTGATTCAATCACCAACATCAACCGCAGTGGTGGCGCTGATCTCAACGCCGGACGTGACATCACCATCGGCGGCGATGTCGTCGGTCGCGATAAGATCATCCAGAACATCCAGAACATCGATCAACGCGCTCGGACAGCCGCAGAAGAAGCCGAGCTAGCCCGATCATTTGAGGCGCAGCGTCTAGCCCAGGGCGTCAGCGCGTTCGCGCGGCGCTTGCAGGCGCGCGCAGGTGAGTCGACCGATGCCGACAAGGGCGGCCCATACAAGGGTCTGCTTGATTATCGCCTGAGCGACGCCGAGATTTTCTTTGGCCGCGATCATGCGATACGCGAACTGCTTGAGCATTTACAGCGCAGTCCGCTGACGGTGCTGCACGCCGAATCCGGCGCAGGCAAGACTTCGCTGTTGCAAGCGGGTATATCGCCGCACCTGATCGCCGCTGGACATCTGCCAGCCTATCTTCGCCCGTACAATGTCGCGCCCGCGCTCGCCCTCAAGCGTGCCTTTCTCCCCAACCTGAGTGATACGCCCAATCTGGCTCAGGCTCCGTTGCGCGACTTTCTCACACGCGTCGGTGATGTACTTGGCACCGGGACAACACTGTACATCTTCCTCGATCAGTTTGAGGAGTTCTTCACCCAACTTGAAGAACCCGCCCGTCCCGAATTTGTGCGCGAATTGGCCGAATGCCTGGACGACGAGAGTCTTAACGTGCGTTGGGTGCTGGCGTTGCGCAGCGAATACTTTGCAAATCTCGCCAGTTTCCGTCCACGCATCCGCAACCCCTTCGAGAACGACTATCGGTTGAATCGCCTAACGCGCGACGAAGCACGCGCGGCTGTGGCAGAGCCTGCGGCGCAGCGTGGCATTTCGTTTGAAGCTGGGCTGATTGACACTATCCTCAATGATCTGGGCAAAGACGAAGTCGCGCCGCCGCAGGTTCAACTCGTGTGCTCGACGCTATACGAAGCCTTGCCCTCCGAGGCGCAGGTCATCACGCGCGAACTTTATGCCGTCCAGGGCGGCGCCGCCGGCATTCTGCGCGGGCATCTGGGCCGCGTCCTGAAGCGCGACCTGCCGGCCGGGCAGCGCTCGATCGCGCAACGCCTGCTAGAAGAACTGATCACTTCCGACATCCACCGTGTGATGCGCACCCAGACTGAACTGGTTGACAGTCTGACGGCGCGAGGCGTGCAGACTGAAACGCTCGATGCCGTATTGGCCCAGCTGGTCGATAGCCGCCTGCTACGCGTCGAGGAGACCGAGGGCGAACCAGCCTACGAGCTGGCGCACGACTACCTGCTCGACGAGATCAAACTCGACCCGGCGGTGCAGGCGCGCAAAGCCGCGCAGGAATTGATGGAACAAGAACTGCGCGCATATAGGCGCTATGGTGCACTGTTGCCCGTCGATCGATTGAAGGTGGTCGAACGCTATCGAGCAGAATTGCACTTAACGTCCGAGGCTGAAGAACTGATTAGCAAGAGCCGTAAAGCTGTGCAACGCGAGCGTAGCAAGCGCAGAAGTGCTCTCCTGCTAGTCGGGTTGATCATTGCCGCAATTGCTGCGGTTTTTAGCGTGGTTTGGCAGTTGCGGTCTCGTGAGGCTGAGAGGGGAACGCAAGTAGACGCGATGAAGTTGGAGGCGCAGCAGATGAGCCCCTTGATTCGACTGGAAGGTGGCGACATGATTTTCGGGACCGACGCGCCCTATCCAGACCGGATCGAGGCGATTGCGCAAACTGTGAAGGTTGAGACGTTTGAGATCGAACGGACTGAAGTAACCAATCGGCAATACCAACTTTGCGTGACTTCAGGCCATTGCACGCCGCCTACGGACACGACGTTTACAGAACCGCAATCTGTCTCGTATCCGGTCGTTTTTGTGACTGCCCGCCAAGCCGCGGAATACTGTGCATGGATTGATCGTCGACTGCCGACCGAGATTGAATGGGAACGGGCCGCACGTGGTTTGCAGGGAAGACCATGGCCGTGGGGTAGTGAGCCACCGTCCGCAACAACAGCCAATCAGTTTGCATCCGGCTTCAAGAAATTAGGGGCACGGCCAGTTGGAAGTTTTCTCGACGGCGCAACGCCAGAAGGAATTCTCGACCTGGGAGGTAATGTTCTAGAATGGACGAGTACGCCTCTTTTCATCAGCTCAGATAAAACGATCCAGAGATCTGTCTCGTGGAACGGCGTTGATGATGCGATGCTGGTGGTGCGCGATGCAGCTTATACCACAGCCGCTCCGCGAATTACCGCGGCTATCTCGGCGATGAGCCTCGATTTCTCTGACTCCACATTGGGCTTTCGCTGCGCGAAGTCATCGTAGCGAACCATGGCGACACAGGGAATGAGCCAAGCCCAACATCAAAGAGCTCGTTTAACTGGGAGGCTCCATCCTGAAACCAATTGCAAACAAATAAGTCAATTTCTCGGCCTGTATGAAAGCTAAATGGCCTCTCTATCACTTGCTCCCCTCGCCCTTTAACCTTACAATTGCTCTACCTCATCGTGACTCACTGTTCATCAGGAACCTTATGCCCAACAAAACCCCTTTGTGTCACAATGAGGATTCTGTTGGCGAAACCGTATGGCATAATTATGACAAAATCTAATCAGCGGAGGTTGGGCCATGTCACTTAAGCCGAATCAACGGGTCGACATTCCGGCGGAAACCGTCCGAATCGCGCAG
>JBGSPW010000013.1:0-2495 GCA_041738395.1 Thermoflexales bacterium
GGCAGGCGGAACACCATGTGCATCAGGCCGCGGCGCAGGGCCTGCCAGTCACGATTTTGCGCCCCGCGAATGTGTTTGGCGATCACGATCCGCAGCGCGGCCTGTTGCGCTTGATGCGGAGCGTGCGCGATCGACGGTTTGTCTATCTGGGCGGGCGTGAGGTTATCTGCAATTACGTGTTCGTTGAGGATGTGGCTCTCGCGATCGTGGCGTTAGTCGAGCATCCGGCGGCCAGTGGGCGAGCCTATCATGTATCGGATGCGTGCCGTTTGGAACAGTTTATCAATGCACTGGCCGATGAACTAAAGGTGGAGCATCCTTGTTGGCGTATACCTGATTCGGCGGCGGCCCTATTCAGATTGACGTTGCGCGGCGCGCGGCACGTGCCGCCGTTGCGACGATCGCCGAGCCTGATGCGCTTAATCGCGCTGAACAATCGCGCGAACTTTGCCACGCCGCGCTTAAAGAACGAGTTGGGCTTCAGTTATCCGGTTGGCTGGCGTGAAGGACTGGCAAGAGTCGTGAAGGGTTATCGAGATCAAGGTGAGCTGTGAAAATCTGTTATCTGTCTGATGCGACGAGTATCCACACGGCGCGCTGGGCCAGGCACTTTGTAGATCGGGGTCATGAGGTCACGGTCATTTCATTTCGACCCGGCCAGCTTGAGCGGGGCAAGCTGATCCAGTTAACTGGGGCGCTGTCACTGTCGCCATGGGCGATCTTGCGACAAATTCCGCGCGTGCGCCGTCTTGTGTGCAACATCGCCCCCGATATTCTTCACGCTCATTATGTGACCAGCTATGGACTCGCAGGCGCGTTGAGCGGCTGGCGGCCGTTTGTGGTTACGGCCTGGGGTAGCGATGTCTTGATCGCGCCAGAACATTCGTGGCTGTATCGGCTGGTTGTCCGCCGGGTACTGGCACGCGCAGATCTGATTACGTCGATGGCTCATCACATGACGACGACTTTTATACAGCGCCGTTATGCTCCGCCGTCTAAAATAATGACGTTACCCTTCGGGATTGATACTGAGGAATTCAATCCCGCCCGTCGATCTGCCCCGCATCGTGCCGGTCCGGCAACCGTGGTCAGCACGCGCCACTTGATGGAAATCTACGACGTAGCCACTTTCGTCCGCGCTATTCCGGCCGTGCTGGCGCAATGTCCGGATACGCATTTCATCATTGCCGGCGATGGCGAACTGCGGGCCGCGTTGGAGCAGTCTGTTGATCGCGCTGGTGTCCGCCCCTCGGTGGAGTTTCGCGGCAAAGTGCCGCATGACGAAGTACCGCACTTGTTGGGCGAGGCGGATGTGTTTGTGACGACGGCCATCACGGATGGTAACAATGTGTCGCTCAACGAAGCGATGGCCTGCGGGGCGTTTCCGGTCGCCAGCGACATTCCGGCGAACCGCGAATGGATCGAGCATGGGCGCAACGGTTTGACTTTCCCGGTTGGCGATGTCGATCGTCTTGTGGAGGCAGTGGTGCGTGCGATTCGAGAACCGGCGTGGCGTCAGGCAGCGGCTGCAGAGAATTGGACGATTGTTAATCAGCATGCTTCGTGGGCGAACAACATGGCTCGTATGGAAGACCGCTACACGGAGCTAGCGGCCTGTGCGGCATAGCCGGCATTTGGCAGAGAAATGGTGCCGCGGTGCGTGCGGCAGCGCCGCGCGAAACTCGGCTTTGGCGGCAGTTTCGTCCCATAGATCGATCAACTGCGTCCGAAGTTAGAAGCGTGGTTAAGTACGAGGTCGCCATCGGATCGCTTTGTGCGGCGCGAAGGCGTGCAGCACCAACTCGCTCAACGTGATTCAGTCGTATTCCGGCGCGATTCTTGACAAGTGGCGGATACACCCGGTGTTAGTTCATGAAGATTCACTATTATATTCAATTCTTTGCCGGAGAGCGCTCAAGCGGATCGCAACAACCGATCGCGTTGGCGCGGCTGCTTGCTGAACGCGGGCATGACGTCCGGGTGTTAAGCGCTGATTACAACGTGTACAGCGGGCAACCGGAAGAGTCATCGGACTATCACGCCCCAAACGGCGGATCGCTGAAGGTGCTGCGTTTTCGATCCCTGCGTGGTGGACGCGGCAGCCTTGGCGCGCGGCTCAAGTCCTACGTCGCATTCATGTTTACGGTGTGGCGAGCCGGCTTAAGGATGGATCGGCCCGATCTGATCCTGGGCAGCATTCAACCGCTGTTCACGGGCTGGGCTGCCTTGCAAGTTGCCCGGCGAAAACACGTGCCTTTTGTGCTGCAAGTGCGCGATTTGTGGCCGGATGCGCTGGAAGTTAAGGGCGCAGTTACCGGCTGGAAGGTCAAGCCCCTGTATTGGATGGCGAATCAACTCTATAGACATGCGGATCGCATTGTCAGCGTCACGCCCGGTATCAAGACAGAATTGATCAAAAAGGGGATCGGGCCGGATCAGATCGATGTCTTCCCGAATGGATTTGATCCGGCGTTGCTTAAAGCCAGTGAGGATCG
>JBGSPW010000017.1:0-25178 GCA_041738395.1 Thermoflexales bacterium
CTCCTGGTATTATGGATTTTGGGTGGCCTGTGCTTTCGTCACCCAATGTGCGATAGAGTAAGAGTGCCCCACTGTTAAGCGAGGCTGGCTCTCATTGAACACGGAGAGACGCACACACCTTGTTTCCTGCGCTAGCCTCGCCGGGGGACTCGTATCCTTGCCAGGAGGTTTTCCCATGAACGAGCAACCAACCACTCATCTGCGTGGGCCACGCGGTCAGGCCTTTGCCGATCTCGTCCGGGGGATTGCCCCGGAGCACATCTTGTGCGTCTCTCTGGACATTAGCAAATACTTCCATGTGGTCATGATCCACAATGGGCTCGGCGAAATTGTGACGCCGACCTTTGACATCGACATCTATCAGAGCGGCTTCGAGCAATTAGGCCAGGCGATCGCGCGGGCCAAGACGGACACTCAGGCCCAAGTCGTGCTGGTCGGGATGGAACCGACCAGTCACTATTTCGAAAATCTGGCGCGGCATCTGCTCCAGCACGCCCAACCCGTTACCCTCATCAATAGTTTTGCCGTCAAGCAAAACCGGGAGCAGCAACTCATGCGGCGCGAAAAAACGGATCAGATTGACGTAGCCGCCATCGGCGACTTGCTCCGCCGCGGCGAGGGCACTCCGTATCGCCCGGCCACGGGCGTTTATCTGCAATTGCAGCAACTCGACCGCGTACGTCTGGGCAAAGTCAAACTGGTCAACATCCTCAAGAACCAGATCATCGGTCACCTCGACCGCATCTTTCCGGGCTTGATCCTGCTGGATGAAGCGGCCCGCCAGCGCTACACGCCGGTATTCAACACAGATTTCTGGACTTGCCAGACCCTGCAAGACCTGATTCGTATCTGCCCGAATCCACATGACTTGTGCGCTTTGACTCCCCCACAACTGGTGCAACTGTTTCACGAACACCACTGCCGACTCGGGCCCCAGACCGCCGCTAAGCTCATCGCGCACACCCGCAAAACTCTGTTACCGGACAGCGAACTGGTCACCATTCGCTGCGAACTCCTGCAACACGACCTGGCCTTACTGGAAACCGTGCAAACTCATCTCACCCAGCTCGAAACGCGCTTGACCGCGCTGGTCGCCTCGACCCCCTACCAGATCTGGACCACGTTGAAGGGCCTGAGCGCCGTCCAAGTTGCCAGTTTAGCCGCCGCCATCGGTGAACCGGATAACTACCCCGCGGCCGCGCCTGTCTTTCGCCGGTCGGGTCTCGTCAGTGGCCGCAACGATTCCGGCAATCGTCAACGCCGCGGCAAGGGAAGCCACATCCTCAAGGCGGGAGATGTCTATCTCCGCCGCGCCCTGATGAGCGCGACCGCGACGCTCATCCTGCATCAACCAGTGCTGGCCCGCTATAGCAAACACCTGCAAGTCACCAAGCCCGCCGGAGTGGCCCGCGTCGCCACCGCCCGCAAAGCGATGGGCATTCTGTGGGCCGTCCTGCGCGATCAAACGTCCACCACCTTGATCACCAATAAGGAGACCGATATGTAACCAGACAGCGAACCAGCGCCGCAGGTCATGCCCTGCACCATGTCACACCTGCGCCTGAATCAAGTCCTGACACGCTCGGTCAGGTGGCTCGAGGGCCTGCCGGTACTCTCCTTGAGGCTCGCCCTCGCCCGAAAGCTTGGCCAGCCCTCGAGCCACGGCCTTGACACCTTGGATAACGTAAGGAGAGCGCTCCAGCACGCTCGCATACCAGGATAAGGACTCAGGCCCCATCAGCACTTTGCTGGTCGCCCACTGGGCGGGTCAGGTTTGACTCAGCCGCTCCAACGGCGTGGTCCAGCTCCATCGTCAACCGCTGACTCCAATGATTCCATTGCGAGTTCTCATCGTATACGTGTTCACCACCTGGAAAGAACGGTCTTGACTTCATGATAGTAAGCTTACAACCACAAAATCTTGACGTCAGCCCCTTCAACCTGCTTGAACTCCGGATCGCCTGTCACCAACTCGGCCTTGAACTTCTTGGCCACCGCGGCGGCAAAGCAATCGGCATACGCGATTTTGCCTTTGGCCTTAAATTGGGCGGCCAATTGGGTCAATTCCCAATCGGCATCGACGAAGGCAATCTTCAACGTCCGCAGTTCAGCGATGATGGCGTCGGCGTGTTTGGCGGAGTGGGTGCGGGTGATGGTGTACCAGAGTTCGCCCACATTGACCACCGACATCAACAGGTCGGTGCCGGCGGCATGCGCCTCAGTAATGATCTTCTCCACCTGATCGGCGGACGGTTCATTTTGAAAAAAGGCCAGCATGGCCCAGCTATCCAGGACGCGCGGTTTCTTGGCCATTAGAGGTCACGCTCTTTCTGGCGGTCGTCCTTCAATGCGTCCAGGGCGGCCGTGCCTTTCAGCAGCCCGCGCAGGCTGTGGACATACTGCGCCGTGACGGGCTTCAGGATGATCACCCCGGCGGCCCGATCCTCGATCAGCTCGATGCGCGTGCCTTCTTCGATGCCGAAGTTTTTGCGGACTCGGGACGGAATGACAATTTGCCCCTTGCTGGTGATAGTGGTTTCCATGGCGTTTTTCCTCCTGCTGAAATAAAGTGTATCACAAACAAAAAAGTAAGTCAACACATTAATTGACTTACCTTTTTCCGGTAATAAGTGCGCAGTGCAAATCAAATGAGGGAGCCCACACTCTGGGCCTGAACTGAGCCGCTAGCACAATAAATGTGTCCAGCGTGGACAGGCTGTCATTCGTTACGCCGAACTGCATGTGTTTCCACTCACCGATTCGCTCTATCGCTGACTCGCCCTACCCCACAACCGCTTGAGCACCCGCTTCTCCTCCGGCCTACAAATGCACTCCTCAGGCCGAAGCGCTCCCATCCAGTCCACACCAGGCCCAACTCGCATCCCACAAACGCCGCGCCTTTTTTTCGTCGTAAGACTCGTCGCTCGAAAGTCGCTCTTTGCCATCCGTGATGAACTTGCCGCCGACCCCTTCAAAACGGGAATCAGTGGCCGCAATCAAATACGAGGCAGACGCCTGCTCCAGTGAACGCGCGAAGGGCATGCGCGCCAGAATTTGCTTGTACAGGAAGCGATCGATCGGTGACGTCCGGCGGTCACCGATCGCCTCCGGCACGAAGCCCGGGCACACCGCATTCGACGTCACACCGCTGCCCGTCAGCCGGCGCTGCAACTCATACGTGAACCACATGTTCGCCAGCTTGGAATTGTTATAGAAGGTCGCGGAGTCGTAGAACTTCTCCCCTTTCAAATTATCGTAATCGAACTTCGCCCCCGGCCCGCCACCATAACCGGGAATGTGCCGCTGCGACGACACAGTGATCACGCGCGCCGGAGCCGATCGCTTCATATCGTCAAGCAGCAGATTGGTGAGCAGGAAATGCCCCAGGTGATTCGTGCCGAGCGTCAGCTCGAATCCGTCGGCGGTGAACCGCGCTTGCTTGCCCGCGATTGATCCGCCCGCGTTGTTGATCAAGACGTGCAGCGGATAGCCCTTCGCCTGAAACGCCGCCGCGCACTGTCGAACAGACGCGAATGAAGCCAGGTCGAGCGGGATCGATTCAACGCTGGCGTTGGGCTGATCGGCGTGAATCCGCGCGATGGCCTGCGCGCTGGTCTGCTGGTTGCGCGAGGCCAGGATAACGTGAAAGCCTTGCGCCGCGAGTTTTCGGGCGGTGGCAAATCCAATGCCGCTATTCCCGCCGGTGATCAGCGCGACGCGTGGTTGATTGACTGACACGGGATAGTCCTCGATTCAATCTGAATTTGAGATCGTGCTCGCTGCTGCTTCCTCGGCGCGCTCGTTCTCTTCCACGCCGCGTGATCCGCGCAGCCGATTAGCACTCGCTTCTCCTCCGGCCAAACTTTACAACTTGCATTCAGCGCGCTACAATCAAGCCAGAGGAAATCAGTTCATGCCCACTATACTGAAAGTCGGTCGCCATCGTTTCTTCTTTTTCAGCCGAGAAGATCATGAGCCGCCGCACATTCACGTCGAGTCTGCTGAAAACGCCGCCAAATTTTAGCTGCGCCCGGTGACCTTGGACTGGGCAGTCGGTTACAATTCTAGAGAACTCCGCCAGATCAGGCAAATCGTGGAAGAACACGCCGAGTTCTTCCTGGAGAAATGGTATGAGCACCTTAAGCAGAGTTAGTCCAACAGCGGTGCTGGCTGTGAACGTTCGATTCACGCCGGACGCGCTGGTCGTGTCGCTGTCGGATGGCCGCGAAGTCTCCACTCCGCTGGAATGGTTTCCGCGTCTGCGCGACGCAACTGCCAAGCAGCTCAAGAACTGGCGGCTCATCGCCAAAGGCATCGGCATTCACTGGGGAGAAGTAGACGAAGACATCGCCGTGTCTACCTTGCTAAGAAACTCCTGACGAATGTCCCATGAAATGCAGCATTGAGAACTGCCCGGGTGAATATCAGGAACAGCTAATCTCGCAGGTCTTCACGCGCCACGGTGAATCGATCGTCATCGAGAACATTCCGGCCAAAGTCTGCGACCTGTGTGGCGATACGGTTCTCGACTGGGCTGCCGTCGAGCGCCTCTGGCAAACACTGGATACTCAGCCGAAACCGCGTAAGTTCTTGCCGGTCTATTCGTACCCGGCAACTCCCGCTTAATCCCGATCACCATCACAGCAAACCTGACGCACGAGGCAATCTCTCGTCTGGTCAAAGAGAGATCGCCTCGTTACATTCCGTTGACTCTCTGCTGCACGGCGCGACCCTCGCGCAGCCGATCGAGCGTCCGCATCAAGTAGTCATCTCTGCCTTACTTGGAAATGAAACTCTTCGTCCAATCCGGTTGAGACGGGGCTTGATTGTCCTTGAGCTTGGCCCGCCACGCTTCATCGGTCAGACGATCATTCATTGGCCAGGGGAATTCATAATAGGAGAAGACGCCGCCCCGGGCCAGGTGCGGGTCGTCCTTTCCATCGGACACGATTACATAGATTTCAAAAATGCGGCCAATGGCCTCTTCCAACACCTGGCCATTGGGATCCGTGGCAACATCGGCCACCAGCGCCGCTTGATCATCATCTTGGAAGAAGGGCTGACCCTCGCCCTCTACTGGATCGGCAGCGGCCAACGTCATCGCTTCCAGCTCGGCGCCATAGAACTTGAGGCGATCATAGTCATCCTGGCTCAACGTCTCGCCAGCCAGTTCCTGCTGAGACACGCTCAACAAGAAGGTGAGCAGATCATCCAGGCGGGTGAGATTGGTTTGAGTGTTCTCCGTTAACAGACCACGGCTCTCCAAGCCAGCGTACGTCATGCGCGTCAACGCGAGCAGGCGGGCATAGGCCTCCGGATCAGGTTCAACCCAACCATGCGGTGGTTCCGGTGGCGGCCCACCGCCCATTTCGGCCATGACCTGTTTGGCGTACAGGATCGTATCATGCTTCAGCTCAGTCCATGAGCTGAGTGCCGTGTGCAGGTCCTTGCGCGCCCAGGCTTGAGTCTGCATGAAGGCCGGATATTGCGCACCTTTCGGTTCCAACAAGGGCTGTAGGGCATACAGCCAACTCCAATAAAGATTCTGTGTCCAGGAATCCAGCTGCAGCGCTGAGATTTCTTTTTGCACTTTGGTCATCTGCTGCGGATACTTCTCATAGGCCGTCTCGCCGGTTTGATCGAGAATGGCATACGCTTCTTTGGAACCCAGCGCCGCCATCACATCCAGACCTTTAGGCAACCAACGCTCCTGACCCAGCTTGCCCACGTTGCGCCAGATCAGTTGCCCCATGATGTAAGCGTCCAGGGTGAAGCGCTGGCCCATGAAGCGAAAGCCTTGGGTGGCTTGCGCCTTGTCTTCCGTGATGTAGACCCACATCGAGTTGACCTGCGGGGGCGGTAATTGGCGGGCCGCCGCGATAAAGGTGTTCAGTTTGGCGTCGTCGGCTATGTCGGCGGGTTTCGCTTGAGCGCCATAGACGCTGTCCCACAGCGCCCCGTACTCATGAAAGCCCAGGTCGTCGGACTTGCCGACGATAAAGACCGTGGGATCATAGACCCGCGCCCACACCTCGGAGGCCGGCTGGCCCTCCACGGTCGTGTTGCGCAAGAGATAAGTGATGAGCAACGCCATGCGAGTTTCAGCGGGCCTTTGCAGACGCAGGTTGATACGCCCATACCACATCATGGTGCGGAAGTAGCGTTGCAGCTGCTCGCTGCGCGTGTAATGCCCACGCGGAACGTACTGGGAATAATCCTCGCACAAGCCGGAGGGCGTTCCCGCTGGAGGATTAGGGTCGCAGGGGTTACAGGTTCCGGAACAGTCCTGGCTGAAGATCGGGCTGCGCGCCAGGCCCGCGTGAGCCTGGATCAGAGCGAGTTCTTCCTGCACGACATCGGTTACTTCAGGCGGGATAGTGGCAGCGGGGTTGATGAGATTATCGGCGACGACGAAGTAGGCCCAGACCGATCGGGCGATCTCTTCCAGCGACGTACCCTTGAATTGGGCGTAAAGGCCCTGGGCCGCTTTGACGCAGGCGTCTGTGAGCGCCATGATATCCGGCGCAAAATGCTCCCGCTCCAAGTCACGCAGCAGCTTGTCAAACAGCAGGTGATAGACGTGATAGATGGAATCCGTGGTGACAAAGACCGGAATTTCCTGGTAACGTGTGTCTTCATAGACCTGGAAGAATTCAAGCCAGTCGGCCGGCGCGACGACAAAGCCGTTTTGCGCCAGGAGTTCTGCCTGACCTGGGGTGAGCGTAAACTGTTGAGCGTTGCCCACCGTTTTCAGGTCGATGGGCAAAGAATAGCCTTGGTAAGTCGCAGGCATCTTCACCGAAATAAGAGGATAAGCCGCAAAGCCTGAGCCGTGCACATCGGGCGGTGGCGTGATCGGAACGGGAGTATCCGAGGCGGGCGGAACTGCTGAGGGCGGCACGGTCGCCTGTGGCAACGTCGGTGTGCTGATCACTATTTGGGTCGGTGTTTGAGCCAGTGCTCGGGTTGGTGTTTGGCCCGGTGCTGGGGTCGGCGTGTTGGGCGCATTGCAGGCGACCAGTGCACTCAAGAGAACCACAACGATAAGAATCTGTTTGGCATTCATTGCAAGCCTCCTGTGCAATTGAAATCTAATGAGCTCACGTGGCGCAAGTCTGCATAGTAAGACAGTGACAAGTCGCTGTCATGAGCTCATACTTCAGCGAACCGCTATATCCAGAACACGGTTATCGTCGGCATCCATTAAATAGAGTTGGCGGAAGGTTCCAGAGGGCGACCGCCACTCCAAGGTGAACCCGAAGCCGTTCCAGCGCCAGACATCGACATGTTTGGCGGGGCCTTGTTGACCAGTGGCATAGTCTCCTTCCAACATCACAACTTCAGACCGGTTGTCTCCATCCACATCACCCACCGCCAGAGCAAGGGACGGTGCAGGCAGGGCAGATCCGGCCCAGACCTCGTGCCCATCGCCGGGATCGAGCAAGATGAGATGACAACTATCGCCCGCCTCGTCGTGAAAGTCTGTGATGGGACTACGCACAGAACTCCAGCGCTGAATGGGCCAATCGCGCCAGGGCCGCCAAACCACAAGCACCCATTCAGCCTTGCCGTCGCCGGTCACGTCAGCCAATGCAGCCGCGCTAACGTGCCAGGCAGGCGGGGTGATAGACTGATCAAATATCTGTGGCGTGGCAGAAGGATCAGGAATCCGACGAGAAGAAGTCAAGTAACGAAAAGAGCCTTCACGAAAGGCATACAACTGCCATAGCCCCTCATCAACAGAGTGAAACAATCCTGACGGTGCAGTCACAGTCGATGTGACCATCAGCGCCTGGGCGGGCGTCTTCGTCGGTGAGACAGCAGACTCAGATAGGCGGACACCAGCAATCGCTATGCAGAGGACAGCCAACAACAAAGCGGATGAGAACAATTGTCTAGCAAACATGATGTCGCTCTAATCGAGCACCAAGGCCTTCACTAGTGAACGTCATTGTATATCCTCGCCGGGTACCCTTCCAGTCGCAATCACGACGTTTAGCCTACACTCACATAACGCAGCAGCGCTGTCTGGCTCACGCGCCATCGAGTCGCCGCTCATCATTGAGTACCATTTCAAGCCAGCCGGCTTTCAGATCGTACTTGCCACCGATTCCTCTAGCCACTGACTTTCTTCGGCACTGCGCGAACCTCGCAACCGATTGAGCACGCGCTTCTCCTCTGGCCCGATCACGCGCAGCACCAGCAATCCGCCCAGATACACAATCGGCCCGGCGATCAACGCCACGATCGGATGCAGCGGCCACGCCAGCGCCATCACGATCAGCATCGCACCCGCTGAGGCAAACAGCCGCCACAACAACCGAATCCACTGGATCGATCCCAACGACCGTTCGAGGTAGATCATGAACACGAGGCCCTCGACCAATTCCGAGAGGATCGTTACGACGGCTGCCGCCACAAACGAAAAGCGCGGGATCAAAATCAGGTTGGCGCTGATGTTGAACGTCAGGCCGATCACAAACGCCCGCGTCAATTTCGATTGCTGCCCCAGCGCGATGAGGATGTAGTTGACGATGCTGTTGATCCACCCAAACGGGATCGACCAGATCATGATTTGCAGCGCGATAGCGGCGTGCGGCAAATACGCTTGACCGCCCAACACCAACACCAAAAACGGCGCGAGAAACGTCGTCAGCACGGCGATGGGCAAAGCGATCATCACCAGGAACTTGACGGCGAAGCGCGTTGAACGCATCAACGCAGCTTTGTCTTCGGTCGCCTGCCGCGACATCACCGGGAACAGCGCCATCGTCGAATAGGCCGGGATGATATTCAGCGCGTCGATCCATTTGTAAGCCGTGCTGTACCACCCGACGACCGTCGGCCCTTGCAGCGCTTGCAACAGCGGCACATCGACCTTGAAGAAGAGCGTCGCCAGCAGGTGATTGAGCATCAGCGGGAACGATTCACGCAGCATACCGCGCCGCAGCGCCGGATCATTCTCATAACGCGGCACGCCAAGCGTGATCAGGCGTACCATCAAGACATACAGCACCACGAAGGTGATGCAGTTGACGATCAAACTCACCACGCCGAGGCCGATGATGCCCCACCCGGCCAGCAGCGCGGGCACCCCCAACATCACCTTCAGCAGCACCGTCACCACGCCCAGCGCCGCTGGATATTCGGCTTTTTCGTAGGCGTAGAACATCGCCGTCATGCCGGTCGAGAGACTGCTGGGAATCTGCGCCAGCGCCAACAGCACGATGGTGATCGCCGTCTCCTGCGTCAACTGGAACAGCCCGTTGCCGACAAGCAGCGCGATGATTAACACCGGCAGCGCGATACCGCCCAGGATCAACCGCAAGATCGAGGTGTTAGCGAAGAACCGATTAGCGCCCGATCGATCGCGCGACACCTCGCGGGTGAGGAAGGTGTTGAGTCCGAAGTTGGTGAAGATTTCGACCCAGCCCACGATGACGACGGCAAAGTAGAAATTACCGGCGTTCTCCGGCTGCAAGACGCGCAGCATTAACGCCGCGAAAGCGAAGTCGATGACACGATTGAACAGGTTCAACGCCATCGGCGCGAGGGAGTTCTTGGCCACACGCTGCGTGGTCGTCGCCGCGTGTTTCTCTTCGCGATACGCCAACCGCCACAACCAGATCGCCAGCAGGAAGACGACGATCATCCACGCCATGAAGGAGATGAACAGTCCCAACTTAAACGACATCGGGCTGTACTTGAAGTGAATCGTCTGTACTCCCGCCTCGATCGGCACGGCCCGGAAGTTGCCGTATGCCCTGTAGATCGGCACTTCCCTTTCGGCGCCATTAGCCTGCCCAGCATACGCCAGCCAGCCGGTAAAGTACGTGTCATTCAACACGAGCCAACTCGGCTGTGCGGCGTTCGCCTGGATTACAACATCGTTGATTTGATAATCGATCACGTCGGCGGCTTGCAGAACGCACGATGGGTTTTCTGCACCCGATCGATCTGCCGGCCTCTCGACGATCACCGTCGAACGCGGATCATGCTGCTTCAGCGCCGCGAGTGGATCGTCTGTGATCGTCTCACACCCGATCGGTATGGTAAACGCGCGCGGCAGCACACCGAGGTTTTCGTACACCTTCACTTCAGCGTCGTAGACCAGTTTGAATTTTGGACTTTCGATCGGCACGTCGGGATCGCTGAGGACGTACTTCACGTTCAGCAGATCGAGCATGGGCGAATCGAGGCCGCCGTATTTGGTGATCGGCTGGATGCGGTTGAATTGCGTCTCGTTCTGTTCCTCAATCACGCCCATGTAATCGGCGTACTGCTTGAGGATGATCGAATCGTAGCCGCGCACATCCTGCATGGCATACGCCCAGCCGCCATTGGCGTTGAAGGTCTTGCGTCCGTGCGGATCGAATGTAGTGAAGCGCCACGGCGAGGTATCTTGTTTGAGGAAACCGATCACCGGCGGAGTGTATTCAAGCAACTTCGGATCAACGGCGGGATTGAACCCCATCGCCCCGACGAGTAGATCAAGCGCAATGACGATCAGCAGCAACGGCTTCCAAATCGCCACTTGCCTGCCTTTGGGCAGCGGCACGAAAATGGGACATAGTGAGACGCGCAGTACCACCCCGCTCATCGTGAGGAACGAAGCGAACAGCAGCACGTTGCGCCACAGATGCGAATAGAACAACTGTGCATTATCGAAGGCGGTGTTGGCCAGTACCATCGACTGCAAGAGTTTGTCGGCAAAGGCAATCGATTGGGTTGGGAAAAACAAGCGGGAGGCGAACAAGCCGATGAGGATGAGCACGCCCGGCCAGAACGCCAATCCCGCGAGTATCGTACGAAAAGAGACCGGGCCTTTGAGGCAGAAGAAGTTGATCGGGCCTTTACAAGGCCGCACATACCGATCGCGCTGATGGTGGATCATCAACGCATCGACGCCGATGGCGGCCAGCACGGCGAGCGAAATCGTGAAGGGCCAAATCCAGCGGAATGGTGAATGGAGTTGATTGATGCCCGGCAGACCGTAATACAAGATCGCGTACAACGGGGTGCCAAACATGAAGGCCAGCGACACGCCCGCGAGGATCACGAAGAACCCGCGGTGCGATCGGGTCTGCGGATAGCCGCCGCGCACCAGACCGTAGATCGCCAACAACAGCGGCAGAATGCCGAGATACGCTCCGCCCTCGACGTAGTTCTTGATGCCCCACATGGTGCTGTACGCACCCTGCGGATTCTGCGCGTTGAATGGATTGTTGAGCAGCACGTTCTGTCCCGTCATGATGTCGAAGACCGTGTGCTCCGCCGGATTGCCGAAGAAATTGGGCATCAGCATCGCCAACACGTGACGCGGAGGCAGCGCCCAGCTGCGCACCTGATCGAACGTGGCCGATCCCACGCGGAAGTTCTGCGGCAGAATCTCGACGTAGGGCAGCAGTTGAATCGCCGACATGCCCACGCCGAGGAGAACCATAACCATCAGTGCGAGGACAGGACGGCGGAAAACGTGAAACGTAAAACGTAAGGCGTGGTGCGTGCGTTCTGCCTCTTGCTTCCTGCGTCTTGCATCCTGCCTCGTGCTACTCGCCACTGCCACCAATCGCCACAGGGCGTAGAGCGCCATGATCAGCAACGTGTAATACGTGATCTCGATGTGCCCCGCCATGATCTGGCAGGCCAGCGCGATCGCGCCGAGGATGATCCACGGCACGGTCGATGGACGCCCAAAGGCCGATCGCTGCTGGACGATCAATTCGATGGCCGCCAATAACAACGGCAGCCACGCCGCTGCCGCAATGATCATTGTGAACACCACGCTGACGATAGTGAATCCGCTGAGTTGATAGATGATGGCGGCGGTGAGGCTGCCCAGGCGCCCGCTGCCGATCACGCGGCACAGCACATACATGAACGCGCCCGCCAGGAACAACTGCGAAACGGTGAACCAACCGTAAGCGAGCGTGAGCGGCAGAAAATAGAAGAGGATACTAAATGGATAATAGGCTGAGTGTTGCCCGTTCGCTAAGAACGGCGCACCGGCAAAGAGATTGGGATTCCAGAGTGGCAGCTGTCGATTGGAAATCGACTCGACGATGAAGTGCTTCCATGCGTAATTTTCCAGAATCAGATCGCTAACCAGTTGATTCTGCGGAATCTGCGCGTTGAACTGATCGGCGGCCGCTTTCCACGGCTGCCACTGATAGAGGTTATCGACCGGCAGCAGCGTCTTGCCACTCAGCGTCACCGGCCAGAACAGCAGCAGTGGCAGCAAAAACAAAACGGCCAGGATGAGAAGATCAGCACGACGACGGCGTAACATAGGGGTTGGAAGTTGGAGGCTAGATTTTAGACGCTAAGAAACTGGAGGTGGCGCATCGCATTTTGTCATTGTTCATTGATCATTGATCATTTGACATTTCTATGTCGCCAGCCCACCTGCCACGTGCGCCACGCGGCTTCAAGCTTCACCGGAATGCTCATCTTGGACTGGCCAATGCGGCGATCTTCAAAATAGATGGGAATCTCCAGCACGCGCAGTTTGAGTCTCTGGCACAGGTAAGCCATCTCCACTTGAAAAACATAGCCGTTGGAGTGCACCCGATCGAGTTGGATGGTTTCCAGCGCATGGCTGGTCCAGCATTTGAAGCCGGCGGTCGCATCATGCACCTGCATGCGCAGGATGGCCCGCGCGTAGAAGTTGGCCCACGCGCTCAAGAACACGCGGCCCGCTTCCCATTCCTTGTCGTGCCCCCCGCCCGGCACGTACCGCGATCCGACGATGACATCATACTCATTCGATTTCTCCAGCATCGTCGGAATGTAATCCGGCGAATGCGAAAAATCCGCGTCCATCTGGAGGATACGATCGAAGCCGTGATCCAGCGCCCAGCGGAAGCCGTCGACGTAAGCCCGGCCCAGGCCGCGCGGCCCGGTGCGGTGCAGCACGTGTAGTCGATCGTTGTGTGCCGCGAGATCGTCAGCAATTTTTCCCGTGCCATCCGGCGATTCATCGTCCACCACCAGCACGTTTAGCTCGGGCACGAGCAGCGCGAATAAAGCCGCCGTGAAATTGGCAATATTATCGGCTTCGTTGTAAGTGGGTACCACCACGAGTACGTAATCGCCCATCGGTTTCATAGACAGCTCCGCGCGCGATTATACCATCCTCGCCTCAGTTAGAAACAAAATCGCCCACGCGGAGGGTGGGCGATTTTCTCAAGTCGCGCAAGCAATATTACAAAACCGTCTGCATTGAATTCAGGCCAGCCTCTTTAAGGGCTTCGCCGTCGGCAAAGGGACCATGCTGGATCGTAATCAGCCCCAGCGCAAAGGTGAGCTGCGGACGTTCGCCAGTTTGCGCGCGTTCCTTCGCCGGATAGAAGAAGTTGACCGACTGCTTGATGCGGGCACTCAATCGATCGCGCAAGTCCAGCGCGCGGGCGGCATCGACGATGATGATGAAACTATTGTCGTTGAGCTGGCCCACGAATGAACTATCGGGATCAGACTGGCCCTCGTTGACCGAGTTATTCATCAGCAAGGCCAAGGCGCGCAACGCATCATCGCGCGCCACAAAGCCATACCGATCGGCAAAGCCATCCAGCCCGCCCACCTGAATGGTCAACAGCGCCCAGTTTTGCTGGTTCAACAAAACGTTCAGGCGCTCTTCCACCAGGTCTTGATTCGGCAGGCCGGTCACCGGATGCACCAGCGTCTGATACTTGGAACGGCGCAAGATATTGCGCACCCGCAAGCGCAAGTCCTGCACGTCGAACGGTTTGGTGATGTAATCGACGGCGCCCAATTCCAGGCCCGACAAGCGATCGCCGCGTTCGCGCTTTTCGGTGAGAAAGATAATCGGGATGTATTGGGTGCGCCGATGGGAGCGCAGGCGCTTGCAGACTTCAAAGCCATCCATATCGGGCAGACGGATGTCAAGCAAAATTAAATCGGGCACATCGCCTTCCTGCGCCTGTCGTACCGCATCCGCGCCCCAGGCCACCGGAGTCACCTTATAACCTTGAGCCTCAAAGTAGGCCGCCAACATTTCAGCCGTGTCGCGGTCATCTTCGACGACCATCATGCCAGGACGATCCGTCATGGGACATCTCCGTACTATTACGTAATGGGGATGAGAACTGGAAGACTGAAAAAGTTGGTATACACCAACCTTGCATAAAAATGGTAAAACCCGCTTTCGGGCAGCGGGTTTTGCTCGTCAACAAACGCTCAGCGGTTACGCTGCCGTGCGCTCGAATCAACGTTAACCAATCGGCTCTTTGTAGACATGGAACACGCACGATGGAGCGCCTGACGCGATGCAATCAGTCTCATCGACACGAAATTCCTTGCCGCCGCTTACCCAGCGCAGACCTTCTTGCAACAGCCCGGTGGCCGCGTGGCAGACCGCCTTGTCCGATTTGCGTCCCCAACAACATGGGCAACGATCAATAAAATATTCGAAGTGATCGTCCTTCTCGACGACACGGCTGATCTGGTCGCTCACCTGAGTAAAGATACCGGCCATCGCCGGCAGGCCCATCTTCAACTTAGCGCCCAAAGGCAGCACCTTAAACGCCAGGTCACCTACCCCGGCCAACGCCCCAAACCCCTGCAAGCCGCGCGCAAAAGAAGCGCGCCCGCCGCGCAAGGCCAAACCACGCCCACCGCGCGGCCCGTACATTTCCTCCAGGGCCCCGTTCAGCGCCGAAAACTGCGCAAAGTCAAATTCTTTCTCCAGGTTGTCGATCGGATAGTTATCGATGAGGTTGGGCTGCTTAGCCATATTCAAGACCGCATTCAAGCCATTCTTGCCCATGATTTCTTCCATGGCCTGCAAGAAAATGCGCGCGATCTTATTTGGGTAATAATAACCGCTAGGTGGGATGGTATCCATGTACCCTCCTGCGAACCCCCGTCAAGGTTAAGAGTGATTCGCCGATGAATGCGTGTAGGTTAATCGATTAAGTGTCGATAGGTTATCACATCCCCTACGCATTGTCAAGCGAAGTGCCATCATTTTGACGTGATCGCAGGCCGTTCTAGCGCGATAGATTCAGTGAGTATGTTATAATCTTCGCGGACTCAGTACAGCCGATCGGCCCCTATGCTCACCGATTATCGTGTTCGTCAACGTGAATACTTGCTGGAAATCAGCCGGGCGCTGACCGCGCGGCTCGATCTGGAGCCGGTACTGCGCCGCATTCTGGATGCGGCTTGTGAACTGCTGGCGAGCAATGTCGGTCTGATCGTGCTGCGCCGGGAAGACGGCTCATTAGCGCCGCGCGCCACGCACGGTATCCTGCCCCCGCTCCTGCCGCTGTTCGCACCCCTGTGGTCGGACGCGCCCGAGCAGGATCGACTGGGCAATTGGTACGTGCCGCAGCTCGATAAGAAGGTGGCGCGCATCACGCGCGCGGGCGATCTGGGCTTGCGGCAAACCGTGGCCATCCCGATGAATGTGGGTGACGATCTCGTCGGGATGATTTTCATCTTTCGCGGCTACAGCGACGTGTTCTCGGCCAACGACCGGCAGATGCTGCAATCGTTTGCCGATCAGGCCGCCATCGCCGTGCACAACGCGCAGTTGTACCAGCAGGTCTCGCGCGAAAAGCAGCGACTGGACGCCATCATCGAGGCGAGTGCTGACGGGGTGTTGATTTTAGACAGCGCCCAGCGCATCATCGTGTTCAATCGCGCGCTGGCCAGGATGTCCGGCTTCGCGGCCGAGGACGTCATCGGGCTGCCGCACGCCGAAGTGTTGTTGATCGACGCCAAACGTGCCGGGCTTACGCTGAGTGAAACCGAGGCGGGCGGCTGGCCGCTGGTCAACCATAGCAGTTTTTTCGTGGAAGGCGATCTGCGCCGCAAAGACGGCGCGCACACGCCGGTGAGCATCACCTATGCCGCGTTGTTCGATCAGGACGACCGGCTGGTGAACATCATCGCCAACGTGCGCGATATGACGCGCCTGCGCGAGGCCGACGACTTGAAGAACACGTTCATCTCGATCATTTCGCACGAGCTCAAGACACCGGTCGCGTTGATTAAAGGTTACGCCGGCACGCTGCGCCGCGAAGATGCCCGCTGGGATGCGGCCACCGTGCGCGACAGCGCCGCCGTGATCGAAGAAGAAGCCGATCATCTGACAGAGCTCATCGATAATTTGCTCGACGCTTCGCGCTTGCAGGCCGGCGGCTTGAAGTTGAATCTCAGCGATGTGGCGCTCGATCAATTGGCGCAACACATGGTGGAAAAGTACAGCGTGGAAACGGCCGCCCACCCGCTGACGCTGAATTTCCCGCCGAATTTTCCCACGGTGCCCGGCGATGCCGCCCGGCTGGAAAGCGTGTTAAGCAACTTGATTAACAACGCGCTGAAGTATTCGCCCGCGGGCGCGCCCATACACATCACGGGCCGCGTCGGGCCGAATGAAATCATCGTCACCGTGTCTGATCAGGGCATCGGCATTCCGCTGGACGAACAGGGCCGCATCTTCGAACGCTTCTATCGCGTGGACGATGCGCTGTCGCGCCGCACGCAGGGCAGCGGCCTGGGCCTCTATCTGGCGAAGGCCGTCGTCGACGCGCACCGGGGCCGCATCTGGGTCGAGAGCACGCCCGATAAGGGATCAGCGTTTTCGTTTGCGTTGCCCAGAGAGTAAGCCAGGAATTAGAAACAAGTAGACAAGGTGCTAGCACCCGCTACTCACAATCAGCAACTCACAACTAAGGAACTAACATGCCATATCCACCCGTCAACTCCTCGATCGCGTGCCCCGTCTGCCGGCAGCCGATCACGATTCAAGTGCATCAGATCGTCGATGTCAGCGAACAGCCGGAACTGAAGCAGCTGCTGCTGGCCGGGCGCTTGAACTCCTTCACGTGCCAGTACTGCCGCAATGCAGGCGCGCTGGCTACGCCGTTCTTCTATCACGATCCGGACAAAGAACTGGCGTTGCTGTTCATTCCCATGAGCATCAACGTCAAGGAAGCCGATCAGCAAAAGATGATTGGCCGCTTGACGCAGCAGGTGTTGAGCAATCTGGCCCCGGAAAAGCGCAGGGCTTACCTGCTTCAGCCGCAGCAGTTCTTCAACCTGAAGACGATGGTCGAAACGATCCTGCAGGCCGACGGCATCACGCCGGAGATGCTGGCGAAGGAAGAAGCACGGCTGACCTTCTTGCAAGAGTTGGTCGAAACGACCGACAACGCAAAGCTGGACGATACGATCAAACTGCACGATGCCGATTTCGATCTGATCATGTTCCAGCTGCTGAGTTCGGCTTTGTCGGCCGCCGCCGCCGATCGGCAGCGCGAGGAATTCGAGCGGGTGCAGCACCTGCGCGATCGGGCGTTGGAGTTGACGACACTGGGCCAGAAGATCAAGAAACAGCAAGCCGTGATCGATGTGTTCACCGCCAGCCCCACGCGCGAGACCCTGCTGGCGCAGCTCGTCGCCGCCGACGAAGCCGAAGTGCGCGAAGCCCTGTTGACGATGGGCCGCCCCATGCTGGACTATCCCTTCTTCCAGGCGTTGACGGGCAAGATCGAGGCCGCGACCAAAGAAGGCAATAAGGAAGAGACGGAACGGCTCACGCTGCTGCGTAAAGAGATCCTCGCCACGCGCGACAAGATCGATGCGCAGGCCAAGGCCGTGCTCGATTCGAAAGTGGCGTTGCTGCGTGAATTGCTGGCGATGCCCGAAGCCGATCTGGATAAGGTCATCAAGGCGCATTTGGCCGATTTGGATGATCTGTTCTTCGAGGTCTTGACGCAGAACCTGCAAGGCGCGCAGCAAAGCAACGAGACGCAAGCCTTCGCGCAATTGCAGAAGATCGGCGAGGCGGCCATGCGCGCGATTCAAGGCACACAGCCGCCCGAAGTGCGCTTTGTCAACACCCTGCTCCAGATCGAGTATCCGAACCAGACCAAGGAACTGCTGGAGCGCAACAAGCAAGTGCTGGGGCCGGAATTCATCGCGTGGATGGAAGGGCTGGAAGGTGAATTGCGCGAGAGTGGTCGCACCGAAACGGCCGATCGCTTGGTGCTGGTTATCGGCCAGGCGAAAGAGCTGGCGGGGTTGAAGGTGTCGTTGAAGTAAACGTCGTAAAACAGAAACCGGGTTTCTCCTGTTGGGCACTCAAGCTGCCCTGAATGGAGAAACCCGGTTTCTTTTTTATCCAGACCGCTGGCGTGGCGCATAACGCCCGCGGGGACGCGGGCTTGGAGCCTTATCTAAAAAGTGTTGGGGCTAGCCTAACGCGTCGTCGATGACTTGCCGCACAGCGGCGGCATCGAGGTCTTTCTTGTCGAGGAAGGCGACGGCTCCAGCGTTGAGGCCCAGCCGGTGAAATTCGCGATCGGGGTAGGCGCTGATCAAGACGATGCGCGTGGCGGGCGAGACGGCTTTCACGCGGCGCGTGCAGTAGATGCCGTCTTCGTCGGTGAGCACTACATCGATCAGTGCTAATTGCGGCTTGGCGCTCTCGGCCAGTCGCACGGCTTCGGCCACATCATCTGCTTCATAGAGCAACGTCGCCGGATACGTCTTGCCGATCATGCGTCCCAACTGCTGGCGATAACGCGGGTTGTCGTCGACGAGCAGCACCGACAACTTCTTGCTTGATTCCGATTCGGCCGCTTTCGCATCGACTTCCTGGCCGGTGGCGGCTAACACTTCGGGATGGCGTATCAGATAGCTCAACGCTTCCGATCGGCTGTACACGCCCAGCGAGCGATACAGTCGCGTCAGGTGATTCTCGATGGTCTTAACGCTGAGGCCGGTGGCTTGCGCGATCTTGCGATTGTCGTGGCCCTGCGCCAACAGCCGCAGCAGCTCGCGTTGACGACGGGTGAGTTGGGGGACGAGCGGCGGGAGCGCATTAGCCGATCGGCGGTGGAGCAACCGATCAACCAGTGGGCCGGAGATCCAACGATCACCGGCCAGTACGCGCTGCACGGCCAGCTGCAAATCGGCCAAAGGTTGATCTTTTAAGTGATAGCCATTGACGCCCATATCCAGCAGACCCACCACGTAAGACTCATCGGCATGCGCGCTGACCACCAGCACTTTCAGATCGGGATACTGCGCCTTAATCTGCCGCACCGCCGACACCGGCTCGAAGTCAGGCATAGCCACGTCGACGATGAGCAAATCGATCGGGTGTTGAACCAGCGCTTCGAGCAAAGCGGGGCCGGTGCCCACCTCTGCCATTACCTCGAGATTGGGCAGTTGCAACAGGGCATTACGCAGTCCGGCCCGCACGATTTCATGGTCGTCGGCTAAGATGACACGGGTGGTTGACATACCCCCATTATGCACCAAATTGCGCAAAAGATGAATGGCTCAGTTGAGGCGCGTTGGGGGGTTTCCCCTATCGGGATAGGGGGATTTTGCGGTACCCGAATGGGGGTAACAGTCGAGACAAAACACCCCAAACCGGTTATGATGATGTCGCTTTCATGTTACACAATTCATCCTCAGATTCAGTCGGCGGCAAGGTCTTGCTAAAGCGCACGCTCCAACTGATGAGCTTGATCCTACTGGTCGTGCCTGCTCTAACGGCCTGCCACGCTCAACCGACCGGTGGCGCGGTTTGCAAGATAGCGTTCCTACTGCCCGAAACCAAGACGGCGCGTTATGAGACGCAGGACCTGCCTAACTTCAGACGTAGATTAACCGAACTAGGCTTCACCGAGAAAAACCTGATTTACAACAATGCCAATCAGGATGCAGCGACACAGCAGCAGCAAGCCGAAGCGGCGCTGACCAATGGGGCCACGGTGATGGTGCTGGACCCGGTCGATTCCAATGCCGCAGCCAAGATCGCCGATCTCGCTAAATCCAAGAACGTGCCCGTCATCTCGTACGATCGATTGATCAACGGCTCTGATGGGGTGAGTTACTACATCTCATTTGATAATGAACTGGTGGGCAACCTGCAAGGTGAGGCACTGCTGGCCGCCTTGCAGAAACTGGGCCAGACCAACGTGCCCACCGTCGTCATGATCAACGGCTCGCCCACCGACAACAACGCCAGCCTCTTCAAGCGAGGCGCGCACGCCGTATTGGACGGGCGAGTGAATATCGCCAAAGAGTACGACACGCCCGATTGGAGTCCCGACAAGGCGCAGCAAGAGATGGAACAAGCCCTGACCGCGCTCAACAACCAGGTCGATGGCGTCTACGCGGCCAACGACGGCACGGCGGGTGGCGCCATTGCAGCGATGAAGGCCGCGGGGCTGAATCCACTGCCGCCCGTTACGGGGCAAGATGCCGAGCTGGCTGCGATTCAACGCATTCTGGCCCACGAGCAATACATGACGATCTACAAAGCGATTCGACCTGAAGCGGAAGTGGCGGCCGAATTGGCCTTTGACTTGTGCCAGGGCCGGTCACCCGCGGTGACACGCTTCAATAGCCGGGTCAACAACACCAAGATCGAGGTGCCGGCCATTCTCTTAAAGCCGATTGGGGTGACGCGCGACAACATCAAGAATACGGTCGTGGCTGATCAATTCTGGTCGATCGAGCAGATCTGCACGGCGGACTTCGAAGCAGCCTGCGCGGCGGCGGATCTTCAGTAAATGCTCTTTAACAATTTGGCAAGACACTGATCGACGGCTCATGACCATCCACCCCTGTCCACCCCTCCTTGCCATGCGCGGCATCAGCAAACGCTTTGGCGCGGTGGAAGCCTTGATCGGCGTCGATTTCGACGTGCGCGCCGGGGAAGTCGTGGGGCTGGTCGGCGATAACGGCGCGGGCAAGTCTACTCTCGTCAAGTGTATCGCCGGTATTTATCGCTATGACACGGGGGCATATTTTTTTGAGGGTCAGGCGCGCACCATCGGCGGCCCGCAAGACGTGGTGCGGCTGGGCATCGAAACGGTCTATCAAGACCTGGCGCTGTGCGATAACCTGGACGTGGTCGCCAATCTGTATCTAGGCCGCGAACAACACGCCCGCCAGGCCAGCCTGCTCTCCATCATCGACGAAATCACGATGGAGAAACATACTCTCGACGTCCTGCACGGCCTGTCGGTGAATCTGCCCAACGTCCGCGCCAAGATTTCGGCTTTATCGGGCGGGCAACGCCAATCGGTGGCCGTGGCGCGCGCGGTGATGTGGAACTCCAAGATCGTGATGCTGGACGAGCCGACGGCAGCACTGAGCGTCGCTCAAACTCGACAGGTGCTCGACCTCATTCGGCGGCTACGCAATCAGGGCCTGGGCGTAGTGGTCATCAGCCATAACCTGGTTGACATCTTTGAAGTGTGCGATCGGATTGTGGTGCTGCGGCTGGGCCGCAACGCGGGCGCGTTCAAGGTGCACGCGGCTTCACGTGAACAGATCGTCGCCGCGATCATGGGCGCAGAGTTTGGCGAGGCCGACGACAGCCAGCAGATGGGACACAACGCGTGAGCACGAAGTCTGAAGAGGTTGCCGGTGTAAAAAGCAGGCTAGGCGGTTTGAGCCGCCGGCTTGAGACGGCCGATCTGGGTTCGCTGCCGATCGTGTTGGGCTTGTCCGTCATCTGGCTTATCTTCTGGCTGGCTAACGACAAATTCCTCTCACCGTTGAACCTGACCAACTTGATGCTGCAGATTGCGGCGTTGGGCACCCTGTCAACGGGCATCTTTCTGGTGCTATTGTTGGGCGAGATCGATTTGTCGGCCGGCATCGTCAGCGGCTTGTGCGCGGCCGTGATGGCGGTGCTGAATGTGAAAGTCGGTGTGCCCGGTCCGCTGGCGGTGCTGGCGGGCCTCCTGGTCGGGACAAGCATCGGCTTGTTCCAAGGCACTTTGATTACGCGGCTGCACATCCCGTCGTTCATCGTCACACTCGCCGGGATGATCGGTTGGCAGGGCGCGCTGCTGTGGGTGTTGGGCAACACGGGCACGCTCAATCTACGCGATCCGTTTATCACCGGGATCGCGGGCACGTTTTTCAAAGAAGCCATCATCGGCGTCGCGATTGGGGGCCTGTTGGTAACGGGTTACGCGGCCGTCTTGTTTCTCGATCGGCGGCGGCGCCTGGCGGCCGATTTGACGGCGCCGTCGGCGCAATTCTTGAGCATGCGCGTGGTCATCATCACCGTGATCGTGCTGGCGGCCATGCTGGTCTTCTATCTGGATCGTGGACTGCCGCTGGCGGTGGTGATCTTTGTCGGCATCGTGATTCTGATCGATTGGCTGACAAAACACACGGTGTATGGTCGCCACATGTTTGCAGTGGGCGGCCAGGCCGAATCGGCGCGGCGAGCGGGCATTCAAGTCGATCGTGTACGCATCTCGGTGTTCATGCTATCCGCGATGATTGCGGCAATCGCGGGCGTGCTGGCGGCGTCGCGCTTGTTGGCCGTGAATCAATCATCGGGCAGCAGCGACTTTTTGTTGAACGCGATCGCGGCCACCGTCATCGGCGGCACCAGCCTATTTGGCGGGCGCGGCTCGGCATGGAGCGCCTTGTTGGGCGCACTGGTAATCGGTTCGATCTCCAATGGCATGGATTTGCTGGCGTTTGAATCGTCGTTGAAGTTTATGATTACGGCGGCGGTGCTGCTGGCGGCGGTCACGATCGATGCGGTGGCGCGCCGCCGCCGAGAAGCCGCCGGACGCTAAAGGCGGCCTGAGGCCGATGTGCTTGAGCTGCAGCGCGGTGATAGAATGAGGGCATCCGCCTCCAGTGAGGAGCCCGTGTCCGCGCCACTATTACGACTCGCGCAAATTTCCAAACGTTTCGGTACGCTCGTCGCGCTGCAAGAAGTGTCGCTGCAAGTGGAACCGGGCGAAGTGATCGGCCTGGTGGGGCGGCGTGGGGCGGGCAAGTCCACGCTGCTGCAATTGATCGGCGGACTGTATGCGCCGACGAGCGGGCAGCTGTTCTTTAACAATCAGCTCGTCCGGCTGACGAAACCGGCCGAGGCGCAAGCGCTGGGCATCTCCAGCGTGTACCAACAGCCGTTGTTGGCCGAGAATCTCGACGTGATCGCCAACATCTCGCTGGGCCGCGAGATGAGCTGGCCGCGCCACATAGGCATTCCCGATAATATCAGCATGGCCCGCCGGGCCGCCGACCTGCTGGCCGAGTTGAACGCCGCCAACCTGGTGAAGGTGAAGGTCAGCAACTTATCAGACGAACAGCGACAAATCGTGGCGATTGCGCGTGAGTTGTGTGTGCCGGGGCGACTACTCCTGCTCGACGATGCGCTCGCCGTGCTGAGCTACGATCGACAAGAACGCCTGCTCGACCGCATTCGCCAGCTGGCTCAATCGGGTGTGGCGGTGCTGATCGCGAGCGATAACCTCAAGCACTTGTATGCGGTCACGCAGCGGATTCTCGTGTTGTACGAGGGGCGTATCATCGCCGATCGGCTGACAGCCGATTCGACGCCGCGCGAGATCGTGGAACTGATCGTGGGCAACACCCGACGTGATCAGGTGACGCCCATCATCTGGGCGCTGGAAAGTTATCAACAAGTCCAGCACCAGACGGAAGAACTGCATCGCACGCAGGCCACGCTGCGGCAGAGCCTGGAGCAACAAGACTCGCTCAATCGTGAATTACTCGAACGATTGCGACGACAAGTGGAAGTGCTGGATCAACTGAACGTGGCGCTGCAAGCGGCGCAGCTGCGCTTGATGACGGAGCGCGAAGAAGAACGTAAATTTCTGGCGCGCGAACTGCACGATCAAGTGATCCAAGATTTGCTGAGTTTCAACTACCGGCTGGAGGACATCGAGAGCGAAACGGATGACGAAGCTCAGCAGCAGGAACTCGCCGCGATTCGCCGGAGTGTGCGGCAAGTGGTGGCTGATTTGCGCCAGCTGTGCAGCGATTTGCGCCCGCCGACGATTGACAGCCATGGCCTGAAAGCCGCGATCCGGTCGCTGGCCGAAGAGTGGGCCGAGCGCAACAACATGCAACTGGATCTGAGCATCGATCCAAAATTAGGGCGCTTACCGGAAGCGCTGGAACTATCGGTGTTTCGCATCGTGCAGGAAGGGCTGAATAACATTCGCAAACATGCGGCGGCACAGCACGTCGCGCTGCGAGTGGAGCGCACCCCGACCGCCAGTATCTGGTTGCGATTAGCCGACGACGGACAGGGCCTAGCCAAGCCGATCGATCTGGCGGAGTTGACGGCCGCCAAACACTTTGGCTTGTTGGGAATCAGCGAACGGGTTGCCCTGTTGGGCGGCACGATGCAGGTCGAATCACCCGTGACGGGCGGGACGGTATTGCAAGTTGAACTTCCTAGTCCGTATCCATCGGTGTGACGACCGATTGGCACGCGATCGACCATCGGGCAACGGTATGCCGGCGCTGATCGATCTGAAGTGATCGGAGTCCAACCACAAGTGCCACGGGCACTCGACAAAGGAGGCAACCATTCATCGATTCAGCACCCGATTGACGCTTTTCGACCCTTGCGTACTACAATCACGATTACCTATTTCAGGAGGAAAGTAATGAATCGCAAAACAAATCGCTCGCTGATGGTCGTAACGATCATCGTAATATTGGCCACGGTCCTGGCCGCGTGCACGCCCGCGGCTGCCCCGACAGCAGCACCCGTACAACCGGCGGTTACCACCGCCCCGGCGGGCAAGGTAGCGGTGGGCGTCGTGTTACCGACGAAGGATGAGCCACGCTGGCTGCAAGACCAGGCCGTGTTCCAGAAGGCGGGTTACGAACCGCTGTTCAGCCAGGGCGACTCGGCGAAGGAAAAGGCCAACGTCGAGGCGTTGATCAGCCAGGGCATCAAAGTGCTGATCATCTGTCCGCAGGACGCGACAGCGGCGGCGGCGGCGGCGGCGGCGGCCAAGGCCGCGGGCGTGAAGGTCATCTCGTATGACCGCTTGATCCGCGACACCGATGCAGTGGATTACTATGTGACCTTTGACAGCATGGCCGTGGGCGCGTCCTGGAGCCAGTATCTGATCGAGCAAGCCGGCTCCACCAAGGGCAACCCGCTGTATCTGTATGCCGGTGCGGCCTCCGACAACAACGCCTTCATCTTCTTCGAGGGCGCCTGGGAGAAGATTCAGCCCAAGATCGCCGACGGCACGTTCGTCATCAAGAACTCGAGCGAAGCCCTGGCCCTCAAGGACAAGCCCACGCTGACGCGTGACGAAGAGGCCAAGATCATCGGTCAGGTCACCACCAACTGGGACTTCAACACCGCCAAGAATCTGGCCGAG
>JBGSPW010000062.1:0-18852 GCA_041738395.1 Thermoflexales bacterium
CCGAGACGCGCGCGCGCGCGGTAAAGACCGGGCTGGACAGGCGCTGCCCGTCCACAATCGCGCCGCCGCGCACCCGCGTCAGCTGGCCCGTTTTCGACAATGCCCGCAGATCATTGCGAATGGTGCCCTCGGACACATCCAGCGTCCGCGCGATTTCGGGGACGCGGATGCCGGGCTGCTTGCGGATAATATCGAGGAGGCGCTGCTGCCGTTCAAAAGTCGTCAAGGAGGTCGCCTTGTGGTGTGAATTGTCGAAACTTGCCGATTCACTTTTGAAACTTGATGATAAGAATACACCTGTTTGATGATTTTTGTCAATAAGGAAAAATATCAACAAGATTTGGTAACGAATGTCACGTCCGGTGATGTGCGATAGCGACAGAAAACCGGGCCATGCGGAGCAAGAACCCGGTTGGTAACTAAGAAAACGGCCCGACCTCTACTGAGAAGTCGGGCTGCTCTTCAACGGATAAGTGGGCGCGGAAAGTGACAGCGACTATGCCACGGCATACTGCCGAATATCAACCTGAGTTCCGGCGCGTGCCATCTGTTCAGCCGTCTTTAAGACCTGGGCAGTCGCGTCCTCATCCACGTAGGCTTCACCACAATTGGGACAGACCTGCGCCGGAACGTTCTTAACCACCAGCGTCAACCCGCCCCGCTCCAGCGTCAAAGTCGTCGTGCCAGGCGCAGTCTGACCCTGCTTGCAAATCACACACTTCATGATTTCCTCCTTCTAAAGCCGGACTCCCAATGGGCGAGATCCGGTTCGTAAACCGTGATGATGATTATTTCATCATCGGCCGAGTTGTCAGCAGCCACGATATGAATGGGTCGCACTCCGCGCCAGCCCAACCAAAGCCGACTGGGATAAGGCTTATCTGCCGGATACTCCTCAATCACTTCGCCGCTCGACAACACGGCTCGTACATCGTGCTCATCGATACGACGCTCGAACATCCGCTGGATAGCATGCACTCGAAAAACAAAGCGACTAGAGTTCATCGGGCCAATCCTCTGTAATGATTTTACATCATCTTGAGCAACTGGCTAAGTCCGTCGTTCTCTCACGACTTCTGATACCGCCGCAATATCCAAATCACCCCAGCCCAGTTGCAGCGCCATCTTATACACTTCGCGGGCGGCAGCGACCAGCGGCGCGGGCACACCCAGTTCGTCGGCGGCGCGCAGTGCGTAGGTGAGGTCTTTGTACATCCACTTGATGGTGAAGTGCACGTCCTCGTAGTCGCGATCGATCACTCGTGCGGCTTTGCCCTTCACCATCGGGCTGGAGGCGGCCCCCGACAGAACCGCTTCCAACACCGTGTCCATGTTGAGGCCGGCGCGTTCGGCCATGACCAGGCCTTCGCTCAAGGCTTGCAGGTGAATGCCCCCTTGCAGGTTGTTGATCAATTTGTAGAGCGTGCCGGAGGTGGCCGGGCCAAAGTGCACGATGTTGTTGCTGAAGGTCGCGAGGATCGGTCGTGCTCTGGCGAGTACATCCGCCTCCCCGCCGACGAGCAGCGTCAACGTGCCCGCTTCGGCGGCGAGCTTGCTGCCCGCCACCGGCGACTCGATTGACTTCAAGCCGTGCTGCTGTGCCTCGGTGTGCCACTCTCGAATCCAGTCCAGCGACAACGTGCTACATTCCACCGCGACGGAATGGGGGTGCATCGTCGCGAAGGCGCCGTCCGCAGGCGCGCTGTTTGCGCCCAGCCACATCGCGCGGGAAGCCACATCGTCGCCCACCATGCTGATCACGACGTCGGCGTGCTGCGCGGCGAGTGCGGGCGAGTCGGCCCACTGCGCGCCTGCATCGATCAACGGCGCGGCTTTCTCTTTGGTGCGATTGTAGACGGTGAGCGGATAGCCGGCCTTGAGGATGTTGTGGGCGATGCCGCTGCCCATGATGCCCAGGCCGAGAACGGTGACGTGTGTCATGTGGTTTGTCTCCAAAGACCCTAAAGGTTTCCCAAACCTTTAGGGTCTTGCTCTCCAAATAATCCATTTCCGCATCAACGGCACACAGAACTCCCACACATCATCGCGCTGACGCAGAATGTCACGCCGTTGGGCGAGTTCCAGATGGTGGCGCAACACATCCGCGGTGAGGTGCGTCTGCGTCGTCAGTTCGGCCAGAGTCCAGGGTGTATCGCGCTGGGCCATGCAGTGCAACAGGGCTCGTTGCGCGGGTTCGCTGACTTGCGTCCACACGCCGTCGAAATAACCCGTGCCGCGCCGGAAGAGATCGTCGCCGAGCACCGCTTCCACATCGGCTACGGTTAGTTTTACCTCACGCTCTTTGTGCTCGTCAAACAACTCGTGATTGAGATGATCGAGCGCATCGCGGCAGACCAACTGCACCAGATACGGCTGACCGCCCGTCGCGGCGATGATGCGTTCCACCGCCGCCGGTTCGTAGTTCACCGTGAAGTCCGGCGTGGGATTGGTGATGAGGTGGTAGGCATCCTCGGGTGCGAGGTACGACACCACGATGTTCTGATACGATCCGTAAAACGGCTGAGCGTAATCACGGCTCATTTCGTCGAGGGTGTGCAGGCCACCGAAGACCACCGTGATCCACGGCTCTTGCGTCTTGGCCCGCAGGAATTGATAGATCTCTTTGCCGACCTTGCCATCCCGCACCGCTTCTTCAATCGCTTCGAATTCATCCAACGCCAGAATCAAGCCGGTGTCGTTCAGCGCAGCACGCACTTGTTCCATGAACCGGTTGAATTGAATCTGTGCCGAGGCGGGCGTGGTGAATTGATCGGTGGGTGGTTGAGTTAGCACTGCATTCGGTCGCGCCCGCTTCACTTCCGCAAAGATGCGATCGGCCAGCGCCAGTAATAGGTCCGCCGTAGACGCGACAAAACTGGTTTCGCCCTGCAAGTTCACGCAGGCGATAACGCGGCCCGGCGCGGCCTGATCGAGATTGCGTAAAATGCTGCTCTTGCCCATGCGGCGATGACCGTACAGGATGATGCTGTCAGGGATGGCCTTAGCTCGCCAGATTTCAGCGATCTTGGTGAAGATGTCGCGCCGACCCACAAACAGCGGCGGCATGACGGGATCGCCCGCGATGTAAGGATTGGCCAATGGCTTCGCGGGACGCTGCCACACATCCGACGTGCGATCGACTAGCCCTGTCGCCAGCCGTTCACTGGGCGACATTTGACGCAGGGCGCTTTCACCAAGACGGCCTTGTTCGGCTGCGATCAACGACTGCCAGTTTTTGATGATGAACAGATACACCGCGCGCTCCGGTGGCCAAAGTTCCTTTTCCACGTAACTACTAAGTTCTTGTAAGCCACCTGCTGCCTGATTGAGCGCGATGGTTTTGTTTGGTAGACTAGTGGCTTGAAGGCAGACAGCAACCGAGCGACTAACATCTCCCAAGGCTTCAAGCGTGTCAATTATCTCGGGCGCAAGATAGGGTTGTTCGAGATGTGTAATCCAATTTAGTTGTTTATGCGCCATGCCGACTTGCTCAAACGAAGCCACTTCCACAAAGTTGATCAGGCTAGACCACGAATCTGCCACCTCGTTGCCATGTGGATAGACGCGTACTCCTTCATATCCTTGGGGGAGAATTTCTTTCAAACGAATTTGGAGCGGATGCTCGGCGCTCAATGCACTTTTGAATGCAAATTCGGTTAGCAAGAAAAAGTATAACATGGCGCTGAATTGTGACAGAGGCGTTGGCTGCATTCGGCGCAGGGAACGAGTCAGCCGCCAAACCCGACGTTCTGTATCGTTGGATGGATCAATGTTCCGCCCGCTCATTTGTTGCTGCGCAATTTCACCAAGCAATACAACACGCGCTGATGGGAAATCACGAAACTCGACATGCGCGATTGGAGGCAATAGATATTCATCCAGCGGAGTCGAATACATTAACAGGTGTAGGGTAGCCAGCGGATCGGACTGCACGGCCAGCCAGTCTGAAAGTGCACGCTGCGCGATCCAACACTGAAAAGGATTCGCTGCTACCACCACCGTTGTCCGCAGCGCAGCCTCAAAGTTGCTGTTCAACTGCTGTCGCACCCACGCGCCGCACCCGGGCAAGGGCCATATCGCCAATTCATCCCACAGGGCCGGATGATACTTTAGTCGTGATGACGGGCGATGGGCGATAAGTCTTAACAACCCAATCCATAGCAGCTCAAATGGATAAAAGATCAAACGCGAAGCACCAATGACCCACGCCACGCCAAACGCCACGCCAAATGCCACGCCAAACGCCACGCCAAACGCTATTCCAAACGCCATGCCAAACGCCACGCCAAGCACCACGCCATAGGCTACGCTAACCGCCGTGCCACGTGCCACGCCACTCGTCACGCCGCCTGCCATGCCAAACGCCATGCCAAATGCCACGCCAAACGTCATGCCAAATGCCACGCCAAACGCCATGCCAAACGCCACGCTACCCAACAACACACCACTCGCTACGATAACCAACAACACGCCAAGTGCCACGCCAAGCGCCACGCCACCCGCCACGCCCACCGTCACGCCACCTACTACGCCAACCGCCACGCCACCCGCCACGCCAACCCACACGCCACCCACCACGCCCAACGCCACGCCCAACGCCACACCGAATGCCACGACTAGTAACAGTCCGCTCCAGCGTACCGGCGTGGCTTGCATCGCTGACGTAGCATAAACCACGCCGACAGCAGTAAGAAAACTTGCGATCAAAGCGATTAGGTACAGATTGCGATAAGCGGGTAGACGCAGCGTCTTGAGCAACGGACGTAGGCCAGCCGTGCGATACAGTTTTGGGTCAATCTGGTACAAGTAATGCTTGAAGCGGCTCGGCTGAAAGAAGACCCACTTCAGCACCAGCCAGTAATGGGCGGGGTTCAACGGGTTCAGAGCTTTAGGCAGTGGCGGGCCGTAGTAGGTAGGAAAGTTTGGCATAGGAATTGATGAATGTGGATTGCTGAATGTTGATTGATTCAGGGTAAGTCGTTCACGTATTCATCGAACAAGATCTTTGCCGATTCCTGCAACTTCGCGGGATGACAATGACTTTCGGCTATCAAACGGGCCACGTCGCGTTCGGTGAAGGTGACGCTGGTGTTCTGTAAGCGCGCTGCCAGAAAGCGACGCGCTTCAGCCTCGGTAAATGATCCAATGGTTTTGCGCGTGAAGATATTGTGAAACGGCGAAACACCGCCTTTTGTGCGAGGCGGAAAAACTTCTTCTAATGGACGTTGCGTCGCCACACACATTTTGAAATTCGCTTCTTGCGCCAGACTGCGCAGCAAGTCGTGCAGGCGCGGGCTGAAGTCCGGTTCGGCCAGGCGTTCCACTTCATCCAGCAGCAAGATCACGCGGCGTGTGGCGAGCGCGTAACGCAAATCGCGCAGGGTGCTACCCGTGGCATTCAACTGCTGCAAGATCATCTCGCAAAAATCGGCTTCATCCAGCACGCGCTGCAAGTCGAGGTATTCGATCGCTTCGCCGGGCAGCCACTCCTCGCGCGTGGCGTAGAGATAGTACAGCAGCGACGATTTGCCCATCTGCGATTCGCCGACCAGCGAGACATTGGTGCGCTTGCTCAACTCCTGGCGCAGTTCGCGCACTAACTGCTCGCGGCCAAAGAACAAGTTCGGATCATTGATGCGGCCATTGGTGTAGAAGGGATTTTCGACGTGCGGACGCGAGGGTGCGCTTGACGGCTGCTCATCAATAGCGCGCATGATCGAAGCCGGATCAGTCGCATCGCCCACGTGAATGATGTAGACGTTCCCGTTAATGGTGATGACCTTATCGCGGCCCACCGCATCGCCGCCGATGGAAACATCGTGGGCGTTCAAATCGATGCCGCAGCTGGCGTTGCTTGACCCCTCACCCCCGACCCCTCTCCCGACGACGGAACGGCTGTCGTCAGGAGAGGGGAGTTGAGTTTCCTCCAGAAGTCTGCCGAATTGCCGGGGCCGTTCGCGTTGGAGCGCGGACAGCAATACCGGCCACTCGTCGTGCCGTTCGCAATGTTCAATCAGCAGTTGTATCTTCTGGCCTTTGGTCATGCCACCCGCATACGTGTCATACACCGGGCGAAAACGATCGAAGCAGAGAGTGGTGATCTCTTCGTCGCTGAAGGCTTCGGTCAAAAAGTGTCGAATGTCGGCGGAGACGGGCATACCTTTTCTCCAACAGCAGAGGTTGATAGAGTGTACACCGAAGAGGCGCAAAAGGTGAAATGGAGATTGGCGTTGTCGCATGCAGTATAATTGTCTCAACTTGTCATGTCAACGCGCGGCCCGACATTAGAGTTCGCATCCTTCGACTACGCGGCGGGCGCACGCTACGCGTGAGCGGAACGCAGTGGAGTCGAAGAACGCCCGCCGCTCCGCTCACGCCCTGTCCGCGAAGCGGGGGCGCGCTAGGCGGGACGCTTGACGTAGATTAGCACGGAAACTGATCTAGGCAGTTCTCGCCATCCTCAACGGAGCATTCGGTCATGACCACACGCCCTGCTTTATCTCGCCGAGTCTCGACTCCCAGAGGTTCCACGTTGCCCAAATATTCGCAACTGCGCGAGGTGCTGCGTAAGCAGATCGAGACGATGAGCGCCGATCAGCCGATTCCGTCCGAGTACGAGCTGTGCGACAAGTACGACGTCAGTCGCATCACCGTGCGCAAGGCGCTGAACGATCTGATCCACGAGGGGCTGTTGTATTCCCAGCAGGGCAAGGGGACCTTCGTCGCGCCGCGCAAATTTCGCATCGAGTGGGCGCAGGAGATGGCGGGCTTTCACGCCGATATGGCGCGGCGCGGACTGGCCGTCAAAGTGCGCGTGCTGGAGCAGAAGATCGTCCCGGCCGATCAACGCGTGGCCGATGAATTGAGCGTGACGTTGGGCGATCCGGTGGTAAAGATCGTGCGGCTGCGTTTTGTCGAAGGGAAGCCGTTCGACATCGCCACGAACTATACACCGTGGGTGGTGTTCCCCGGTCTGGAGAAAGAAGACCTGGCGCGCGGATCGATCTATACTGTGATTCGCACCCGGTACGGCGTGCAGATCGATCATGGCGTGCGCGTGGTGGAGGCCGTGCCGTGTCCATCCGCTGCGGCCAAATTGCTGCGTGTGAAAGCGGGCGCGCCGCTGCTGCTTATTCACAACACGATGTACGATGCTGCTCATCGGCCGGTGGAATACAGCGTCATCCAGCGGCGCGGCGATCGCGCACAGGTGGAAATCGCTGTGGTGACGGAAAAGACGGGTGGGGTATAGAGCAGGTTCCCCGCTGATTCACAGTATTGCGTCGCGTAGTCATTCCCGCGCGCTTTAAGCGGGAATCCAGATGCCTATCAGCGTGATCTGCCAATCGTTGACCTGGATGCCCGATAGAAGCACTCGGGCATGACGGCGCAACACGAGATCGTAGGGCGACGTAGAAATCGCTCTTTCTTAGAAGGACTTAGTCTACATTAGGAGGCAGACATGCACTATCGTACGTTTGGACGAACGGGTTGGTCGGTGAGCGATGTCGGTTACGGCATGTGGGGCATGGGCGGCTGGACCGGCTCGGATGATGAAGAGTCGCTGCAATCATTGCGGCGCTCGGTGGAGTTGGGCTGCAACTTCTTCGACACTGCCTGGGCCTATGGGGCAGGGCACAGCGAGCAGTTGTTGGGTCAGCTGGTGCGCGCCTATCCCGATCGTAAGTTGTATGTGGCGACGAAGATCCCGCCGAAGAATTCCAAGTGGCCTTCGCGCCCGGAATACACGCTCGACGAAACTTTCCCGGCCGATCACATCCGCCGGTACACCGAGCTGAGCCTGAAGAATCTGGGGCTGGACAGCATCGATCTGATCCAGCTGCACGTGTGGGAAGATGGCTGGGCGGATGACGAACGCTGGCAGAAGGCCGTGGCCGATCTCAAGCGCGAAGGGTTGATCAAAGCGTTCGGGATCAGCGTCAATCGTTGGGAGCCGGATAACGTCATTCGCGCCTTGCGCACTGGATTGATCGATGCGGTGCAGGTGATCTACAACATCTTCGATCAAGCGCCGGAGGACAATCTGTTCCCCGTCTGCCGCGAACTGAACGTCGGCGTGATCGCGCGTGTGCCGTTTGATGAAGGCACACTCGTCGGCCATCTCACGCTCGACAGCAAGTGGCCGGAAGGCGATTGGCGCAACACCTACTTCGTGCCGGAGAATTTGAAGAACAGCGTCGAACGCGCCGAGGCGCTGCGTCCGTTGATCCCGGTGGGCCTGACGATGACCGAGTTGGCGCTGCGTTTCATTCTGTCCAACTCGGATGTGAGCACGATCATTCCCGGCATGCGGAAGATCAAGCACGTCGAGTCGAACAGCGCGTGCAGCGACGCGGGCGGATTGGATGCCAAGTTGATCGAGCAGCTGCGGCTCCATCGCTGGGATCGTAAGCGGACCGAGTGGTCGCAGTGAAGTCGCGGTGACTGATCAACCTCACCCCCGGCCCCTTTCCTGAAATCGTTTTGCCTGCCCCGCGCTGTTTGCGGGTTTGATTTCGGGAGAGAGGATTGGGGGTTGAGGTTGAATTTTGATCAGGAGAGAATAGAAGGCGATGACCTTGAGCAAACTGAGCGCGGTCTGCGCATGTCTGATTATTTTTCTCGCGGCCTGCGCAACACCGACTGCCCGGCCCGTGCCAACGAATACCAGCGCGCCGATCGCCTCTGTTACTGCGCGGTCTGCGCCGACTTCAACTCCATCTCCGACGGAAACACCTATGCCCTCTCAAGCGTTTCGCATCATCGGTTATGCCGCCGACTGGGAGGGTCAGCTCAATCCGGCGCAGCTGCCGCAGCTGACCCACCTCAATTACGCGTTCCTCTTGCCCAACGCCGATGGCTCGGTGAACGGGATTGCGAATCCGTGGATTCTGGAGGACATCGTGCGGCAGGCGCACGAAAAAAACGTGAAGGTGTTGATCTCGATCGGGGGGTGGGGGTACGACAAGGAATTTGAAGCGTTAGCGACTTCACCCGAAACACGCAGGCGTTTCGTCGAGGCCGTGATCGAATTTGTAGAGCAATACAATCTCGACGGCGCCGATGTCGATTGGGAATATCCCGATGCCCACAGCGCTTCTGCCGACAACTTCACGGCGTTGATGCAGGAACTGCGCGCGCAGCTGCCGCCCGATAAACTGCTGACGGCCGCCGTAGCAGTGGGCGAAAACGCCGATGGGGTTCAAGCTGCGGTCTTCGATCTGGTGGATTTCCTCAACGTCATGGCCTATGATGGGCCGGGGCAAAATCATTCTTCGTATGAGTTCGCGGAAGAGGCGTTAAACTACTGGCAGCTGCGCGGCCTGCCGCAAGACAAGACGGTGCTCGGCGTGCCGTTTTACAGCCGCCCCGGCGAAGTGCCGTATCGCAAATTGGTGGCGGCTGATCCGGCGGCGGCGCAGGCGGACGAGATTGACTACAACGGCGTCACCACGTACTACAACGGTGTGCCCACGATGCAAAAGAAAACGCAGCTGGCTAAACGGCTCGGCTCCGGCATCATGATCTGGACTATCGCCTCCGATACGATGGATGACACGTCATTGCTGAACGCGATCGATCAGGCGGCGCGATAGACCTGGCAGGTTTTCTACGAATAATCCACTTACGCTCATAATGAGCGAATCCGGCCAAAAGGGTTGATCAGACAATCTGGTGAAAACCTGCCAGGTCTTTCATTCCGTTTGCCGACTTTCTTCATCTCGCGTAAGATTGCCCCGCCATCTCACATCTTGCAGCCTGCCTCTTGCATTTTGCGATCTTAACCATGCCTTCATTTTCTGCTCAGCGTAACCTGTGGACGCTACGCCTGTATTACTTTCTGCTGATCGGCGGCGGCGGATTTCTCTTTCCGTTTATCAATCTGTTCTACACCCAGCAAGGTCTCAGCGGTGCCGAGATTGGGTGGCTCTCCACCGTCGCTTCATTGGTCGCGTTGATCGTCGCGCCGTGGTGGGGCCGCCGCAGCGATGCGACCACGCATCCACGGCGTCTGCTGCAATTCGGCTTGCTCGCCACGTCGTTGTGCATGTTAGCTTTAAGTCAGCAAACCATCTTCGCGTGGATGGCGTTCATCGTTATGCTCGACGCCTTGCTGAGCATCAATGTTGCACCGTTATCGGATGTGGTGGCGTTGGTCGTGACGAAGCAGGGTCGCGCGGGCTTTGGCAGCGTGCGTTTGTGGGGATCGCTCGGTTGGGCGGTGACGGCTCTGGGGGGCGGCTGGTTGATCGAACAGACGGGCCTGTTCACGATGTTCGCCGGATATGCGATCAGCGGCTTCGCCAGCATCGCGTTGTTGGCCTTGTTGCGGATGCCGCGTTGGGGCAAGCCGGCCGATCGGACGGAGGCGGCGTCCGCGTGCCGCCTGCGCCAATCGCTCTGGCAGCTCATCCGCGATCGAACGTTGTTGGGTCTGGCGCTGGCACTCTCGGTCTTGTTGTTTGCCCTCAACGGCGTGCGCCAGTTCGAGCCGGTGTTTCTCGATCAGCTGGGCGCGGGCGAAACGATCATCGGGTTGGCAAGCACGATCGGGGCGGCGGTGGAACTTCCGGCGATGCTGTGGGTCGATCGGCTGGGGCGGCGGTATGGTTCCGGTCAATTGCTGCGCGCTTCGTTCCTGCTCTATGCCGCATGCACGCTCAGCGTGGTCATCGCGCCGACGATTCCGGTGATTCTCTTCTCGCACGTGATCGACGGCGTAGCGTATAGTTTCTTTGCGGTGGCGCTGGTGCTCTTCATCGGCGAGGTCGCGCCCGATCGACAGGTGACGATGATGATGGCCGTCTTCACCGTCACGCTGCCCGCGCTCATCCGCATGGTGTCCGCGCCGGTAGGCGGCTGGGTGTTCGATGTGCGCGGCGCGTACACGCTGTATGTCATCGGTGTGATCGGCTCGGCGTTGGGTTGGATGATCATGAAGGGGATGGTGAAGGATCGGCGCATGGTGGAATAAGCCACTGCACTACTCTGTGTAGGAACAAGTGCTGCTTAGCAAGCTGCCCGTTTTTTTAGCGGCCACTGCGTTTCAGGGCTCGATGAGCGCTTTGTTCTGAATCACGCGCCGCGTGAGGACGTACCAATCGGGCAGGGTGCGGAAGCGATCGGCCGACACGGCGATCGGGCCGATTTGCACATCGCGCACTTTCTCGCTGACCGCGTAGTTGTAGACCGGATAGTACAGCAGAATTCCGGGGGTCTTTTCGCGGAACATTTCCTGGAACTTGCGATACTGGCTAATGCGTTGGGCGGTGTCATTGGTGCGACGCCCCTGTTCCAGCACTTCACTCATATCGCGATCGCGGAATTGGGAATAGTTCTGCCCGGGCGGATCAGACTGCGTTTCGTGCCAGAACGGATAGGGATCCGGATCGTCGGGCAGCTGCACATCCAGCAAAGCGGCTTGATAGCTGCGCGGCGCCAGATAGTTGTTGAGCAGCCCGGCCTGCACCGGCACGACCGTGGCCTTGACGCCGATCGCTTGCCATTGCATTGTCACGGCATTCGCCAGGGCCACTTGCAGCGGCTGGTTGTTGGTATACAGCGTAAACGAAATCGGGACACCATCTTTCACGCGGATCGGCGGATCGTTGGGGTTGGGCACGCTGGTCGGACGAATGGTCGGCTCATCGGGGTCTTCACGCGTGCGCGGCGCAGGGACGGGATAGCGCCAACCGGCTTCATTCAATAACTGCCGCGCGCGTTCCTGATCGGGAATGACCGGAGGCAGATCGGTGGCGTAGGCCCACGTGCCGGGAATGAGGGGGCTATCGGCCACGAGGCCCTGTCCGTGCAAGACCTCTTCAATGATCTTGCGCCGATCGAGACTGAGCAACAGGGCCTGCCGCACGTTTTGATCTTGAAAGAACGGCAGCGTGTCGTCGCCCTGATTCAAGAAGATCAGCGTGTAACCCGCTTGCGCGCCGGTATAGAGATTGAGCGAAGGCGTATCGCGCACGGTCGATAGCTGATCGGTGGGCACCTGGTGCAGCCCCTGGATTTCCCCGGCGCGATAAGCATTCAGCATCGACGAAAAATCGGGATAGAATTTGAAATCGATCTTGGCGATGTACGGTTGGCGGCCGTAGTAGCCGGGAAAGGCGGACAACAGCACATGCTGCGCCTGGCCCGCTTCGCCGCTGCCGAATTGTTCCACTTGAAACGGTCCGCTGCCGATGGGTTTACGATTAAACGGCAGGGCGGGCAGATCGGTCGCTTTCACATCGCCGAGCACGTGCTTGGGGAGTACGCCGAAGTTGCCTGTCGCGACGTATTGCAAAAAAGGCGTATACGGTTCTTGCAGCGTCAACTGCACCACCAGGCTGTTGACTTCTTCTGCTTTGATGGTGCGCCACAGGGCGGCCACATCTTGCAGGCCGGGGAAGTTGGGGTCTTGCAGGAACTTGACGGTGTAGATCACATCGTCAGCCGTCACCGGTCGATTGTCATGCCAGCGCGCATTGGGTCGTATCCGAAAGGTATACACCAGCCCATCGGGTGATACTTCCCAACTATCGGACAAATCGGGCTGCAACTGACCCCGTTCGTCATAGCGCAATAACCCACTGAAGACCAGCTCACACAAGTCGCGATCGATGTCGTTGTACTGGCACAGCAATGGATTCACGAATTGCGGTGCGCCGACCACGCCTTCCACATACGTTCCGCCTGGAGCCGGTTCGCGTTGAATAGAGTAAGCCTCGGCCAGATAAACCATGAGGCCGGCTAAGAGCACCACGCCGACCGTGATTAAAGCAACTTGCCACCGGATATGTCGAACCACCGCTCACACCCTTATCGATTTTGTTTTGCGGCTCTTCCGGGTTAATCGGGATAGAGAAACCGGGTTTCTACTTCCCAAATGGAATGGAACGGCTAACGCGGAGAAATCCGGTTTCTGCCCGGACTTTTTCCCGCTCAAGCCGGAAGAGTCATTTCGCGCAAGTGAACGCGGGCCGCCGGATGTTCCTCAACCCGATCGGCGGCGTTATCTTAATGCGAATCGCTTAAACTGACCAGAGACGCAACAGGGGTGTTGCAGCCCCAACACTGCAACACCCCCATTCAAACCGGATCCCGATCGGCGGTCGTCAACTACTGCGGCGTCGCAACGGCCAGCACGCTCAAAATTGCCAAAATAAAGAAGATCACGGCCACCCAGACGGTGGAGTTGAACAGCGTGCGCTCGATGCCGCGCCGCGAATGGTAGACCGGGCTGTCACCACCGAACACGTTGCCCACGCCCGAGTTTTGCGCGCCGAGGATAATCAGCGCGATCAACAGGACTGAAACGATAATCATCGCGATACTCAAATACGTCTGCACAGTTGTTCTCCTGATTTCTGACGGGAAGCTGGCGCGGATTATAGCATGCCTAACAGGCTTGTCAAACGCGCCGCCTCAGCACTGGCCGGGCTGGGCAGGAAGAAAAACGCCAGCGCGATGATGATGTAGACGACCAACAGCATCGCGCCTTCCAGCCAGTTGGATTCGCCGTCCAGCGCGACGAAGGCGGCGATGACCCCGGCGGCCGTAAGCGCCAGCACTTCAAAACCATTGAATTCCAGCGTCAGCGGATTACCCAGCAGCAGGCTGACAAAGACCAGGACGGGTGCGACGAACAAGGCGATCTGCAAACTTGATCCCAGTGCGATCGAGAGGCTGAGATCCATTTGATTCTTGAGCGCCACCTGCACCGCGACCAGATGCTCGGCCACATTGCCGATCAACGGGATGATGATGATGCCGACGAAGAACTCGCTGAAGCCCAACTGCTTGGTGACGGGCTCCACGGAACTCACCAGGAACTCGCTCATTAAGGCAATGCCAATGGTGGCCAGGACGAGGACGCCCAGGGCTTTCCGGGTGTCCCAATGGGGTCCGCTGTGTGACGGTTGGGTCACCGGTCCTACCTCGGCTTCGGCCGGCGTGCGGGAGCGCAGCGAGTAGAACAGGGAGAGCGCATAGATGACGATCATCGCAATGGCCGTCGTCATGCTTAGCTCTTCCACGCGCAGCGTGTCCGGCTCGATGGCGGCGTTGAAGAAAGAAGGAACGCTCAGCGCGATGACGGCCAGAATCACCATGGTGGCATCCACGCCCACATGGGAGCGATCGAATTTCTGGATGCCATTCTTCAAGCCGCCCACAAAGATGCTAAGCCCCATCACCAACAGCACGTTTCCTAGAATCGAGCCGATCAGCGAGGCTTTCACCAGATCGAGCAACCCTGCTCTGACCGCGAAGAGCGTGATGATCAATTCGGCCGCATTGCCCAGCGTGGCATTGAGCAGGCCGCCCAGCCGCGGGCCGGTCTTTTCAGCTAGCGCTTCGGTCGCTTCGCCCATCAAGCCCGCCAACGGGATGACGGCCAGCGCGGAAGTAGCGAACAAGATAATTTCATTCCCGTGCAGCAGTTCGATCAGAATTGCCACCGGAATGAACAACAAGAGCCAACGTAGATAACGCATTTTGCCTCCCACACAGAGTTAGAAGCCGTCAAAGAACAACTCCGCAGATTGCTCCAGGCTGGATGGTCACATCCAGCCCCCATCGCCGGATTTGCAATCCGGCGGGAGCGTCGAAAGTGCGGACTTATTTCTTGGCAAGCCCTTAGTTTGAAAACAGCGCGGCGGGTGCAGCCGGCGGCACGATGACGCGCAGCGCGCCCGGCTGGACCTGCACGTCAATGGGTGTGACCCCGATCGGTTCGGCGTCGACGTGCACGGCGGTGGGCAGCTTCGCCGCAATACGAATGTGCCGTCCGCGCGTGTTGACCAACTGCGGATTCTGGGCGGCTTGCCCCACGGCGATGCTGATGAAATGCCGCGCCGCATAGGCAAAACTGGCGCCCTTGAAGAGGCACACATCCAGCCAGCCATCGTCGACGCGCGCCGCCGGGCTGGGGCGCACAATGCCGGCATACAGTTGAATGTTACTGATCAGCACCATCAATGTGCGGCCGCGCCATGCCGGTTGATCGTCAACCTCGATCGTCATCGGTGTGCCGCGATATTGCGCGGCGTGCCAGAGCGCGCGCAGTCCATATCCCATCACGCCCCACCGTTTGACCCACGGTGGACGCGGCTCGATCTTCGACGTGACGTAGGCATCCAGCCCGGCACCCGACCACAGCAGAAAATACCGCTCGTTGGTGCAGCCCAAATCGATCGGACGGACGAGGCCCGCACACAACGCGCGGGCGGCATCGCCCATGTGCGCCGCGTACAACGGGGCCGGGATCGGCAGCCCGATTTGCCTGGCCCACACATTGGCGGTGCCGCTGGGTAAGGTGCCCAGGGCGACATCGCTGTGCGCCAGAGCATTGGCCGCTTCATTTAAGCTGCCGTCGCCGCCTGCCGTCAACACCACATCATAGCCGGCTTGCCGTGCTTCGGTGGAAAAACGTTGTACATCACCGGCTTGCCGGGTGCGTTGTAATTCGATCTGCCAACCCTGTTCGCGAAAGACTTCCAGCGCTCCGGTCAAAGAAGCCTGGATATCATGGGTGCCGGAACGCGGATTGTAGATAACCACGGCGCGCGTGCCGGACGGTAAGCACAACGGGGCTGGTTTGATCACCATGTCTGCTGCGATTATAGGCGATGAGGCCCGTCTTTGGCAACTCCGCGAAAAACCTGCGATCAGAATTGGCAATTTGCGGTACAATAACGGCGCTTGATTTTTTAAGGGTGTGAGATCACGTCATGGCGGAATACGTCCTCAACAACCGTTATCGAGTCCTGGCCCAAATCGCGGGCGGCGGCATGGCCGTTGTCTACAAGGCCCACGATACCGTCCTCAATCGGGTGGTCGCCGTGAAAGTGCTGCGCGATACTTTTGCGCAAGATGTCGATTTTCGCGCCCGGTTTCAGCGCGAAGCACAGGCAGCCGCCAACTTAACGCACCCCAACATCGTCACGGTCTATGATTACGGGCAGGATGGCCCGCAAAGCTATATCGTGATGGAGTACATCGAGGGCCGCGATCTTAAGACGGTGATTCGTGGCGAAGCGCCGCTGCCCCTCGATCGCACCACCGATCTCATGGTGCAGGCGTGTGCGGCGTTGGGTGCCGCTCACCGGGCGGGTCTGGTGCACTGCGATGTGAAGCCCCAGAACATCCTGGTCACCAACGATGGCCGCGTGAAGGTTACTGACTTTGGGATCGCGCGCGCCATGTCGGCCAGCGTGCCGCAAAACGTCGAAACGGTGTGGGGCACCCCTCATTACTTCTCGCCCGAGCAGGCCGCCGGCGAACCACCCACTCCAGCCAGTGATGTTTACAGTCTGGGGGTCGTGCTCTACGAAATGCTGGCCGGACGTGTGCCGTTCGATGCGCCCGATCATACCGCGTTGGCTTTGCAGCATATGCAAGATCAACCGCCGCCATTGACGGCGTTGAATCCGGCGGTACCCATTCAGATCGAGCAGATCGTCAACAGGGCTTTGGCGAAAGAACCGGCGAATCGTTATCGGACCGCCGATCAGCTGGGTCGGGCGTTGTTGGACTATCGACGCGCGACGAACCAGGCGACGGGCTATCAACGGGCTATGCCGGCGCCTGTTCCAACCGGATCAACGACGGTGGCTGCCACTCCAGCCCGATCGCCGGTGGCCGCTCCTGTGGTTTCTTCCGGCACCGATTGGCTGGGATGGATGTTAGGGACTCTGGCGTTTGTGGCCGTAGTTGGTTTGATTCCCTTGTTTGTGCTGGTCTGGCGGGCTTATTCACAACCGGCTTCACCGCCGATCGTGCCCGCGTCAAATCCAATGGTCACGCCCGTGGGTGGCGCAACGAACACCCCGGCCTTTGGCAGTGAAGTGCTCGTGCCCAATCTGATCGGGCGCACGCAACCAGAGGCCGAGCAGTTGGCGATCAAGAATGGTTTGACCGTGAGTCTTGGCCCCGGGCGGTTTGATCCGAAAGTGCCCGTGGGATCGGTGGTGGCGCAGAATCCGATCGTGGGTAAGAAGGTCGCTAAAGGCGCGACGGTTGAGATCGCGTTAAGCCAGGGGCCCAAGGTGTCGGCACTCACCAATTTGATCAACACGATCTATGAAGCGGACGTGCCCGCGCTTGAACCCTATGGCTGGGACATTCGCTTGATTGAAGAATATAACAGCCAGGAACCTTATCACAAAGTGCTGGCGCAGGACCCGGCGCCCGGGTTTCAGTTAGCGGCCGGTCAGCCGCTCACGTTGACGGTGAGCGGCGGCACCACGGTCACATTGGGTGTCAATATCGATAACCAGATTTGGCTCGACGCGGCCAACCTGCCGCGCGATCAAGTGAAACGCGGCGAGCAGCTGGAGGCCACCTTGCTATGGCACGGGCAGCGCCGGATCAATACCCCTTACACCGTGTTCGTACACTTTGTCGGGCCGGATGGCCGAATCGTGACTCAGATTGATAGTGAACCGGCGCAGCCAACTACTTCGTGGCCGGTCAGTATGACGATCAATACTCCCTATGCGCTGGAGATTCCGCTGGATGCTGCGCCGGGCGTGTATCAACTGCTGGTGGGCCTGTATCCTACCGGCCAACCGAACGATCGTTTACCCGTTAGCGATGTTGGCCAGACCACTGCCGATAACGACAACCGTATCTTGATCAAAGAGATCACGGTGCAGCCGTGATGCGGGTGTGATCAGAACGGTTGAAAATAGCCGTCCGGCGGGCGTCAACTCGCTGGACGGCTGTTGTTTTGTGATGATCGCCGGCGACCCGGCGGCCCAGTCATTTCCTTCCTGGTATCGCCTACGCCAGCCTATCATCGATGGTGTGCGCGCAATCTTGCGCGCAATCTTACGCGCGTTTTATTTATGCCGAAAGCCTTCGCTGTGCTATATTTCGCCTAACGAGTTTCTGTCCGAAACCCCTGGTTGAACACGGTAGAAGCATCCCGCCTGGCGCGCCCCCGCTTCGTCCCTTCGGCAGGGCGTGAGCGGAGCAGTGTGCTTTTCCACTGCGCAGTCGAAGGATGCGCTCCAGTCGAGAAATCTAGCCCGATCCGCATCCTTCGACTGCGTGGCGAAGAAGCACGCCACTCCGCATCCTTCGACTGCGTGGCGAAGAAGCACGCCACTCCGCTCAGGATGCTTGATAACTCACATTCGAGGACTTTTCGGACAGAAACTAACGAAGACTTTGCTCCGCTCCCATGCTGTGCGACTTTGATCGCAGGCCCTTCCCATGACCGATTCCGATCAAGATTCAACCACCAACATCAACCGCAGTGGCGGCGCTGACTTCAACGCCATGAGACATAGCACGAGGACTGGCAGAGCGCCGCCAGCCGCTGTGGTATAATGTGGTCACAAATGGAACCACACGAGATCATTCCCGCGTTGGGTGGGATGAAATAATCCCCAGCGTTGGGTGGGATGGAGGGCGACATGCTGCGCGAGATTGGCGTGCGTGAGTTGAAGGTGAAAGCATCGGAGATCGTGCGCAATATGCGCAAGCGGCGGACGCGCTACGTGATCACGTATCGCGGGCGGCCGGTTGGGCGGCTGGAACCGTTCGATCTGGCGGAGCCGATCGGGACTAACGCCGTGGCTATGGCGGCAACCTGGGATGAGCTGACACGCCTCGGTCAAGAGATCGCGCGCGGTTGGCCGGCCGATCGAACCGGCGCCGAAGTTCTATCGGAGATGCGGCGCTGATGGCCGGCCCGCATACGATCGATGCCAGCGTGTTTCTCAATGCGTTCAATCCGGCCGAAGCGGGGCACGTGGAGAGCAACCGGCTGCTGGTCGAGTTGCAGGCGCAGGCCGTGCCGATGATTGTGCCGACGCTGGTGCTGCCTGAAGTGGCGGCGACGATCAGCCG
>JBGSPW010000086.1:0-19162 GCA_041738395.1 Thermoflexales bacterium
CGCCCGGCTGAGCAGCAGACGCAGCACGGCATGAGCCGAACGGCGCAAGACGGGATCGTCCAGATACTCAGTCTGTTCCAGCAGGTGAGCCGATTGATCCAGCACCGCTAAAGCGCCAGCCTCGGGCAGCCGAACCACCACGTGCTGACTGCTTGCTGAGACCAACATCTGTACGCGGGTCTCCGCTGGCCCGTTCGCCCGCACCTGCTGGACGAGAAAGGTCAGGGCGCGCTGCACGCGCCGCACATCGACATCGATCCAGATCTCAGGAATCTCAGCGCCAACCAACGGACCGGACACCTGGCAGGCCTGCTCCGTCACCAGCGGGGCCAGCACTTCCGCCAGCGGAAGAGTGGCTCGCTGGAGCCGCAGCACCCCGATCTGGCTGCGGGCCAGGGCAATCAGATCGTCCAGCATCTCGCTCAGCCGGTCGGTTTCACGATCGATGGCGTCGAGAAAGGCGGCCACTTTCTCCGGTTCCAACCGGCTCTGATAATCCAGGAGCGTGGTCGTCGAACCTTTAATCGCAGCCAACGGGGAGCGTAGCTCGTGGGAAATCGCGGCTAACACATGAGAGAGGAGTAAAGATGAATTCAAGAGAACACCTCACTCACTAACGTGTTTCTGTAGAAACAGATCATGTGGACCGGGCCGCCGCGATGAAGGATTCCAAGGCTTCACGCTGACGCGGCGTCACATCGCGCAACACGTCGGAGCGGCCGAGACGGCGCTCCAGATCAGCCCCCCGATGAGCCGGTTGCCAGAGTCGCCGCCGGCGGGCGACGTAGCCGTTGCTCAGATAATAGTTCAGCGTGACGAATGGCTTCTGACAGGCAAAAACAAATTCCACGACCTTCAACAACTTATCCGAATTGCGGGTCAACCGTTTGAAACTATCGACGGTGAAAAAACCCACGCGCCTGTCTTGGATCCCGGCCAGGATGCCGCCCAAGGTTGGATCAATGACGGGTGATGCACCACTCAATACCACCGTCCGGGGACGCCGCGACAACAAGGGTTGGCGAGGGATATCAGGGCGGCGCGGCGGGAGCGGCGCATATTGCATAGCCAGTGTCGCCTCGTCCAACGCTGCCAGCATTTCAAACGCGCGCCACGCGGCGGGATAATGTACCGGCAATAAACCAAACACATCTTGATCGCCCGCTCGCAGTGGCGCAGTTGGCCAGACTTCACGCCAAGCAGCGAAATGGCGAATGGCACCCTGCGTGAGTTCGACGACAGCTTGATCGCTGAGCAGCACCGCGCGCTCGACCAGATCGCTGCACCAATCCTCCACGAGGCTATTCCGCACACACAACACGACCAGTGCCCGAATCTCTAACGGCGCACGACGTGGCTGATAGAATAAGGCTTCCTCCGCCGCTGCGCTGAGCAACGTGTCCCGAAATAGCGGGTCAGACCAGTGTTCCAGCGCTGAACGCAGACGGCTCTGCACATCGGCGACGATCAACGAAATATCGCCGGGGGTTAGGGGCTTCTCGCGCAGCCAGGGTGTGAGGACCTTGTCCAGATACGATTCAATCATGCGGTAACCTTCTCCTCGACTGCCGCCACGGCGATCACCACGCCATAGCGCGGATTCCACAAGCGGGCCGCAATGCGCGGCGGCAGCATCTTGCGCGTGCAGTTGGTCGTGAGCAGCGTCGGTAACTGATTTAACAAGCGATGATTGATAATCCGGTACAGCTTGTCTTGCGTCCACGTTACCGCATACGGATCACCGGAGCCACTATCGCTTTGTGCGCCCAGATCGTCCAGCAGCAGCACGGGCGCGGTTTTCGCCTGGTCAAACGTCTTCCAGAAACGCGCATCGTCAAAGCCCGCCCGGAGATCATCGAGTAGATCCGGCACATTGCGGATATAGGCCGGTTCACCCGCGCCGAGCAAAGCATTGACGACGGCCATCGCGAGGTGAGTCTTGCCGGTTTGGTTGGGACCAATCACGGTCAGCAACGGCGGCCCCGCCCACGGGTCTGCCGCACAGCGCCGCGCGGCCTCAATGGCCTTGCTATTCTGAGCATTGCCCCGATACGTCTCAAACGTCATGCGCCGTAGTTCAAGCGCCAACGCGCGTTGGGCGAGCGCGGCCTGCCGCTGGCGTTCACAGGCACACGGCAGCGACTGACCATACTGCGGATGCTCTGGGGACACGTTCGTCGGAATATACAGACCGGGACAATTACCCGGTTGCGGACAAACTTTGATGCGCAGGGGTTTGAAACCCAAACTCATACGCCCACCTCCTCCTTCGAGTAGTCAATCTCGTCGAAACTGCCTAGTCCGCTGGGCCCGCGTGGGCGTAAGCCGGACGACAGACCGGTCTTCTCACGTTCGCGCTTGTTGCGCAAGGCGGCCCGCAAGTAGTCCAACGGATCACCCTCGAATCCCTGCCCCGCGATCTCGCAGGCCTTCAACCAAACCGCTTCTGCCCCATATTGCTTGAGCAAGCCGCCGATGACGGTGTAGTCATCGCGATCAGCCAGGGCGCGCAAACTGCCGTCCCCGGCTAGACCCAGGCCCAGTGTGACACCGATGTTTTGCGTGAGAATGCCAATCACGTTACGCTGCCGGGTGTGCGGTTTGAGTGCGGAGTTGCCTTGCATGCGCCGCAGATCGTCGAGCACACGCCGGCGGCGTTCAGGCAATGGCGCAAACGCCAGGCGCGCGGCCCGCAAGCCAATCTCAGTGAAACCCAATTTGGCCTCGATCTCGGCCAGCACAGGCTCAAAAGCACGAGCGGCTTTTTCATCTTCCAGCGCTGTATTCAACCGCTGCCAGATCGTCCCCTGGGGGCGATGCGCCCCAGAGGCAGTTTCGGCTGCGTTTTCGGTGCGATGCACACCGGCCACGTTGCCAGACGAATCGATCGTCGGGCGATCGCCCGCGTGTTCGTCGTCCAGAGCCAAACCCGTTTCATTGGCAGAGTCATCCGCGGCAGGGGCGCCGCGCGACCCACTTTCGTTTTTTGAAAGTGTAGAAGACAGAGTTATATTCTTTATGGGGGATAATCCCCCACGGCTAAGCTCATTACGACCGTCCACCGTGGGGGATAATCCCCCACGGTCAATTTTCACCGTGGGGGGTAACCCCCCACGGTGATTTGACTGCGAGACGACCGAGCCGAGCAGCAAATAGGCATGCCGACCGCTGAACTGGCCGTAACTGTCACGAAAATCATCTGGCAAATTGAGCACTTTGAGCAAACGACTCTCCGCTAAGCGCTGTGTGCAGGCTGGAATGCCATCTTTCCGATCGATCCCTGTCGCTTCCGCTAATCCCAGATCAGTGAGACGCGCATAGAGCCGTCCTTCGTCGTCCGGCCCGACCAAACCCAGGTTACGCAGCAGCTCGTAGTCAGCCCCCAGGAGGGGGCGCGCGTGCAGGCCCAGTCCGACCAATGCACCGAGATCAGCCCAGCGGCGCTGAAAGCCGCGCAGCCATCGGGTTTCGATGGCGGCATAACCGATCTGAAAATAGATCTCAGGGCGAGTTTCGCTCAGGCGGTTGGCTTCATCGCCAATCAGCGTCTGGGTGTACACGATGCGGAAAACATCCGTCACAGGTGTTGCTCCTCTTGCCTCGTTAGCGAGTCCATAGACCGCGTCCAGTTGACCTGGGTCAAAATCTGTTCGTCCACTCGCCTCAAATGAGGTTCCTGCATATGCCCTACAGTTGCACTTCACGCCGCACGGCATTACAAAACTGGGTCAGGCTAGCCTTCCAATACAACTCGACTGTCCCGGTCGGGCCTTTGCGATGCTTGGCGATTATCAATTCCGTTAAATTCGGATTCTCACACGCGTCGTTATACGCGCCATCACGATAAATAAACATGATCACATCCCCGTCCTGCTCGATCGCGCCCGAGTCGCGGAGATCGCTCAACAGCGGTCGTTTGTCGGCGCGCTGTTCTACCGCGCGGCTCAGCTGCGAAGCGACGAGCACCGGCACGTTCAACTCGCGGGCCAGGTTCTTGAGCGCCCGCGACATTTGCGAGATCTCTTGATTGCGGTTTTCAACCCGGCCGTCCGTGCCCATCAGTTGCAAGTAGTCCACGATGATCAGATCGAGGCCGTGTTCGGCATAGACGCGCCGCGCTTTCGAGCGCAGCTGGAGCGCCGTGATCCCGGGCGTGTCATCAATCCAGATGCCGACCTCCGCTAGCACATTCGTGGTCTGCACAAAAACGGGCCAATCCTCATCCTGCAAGTTACCAAAGCGCAACCGCTGACTATCAATCCCACTCTGCTGCGCCACCAGGCGCTCGATGATCTGCTCTTTGGACATCTCCAGCGAGAAGATCAACACGCGTTGATGAAAACGCTGCGAGGCGTTCAAAGCCAGGTTGAGCATCAACGAGGTCTTGCCGATGCCTGGCCGCGCCGCAATGATGTCGAAATCTGATTTTTGCAGGCCGCCGAGCAACCGATCGAGATCGATCAGGCCGGTGGGCACGCCGAGCGGTTGGCCGCGATGCTCGTAAAGATATTCGATGTGCTGATAGTATTCAGTTAAGATGTGCCCGATGCGCGCTGCAGCGTGCGCGCTGTCGGTCGGACGCGTTTCCAGCACCACTTGCTCAGCTCGATCAAACACGACTTCGTCGTCCTGCGTTTCGTCGTAGGCCAATTGCGCGATCGTGCTGGCGGCGGCCAACAATTTTCGCCGGCGCGCCGTGCGCGCCACAATGCGACCATAGCCTTCCGCATGGATCGCCGTCGGAACAACATTGATCAGGTGAGAGATGTACGCCGGGCCACCCAGTTCGTCGAGCTGATTCCGTGCAGCCAATTCTTTGGTGACCGTCACGAAGTCAATCGGATCACGCCGTTCCAACAAGCCAACACACGCCTCCCAAATCCATTGATGCTTGACGATGTAGAAGTGCGCGCCTTTCAAAAATGAATTAACGCGGTGCATCGCTTCCGGATCGATCAATACTGAACCGAGCACAGATTCTTCGGCCTCGACCGAGTGAGGCGGCAGACGATCGACTACAGTTTGACCAGATCGAATCATTCGATGTTCTCCATACTCTTCTAGTGTTCGTTACCGAGTTACCTCGCTGGCATCACAACTCTCGCGTCGATCGGGCTGCCCCTGTCGCTGGCCCGGCCGTCAGGGCCTCTTCGCTGATGACTTTCTGTATAAAGCGCAACTTACCCTTCGCCTTGATCAGCCGGACTTCTCCAAAGTCGCCCACTTCGTCGAGCGCGCGGGCGATCTGTCGAAGCTGCTGGTCGGATAGCTGACCGGGTTTCACACCGGAATCCGTCATCGGTCTCCTCCCGACTTAACGCGACCCGCGATCCGATAGCAGATCGTCGATCGTCGTCACCATCACATCTTTTTGCTCCGGCAAGAGATATGGCCAGCGCTCGAGGATGTGCTGCAAATCTTCGTCTATCAGACCTTCGATATTTCGCACGAGATGCTCTAAATCTTGATCAGCCATCCGTCATCACTCCGCTATTGGCCTGTGTCCGCCGGACACCACGGAAACTTCACCTGCTTCGCTCACCTGGGCATGCGGCTTCACGCGCTGCATGATTTCACGAGCCTCGGCAACGTGGCCAGCAGCAGCCAACAGCAGCAAGACATACTCACAATCACACTGCGCCGCGCATTGCGGATGACATCGTGATCCGCAGGGCCAGTGCCGGGCAAAGCGCGTCAGGAACCGTTCGGCCAACCTGGACGACGGGTGCTGATAGAGATGCCGCAGACTATCTGGGACGGACGGCAGGGGGCGATCGTGCAGATCGACAATCGCCGTGGCTCCCTGTTCGAGAGCGAGATCGAACAATTCTACCGGTCCCAGATCGTCCCGTGCGACAATCACAACTCGCATGAGTCCTCTGCTAAGACGTTCAACAACACGGGCTGTAGATCGGTGCCAGGCTCGCTCAGACCCCGCCGTCGTTGGCTAATCTTCTTCTTCGCCTCCCATAACGCGGTTTCTGCACCCAAGCCGATGGCGCGCAGCAACGCCTCGTTGGCGATATCATTCGGTAGCGTCTCCAGCTCCAAAAAAAACGGTTTGAGCGCGGCGTGGCGCTCATACAGCGAAATGCGTTTGATGCGGGTGTAGATTGGACTCTCGATCTTGAGACTACGGCGGCGATTGGGCAGCTGAACAGAGCGACTCATCACGTTTCCCTTCCTGGTGAATTAATGCGAAGTGATAACCCGATCCGCGTTTTTGCTTCGCACAAATTCCTACCCCACAAAATCATCCAGATCGTCGACTTCGGCCTCGGCTGGCGCGTGCGACTGAGCACCTAACAACGCGTGATCACCACCCTCTAAGGCGACACGCGCCAACCGCTTAATGGCCGTGGCATATTGGCCCGGCTTGAATTGGCTGAAATAGGCCAGCAGTTCCGGCTCTGAAGCATACAACCGCACCTCAGCGTGAAAGACCAGGGCAGGCCGCTCTGCGGGAGACTTCGGTGGCCGGGCCATCGCGCTCTTCTACTCGTCTTGCCCATATTTGAACAGAGTGTACTTGTAGCAACCACGGGCAATGCTCAGAATCGGATCGTCGGGTATGACCAACTTGTCTTTGAACTTGGCCAGCAGCGCATCCCGGATCAAGAAGGTGCCACCGCCGACGACAAAGACTTCCGCCAGACGCGGAATGGCCTTGGACCAGTGCTTCTCAATCTGCCCCATCACCTCTCGCTGCCAGCGAGCCAACGCCGGCGTCGCATCGAGGCGTCCAGCGCGCAGCTTGGCGTCGAGCTCACCGAGCGAATACGCCTGGCGCTCGTTAAGCAGTTCCAACAGGTAGCGCACGCCTTTCGTTTCACCGGCGACGTTCTTCTCGATCAAGCGGCCTTCTTCCACCACCATCATTTCGATCGTGTTGAAACCCAGGCTGAGAATGCCAAACGCTTTGGAACGCCGGAGGATCTTCTTGTCGGGCGGCATCTCCCCTTTCGCCGTCAGCAGATAATCGAACATGGCGCCGGCCGGCTGCGAGGTAACGACCACCTCTTGAATGGTGATGCTGTGCTTCTTTTCCGGCGCGCCTGCCAGTCCGGCGATCCACCAGGTATGCTCGCCCTGCAGCACGGCTTTCACCTGATCCTTCGCCTGATTGCCATCCTCTCCGAACGCCATCGCGATCGGCAGGGCGATGATCAGCTTGGCGGCACGCGGTGCACCATAATTGCTCAAGGCGCCATACAACAGCGCTTTCATCTCGGGTCCCGTCATCCGATCCAGATCGAGGTTCTCCACCGGTTGCCCGGCCTCATGCGCACCGGGGCCGATGTAGTAATCGCCTGCCTCGGTGCGAATCAGAGTCGGTTTGGTCGTGTGCGTTGCCCGCTTGAGATCGCCGGCGGCCCACTTGCTGACCGGTTTCGCCCCGTTGGTCGCCACCAGGGAAGGCAGGACCACGCCGCCCTTTGAACCGTAGATACGAGTGTTCCCATACCCGGCATCCACTGCTAAAAAGTCCAGTTTGTCCGTCATCACTCATCCTCCATCATTAGTATGCGCCCGGTCGGACGCCCAAGCCTGTTGCTCCACACGCGATTTCACGCGCTGCTTTCAACGCCACACCCTCCAGACAGAAACCCCGTTTTTCTCGAGGTTTTTGGGGTGTGGAGGTCTGGAGGTGTGTAGAGGTCTGGAGGTCTGGAGCGCTCCACACCCCTCCGCGGGGCCGTTTCCGGCGAGTCCGCACTAGTGGAAACTCCACACCTCGGCCGCTCCAGACCTACTTCGCTTCCTGGTAAGTTACTCCGGCCCGATCCGCTAAGACCTGCTTCAGCATCCGACACTGCGTGTGAGTTTTGGGCGTGACCAACTGTTGCGCCTCCCACCCTGCCAGAATCCGGCGGAGCGTCGGTTCACCAATCTTCTGCGAGTCCACGAAGGCTCTGAGCAACTTCGTGTGCGACAGCTTGCCGCCGTTGTCCGCCGCGTAGCGGATGATTTCAATTTCGACGTTGCTCAGACTCATCGAAGTCGGAAGAGCGACGACCGGACGATCGTTGTCGGCGTCCCCGATCTGCCCGGCTGCGGCTATCCCGTCACCGTCGAGTTCGGCTTCAATGAGTTGGTGGGCTAGGTCATTTTCGGCTTCAGATTGAAAGAGCGCCTTCAACCGATCACGCGTCACGTAGTAGCATTGCACTTCCACAAATTCACCACCGGAACGAAACAACCCTCGCCCGCGCGCCGTGAAATTGCCGACCTGATCGAGATACGGGCCACCCTTCACGTTGAGCGCCGCTTCGGCGACGTAGCGATCGTTCGTGTGCAGGCAGGCGCGCGTCTCGAAATTAGCTGACATCTTCTTCGGCACCGAGCTCGCCTGCCAGTTGTGCGCGCCGATCGCTGGCAGCACACCCCACTTCGGTGTGCGGCGAAAGATGTCCGCGAGACGTATCGCCAGCAGGTCGCCTTGTTCTGGGTCGTCCAGCAGCGTCAGCGCCTCATCGATGACCAACAGGATCGGCGGCAGGAATTGATCGGGGCACATCTCGTTGTATTCTTCAACATCCACCGGCGGGATGCCCTCGTTACGCCGCGCCACTTCACTAAAGAGTCTGGCGCGCCGCGCAATCTCGCCGTCGAGCCAACTCAATTGAGCCAACACTTCCACCGCTGTTTCTGCGACTGAGATGACACCCGGCACCCGTCGCCAGAATTCGGGTGGATGAAAGGTATTGCCGTCAGGCGGCTCGGCCAGCAGGATGTGCCAGCCTTTCGCCGACGCCTGATACGTCAGCGCTTGCAACAGCGTGCTCTTCCCCCAGCGCGGCGCGCCGGCAACCAGGATCGATTTCAAATCACGGCGTGTGCCGCTGAACACGCCGTTCAGATGCACGCCGATCTCCAGACTATACCGATCGGGCCGCAACTGCTGGGGCAGGTCAACGCTCTCTGGCAGGATCGGATTATCCGGCGGGTAGAGATCGATAGCGAACGCCGTCATGGCCTGCGCTTGACGCGCATCGACCTTAAAGACCCGCTGAACCAGATTCGCCGGTGCCAGCGCCGCTGGCCGTTTCAGTCGCAGCGCGACGCGATCGGCCACTTCGCGTCGGCGCACCTGGCCGGTGGATAGATGGCGGGTCGTGCTCTCGTCGATCAGCACCACCACGTAGCGGCGCATCAACAGCGGCGCACGCGCCAGGGCCACGACGAGGGGCCGACCCTCGACATCGCGCCCGATCAGTCCCGGCATCTCGCGCAAGACGTCATGCGTCCCCGTCACGGCCTTGAGCCACGCTTGCTCAATCGCAACTGGCAAGTTGGTGGCAGGTGTCGAGACGGGTAGAGTGTTGGGGCCAGGTGTGGTGCTGGACATGGTTCATGCTCCACTCCCACCAAAAGATGGGGATTGTTCCATGGGCGCGGGGTTGGGCCGGTTGAAGACATTGGTCAGCATCCGGCTTAGTTCCTCGTCCACTTCAGGTTCCTCATATAACAACGTGCCGTGTTCATCGACCACTGGCCCGGCGGCCGGGGGCGCTGATGGCGCAGGCGCGGTAGACGGCGTCTGCACATTAGCGATAACTTGCAACAAGTTATGCGCCTGGCGCGTTCGAATGATCAGGACGACGGCCATCACGGCCGCCACAATGAGCGAGAGGGACAGCATGATCATCAAGGCGTTGACCTGTTGATCGGTACGCCTGATCTGGCCGCGCAAATCAGCCGCAGTGTCCTGAGCGGCTGCCAGCTGGTCGGTGGTGCTGCTCAACTGGCCACGCAACATTTTAAGATCGGATAACAATGCGACGTTCTGCGCACTCTGCACTGCGATTTGCGTCTGGGCGTCGCCCATGAGTTTCTCCGCCGCGAATACCTTCGCCATCGATTGATCCGCGAGGTCCTTGGCTTGAGTCGCTAACGTGACAGACTGTTCCAACAGTTGTCGATCCCGCGCCTGCTTTGCTTCTGCCAACTTGGCATTGGCCTGTGTGGCCAATGCCTGAGCTTGCATATATTCGGTCTGGGCCTGAGCCAGTTTTCCCCCGGCCGCCTGAGCCTGAGCATTAGCACTGCTGGCCGCCTGCTCATACCCATCGAGCGGGATGACCGTGGGTTGAGGCGGCGGTGGCGGCGGCGTGGCCGGGCCCTGGGCACGCACCGTCACGGGCGAAGCGCTGAGCAACAGCAGCCCCAGACTCAACGTGACGCCCATCCACATGAAACGTTGTCTGCTCACATTTATCCTCCCGTTTAAGATCAAGCTTGACTGGTGACCACTTCCAGGGTGCGCATGGTTTCCATGTCAATGACATCGAGTATTTCCAGCCGAGGCAAAGGTTGTGGCAGAGCCGGGTACATCCTCAGCCCGATCGAGCCGCCTGGGATCGGCGGTTCCATTGACTCTGCTGCGGCCTGGCCTTTCTGGTCGCGTGTGGGGCGTGTCGGTTGCTTACGCAGGGCCGCCAGGGCATCCACCCGCGCCTGCTGAGCGCCCAACGCGATCTGCAGCGCCGTCTCTTCCGAAGCCGGCAGCGGATGCGCGAGGGACGGCGCCGTGATTTGCCGGTACTCGCGATACACTTGCCACGGAGAGGTGTTCGCGCCGGCGCGATTCATTTGCTGCCACATGGCGAACAGCAGGAGCAGACGTTCCAGCCGATCGGGACCGGTGGCCGCCGTCACCGGACCATGGCCCAATGCACTATCGTAAATAATCTGCCCGTGTTTGACGATCGCCTTGATCGAACCATCGGGCGTGCGATCGATGATCGTGGCGCGATTGTCCAGGGCTTTGTTCAGCGCGAACGCACCACCTACCCCAGTGATGATCAAGAACAGCATCACGCCCAGCGACAGGCCGGTCTCCATCCGCGCCTGGGCGGCGCGCTCTTCGGCCGACGCCGTCGCGTCCATCGCTTCTTTGACACCGTTGGCCTTGATCCCTTCGACCTCCGCGGTGTACTGCGCGTTGATGGTGTTGATTTGCTGTGTGTTGCTGACGGTAATGGCGGCCATCTCGCCGACATGGCGCAGTTCTTGCTGATGCTTGTCTTCGGCGATCTGCTGCTCCGTGCGCGCCACGATGGATTTTGCATCAGCCGCGGCGCGGGCTGGCGCGACCACCGTCACGTAGATCGCCGCTTCCTCATTTTTGATGGCAGCGGCGGTCGCCGTCGGCTGGGCGAGCAGCTGACGGTTGGCCGCGTCGGCAAAATCCTGCGGCATGCAAGATCGCGTCGCGACGAGCACTACGATCGCGGCGATCAGGATCAAAATCAGAGTCCAGGGTTTCATGACGACCTCCCCTCCAACGGGCGTTTCACTCGCGTCGCTCAGTAACCGCGAACGTTTCCGTGGAAACATCCAGCGGCCCGCCGCCTCGTCGTGTCCCGCGCTACGCGGGCGACGCGCTAGGCGAAGGCGGACACGGGCCAACACGATCCGCTACGCCCGGCGCGCCGGGCGTGAGATACCGGATGGCGTGTTTGCACACCAGGGCTGTTTCGCTCGCGACTTCCAGAAAAATATCGTATTGATCGACGCCGACCAGTCGGCCGGATAGCGGTGGACACGTCGCATCCATGAAGTGCACCGTCACCAACTCGTCTTCATGCCGCTCATAAAAGGCCACCGCCGAAGTGCCCCAGCACCCCGGAATATGTCGGGGCTTCTTTGCTACGTCAGTAGGTGTAGTGGTCATACGGACCTCGTGTCAATTCCGGGCAGCGCATAGACCGCGCTATCCAGTACGGACATCGACGCGCTCGAACGTGGCGCAGCACTCACGAGCGTCGGCCGGGCCGATTGGATGATCTCGTCCCCGCGAATCCCTTGCGCCAGCTGCTGCACGCTGGTCTGCATCTCGCTCGCCGAGATGTACGCCGCCTGAAACCGAATCAGATCCGGGCCATACACGGCGACAAAATCGCCGCGCCCGGTGAGTTTCTCCGCGCCCGTACCGCCCACGCCGGCCGCGACGCGCGCATCCTCGGTACTAACGACATGTCCCACCAGCCGCACCGGAAAATTCGCGGCGATCAGCGGCCCGAGGTTGGCACTCGATGGCTTCTGTGTGGCACCGATCACGTGAATGCCGACCTCACGACCGCGCTGCACCAGTCGGCTCAGACTATCGAGAATGGCCTGCCCGCCTCCTGAGCGTGAGTCGCAGGACTGCACCAGATCGGCCAACTCGTCGATGGCGATCACGATCCGCGGATCGGTCACACGTGATTGATCGCGTTGCTCCATTAGATGCATCATCTCGTTGAGCACCAGCACCGCCTGATTGGCCTGTGTGACGATCGGGCGCAAAAGATGCGGCAAGTCGCTCAGCGCTTCAAAGGTGTGGTTCTTCGGGCCGCCACCCGACGCGGAGCGTGCGGAACATGCTATCAAAACAAACTGCACCTGGCGGCGATGATGGAACAACGCCAGCGACATGATCATCGTCTGCAGCAAGGCGGACTTGCCAGAGCCGGTCGTGCCGGCCACCAGCACATGCGCCACTTCGGGTGACGGCAGCCGAATCAACAACGGCGCGCCGTCATCGGCCAATCCCAGGATAGCCGTGCCGAACGGAATTCGCGTCGAAGGGATGCGGGCACACAGTGGAAACAACTTCAACGGCTGAGGATCATTGCGCGGCACGTCGATGCGGACGGTGCTGCCCTGTGTGGTTACGCGGGCACTCGGCGCGCCCAGCGCCACAGCAATCTCGCGCGACAGCGATTCAACGCGGCTGATCGTAACGCCAGGGTTGGGCCGTACCAGGAATTGAACCCAGCGCGGCGTGACGTGACCACCGGTCACTTGCGCCGGGGTGCTGTGCTCGTGCAGCACCGTTTCGATCTGATCGGCTTTCTGCTCCAGTTGACGCCTATCCATGTTTCCTCCGTCTCACTTGAGTTCCTTCAACGACTCATTTGTTGGGCGAGCGCCCGCAGACGTGACACCTCATCTTGATCAACCGTAAACCGACCGGCTGAATCCTCACTGAACAACCCGACCTCACGCAATGCTTTGCAGGCCGAGCGATAGCGCGAGATGTTGGCCTGGTTGACCAGGCCTTTGCCCTCCCCAATTTCGGCGGGGGTGAACGCGGCGGTGTAGCACAACCGAAAGGCACGCGTCACAAAGGGCGCCGTATGCTTCCCCACGGAGTTCTGCGCTTTGGTAATCCGGGCTGCCACCGCCGGTAATTCCAAAACTTGCGACACCTCATCGACCGGTTCAGCGACCGTGGTCTGAGCCACTGCCGCAGTCGACTTATTCGTCAAACCATGTTTCGCTTTGGCCGGTGGACGTTGCGCCTTCAACGCTCGCTGCGCATGCAGCAAGGATCGCTCGTTCGCTCGGCCGCTATCCGGCACTCGCACACTCACCTCCAGACCCCACTGGTAGTAGATCATCAGCCGCTTGTTGTGCCGCTCGTATTCTTCGGGCGTCATCAAAATGTGGTGCTCGCCCGGCCGATCCACGCCGGTGACTTCATACGCCAATCGGCCTAGCCGTTGCCCGGCTTCCATCCCGCTGCCATATAAAAAACTCAACTCAATGACCCGCCGCACCGGGAACGACAAGCCTTCGTTGCCCACGCTCGAGATCACGACGGTCTCGTTTCGATCGATCACCTCCAACGGGCGTTTCGTCTTGCCGAAGATGAAGGGCACGCCGAGCATTTTCGCGGCGCGCTCGCCGATCTCGAGTCGATAGGTGAACAAGAACGTCTTGCCCGCCACAGGCGTCGCGCACAGTTCGCGGGCCTGCTCAAGTTTCGCTTGATCGTTCTTCACGATCCAGACGGTGACGGTCGGCCGCTGGACATCTTTGATGGGCCAGTCCGCGCCCGTCGGAAAGCCGCACAGGGCCGGGATCAAATCTTCGTTTCCATCTTCCCGCTTAGGTGTCGCACTCAGACCCATACGCGTCAGAGTGCGAAGGGTCGTCGCTGTCTCAATGGCAAAATCCGCCGGCATATGATGCGCTTCGTCGTAGACCACGAGCGTATATTCGCGATTCAAAACTTTGCGCGCACCTTGATAAGTAACGATTTCAACCTCGCGCGCTGCTTCGGGTTCAAGATACAGTTCGAGGCGGGCGCGCCACTGATCGGCCAGGCTGCGGCGGGGCACGAGCACGAGTTTCGGCCCGACGAGATCCGCCATCGCCTGCAGGGCCACGAAGGATTTACCCAACTGCGGATACACGAACAAACTGATCTCGCCGGTTTCAAGGAAATACTCATACGCCTTGCGCTGATAAGGCCGCAGGATGAAACTGGTTTTGCTGTCGCGCTTCAGATCAGCCGGCACCGGCTGCGATGTGAAGGGCAGGAAACCATAGCGGCGAATGATCTGTCGAATCAGATCAAACCGACCCGCCGGTCGGAAAAATAAGCGTTCGCCTTCACGCCGTGTGACCGAGCGCGTCTCGCTAAGGGCTTCATACACCGCTTGCGGATCGCCGCGATCAACGACCAGGGTATTGCCATCGATGACCGCATGGAACGGCGTCGCCTGGTAGCCCAGTTCATCGGCCAGCCACTGCGGCAAGGGATTGATCAGGTTGATGAAACGGCTGACGCGAAAAATCAAAAAAGCGCCATCCGTACGCACCGGCCAGCCGCCCAGCGAGCCGATGAACTTCGGGACAATCAATTCATATTCGTCGACGCCGATGGGGCGCACCACGTAGGGTCGAGCAAAGAACTCTTGTAGGGCAGCCTGATCGTATTGCGTCAGGAACGTCGCACGCTGCGTTTGCTGCACAGCGTGAGTGAGGCTGTGCCGCAGCTGCTCCAAGTCAGCGAGCGCTTGCGCTGACGAAGATTCAAATTGCGTGAGAAGAACAGGTAGATCACTCATGATTCGATCAAGGCAGTCTAGCCACGGGACAAAGAGTCAGGTTCAATATTCAGTATGCGAGACTGGGAGGCAGTTCACTCTGTATCTGCTTTCTGCGGCAAACGCGATGCCATTCGTTCGAAATCGGCGATCGCTTCCTTGACCAGCGCCAATTTATCTTGCGCTGTACCGAGACACCGCACTGCGCCCACGCAGTGGGTGCCAGTGTCGCCGTCCGTCACGTACCACGCAAAGCGAACTGCCTCCCAGGCCACAGCCAGGGCCCAAAACTCCGGCTGTGAATCGCGGTAGGCCATCCGCAATTGGCCGAGTGTGGTCTGGGCCTGTTGAATGGTGTCTTTAGCTGTCATAGCGATTACCCCTGCCCACTTTCTTCTGGGCCAGCTTGCTACCACAATCTGGGCAGTACACATCGACCACATCTTTGCCTCGTTGGCTGACGCCCCAGCCTTCTTTTTTGTCGCGGTCAGTCAAACGATTCAGACTTGTGAAACGCCCACAATGCCAGCAATTGGCAGCCGTCTTGTGAACAGGCGGCTTGTCCCACCCGGCAGGCTGCTTCAAGCCCAGGCCATCAATAGGTAGTGAAGCGGCCTTGCCAGACATGAGGGCGGTGAGGTTGCCCAGGGCGTGACCCCAATCTTCGTGCCAGTCGACAGCGCCGGACGCTGCGATCTGGTTACCAATCAGATGAACAAGAATCAATTCTTTCAACAACGTTTCGCGTTCTCTGCCCTTGGTCTTTTCGAGCAATTTATCAATCGCAACTTCCCGCTCGCGCATCACCGGCCAGGCTCCGATCGCGCTGTGCTGGTTGACGTACCTCGCCAGCCATTCCAGGGTGGCGCCCGACGCGGTAATCTGCGGTGCGATGATCCGGGCCGTATGGAGACCTAGCCAGTCAATATCGTGTTGTGCCCGGCGCTTTTGTGCTTTTTCTGCGCGGCATTCGACGCGAGCTTGTTCTTCGGCGGCCTCACGTTTGGCGCGCTGCACGGGTGTCTCGCTGGGCGTCTTGGCCGGAACAGCCACCGCGCGGGTCAACGCGTGCGCATCAGTACTGGCTAATAACACGATGTCCGAGTGCAACAGCTGCCTGAGCGTGTCGGTCGTTCGTTGCTCACCAGCCGCGACCAGGCGCAAATGCGCCGGCCGCTGTCGCGCCTTCAGCCAACTGGTAACGCGCGCTTCATGTCTCCACTCGATGGTCAACACAGATACTCTTTCATCTGGACCCGCGATGGGAATTCGAGTAGCCTGTGCCACCCGCTCCAGTTCTTGCTGAGTGTAGCGCTGGACTTTGGCGGAATAGCAGTGATCGACTTCATGAGCGCAATAACGCCGGCGGCGCAATGTGACAAAGTGCGGACAGTTGACGCACGCCCCGACCCTGAGCGCAGCTTGAGCATCTGCAACTTCAACCGGAGTGTGGGGCCAGTGAATATCCCAGTCCAGATTGATTTCGCGCGCGTAGTGTTCAACCATGCGGGCCATTTCGTCGGCGAGTGCCTCACGCTCGACCTTGCCGCTCACCATCCGCCTGGCGAGTTTTTCCAGGTCCTGGTGCGCTTTCGGAAATTTCGCCACCTGTGCCAGGGTGCGCGCCACGCCTTGCGAGAGTTGCTGCTCGCCATCGCCGATCAGATCCAGTACCCCGGCGGGCAGACGTAACAAGCCACGCAAGTTGGCAATGGTCGCGCGATCCTTGCCGACCCGTTGGGCAATCTCTTCATTGCTGAGGGAGTGCCGTATGGCCAGATCTTCGTAGGTGCGCGCTTCGTCGACAGCGCTCAGCCCGGCGCGTTGCGCGTTTTCGATCAGCACGTTTTCCGCCTGGTTCTGCTCGTCCACGCGATCGTGCATGGTCGCGGGCATCGTTTCCAACTCAGCGATCTGGGCAGCCTGCCTGCGAATCTCACTAGCCGGTAAAATGAAGCCAGCCCGTCCCTCCGGCGTGACGACCACCGGCTGAATCAGTCTGTGCTCGCGAATCGCGTTAGCCAGTTCCTGCAACGCCACCTCCTCAAACTCAGTGTGCGGCTGGTAAGGTTCGGTAAAACCGTATCGATCGGGATGTCCAGCAAACGATCAGCCATAGACCTTGCTCTCACTGGAGTCCGACCAACTCAGGCGGTTTCGTTTCCACAGCAACAGCTAAGCGGGGACCGCGGCTTTCCAGCAGGCTTGTAGCCAGGCGATTTCTTCCGGCCCCATGATCAAACCACCCGCAGCGATGCCCTCAACCACCGGGTACGGATGCTCCCAGCCGGCATCGCCACACCACAGCGTGCCAACCGGCCTCGCGTTCCCCGCTTGCGGGTGAGGGATTTCCAGGAGAAACTGCTCACCATACCTGTTCTCGAAATATCCGTGATACACGTCTCGATCGCCATCGATCTGCGGCGGTCGGCCGCAACTCGCGACGTGATGGTTGGTGACGGTAAAGATAGCGGTCGGGGCTTCGCTCATGGCATTCCTCCAGGTAATAGGATGGGGGCAACTCACACAGTCGCTTCGGTATCCAACGCCTCGAGGGACACGAGGGCCTCTTCCAGCGTCAGATGATCGGCTTCGAGCAGATTGACGTAGCGTGTCGCTTCCGGGCCAAGCACCTGCGCCCGTTGCTCATCGCTGAGCCCCCAGTATTCGCACAGCTCACTCAGTAAGATCGCCGCGTTGCATTCTTCGGCCTGATCGAGCCGCACCTCGAGATTGTCTTGGAGCACTGCTGCAAAGCCGGCGAGCTGCTGCGTCACATAATCGATGGTTACGGTGTGCAGTCGATCGAAACAGCGGCCGAATCCAAAATCATCCGGTTGCGCAATCGGGACTGGTGTGGTTGTCTTGTTCTGACCATCTTTCTTCATCTTGCGGTATTCCTTCCAATTGTTTTATCAGCAGCGCCTGCCAATCTTGCGGCAGGCGCTGATCCAACCAGGTGCTCATGTCGCTGACAACGGCGTTCTGTCGCTCCAGGGCAGCCCGCACATCGATCGAGTTCACGCGGTCCAGGTTGGCTTGTAATTGTGCATGAGCCGCTTCAATCGCCGCACGCCATTCCTCCGCCGTCAGTTGCGTTCGCAAGAGAGGTGGATGTTGGGCATTGAGAAAGCGCAACGCTTCGCCGGCAGGCGCGATGGAAATCAGGCGCGTCTGGCGATCGATGATCAACCAGTGCGTGGCGGGTTCGTCGGATGAGCCGAGGTGGTAACGCTGACCTGCCAGAGGGATCAGAGACAGGGGATGATCCACAAAGGCTTGATATCCCCACCAACAGCCGTCATGCGCTGAACGGCCATCCGTCACGACGACTTCATCACCGCTAGGCGTCCAGTACAACCCGAAGTATCGGGCGGTGCCGTGATATTCAACTGCTGCTTCCAGTTGCGGCGGGACAGGAATGTCGAGTGCTCGACCTGGCAAAGTATTACTCATGCGTCATTCTCTTCAGATTCACTACGTTCCATCTTCTGCGCCGAGGCAATGCTGCGTGCCGGTTGGCTTGCTGTGGAGCAGGGCCGGGTCGAAATGCAACCGAATTCTTGGCATACCTGCACGGCACAAGCGCAGCGCGGCGCAGGTGTCACGCCCACACGGTTGGTGTGCCAGGTTTCAAGGCCATGCCTGGCTCCAACACACTCTGCACAATCGCACGAGTCGCACGGAGCTCGGCGATGACTACCGGGCTGCGTCCAATCAACGCGCAGTCACCACGCAGCTGTTGGTGCTGTTGCCGCGCTTGAGAGATGCGGGCTATGATCGTGTTCTGATCGCCGCCACGTTCCGCCAGGCGCTGGCGGACGTGCGGCGGGAAGAACACGCCGGTCAAAGTTCGGTTAGAAATGCCACAGCCCCCTTGAGCAGGGGGCTGTTTCGTGCTATCATGTTGGTGCATGAGCAGTCACATCCTGCTTGTGCCGCCATCCCAACAGTCTGGATACTGTGTGGGATTTTTTTATTGTTGCCACGCGGCGCGGCGCTGAAGTTGTTTAAGGGCGTTACGGTGTTACGAGGATAAGATAGCATAGAAAAGAAAAGGTGTCAATACTCAGTTTTTATCAATCGCATAGCTGGCCTTTTTGTCATCAGGTTCGATCAAGCAACCACATCGTTTGGCGAAAAACAAAGAATGCCACGGGGATTAAGCCAATAACTATGGCACCACCAACAAATCGCTTGGCCGATGAGGGTGTACGAGGAAAACAAAACACCCCCTAATCGGGGGTGTTCTGTTTAGAGAAGATTGGAGACTTCTGCTATTTTTTCAAAGAACCTGTTTTCTTCTTTCTACGCCACTCACGTTTGTATTCTGCAAATTC
>JBGSPW010000114.1:0-4703 GCA_041738395.1 Thermoflexales bacterium
GGTTGTACATGCTGGCGGCGCAGTGGCAGCGCATCGCGCAAGAAGAGCCGTTTATGGGGCGTTGCGGTCAGGTGGATGACGAGTTGGGTTCGCGGCTGGTGGCGGCGCGACTGGTGCGCGATTTGATGCGGCTGTGTTTCCTGATGCAACGAACGTACACGCCCTATATCAAATGGTTCGGCGCGGCCTTTGCGCGACTCGACTGCGCCGAGGCCCTGACGCCGGTTCTCTTGCGCGTGCTGGAATCCCATTCGTGGCAGGAGCGGGAGAAGCATCTGACCACGGCCTACGAATATGTCGCCGGGATGCACAATGCTTTGGGCATCACCGAACCTCTATCCACAAAAGTGTCGCAGTTCTACACGCGCCCATTCTTCGTCATCCAGGCCGAGCGCTTTATGAAAGCCATCCGCGCAACAATCACGAGTGAGGAAGTCCGGGCATTGCCGGAAAACCTGGGGGCGGTGGATCAATTTGTAGATTCGACCGACGCGCTCAACGAGCCAGCGTGGTCCAAGGAGCTATACAAATGACAACATCCAAATTTTTAGTCGGAGAGCGTGTTTATCTTCGTCCCGTCGAACACGACGACCTGGTCCACATCCGTAAGTGGGCCAACGACCCGGGCATCCGGCGACTGACCGGCGAGGTCACGCCGATGACGCCTGCCGGAGCCGAGCGTTTCTACGAGAAAGTGCAAAATGACGAGGATCGCGTGTGGTTCATCATCTCGCTACGCGAAATCGGCGCGCCAGATGGTGCGCCATCTGGCGCGCCGATTGGTGAGGCGGGGCTGCTGCGTATGTTCCCCGCGTGGCGCACGACGGATTTGAGCATCATCATCGGCGAGAAAGACGCCTGGGGCAAGGGCTACGGCACAGAGGCGATCCGGCTGCTGCTGGATTACGCCTTCGGCTATCTGAACTTTCACCGCGTGTCCATCGGCGTCGTAGGCTTCAACGAAAGGGCGCTGCGCTTCTATGAGAAGATCGGCTTCAAGCGCGAGGGTATCCAGCGCGATGGCTACTTCTACGACCACGCCTACCATGATTTCGTGATGATGAGCCTCCTGGAGGACGAATTCAAGCATGGATAAAGCCTCGCTTACACAAAAAGACATCGAAGAGGGACTACGGGAACTCGGTCTGCGCCGTGGCGACGCCGTGGAAGTCCACAGCTCCCTCCGCAGCTTTGGCTGGGTAGAAGGCGGCGCGACGACGGTCATTGAGGCGCTGATGCGTGTCGTGACTGAAGAAGGCGCGCTGGTCATGTCGGCTTATCCCGTCAGCCCGCCGGTCCCACTTACGGAAGAAGAAAAAGCGCGCGGCGTCACTTGGAAAGTCCGCATCCTCGATCCCAATTCCAATGAGAAAACCGGGTTAGGTATCGTTGTGGACACCTTTCGCAAGCGTCCCAACGTCATCTGCGATACGAACTTCTACCGGGGATGCGCCTGGGGACGTGACGCGCATCTGCACTGCCAAAACTACCGCCATCTGCTCGACATCGATGGGTGGGCCTTGTTGATGGGCGTGGACATAGGTCGCTGCTCCAGTATGCACTTGGCCGAAAGTGTGCCCATCCCGGAAGAAATTCGGAAGCGCTTTGAGGTTCCTGCCGACATTCTGCGGGATTATCCGCAGGATCGCTGGAGCATCGGCTACGGCAGCACCCCCGACAATCCGTGGGCCAAAGTCTGGGCCGAAGCGCAGCGACGCGGCCTGATTCGCACTCACACCATCGGCCGAGCAGAGTGCAAACTGTTCAAGGCCAAGGCGATGGTCTCAATTTATGAGGAACTGCGCCGCGCCGATCCGTTCGCGCTGTTTGGCGTGAAAAAGACCTCGTAGAAGCTTTCTCGCGCAATCACAAAAACAGGTTACAATTCAGATATAGGCGCTGATGCACATTGGATGAGGCGATAACGTTGCAACAAGCGAAGGATCATCATGCTCGACATACAAAAGCAAATTGACTACTGGCATGAGAGTGCTATCGAAGATTGGCAAGTTGCCCAAGACTTGCTCAACCAGCGAAAAGTTCGGCATGGTTTATTCTTCGCGCATTTGAGCCTGGAGAAATGGCTCTCTGGGAATTGCCGTGGTACCCACTAGATATGGGGGTATCAAAATTGGGATGAAAGGGTAAAATAGCCAGGAAAAACCATAACCAGAAGGCTAGGCCAAACCGATGACGACAAAAGCGCAGGTCACAATTCCACTTGATATTCCCGACATTCGTGTACTGAAAACGGAGCTCAACGAGCATGGGGAACTCATTATTACGGTAGAAAGCACGCAGAGGGGGAGTCTGTGCCATCGCTGTGGACGGTGGACAGCGAAATTTCATGGGCATGACAATTGGGTACAGGTGCGCCATCTGCCGGCATTTGGACGTGTGACGTATCTGCGCTATCGTCCCCGGCGTTATCGTTGTGAAGTCTGTGAAGGTCGGCCGACGACCACGGAGCGTCTGGAGTGGTGCGCTTCGAATAGCGCCCACACCGCGGCTTATGACGCGCATGTGTTGTTGCAACTGGTCAATTCGACGGTTGAAGATGTGCGTATCAAGGAGCAGCTGAGCTACGATAGCGTGCTGGGAGTAATAGAACGGTGCATCAGTGCGCAAGTAGACTGGTCGGCGTATACCACTCTGGGGGTCTTGGGGTTGGACGAGATTGCGCTGAAGAAAGGGCATCGCGACTTTGTGGTGATCGTGACCGCGCACTTGCCCAATGCGCAGATTGTGATCCTGGGGGTGTTGCCTGACCGTCTGAAAGACACCGTGGCGACCTTTCTGCGCTCGATTCCGCCGCCTTTGCGGCACACCATTCATACAGTCTGCACGGATATGTACACCGGATATATCGAAGCGGTGCGTGCCGAACTGCCCACGGCGCGGATTGTGATTGACCGATTTCATGTGGTGGAGAAGTACCATGAGGCGGCCGATACACTGCGCAAGCAAGAACTCAAGCGGCTGAAAGCGGCACTGCCGGCAGAAGAATACAAGCAGTTGCACGGCCACCTGTGGACATTTCGCAAAAAACCAGCCGACTTGCAGCCTGAAGAACAACAGGTTCTGGCCCGGCTGTTCGCCCTTGCGCCCACGCTGAAGTTGGCCTATGACCTGCGCCAGCAACTGACCGCTATCTTTGAGCAACATCTTTCGCAAAAGGCCGCCAAGATCAAAATCCGGGCCTGGATTAAGCGGGTCAAGAAAAGCGGGTTGAAGTGCTTTGACGACTTCCTCAAGACCTTGGAACACTGGTGGGAGGAGATCACGAACTACTTCGTCGCGCGGGCAAACAGTGGGTTCGTCGAAGGGTTTAACAACAAACTCAAAGTGCTCAAGCGACGCTGCTATGGGATCTTCAATCTGAAGCATCTGTTCCAACGTATCTACCTGGATTTGGAAGGCTACGGCTTGTTTGCCTAGCGACCACTAGATATGGCTCAATCACGCCAATTCCCAAAGAGCCGGAGAAATTGCTCAAAGCTGTCGTTTGTCATCATACACAAGACTTAGCGCCGCGGCTTCATAATCTGGTCAGGTTAGCTGAATTGACCGGCTTGCCGTGGAATGAAGCGCAGATAGATACGTTAGCCGAAATGAATGTCTTCAATATTGAGGGGCGTTATCCAGATCACTTGCAAGCGCCTCCTTCAATAGGAGAAGCCCAACAGTACTTCGAACGCGCAGCGGAGGTGTATCAATGGTTGATACAACAGTTGTCCAATCTATCCGACAATACCTTCATACCTTAAAAAAATACGGCATTTTTGTACAATATGGCGTGCTTTTTGGCTCCTTTGCCCGCAATCAGCCCCATGCCTGGAGCGACATTGACCTTGCTGTAGTTTCAGAACAGTTTGATGATCAGCCACGGCGCGAGGATGTAGCACTGCTGTGGAAAGTGGCCGCTCGGATAGATAGCCGAATTGAACCAATTGCCGTAGGTAAACGCCAATTTGAAAACGGCAGCGATAGCGCCATTGTGGAAATTGCCCGGCGCGAGGGACAAATCATCACATTGGAGCCGCTGGATGTAATCATTCGCCAGTTACAAGAAGATGCGCGTGGTGAACACCTGCTAGAGGTTTTATTAGCCGAGCAAGCAAGAGATCGTGACCTTGAAGAGGCGCAACTACGCAATAGAAAATTTATGTAAGGCAGAAACGCGAACTGTAAAAAGCGGGTCATCACGTTTCACATATCACGTTTTTTGTAAATAACCTATCATTCTAATGCAGGAGGCTCAATAATGTCTGAATTTCCGCGTACTACAGTGGGAGGGGTTTCGTTGCCCCGGTTGTTGATCGGTACCAACTGGTTCCTGGGCTGGTCGCACACGAGTCTGGCGAAGGATAAATTCATCCAGACGCATCACAATCCGCACACGATTGCTGCAATTCTGGATATGTTCCTGGAATACGGCATCGATGCGGTGATGGGACCGGCAAATGACAAGCTGGAAGCGGCGCTGCAAGACGCCGAACAGCGCAGCGGCAAGGCCATCACGCGCATCATCACACCGCACTTCAACATCACGCCCGGCGGCCCGGCAGAGACCGAGCCGGAGCGCGTGTTCGACACGTGCAAAGAGAAGTATCACGCCACGTTCTGTATGCCGCACCAGGCCATCACCGACGCACTGGCCGACCGGATGACCAAGACCATCCGCGACCTGGACAAGTACACGG
>JBGSPW010000118.1:0-86446 GCA_041738395.1 Thermoflexales bacterium
GCAGCAACGGTTCGATCCGTTCCCAGAGACTATCCGACAGTTCCCAGCTGGCGACATCGGCGTATTGCGTGTGCGTCGGTTGCGTTGTGTTTGTCATGCCTGCATTTTACTTCCAGAGCAGGTTTAGAGATAGGCTGTTAGGCAAGGTCGGGCGATTTAGGTTTAGGGGGCCAGCTGCGCATGCTATAATCGCTCCAATTTGGTAACCACTCGGTCGTCGTCATTGCGAGCGTTTTCGCCAAGCGCGCCCCCGCTTTGCGGATAGGGCGTGCGAAGCAATCTCAGCGTACATCAACGAGCATTGCCAGCCATGCGGGAGATTGCTTCGTCGCAAACGACGCTCCTCGCAATGACGGCTGAGTAACCCAACTTGTGTCAAGGAGTGAGAAGAATTCTGTGATGAAAAACGTGACCCGTCTGTTGATTGTTTTCGCCATCTTATCGATTGCTCTAGCCGGTTGTCTCGACCCGGTTTCGGTGTTGACTAACACGCAGCCTACTCCTGCTGGTGGACGCGTGCGCGAACTGCCCGGCCCGACCACTGAACCTGGCAGCGAAGCCACCCGATCGGCGGGGCCGCTCGATACGGGCGAGTTGCTGCGTGAGCCGGTGACGCCCGCCGATCAGGCGAACGAAAAACTGATTAGCACGGTGGACATCCCGATCGCCGATCTGCGCGAACTCGCTATTCGCTTCAAAGGCGTGCCGGCCGATGCTCCTCTGAAAAATTGCACCACAACCCCCACCTATAACGTCGGTGATCAAGAAAAATTCTCGGTGATGGATCAGGACAGCCTGGAGACCTTCACGGTGGATGCGACCTTGATCGCCACCGCTGATACGGTCTACATGTGGCTGGACAACAACTGGCTGCAGCGCGTCAACCACGATGCGCTGCGCCAATCCACGCAGGTGTTTAACGATCAGATCGTGCCGCGCAACCACGCCTTGTTCGGCCAGGAAGACACGCCCGGCATCGATTGCGATCCGCGCATCCACATTCTCAATACGTCCAATACCAACGCCGGTGGTTACTTCTCGTCGATCGATGTGGTGACGCGGCAGGTGCGTGAAGACTCCAACGAGAAGGATATGTTCTACATCGACATCGAAGGCAGCGGGGGCCCGAAAGCGATCGGCTCTGGGTATTACAACGGCGTCATCGCACACGAATTCCAGCATCTCATCACGAACAAACAGGATGGGAATGAAGACACCTGGATTGGTGAAGGCATGTCGGAACTGGCCATCTTCTTGAATGGCGACGATCCGGAAGCCGATTTCATCGCGGCCATGAATCCTGACATTCAACTCAATGCGTGGCCGGATGGCGGCGTGGCCGGATCAGAAAATTACGGCACCGCCTTTTCGTTCATGCTGTATTTCTGGGATCGTTACGGCGATGCCGGGGTGCAAGCCATGGCGGCGGAAGATGCCAACGGACTGGCCGGCATTCAGAAGGTGTTGGATAAGATCGAGCCTGGCAAGCAAGTGGCTGATCTCGTGGCCGATTGGTTGATCGCGCGCCTGTTGGATGATCCGTCGCTGGAAAATGGCCGCTACGGGTATGGTAAATCCGATCGGCCCACGGTTGAGGCGCGCCAGACGATTGATCAGGTTCCCTTTGCCGAGCAAGCCAGCATCCATCAATACGCCGGCGACTACACGGAATTCAGCGGCCCGCGTGACGTCTCGATCGATTTTGCCGGCTCGACGAAGGCGCAGATGATCGATGCGCAGCCCCACAGCGGCGAGTATTTCATGTGGAGCAATCGCGCCGACGTGGCCGATCTGCACTTACAGCGTGAATTCGATCTGAGCAGTGTTCAGAACGCCACGCTGAAATATTGGACGTGGTACGATCTAGAAAAAGACTGGGATTACGCCTACCTCAGCGTGTCTGACGATGGCGGCCAGACCTGGCAGTTAGTGAAAGCGCCGTCGACGACGGACAGCAATCCGACGAACGGGAATTACGGCTGGGGTTACACCGCTAAATCGGGTGGAGGCGATCGGGCGGAGTGGATTCAAGAGACGGTGGATCTGTCGCCGTACGCGGGTAAGCAGATCGTCGTGGCGTTCGACGTGATCAACGATCTCGCCGTCAATCGCCCCGGCGTCGCCATCGACGATGTCGAAGTGCCGGAGCTCAACTACCAGTCTGATTTTGAAAAGGATGATGGGGGATGGCAGACCGCCGGTTGGATTCGCACCAACAATTTTGTGCCGCAGCAGTATGTGGTGCAGTTGGTGAGCTTCGGCAAAGATGGTCAGCTCAACGTGGCGCGCTTGCCGGTGAATGAGGATAACACGGCCAAGTGGGACATTCCGCTCAGCCGGTTGGAGAAAGCGATCGTGGTGGTCAGTCCCATGGCGTCGCGCACCACTGAAGTCGCGCGTTACAGCTGGTCGGCGCAAGAAAAGTAAACAGTATCTATTCAGCTGTTGCGCGGCGCACGTCATTCCCGCGTGTTTCCGCCTAGCGCGTCGCCGGCACAACGTGCCGGGTACGACGTAGCGGGAATCCAGTCGTCCGGCCTGCGCTAATTGCCAATCGTCACGCTGGATGCCCGATAAAAGCATTCGGGCATGACGACTGAACAGATGCGTAAGACTTACAACAACACCGGGATTCGTTACGAATCCCGGTGTTGGTTTAATCCTTCGGAAAGATTTGCACTTCGCCGCGCTTCATCGCTTCGTATTCGTTGACAAGTTGCTGTTTGCGCTCATCCGCCGCTTTGTGTCCGGCTTCGAGCGCCTCTTGATAGCGCTGCCGGGCCTGGCCGCGCAAACGCTCGCCGCTTTGGGGCGTTAGCAACAGCGTCACCGCGCCGCCGATAATAGATCCGGCGATCACGCCGCCCATAAACATCAAGATTTTGCCCATCGGTTTGTCTCCTGCCAAAATGTGTGGCATGATTATACTCTGAAATGTGATGAATGACATCTCAGCAGTGTCGCCCGCACCCACCAGAGGAAGAGTCATGACTGAACAACGCATTGCTAAACTACTGCAACTTGCCGCTCAAGATCGGTTTGACGCCATCGCCATCATGCCCGGTCCTAACATGCAGTATCTCAGCGGACTGCACTTTCACTTGTCGGAGCGGCCTGCGGTGGCGCTCTTTCCGGTGAAGGGTCAACCCGCACTGATCTGTCCGGCTTTCGAAGCGACTAAGACGCAGCGCAGCCCGATCGCGTGGCAGCTCTTCACCTACGTCGATGGACAAAATCCGCTGGAAGCTTTTCAAGCCGCGTGCCGCGCTCTGCAACTCGATCGATCCCGCCTGGGCCTGGAGGCCTACAAGATGCGCGTGCTGGAATTGCGCCTGTTCGAGAAGGCAGCCCCGGCCATCACCTGCGAAGCCGCCGATCATTTGATCGAGCAGCTGCGTATGATCAAAGACGCGGACGAGATCGCTCAGATGCGCCGCGCCGTGGCGATCACCGAGCAGGCATTAGGCGAAGTGATCAAGGTGGTGCGTGTCGGAATGACCGAGCATGCCGTCGCTACTGAATTGACGCTGGCCCTGCTGCGCGGCGGAGCCGAAGCGCTCGCGTTCGATCCGCTAATCCAATCGGGACCGAATACGGCCCTGCCGCATGTCAGCGCCAGCGAACGCGTGATTCAAGCGGGCGAAGTGTTACTGCTCGATTTCGGCATCATCATCAATGGATATAACAGTGACATTACGCGCACCTTTGCCGTCGGGCAGCCACCCAGCGCTGAGTTCAAGCAGATCTACGAAACAGTGAAGCAAGCCAATGCCGCCGGTCGCGCGACGGCGAAGCCGGGTGTCACCGGACAGGACATCGATCGAGCGGCACGCCAGGTGATCGTGGAGGCGGGCTACGGTGGATACTTCACGCATCGCACCGGGCACGGCCTTGGTCTGGAAGGTCACGAGCCGCCGTACATGGTGGAAGGAAATGAGGCGCCCCTGGAAGTGGGCAATACGTTCACCATTGAGCCGGGTATCTATGTGCCAGGATTGGGCGGCGTGCGCATCGAAGATGATATGGTGATTACAGACAACGGCGCAGAGAGTTTGACGACGTATGATCGGGAGTTGCGGGTGATCGGGTGAGCAGTTAATCAGGGATCGGGAATCAGACGATCGGAAACAGGAACCACCCGGAGGTTGTGTGCCTCCGGGTGGTTTTTGATTCGTAGTCGCAACCGATAGCTATCGGCAGCAAGCTTAACCGATGGACGCCAGTTCGGCGGTCTCTTCGACAGGTGCATTGAAGAGGTCAAGTTCTTTGCCGATTTGATAGAAGGTGTCCAACACGAAATCGAGTTGGGCATCGGTATGCGTGGCCATGTACGATGTGCGCAGCAAGCTTTTGCTGGGCGGCACGGCGGGCGGGAACACAGCATTGGTATAAATGCCCGCGTCAAACAGCGCCTTCCATGCCAGCTGCGTCTTCATCTCGTCGCTGATGATGATGGGAATAATCGGCGTTTCGCTGGGGCCGATGTTGTAGCCCATCGAGCGGTAACCCTCATGCATCTTGCGCGTATTGCGCCACAGGCGCTCCAGCCACTGGGGTTCAGTCTGCATGATTTCCAGCGAGGCCACCGCGGCCGCCACTTGCGACGGCGGAATCGAGGCGGAGAAGATGAATGAGCGCGCGCCGTGCTTGACCCATTCCATCACATCGGCGTCACCGGCGACAAAACCGCCGATCGAAGCGAAGGACTTGCTGAAGGTGCCCATGATCATATCGACCTGATCGGTCAGGCCGAAGTGCGCGGCCGTGCCGCGTCCCTGCGGGCCGAGCACACCCAACGAGTGCGCGTCGTCGACGTAGAGGCGCGCGCCGTATTTCTGAGTCAGCTCCACAATTTCCGGCAGAGGCGCAATGTCGCCGCCCATGCTGTAGACGCCATCGACGATGACCAGCACGCCTGATGTCGACGGGATGTTCTTGAGCTGGCGGTCCAGCGACGATAGATCGTTGTGGATGAAGCGCACCATCTTGCCGAAACCCAGACGGCAGGCATCGACAATACTGGCGTGATCGTCCTTGTCGATCACCACTACATCGTCGCGGCCCAGCACGGCTGAAATGCAGCCCAGATTGGACTGCATGCCGGTGGCAAACATGAGGGCCGCTTCTTTGCCCACAAAGGCGGCGAATTTCTCTTCGGCCTCCAGGTGCATCTTCAACGTCCCGTTGAGGAAACGCGAGCCGGTACACGAGGTCCCATATTCTTTAATCGCCGCGATGGCGGCTTCCCGTACCTTGGGATGCGTGGTCAGGCCCAGATAGTTGTTGGAGCCGATCATGATGATCTTGCGCCCCTCCATTGTCACCTCGGTGCCTTCCGTGTTCTCCAACGGCAAAAAGTAGGGATACAGGCCCATCTCTTTGGCAACGGCGACACGCTCCATATTTTCGTCGTGGTGCATTTTAGCGAAGATATCCATGGCACGTCTCCTTGTGAAGGTAAATGCGGGCGGCGGCTGGCCGCGCCGCTGATGGGGACAAAATTTTCTTGACAGCCCGGAAAAGATTTTAGACCTGTTTCCCCAATTGGTCAAGCAAATGAGGACAAAATTTTCTTGACAATTTGTCGGGCCGGGTTTATGCTGTAGACCTAAGAGGCACCCCATGGGTTTGATTCGTTTAGCCAAACGCTCACGCGATCAATTGATGCGGGTGGCACGTTCCCGCTCCAACGGCCGGCATGCCAAACGCGCCAAAGCGCTGCTTGGTCTGCATCACGGCAAAAGCGTCCAGCAGGTGGCTGAGGAAACCGGTCTCAGCCGCCAGGCGATCTATAATTTGCAGAAGCGCTTCCTGGAACGGCGCGATCAACACCAGCACGAGCTCGTGAAAGACGCCCAGCACACCGGGCGCCCGCCCAAGAAGCAGCGCATGGTCATGCGCATCGTCAATAAGTTATTGCGCCGCAAGCCGCGTCAGTATGGCTACGAAGCCGAAGAATGGTCGGTGGCCATGCTGCACGAGCAGGTGGAAAAAGAAACCGGCGTCAGTGTCAGCCGCCGCACTATTCGCCGCGCGATGAACGTGCTGCATCTCAGCCGCAAGCCGGCGAAAGAGAAAATCAAAGACACCTCGACCAGCTGATCGATCCGATCGCAGATTGCCATGATGGAGGTTGCCATGTCGGAACAAGCTGTGGAGCGCGCCCTGGAAGTCAAACGCCGCCACGAAACCGAACTGCTGCGTAAACCGAACGTGGTTGCCGTGGGGGTCGGTTTCCGCACCCGCACCGGTCAACCCACCGCTGAAGTGTGTATCGTCGTCTCAGTTTCCCGCAAACAACCCGCCGGCCAACTGAAGCGAGGTGAAGCGGTGCCCGCCTCGTTGGAGGGCGTACCGATTGATGTCGTCGAAACCGGCGTCATCCGCGCTCTGTAACCCGGTCTGTTTAATTTCCTCGACGTGCGAATGTGCTAAACTCAGGGCAGCGTTGCCGCCACCTTCAAAGTGTCGCATTCGCATGCCATGACTCTGTGAGATCACGTCCCAGTTCAACCCAGGAGGATGACCACGATGGACGCCTTGCTTAACACCATTCTCGCCGTACAAGCAGTTAAACGTCAATATGAGTCGCTCATCATGGGCAAAGACAATGTCGTCGCCACGGGTGTCGGCTTTAAGTTGGCCGGTGACACACTGACGAATGAAATCTCGATCATTGTGTCGGTCGTCAAGAAACTGCCACTCGCCCAACTCACCGAAGCGTCACTGGTGCCGAAGTCGTACGCGGGCATAAAGACCGATGTGATTGAAACCGGGCTGATCGTAGCGCAGCAAGACCCTAAACAGAAGCTGCGACCGGCGCGCCCCGGTGTCAGCCTGGGCCATTACCAGATCACGGCGGGCACGTTCGGTTGTCTGGTCAAGCGCGGGACGCAGGTCTATATTCTCAGCAACAATCACGTGCTGGCCAATTCGAATGTGGCCCAGTTGGGCGATGCGATCTGGCAGCCCGGCAAGTATGATGGCGGCACCAGTGCCGATCAGATTGGGACGCTGGAGCAATTCATTCCGATCGGGTTTCCGGGCGATACCCCACCCACGCCCACACCCGAGCCAGGGGGGTGTTCGCCTCTGGCCGCAGTGATGAAATATTTCCAGGCGCAGCCGGCTCTCGTCGCGAAGATTCAGATCAACGAGCCGGGCAACAACACGGTGGATTGCGCACTGGCGAAGCCGCTGTCGCCCGATCTCGTTTCGCCCGATATTCTGAATATCGGCGTGCCGATCGGGGTGGGAACGGCGACGCTGGGCACGCCACTACAAAAGATGGGCCGCACCACCGGCTACACGACGGGGCAAATCACGCAGCTCGATGTCACGGTCTCGGTCGATTACGGCGGCAAGCTCGCTACCTTTCGCAATCAGCTCATGGCCGGTGCAATGAGCCAGGGCGGCGACTCCGGTTCAGCCGTGCTCGACATGAACAAACGTGTGGTCGGGCTGTTGTACGCAGGCTCCGACACGACGACGATCTTGAATCCCATTCAAATGGTGCTCGATGCCTTGCAGGTGCAGCTGGTCACAGCGTGAGTAAATCACGGCGTGAATAAATCACGGCGTAAACAAATCGTCGCAAGTGTGCTAGAATCAGCTTAAATCTTAGTGTTGTTCAGCGGAGCTTGTCATGACTCAACGTGAAACACATACCATGAAGTTTGCCGGACTGACCCGTCACCTGCCGCTGTTTGAAGTGGCGCCCGGCGTGAAGATCGCCATCTTCAACATGCTGGGCGATACCGAGGTGATTCAGGCTTCGGCGCTGGCGCTGGCCAAGCGTTTGCCCAAAGAAGCGCAGGTGTTGATCACCGCCGAAGCGAAGAGCATTCCACTGGCACACGCTTTGTCGGTGGAGACGAAGCTGCCCTACGTGGTGCTGCGCAAGAGCTACAAGCCTTACATGGGCGAGACTGTCAGCGCCGAGACCTTATCGATTACGACCGGCCAGCCGCAGACCCTGTATCTGGACGAGAAGGACATTGTGGCGATTCGCGGCAAGAAAGTGGTCATCGTCGACGACGTGATTAGCACGGGCAGCACTTTGCAAGGCATGCGCTTGATTATCGAAAAGGCGGGCGGCAGCGTGGTGGCCACGACGGCCGTGTTCACCGAGGGCGAGCGCGCCAAGTGGAAAGAGATCATCGCGTTGGGACACCTGCCGATCTTCACCAGTGGTAAGTAGCTTATGACGCAAATGACACGCGAAGATGTAGAACGCTTGATTGCCGAACGGCAGGCGCGCGGTGCGTTGGAGTTGTATCTTAAGGGCACCGATCTGGCGGGCTTGGACCTCTCGGGGCTCGACCTGCACAATGCGCGGCTGCGCCAGGCCAAGCTGCATACTGCCGATCTGCACGAGGCGAATCTGAGCGGCGCCGATTTGGTGGAAGCCGATCTGTCGCTGTGCGATCTGCGCAAAGCCGATCTGTACCAGGCCAACCTCACCGGCGCTGATTTGAGCGGCGCGAATCTCACCTTTGCCCATCTGGCGCAGGCTAACCTCACCGCCGCGCTGGTCTGCGAAGCGAACCTCACCTTTGCCGATGCGCGCCGCGCCAACTTTACGCTGACCGATCTGGGTCGCAGTAACTTGCGCGAGGCCCGGCTTAATAACGCTATTCTCGATCAGGCCGATCTAACGGGCGCGAAGCTGCAAGGCACGATTATGCCGGACGGTTCTAAGCACGAGTGATTAGCGCAGTTTCCAAGTTGATTTACGGGTACGCGTCATTGCGAGCGCTTTTTGCGAAGCAATCTCAGGCTCGATGGGACGGGGATTGCTTCGTCGCAAACAGCGCTCCTCGCAATGACGGGTCGTAAACTAAACTGAAATTCGCTCTAGCGCTTTCTTAAAGATGGTCATGCCTAGCCGATGGCACACTGTGCGGCACAGTGCCATTGGCTTTTTGTAAGCCTGGCTTAAGAATTGCGTAAGAACCGCATGGTATAATTTTTTCGAATGAGCAGAGAAGGAGCTATCAACATGTTGTCTAGTTTATTTGGTGGACGCAAAGAACAAGAAGATCAGATCAAAAGTGTGGGGCGCTTGCCGCCGGGCCAGTCGTTGACCCAGAAATTTCCGGTGCTGCACTATGGGCCGATACCGCCGTTCAATCCGGCCACGTGGGACTTTCGCGTGTTTGGTTTGGTGGAAGAAGAGAAGCGCTGGACGTGGGACGAATTCACTCAACTGCCGCGCCGCAAACTGGCGCTGGACATTCACTGCGTGACGCGCTGGAGCAAATTCGATACGGTGTGGGAAGGCGTGCATCTGAAGGACTTGATCGATCAGGGCTTCATCAAACCCAGGCCCGAGGCCAAGTTCATCATGCAGCATTGCGAATACGGCTTTACCGTCAACGTGCCGATCGAAGTGGCGGTGAGCGATGTCTTCCTCATGGCGACTCATTTCGATGGCAAGCCGCTCGATGCCGATCACGGCTATCCGCTGCGCGGCGTGGCGGGTGCATTGCCCGGGCAGCACTCCGAAGACGATCGCTATTTCTGGAAGGGCGGCAAGTGGCTGCGCGGCCTGGAGTTCATGACCAGCGATCGACCGGGCTTCTGGGAGCAGGCCGGTTATTCCATGACGGCCAATGTGTGGAAAGAAGAACGGTTTGGCTGGTAAAACAAAACCTCCCGGTAGTTACGAACCTCCGGGAGGTTTTTCTTCAGTCGCCGCGTCAGCCGGTCGGTTGCCCACCAGCCGCCAGCCCCAGTTGAACCTCATCGGCCGCCAATCGATCGGCAGTGGCACGCCCGCTTGTTGAAAATCCTCTTGGATGCAGGCCTGCGCACCGGCGGTGGAAACACGCCGAATCAGCAAGACCATGAAGACGATCAAGCCCACAATAGCCAGTGCACCCGCACAACCGAGCAGCAGACTGTTGGAGAGGACGGCCGTGCCGGCGATGGCGCCCAGGCCGATGGCACAGGCATTCCAGGCACCGTGTAAGATCACCGCGCGCCCATAACCGCGCCACAGATCGCTGCGCTGTTTCGATTGCAGATAGCGCGCATACCCCAAGCCGGTGAGGCTGGTTGCCAGGCCGTGCAACAACAGCGCCGCCAACCGCTGCCAGCCGCCCACCAGCCAGTTGCCCGTCGAGTCCAGATAGAACGCGCCTTCCAGCATGCCAAACCCCAGCCCGGCAGCCAGGCCCAACAGCCAGCCGCTCGTTGGATGTTTGATCCAGGGGCGCAGCCAGCGCAAGCCCAACGCTTTCGCCGCTTCTTCGATGATCGGCGCCACAACCACTGCGCCCAAAAAGGTCAACACCAGGAGCACGGGATTGTGCAGCACGCGCATGAAACTTTCGTAAAGACTCAACGGCGTGCGCGAGACGTCGTTAAAGGACGCCCCAGACAAGAGCGCCAGCAGCAGCACCGGCGCGGCTTCAATCATCAACGCGGCGACAGTGCTGATCAGTCCCCACACACCCGCCCAGATCACCGTCCACGTCGGAACCCACCGCAACGATAGCTGTGCCGTGTGCTGCGGCCACAGACGGGATAGCTGTCCGCCGAGCCAGCGTAAAATCCACAAGCCGCCCGCCACCATGAGCGGCGTCGATACGATCAGCATGAGGATTTGTTCGGCGGTCTCGTTCGGCTCAGCGCTGTTCAACATCACGACCAGCGCAATGCCTGCCCCCCAAAGCAGCACGAACCACATGCGCGGATTGACGATCGAAGCAGGCGCGAAGAGCTGCGCAGGCGAAATGCCGCGCGTGCGCAGGGCCGCCGCGCTCACCACCAGCCCCGTGACGAGCAGCGTCAGTCCGCCATTCGCCAAAAAACTGCTCAGCACGCCAGGCAGCGTGTTGCCCATGACAAACGCGCCCGCGCCGCTCACGATCATGAACAGGCCGACGACGCGGGCCTGCCGCAAGCGCTGCTGCGCCCGATCGGACCAGCGCGGAGCCTCCCCGTGGGACTGGGCCTCAAGCAGCGCATGAGCTGGTTCAGTTGTCTCGATATTGATTTCACTCATCACTCGTCATTTGTATCTACTCAGCCTGCCGATCATCCACAGATAACGCAGATCAAACTGATGAAGAAATCTGTGAAATCTGTGGACAACCAGGAAGGTTCGGCGACATTGCCTGAGTAGTAACCGTCATTTCTTCTTGCGTTGTCGTGCCTTCGTCTCGTCTTCCTTCGTCTTCTCGTGTTCTTTCTCTTCAGACTCTTCTTCGCGCTCTTTGCGTCCCCCGTCGAGCTGCTCGGCAATCGCCTTTAATCTAGCGGCGACGCGCGCGTGTACACTGTCTCGCGTAAATTCGCCGTTCTTGTTCCGCCGGCCGGCCTTCACGCCCGTCAATACTTCCAGGCCCGCTTCGATCGTGCTCACGGCCCAGATGTGAAATTGTCCCTGGCGGCACGCGGCTACCACATCGTCACGCAGCATCAAGTGCCGCACGTTCGACGCGGGGATCATGACGCCTTGCTCGCCCGTTAAGCCGCGCGCCTGGCACACGTCGAAGAATCCTTCGATCTTATACTGCGCGCCGCCCACCGGCTGCACGCGGCCCTGTTGATCGACCGAGCCGGTCACGGCGATACCTTGCTTGATGGGCAGCTCGGCCAGCGCCGACAACAACACATACAACTCGGTGCTCGACGCGCTGTCGCCTTCGATCTCGGCATAGTTCTGCTCAAAGCTCAAACTGGCCGCCAGTGATAGCGCTTCTTTCGTGGCGTACTGCCCGTGCAGATAACCTTCCAGCGTCAGCACCCCCTTGTTGTGAATGCGTCCGCTCAGATGCACTTCGCGTTCGATTACCGTCACGCCGCCGCGTCCCACGTAGATGCGCGCCGAGATGCGCGAAGGATGCCCGAACTGATACTCGCCGTATTCGATCACCGACAGGCCGTTGATCTGCCCCACCACTTCGCCCTCAACCTGAATGGTGATGGTGCCGTGGATGATCGGCTCCTGCGTTTCTTGCTCTACCAGATTCGATCGATAGCGCCATTCATCCAACGCGCGGCGCACATCGGCGGCGCTGACGACGGCCCGATCGGCTTTCCGCGCCCAATGAGCCGCCTCGATGATCACATCGGCGATGTCGCTGAACCGGGTGGTGAGTTTGTGTTGATCTTCGGCCAAGCGCGAACCGTATTCGATGATACTGGCCACCGCGCCCGCATCGAACGGCGGCAGGTGGTGCTCGGCGCAGCGCGCGCGCACGAACAAGGCGTAGGCCCGCTCTTGTTCGGCGGTGCGATCCATCTCCATTGCAAAGTCGGCCTTCACTTTGAACAAGCGCGCAAAGTCTTCGTCGTGTTGAAATAATTCGTAATACAACCACGGCGTGCCCAGCAAGACGACCTTCACGTCGAGCGGAATCGGTTCGGACTCCAGCGTGCGTGTGGAAAACATCTGCAGTTGGCTGCCGGGATCTTCGATGTTGATCTGCTGCGTGGACAGCGCGCGCTTAAACGCTTCCCAGGTATTGCCGTCTTTCAAGACATCGCTCGCGTGCAAGACCAGATAGCCGCCATTGGCCCGGTGCAGCGCCCCGGCGCGCAGCATGGTGAAGTCCAGCACGTTATCGCCCAACCGCACATCCCGCTCGATGCGTCCGATCAGATTCATAAACGTGGGATTGGTTTCGTAGACGATGGGCGCGCCGTGCGTTTGGCGGTGATCGATCAAGACGTTGACTTGAAAGCGTAACAGCGGATCAGGCTGAGCCTGCGCGGACGTTGCTTCCGCCGATTGATCCTCATCACTCGCGCGAAACTGATCGACCTGGGTGATGATATCGGCGCGCATTTCTTCCAGATAGTCCACTACTTCGGGACAATCGGCGCGATACTTCTCAAGCAGTTGGGTCAGCACCGGCTCAATCGTGGTGGCCGCCGTTTGCCGATCGAGTTCACGCAGCTGCTCGCGCGCATCCTGTTCGACGGTGTGGATGCTGCGCAGGACCGCATTGAAGGTATCCTCGATCTCAGGCTGAGCTTGCTCCAGCGCCGCGCGCTGCTCTTCTGTCCAGGCCGCCATTTCTTCGGCGGTGGCCGGTTGGTCTGACGCGCCGAGTGGGGCGACGAAGAAGCCCTGATCCGATCGGGCTAACACGAAGCCGCGTTCGCGCGCCTGTTGATCGAACTGCCCCAGCTCGGCCACGCGTCGATCGTCCAGGGCGCGTGTCAGGCGCGAAGCCGCGCGTTGATAGACGTCGCCTTCAAACGCGCGCGGCAGATCGGTCGTGAGGAAAGTGACGAACGCGTTCAGGTCTTGCTGAAAACCGCGCGCGCGTCCGGCCGGCAGCGCCATCGCGCGCGGACGCAGCGGGGCTTTGAAGTTGTGGACGTACACCCAATCGCTGGGCGTGGGCTGTTTGGCGGCGTGCTCAGTCAGGAAGCGCTCGGCGGTGGTCATGCGCCCGGAGCCGCCCGGTCCCATCAAGAAAACATTGAAGCCCGGACCACGCACATCCAGTCCAAAGTCGATGGCGCGCACGGCGCGCGGCTGGCCGATGATGTCGTCGACCAACGGCAAATCGTCGGTGGTTTTGAATTTCAGACTGCGCGGCGCACAGACCCGGCGCAGCTTGGAAATGGGGAGTGGTTTAACGGGCATGGTTTCCTTTGGTTACTACTCAGCTGCATCCTGAGCGGAGCAGCCAGCGCGTTCTTCGACTACGTTGCACTCCGCTCAGAATGCGCTGGCTGCGAAGTCGAAGGATAGCGGGCTGAGTAGTAACTTCCTTTGAATAAAATCGCCCTCAGAATGATATCTAAGGGCGATCAACTTCTCAACTTTCAACGACCGCATTGTTCATTGCTCGTAACTACTCAGCCGTCGTCATTGCGAGCGCATTTTGCGAAGCAATCTCCGTTCCAATCAGCAAGCCTTGCCATCTATAAGGGAGATTGCTTCGTCGCAAAAGACGCTCCTCGCAATGACGGCTGAGTAGTAACCATTGCTCATTGTTCATTGTTTAGCGTCCGCCAATGTGCATGGGCATGATCACGTGCGTGAAGGTATCGTTGCCGATCGGGCGGAGGATGCCCGGCTGCGACGCGCTGTTGGTTTCCAGCGTGACCTGCGGCGCGCCCGCCACATTCAACACATCGATCAGATACTTCACGTTGAAGGCGATCTCCATGGCATTGCCGGTGATGCTGGCGTCCAGATCGCCCGCGTTCTCGCCGGTCTCGGCGCTCTGCGCGCCGATCTTGATGTGCCCCGGCGTGATCTCGTCGCCCGGCACCATGCTGACCCGCACGATGTTGGCCGCTTCACGCGCGAAGACGTTGGCCGCTTTGCACGCCTTCAACAACAAGGCCGTATCGATCACAGACTTGGTTCCCGACACTTTGGGGACAATCGCATTGTAATCGGGGAACTTGCCGTCGATCAACTGCGAGACCAGATCAATGTTGGTGAGATGGAACAGAATCTGGCTCTTCTGCGGCGTGACCATGATGCTGATCGGATCGGTCTGTTCGCCGCAGATGCGGCTCAGTTCGGCCAAGGCGCGCGCGGGGATGATCACCTCGATCGGTTCGTCCACGCCCTCGTCGAGCTGCGCGGTGCGCACGGATAAGCGGAAGCCGTCGGCGGCCGCCATAATCAAGGTCTTGCCGCTGAATTTGGCATACACGCCCGTGAGGATGGGGCGGCTTTCATCGGTGGCCGCGGCGAACACCACTTGATCGATCATCGAGCGCAGCATCTCGGGCGAAATGCGAATCGCCTCGGCGTCTTCCGCTTTGGGGATGATTGGAAATTCCTGCGCGTCCACGCCTTTGATGTTGTTAGTCGATCGGCCGCCGGTTACCATGAGTGTCTGGGTGCGCACGGTCAAATCCATGTCCACGGTGCCCTGCGGCAGCGCGTTCACTAGATCGACGAAGGTGCGGGAGGGCACGGTGGTGGCGCCGTCCTCTTCGACCTTCGCGCCAATCCAGCAGGTGATGCCAATCTCCAGATTGGTGGCGGCGAGTTTCAAGCGGCCTTGATCGGTGCCGAGGTAGATGTTGCCCAGCACGGGCAGGGTGGAGCGGGCCGCCACGGCGCGGCTGACGATGCTGAGACCTTTGGCTAGATTCTCTTGCAGGCAGGAGACTTTCATGAACGAGACCTCCACTAGGACGTGGTGCGTGTTCCGTAAAATTTGGGTGAGCGATATTGTATCATCAATTACGCAACGATGGAAGAAGGCGATGAGCAATCCCGCTCCGCTACGCTGCGGCAGCAATTCTCATTTTGATCGAATGCTCTCGCCAGATGGCTACATCCGGCGGTTGGCGGCGATGGATGTACCCATCCATCGCGGAGCACTACCGGAAACCCGAAGGCTGCCCAACAGTTTTGCGTTATACCCGAACAATGATCAATTAGCAATCCCACTTCGCTACGCTGCGGGGACTTCGTGAGCAATCGGCGGGGGAAGAAACCGGGTTTCTACAGGCTTGCCCCTCAGCGTCGCAGAGTGAAATGCGTATCCTTCGTTCGATGCCATCCATCAGGCAGAAACCCGGTTTCTCAATCGGCAAGCGGTTTCACCCATCGCATTACCTCGTTTCTGTCCGAAAACCCTGGTTGAACACGGTGGAAGCATCCTGAGCGGAGCAGTGCGCTTTTCCACTGCGCAGTCGAAGGATGCGCTCCAGTCGAGAAATCTAGCCCGATCCGCATCCTTCGACTGCGTGGCGAAGAAGCACGCCACTCCGCTCACGCCCTGTCCGCGAAGCGGGGGCGCGCCAGGCGGGATGCTTGATAACTCACGTTCGAGGACTTTTCGGACAGAAACTACCTATGGTACAATCGCGGCGACTGTGAGGAGAATGACTATGACTGAGAATATTCTGGTTTGTGTCGCGTGGCCGTATGCCAACGCCGACATTCACGTCGGCAATATCGTCGGGTCGCATTTGCCCGCCGATATCTTTGCGCGCTATCAGCGTCTGCGCGGCAACCGCGTGCTGATGGTGTCCGGCACGGATTCGCACGGCACGCCCGTCACGGTGCGCGCCGACGCCGAACATACCACGCCGCTGGCGGTGTATGAAGGTTATCAAGAGCGCTTTCTGAATTTGTTTGTGCAGCTGGGCATCTCGTTCGATCTGTATACCAGCACGCACACGGAAAACCACTTCAAAGTGTCGCAGGATATGTTCCGGGCTTTGCTGCAGAACGGTTATCTCTATCGGGAAACGCAGCAGATGTTGTACTCGGAAACGGCGCAGCGCTTCCTGCCCGATCGGTATGTGGAAGGCGAGTGCTACATTTGTCACTATCCCGATGCGCGCGGCGATCAATGCGATAACTGCGGCAACGTGCTCGACGCGGCCCTGCTGATCAATCCGCATTCCAAGATCGACGGATCAAAACCGGTGCTGCGCGAAACCGAGCACTACTTCCTCGATTACGGGAAACTCGCTCCGGCGATTCAGGATTATCTGAGCCACGGCAAAGAGTTCTGGCGATCGAACGTGCTGGCCTTTACGCGCAACATCGTGTCCGAGCTGCGCGGCCGCCCGATCACGCGCGATCTCGACTGGGGCATCCCGGTGCCGATCGAGGGTTGGGATGGCAAGTGTCTGTACGTCTGGTTTGAAGCCGTCATCGGTTATCTCTCCGCCTCGATCGAATGGGCGCGCAATAACGGCCAGCCCGAAGCGTGGAAGCAGTGGTGGTATCAGCCGGAAGCGCGCACTTACTACTTCATCGGCAAGGACAACATTCCGTTCCACGCCGTATTCTGGCCGGGACAGCTGCTGGGCGCGGGCAAGCTCTATGGCGGCCTGGACGACGAAGCGCTCAACTTGCCGTACGATGTGCCCGCTACTGAATTCATGAACATGGAAGGCAAGAAGATTTCCGGCTCGCGCAACTGGGGCGTGTGGGGCTTGGACTATCTCTCACGCTATGATCCTGATCCGCTGCGGTATTACCTCACGGTGCAGATGCCGGAAAGCAAAGACACCGATTGGAGTTGGGGCGATTACTGGCGGCGCAACAACGACGAGCTGGTGGCCACATGGGGCAACCTGGTCAATCGCAGCGTGTCGCTCACCGTCAAGCACTTCAACGGCGAAGTGCCGCGGCCCGGCCCGCTGGACGAAGTCGACACGCTGTTGTTGACGCAGATCGAGCGGGCGTTTGAGCCGATCGGGGCAGAGATCAATCTGTGCAAGTTCAAAGCGGCGTTGGCCGACGCGATGGCGCTGGCGCGCGATGTCAACAAGTACGTCGACGAAAAAGCGCCGTGGTTCTCCATCAAGACCGATCGGGAGCGCACCGCGACGACGTTGTACGTCACCCTGCGCGCCATCGATTCGCTGAAGGTGCTGTTCGCGCCGTTCCTGCCGTTCACCAGCCAGCGCCTGCACGCGATGCTGGGCTACACCGGCGATCTGTTCGGCAAGCAGATCATCAACGACTATCAAGAATCGACGCGCGCCCATCGCGCCCTCACGTACGATGGCTCGACCATCGAGGTGCGCTGGCAGCCCAGCCAATTGCCCAGCGGGCAAAAGTTCGGGCCGGTCGCGCCGCTCTTCAAGAAACTGGACGAGAAGATCGTCGAAGAGGAACGCGCGAAGTTGGGCAAATAATATGGAATATCAAATTCCTCATACCCAACGAAAGAAGACTAGTCCACCGTCAGTCTCTAGATTAAGAAACAAGAAACTGATTGCCTTTGGCTGGTATGGCGGAAAGTTTTCACATCTTGATTGGTTGTTGCCGCTGCTACCCCCGTGTCACCACTACTGCGAACCATTTGCCGGTTCGGCAGCCGTGCTCTTAAATCGCGCGCCGTCGCCGGTTGAAACTTATAATGATCTGGATGGCGAAGTCGCCAATTTCTTCCGCGTTTTGCGTGAAGAGAAAGCACAACTCGTCGAGGCCATTGGTCTCACCCCATTTTCGCGCGAAGAATTTGCGATTGCCTGCACCCTCGATCCGGATTTGAGCACGCTTGAAAGAGCCCGCCGGTTTTTTGTCCGTGCCCGGCAAGTCAGAACCGGTCTGGCTCAAACGGCCAGTCTGGGGCGTTGGGCAAACTGCAAGAACACTAGTCGCGCCGGGATGAGCGGGGTCATTAGCCGTTGGCTGGGCAGTATCGAGGACTTGCCAGAAATTGCCGAAAGGCTGCTGCGCGTGCAAATTGAGAATCGCCCCGCGCTTGATCTGGTTCGGCTGTATGACTCGCCGGACACGCTGTTCTATTGCGATCCGCCTTACGTCCATCTGACGCGTGGTGATAACAACGCCTACGGGTATGAAATGACGGACAACGAACACCGCGAGCTAGCCAAGACCTTGAACTTGGCCCACGGACATGTCGCCATTTCAAATTATCAGTGCGAACTCATGGATGAACTTTATCCGGCACCCAAATGGATCAAAACTGTGGCGGCCGAGAAAACCATTCACTCGACCAAGGGTAAACGATCTGAAGCTCTATGGACAAATTACAACCCCCTGACGCAGCGAGTAGGCCCGTTAAAGCTGTTGGAGAAGTAGCATGAGCGATCCGCAACGCAGTCTTGAGCAAGCGTTTACACGCGCTTCTACGAATCTGGCGAAGCCATTCGTGAGATCTAAAGATGTAGCAGAGCGCGTGGACTATGTTTGTCGCTGCCTTCAAAACCGTGCCGGGGTACGTTTGTTGATGGCCTGCTTGTTAGCTAAGATTGAACGCCCTGACGTCGATCCACGCAAGCCTTACACGGAAATTGGTGATCCAGATGCTTTTTCTGGCCGCTCGTATGATGAGACCTACATTACCCACTTTATCAACGAGCATCATCTTCCCTGCAATTCAACGACGGCTTTCTTGACTCCGGCATTGCGCAACATTGATCGAACCCTCACCACGGATGTTGAGATTATTGGGCGACCTCGACAACTCTATACTGACACTCTCCAGCTCTTGGAAGATGTGCAGACGAAGCGTGTCTCGGCCAAAGACCTGCTGGCTGAGATAGTTCGCATCCTGTTACTGCTGCGCGATGAAAAGGCCGACCGCATGACGACGCTGTTGGCAAGTTTGAAACATTCAGACGACGTGATGCCGCTGTCGTCGGAAGCCATCATCACCTTAATCGAACAACATCTCAAGGTTAAAAATTCGAGCCGCTTGCCAGTGTTAGTTGTCGCAGCGGCCTATTCAGTCGTGGGCGCTGGAATCGGTGAACGGGTCTTGCCGTTGCGATCGCACAATGCGGCCGACGAACAAACCGGCGCAATCGGCGATGTTGAGATTTGTCTGGTCAACGACGATCAAGTCGTGACCGCTTACGAAATGAAAATGAAACGGGTCACGCTTGACGATCTTGAGCGGGCGCTTCAGAAAATAAGCGCGGCGTCAGGTCGGATTCACAACTACATCTTTATTACGACCGACACTGTCGAAGATAGCGTGAAAGTCTATGCAGCCGAGGCCTACGAGAAGACCGGGGGTACGGAGATTGCGATACTGGATTGTGTCGGTTTTCTGCGGCATTTTCTGCACCTGTTTCACCGACGGCGCATCAACTACCTGGATGCCTATCAGCAATTAGTGCTTGCCGAGCCTGACAGCGCAGTTAATCAACCGCTTAAAGAAGCATTCCTGGCTTTGCGCCAGGCGATGGAAACAGATGAATAGCCTGCTACGCTTGCGATCAATGCGTTAGCCACGCAAGGACTTCTAATCATGTCCCGTCTTCAACTTGCCCGCACGACATTTCTGGTGGTGGTTGGTCTCGTCGTCTTTTTCGTCATCTACACCATCCTCAAACGTCCCGAACCCGCTTCACCGCCACTGGTGATCACGCTCCAACCGCGCCCCACGGATGAACCCGCTACGCCGACCCCGGCGACGATCAACGTTTACGTCAGCGGCGCGGTTGACAATCCCGATGTCTACACGCTGCCCCTCAACTCGATCGTGAAGGACGCCGTCGTGGCGGCGGGCGGCGCGACGGACGAGGCTGATCTCGATCGGATCAATCTTGCATCGCGCTTATCCGATCAGATGCAAGTCTACGTGCCACGCAAAGGTGAAGCCGCCCCGCCACCTTCGAATGGATCGACCCCTGCTGCCGCCGAGATGATCAACATCAACACCGCTTCCGTGGAAGAACTCGACAAACTGTCCGGCATCGGCCCATCCCTCGCCAAGGCCATCATCGACTATCGCACGACGAACGGCCCCTTCAAGAAGATCGAGGACATCAACGAGGTCAAAGGCATCGGCGATGCGCTGTACGCCAAGATCAAGGATCAGATTACGGTTGGGCCATAGAGAATCCAGTTGGTTGGGGACGACGCGTGCCGCATGAGAAGATTGCGCTCAATGCGCTGCGGATTGTTGAAGGCAAATGGTAGACGATAGCGATTTTTCCCCGCTGTGAGATGGCATTTGCCCTGCGTCGTGAATCAACCCGCAATTAAGCGTAGTTTGCGGCGATGCTCATGTTTTTCAAGCATGTAGCCGACTTACCGCCGAGTATGAAGACGTATTGGGATGTGGTTGGGCAACGCGCCGTGCGCCTAAAACCGGAAGATTTCGCCGCCTGGCTGAGATTCGACTCATAAAGTGGTTTACATTCAACAAAAACGCAGTATAATAAGAACATACAATTGAATAGAGTCTGATGTGTTTCTTCCTAGCCTACACATTGACTCATATCGGTGGTGGAGGTTCGTCACCAACGCGGCCAAAATGGTTGCAGAAACAGGCGAATCAAGTTACCCCACAGTCCAGATGGTTAAGGACCTCCACTTTGGTGCTGCAGCAGGTAGATTCTCTGCTGCGTTGAGACCCGAAGGAGGTCCTTTGTGTTACAGTATATTTCCGTTCCCGTTGTCACGTTGTCCCTCGATGAAATGATTGAGATAGATCAGCTTAGCCTCATCGAACGCGATCAGGTCGCCTCCCGCCCAGTAGAAGAAGAAGTCGAATCGAGCCAGATCTGCGCAGCGGTTCAGCGTTTTGTGATGTCGTTGCCCCCGCATGATCGCGCTATAGTCGAAAATATTTTCTGGCTCGATGCTTCTCAGGCCGAAGTTGCTCGAAGTCTTGGGCTCTCGCGCATGGCGATCACAAAGCGAATGAAGAAGATTTACCGATATGGCTTGAGTGCGCTTGTAGCATATGGGCCGCAAGTTGCTCCAGTCTCAGGTGAAGTTAAGACTGCCTAAGTTGTAAGCGACTGTCCAATCCTAAACGCGGCCGCAAAGGCTGCACAAATGAAAAGGAGATTGCAATGTCTACCAAGAATCAGCCGTCAACCAAATCAGTAGCTGTCAATTCAGATCTTGATGCGCAACGACAATACGCCACGCAGATGCGCGGAAAGGGATTCGACTTTAGCTTGATGGTAGCCGATGCCTTTGTGCGTGGCATTCGCGATATTGGCTACAAAAGCACGGCAACAGCCCTGGATGAACTAATCGACAATTCCATCCAGGCCGGTGCAACGAACATCCATGTGGTATTCGGATTTGAGGGGAAGTCAACTAAGCCGATACGTGTTGCCATCATTGATGATGGGCACGGCATGGACGCCGACATGATTCGGCTGTCGATCATTTGGGGCGGTACTCATCGCCACAATGATCGAAGTGGTTTTGGCCGCTACGGCTATGGCTTGCCGAGCGCTTCTATTAGCCAGGGCCGCCGCTTTGAGGTTTATTCGAGCACAGGGCAAGGGCAGTTCAACAAGGGCTTGCTAGACCTAGACGAAATTGCTGATGGCAAGTACACCAATGGCGATGGCCGAATCATCGTGCCTGAGCCTGTGCGTTCGCAATTGCCGGATTGGCTCAAGGCTTATATGACTGATAAGTTCGGCGCAATGGGCCTTACGCACGGATCGGTTGTGGTTCTGGAAAAGCTTGATCGTCTCAGTTGGGTCACAGAATCAGCACTCGGAGGACACCTGCTTGAACACTTTGGTGTTGTCTATCGCAACTTTCTTCGGGAGGTAAACATTTTTGTGAATGACAAACGGGTCGAGCCTACTGATCCGTTGTTCATCACGCCGGGTTGTCGCTTTTATGACCTAGACGAGGATCGTGCTGAACCCCTCGAGCCCACTTCTTTTGAAGTGAAAGACCCTGAAACCGGAAGAATTGAGATTGTTAAAGTCCGATACTCGTATATTCCGCCTACTTTTGCCCGTCAGCCCGAGACGAAGCTTTATCCTAAGAAGGGGAAAAGCAACGCGCGCTTTAATATCTTGAAAGAATACAATCAAGCGATCATTGTGCTGCGTAATGGTCGGCAAATCGATGTAAACCCCAAATGTCCATGGACCACATTCAATAACGACGATCGGTATTGGGGCGTAGAAATAGACTTTCCCGCTGCGCTGGATGAGGAATTCTCAATCACAACTTCGAAGCAGCAAGTCGTATTATCTGATCGGATGTGGGAACTTCTGAAACAAGCGGGGGTTTACACTGCAATTCGGTCTCTCCGAAAACGGTACGATGTCGATACGAAAGCTCTCACGGCTATGGCTCACGACGCAGAGCAGCGGGCTTCCGAATTGGCCATGATGGAGGCTGAAAAATTCAAGACGAAGCGGCCAGGCGGGCCATCATCCGTACAGACCGTACGGGGTGAGCAGAGCTTCAATGAGGAAGTGAAGCGTCGAGCACAGAAATCAGGTCTGCCCTCTGATAAAGTTGCGAATGAATTGCGTCTTCAGACTCAAGGCCATCCTTTCAAAGTAGTATTTGAATCACTGCCAGGTGCACCGTTCTATCGGATTGAGCAGCTTGGAGGTCAAAAGGTACTGCATTTGAATCAAGATCACAGGTTCTTTACAAATCTCTATGCTGGACCTGAGTCTACGCCATATCTTCGCTCAGCATTGGAGGTGACGCTCTTCGTGATTGGGGATTGTGAATTGGAGTCCGAAGAAGATCGACGACAGTTCTATGAAGTTGAGCGCGCACTATGGTCCCTGCGGCTCTCGGTTGCTCTTAATCAGCTCGATCAATTCGTCGAGCCGAATAAAGAGAGAGAAAATGATGTCGAAGAGGATGTAGAGTAAGCCCGTCACTGCCTAACTCCCGATTTCTTGTTGGCATTCCAGCATCGTCCCGTAACCCCCGGCGTTTGGGTTACGGGACGACGTCATAAGGGGAGGTCGTTGATGTGTGGGCCGCGCTCATCAGTCAGCGTGACGCCGCGAATGTGACGCTGAAGAACATGACGCCCCGCGCCCTCAGCGGCATTCGCGGGTTCTTGGGGCCGGACTTGGACGAATACGAGCGGCCGGAGGGACACGCACCGGCGAGCGCAAGAAGCCCGTGCGCAAACCGAAGACAGCAGCGACGACGGAATAGGCCCGCAGTTCTAATAATAAGACGGCGAAACTCCCTGCATGTGAAGTGCTTTCGGGGAGTCGCTTTGTGAATTGCGGTATGATTGGGACGGTTCTCTCAACTTGCTTCATTTCGAGGTGAGCACATGCGTCGCTATATCGCCTATGCTTCGGCTTTCGTGCTTGTGATTACTCTCATTATCTGGGGGATTAGCCGGTTTATTCAACCAACCCTTCCTGCGAGCACCAACTCCGACATCATTTTGTTTTTCATCGCCCTGTTGTCTGTCGCCGCGTTCTTGGGCAGCTTCAACGAAGCGATCGAACTCTTTCACAAAATATTTGGCCGTAAGGCCAATATGATGCCTCAACCTGATCGGCCCCAGTCGGTAACTACTCAGCCTACGGTTCTTATCAAATCTGCGCCGCTTTCATCTCTGGTCACTTCCCCATCAGACGCCGTGCCAAGGATCCAACCTAGCAATATTCTGATCGTCACAGCCACGAAGACGGAGGCCCAGGCGGTTCTAGAGACATTTTCCCAAGCAGCAAGCAAGAGATGGACCCGACAGGCTATCAGGAGCAAGACCTATTACAGCTTGGGCACTCACGGTGGCGCATCTGTATACATGGTGCAGTCTGAAGCGGGCACGGCAACACCGGGTGGAGCATTGTTGACCGTTCGCCAAGCCATCCAAGACCTATGCCCCCAAGCAGTCATCATGTGTGGGCTCGCCTTCGGGTTGCGCCCGGACAAGCAACAGATAGGAGATATCTTAGTCGCGAAGCAACTCCTATTTTATGAACCTCAAAAAGTGGACCTCGAGCGCGGTCGGATACCACGTGGGGATCGCACTACGTCTGCAGATCGTCTTCTAGATCGATTTCGCAGCGGCGATATAGATTGGCAAGGCGCCCCAACGCACTTTGGACTGGTCGTATCCGGCGAGACGCTGGTCAACGATCCAATCTTTCGGGATGGACTCCTAAAGACGGAGCCAGAAGCCATTGGCGGTGAAATGGAAGGGGGCGGATTATATGCCGCCGCCCGTGAGGCCAAGGCAGATTGGATCTTAGTCAAGGCGATCTGTGACTGGGGAGACGGGAAGAAAGATGATGTCGCCCAAGCATCGGCAGCGCGCAATGCAGCACAGTTTGTGTTGCATGTGCTGCAACTAGGCGGCTGGGATAGGTCTGAGTCGTCACCTCAATCGAGTGGGAACCAGACAGCTGCACAGGATCTGCCAATCTCTCAACAGTTCATTTCGAAACCCAGCCAAGCACAGACGCCGCCCCAAAAGAGTCAAGCACAACTCTTTTCATCAGTTGGTAATTTGAAGGTCGGACGATATCACCATATGTCATGCCTTTTACCGGACGGCAACGTGCTTATCGTGGGAGGCCATAACGAAGAAGCCATCGAATCGAAAGTGCTCGCTTCAGCAGAATTATATCGAACTTCCAGCCAAGAATTGATTTCGGTGGGCAGAATGGCAACGCGCCGGGATTTTGCTGCTGCGGCAGGTCTAGCCAACGGTACCGTCTTGGTCACAGGCGGTAGAGGTGAAAATGGCGAAACCCTAGATACCGCCGAGCTATACAATCCACAAACAGGCCAATTTACTGTTGTGGGGCATATGACTTCGCCACGTCGTGGACATGTTGCCGTATCGCTTCGAAACGGCAAGGTGTTGTTAGTGGGTGGCTCATTCAACGACACGCTTAACACCACGGAAATATATGACCCGATTCGAAATGTTTTTACTCCGACGGGAAATCTTAATGTCGCACGCCTGACCGAACACACGCCTAACGCAGTTTTGTTAAAGGATGGATGTGTGTTGGTTGCGGGTGGGTACGACGGCCTTACCGGAGAAATCGCATCGATTGAAATTTATGATCCAAACAGGGGCGTCTTTGAAGATGGCGGTAACATGGCGGTCAAGCGGGCTGCTCACACATTGACCGTGCTTGCAAATGGCAATGTGCTGATAGCTGGCGGGGGTGGAGAAGGTCATCTCTCGCCCGCTGAGGTGTATGATCCAATCGCACTGCGCAGTATGCTTACGCAGCCTATGAAAGAACCTCACTTTCATCACACCGCGACTTTGCTTCCAAATGGCAAGGTGTTGGTGGTCGGCGGAAATTCCTCACTCGTTGAGATATACGATCCTGAAACTGAGATGTTTTCTACTCTAGCAAGCATAGAGCCAAGCCGTTATCTTCACACGGCAGTCTTGTTGCCGAGTCATCAAGTGCTGTTGATCGGTGGCGTTGGCAGCCTGACAAATCTAGATCTGTCCCTGGCTTTTGACTAGCTGTGTTGACGACATGCGCCCTTAGCGGTATTCGCGGGTTCTTTGGGCCGGACTCGGACGAATACGAGCAGGCCGGAGGGACGCGCACCAGCGAGCATAAGAAGCCCACGTGCAAACCGAAGACGGAATAGGCCAGCAGTTCTTATTAGAAGACGAACCTCCCCGCATGCGCTTCACGGGCAGGGGAGGTTTTATTGTGTGCTGAATCAGGCTTGCCATCAGGTGTATACTGAAATCAAGCCAAGGGCGTGGAGACCAAACTTCTTTTCAGGACGGCACACATGGATTTCTTTGAGGTGATTCGTACCCGCCAATCGATCCGCGCGTTTCAGGATCGCCCTGTCGAGCCGGAAAAACTCCAGCAGATTCTCGAAGCGATCAATCGCGCGCCCTCGGCCGGCAACTTGCAGGGTTACGAGGTGTATCTTGTCACCAATGGAGCGTGCTTACAGGCGTTGACGAAAGCGGCCGTGGGGCAGGACTTCATCGAGCAAGCGCCGCTGGCGTTGGTCTTCTGCGCACATCCGGGGCGCTCGGCGCGAAAGTACGGTCAGCGCGGCACGACGTTGTATTGTGTGCAAGATGCGACCATCGCGTGTACATACGCGCAGTTGGCCGTCACCGCGTTGGGATTGGCGACGGTGTGGGTAGGCGCGTTCGACGATGACGGTGTGAGGGCCGCCCTCGGCGTAGGCAATGATCTGCGTCCGGTCGCCATCCTGCCGATTGGCTATGCGGCCGAAACGCCGGAGCATCGCTCGCGCCGCGCGCTGGTGGAGTTGGTGCAGCGCATTGAATGAAGATACCTGGCTGGAGGGAAACGATACGATGAGCGTTCTTGAACAACTTTCTTCACAAAGCGGCGATCGCACCACTGCCTCCAACGAGCGCGTGGCCAAGCGTGCGTTGCAACAGCCTCAGCTCTTGGAGGAAATCGCCGCCGGGCTGGCCTTGAGTGATCGGAAACTGATCGGCGACTGCGCTGAAGTCATGACGCTGGTGGCCGCCAAGCAGCCCAAACTCGTCGCGCCGTATGCTGCGGCCTTGATTGCCTTGATCGATCACAAAGATACCCGCGTGCGCTGGGAAGCCATGCACAGCGTGGCCGAGATCGCGGCGCACGTTCCCGAAAAAATATCGCCGATTCTGCCGCGCCTCGTCGCGGAGATCGATCTCGATAAGAGTGTCATCGTGCGCGACTATGCGCTGCTGGCTTTAGGCGAATACGGCGGCACCAGCGTAGCAGCCGCGCGCTACGTCTGGCCGCATCTCCGTAAGTCGCTGGAGGTGTGGGACGGCAAACACGTCGGCAAAGTGCTGGAAGCGATGCAGAAATCGGCGGCGATCGATCCAAGTCTCAAATCCGAAGTTGCAATAATCGCGCAGCGTTTCCTGGAAGATAAACGCGCCAAGGTGCGGACGCTGGCGAAGCGTTTGCAAAAGGGGGCGTCGGCATGAAACTCACTGGCCTGCATTTGCTCTTAACCTACCAATGCACGTTTGAATGCGATCACTGTTTTGTGTGGGGCAGCCCGTGGCAGCACGGTACAATGACACTGGAGAACATCCGGCACATCGTGCGGGAAGCGCAAGACCTCGGCACGATCACCTCACTGTACTTCGAGGGCGGTGAACCGTTTCTGTATTACGCCACGCTGCTGGCGGGCGTGCGGTTGGCGAAAGAGGCGGGCTTTGAAGTGGGCATTGTGTCGAATAGCTACTGGGCCACCAGCGTCGACGATGCGGTGGAGTGGCTGCGACCCTTGGCTGGATTGATTAGCGATCTCTCGGTGAGCAGCGACGAGTATCACTACGACGAGAAACTGAGTAAACAAGCGCGCCACGCGCGTACCGCCGCCGATCGATTGCGCATCCCGATCGGGGTGATCAGCATTGCGCCGGCGGCCGCCGGCGAGGCCGCCACGGCAGTGGGTCAACTGCCGGAGAGTGAATCAGGCGTGATGTATCGCGGCCGCGCGGCGCAGAAACTCAGCGAGAATGTGCCACACTTTCCGTGGTCGCAATTCACCACCTGTCCCTACGAAGACCTGCGTGATCCGGGCCGCGTGCACATCGATCCGTTGGGTAACCTGCATCTGTGTCAGGGCCTCGTCATCGGCAATCTCTTTCAGACGCCGTTGAAAGAGATTTGCGCGGGCTACGATCCGGACCTGCATCCGATCTGCGGGCCGTTGTTGCGCGGTGGGCCGATCGAGCTGGTGAAGCGCCATGGCGTGCCGCATCGTGAGACCTATGCGGATGCGTGCCAGCTCTGCTACGAAGCGCGCCGCGATCTGCGTGATCGGTTCCCGGAGATTCTCACACCCGATCAGATGTATGGCGTGGGGCTGGCGTAGCAAACAAAGAAACCGGGTTTACTACTCAGCCGCCGTCATTGCGAGCGCTTTGCCAAGCACGCCGCCGCTTCGCGGATACGGCGCCAGCGAAGCAATCTCTGTGCCAATCAGCCAGCTTTGCCAACTGTGAAGGAGATTGCTTCGTCGCACCCGACGCTCCTCGCAATGACGGCTGAGTAGATACCAACCCGGTTTCTAAGCGCAAACGAACTGATAGGCGATTGTTAGCCAATCGCTAGGCCCCGTAGACGGCTCCGTTCTATACTGGAACAGATCGAAAAACTGGGACGCAGAAACCCGGTTGCCAGACGCGTCAGAGTGTTTGGCGTTTTGAGCCGATCGATTTATACTTTGCGCCGCACTTCGCGCAACTGAAACCCTGTCGGGAAAATCAAGCCCTCGCCAGCTCGCTGGGAGCGCTATTTTTTTAGGAGGACTGTAACATGGCAACTCAATCGACCAAAGCCGCCGTAGAGAATTTTATCGGGCAGCGCAAACTCGCCGTCGTAGGCGTGTCGCGCGACCCGAAGAAATTCGGCAACGCCGCCTATAAGGCGTTGAAAGAGAAGGGTTATACGGTCTACCCGATCAATCGCAACGTCGAAGCTGTCGAGGGCGATCGGTGCTATGCCAGCCTCGGCGCGCTGCCCGAAAAAGTGGATGGCGTGGTGATCGTCGTGCCGCCCAAAGAGACCGAGCAGGTGGTGCGGGAGGTCAACGCGGCGGACATCCAGAACGTGTGGATGCAGCAAGGCTCGGAATCGGAAGCTGCTATTCAATACTGCCAGGAGCACCACCTCAACGAAGTGCACGGCGAGTGCATCATGATGTTCGCGCCGCCGGTAGGCTCGTTCCATCGTTGGCATCGCGGCGTGTGGAAGCTGTTCGGCAAACTGCCGAAATAGCGCGTAAAACGCAAAACGTGAAACGTAAAGGCGTAAAACGTGGCGAAGGTTACGTTTTACGCTTTACGTTTTATTTTGTTATAATGCCGCTCCACTCTTTACTGAGGAGGTTAGTTTGTCCATCATTATCGATGCTCACGAGGATATTGCCTGGAACGTGCTGTGTTTCGGGCGCAACTATTTGAATAGCGCGCACAGCATTCGCCGCAGCGAGGCCCATGGCCCGGTCGAGGCCGTCAACGGCGTGGCGATGTTGGGTCTGCCGGATTGGCTGAAGGGCGGCGTCGCCGTGATCGGCGCGACGTTGTTCACGCCGCCCGAACGGAAGCGCACCAGCACGCTGGAAAGCTATTACAGCGACGAAACGGAAGCCCATTCCATCGCGGAGCGGCAGGCCGAGATATACGAGCGCATGGCGCAGGAGAGCGAGCAGATCAAGCTCATCCAGACGCGCGCCGATCTAGAAGCAGTATTGAACACGTGGGAAGATTTCGATCCGGCATTAGAGGAAGATCCGAAGAGGGACGAACGGCAGATCGGGTTGGTGTATCTTATCGAAGGCGGCGACTCGATCCGCGAGCCGGCCGAGGTGGAATGGTGGTATGAGCGCGGCGTGCGGTTGATCGGCCCGGCGTGGGTGAGCACGCGCTATTGCGGCGGCACCGGCGAGCCTGGCCCATTGACAGTCGAAGGCTTTGAATTGCTCAAGCACATGCGCCGCTTCCAGTTGGTGCTCGATCTCAGCCACATGGACGATCTGGCTTTTATGCAAGCGCTCGATCGTTACGACGGGCCTGTCATCGCCAGCCATTCCAACCCGCGCCGCTTGACCGACAACCTCAATCGTCATTTGTCCGATGAGCAGATCAGGGCGCTGGTGCAGCATGACGGCGTCATCGGCACGTTGATCTTCAACAAATTCCTGCTGCGCGAGTGGGAACACGGCCAGCCCAAAGAGGCCGCGACAGTCGAGACGGTCGTGAAAGCGATCGATTACGTCTGCCAGATCGCCGGTGATGCAAGGCATGTCGGCATCGGCACCGACTTCGACGGCGGGTTCGGGATGAAGTCAACGCCGGCGGGCTTCGACACGGTGGCCGATTTGCAAATCATCGCCCCGGCACTGGAGAAGCGCGGTTATGCGGCAGAGGATATGGAGTTGATCATGAACGGGAATTGGCTGCGGGTGCTGCGACAGTCGCTGCCGGGCTAGGGGCAATACTGTTTAGATAAGTCAGCAGAGGCGGCTCCCATGCCGCCGGGCGTGGGAGCCCGGCCCGCTAACTAAACAGTATTGGGGCTAGGGGCAAATTTAGAAACCGGGTTTCTACGTGACGCTGCGCGGGCCTGGCAAAGAGAGTACGGGATTCTTGTTCAATTCCTTACACAATGGAGAAACCCGGTTTCTGCGCCCAACCGGAGGTGCAACAAAAACCGGGACTCGTTGCGAGTCCCGGTTTTTCATTTGCTGCGCGACTGCAATGTGCGTGGCGCGGCGCTGCTCATCGCCTCGCCCCGCGTGGGCCGGGCATCGACCCACACCTCCACCCACCAGGCGATGTGATCCTCGTCGAGTTGTGAAAAGGCTACGGCATGAGGTAGATCGACGGGCAGGGATTCCGGATCGAAGATTGGCAGTGGTTCGAAGGCGCCGCTGGAGCGGAAGCGATCGACGTGGGTCGTTCCGGCGCTGCTGTGAGCGACGATGTACAGCGTGTAATCGCGCACGTTTTTGTAATCGCGGCCGGCCTGCGACAGGACGCAGCGCGCGTAATGGTCAAACACTTTGGCGGCAAACAGACGGGTCGCGCGCAGTTGAATGCGATCCCAGCCGCTATTGTAGGCCATGACGGCCAGCGTAATCCGCCCCTGGGCCTGTCGCACGATTTCATTCAGCGTGTGCGAGCCCCATTCCAGGTTCGCGGCAGGCTTGCGTAAAATGTAGGCACGCGGTCGCCACGTAAACCCGGCTTCGTAGGGCATGATCTGCAGTAACCCCACCGCGCCGGCGCTGCTGACGAGATTGGGGTTGCCTTTGGATTCCTCTTCGATCACTGCTGCGATCAAATTGGGATCGAGACCGTTGTCTGTGGCGTACCGAGTGATAAGGTCAGCCCATTTGGTGATGTTGGGCTGCCAGTAGGCGCACAAAGAGGATGGGGTGGCTTCCACGATGAGGGGACTGACTAGCGCCAGGATCATCATGGCCGTGATGGCGATCACGGTCAAACGTATGGCAGGCTTCATGGGGCAAAGTCTACCACAAAACGAAAAACCTGGCAGGTTCTCAAAACCTGCCAGGTTTATGTTTGAGCCGCCAGCGGACGCCGACCGGATACCCCAGCATCTTGGCGATGTCACCCGCCACACGGATGATGGGCACCCACCCGATCGCCGTGAGCTGGCCCGATTGGCTTAACCCGCGCAACATGGGCCGCAACCGTTGATAGGACCGCTTGAGGTACAGCACCGCGCCGACGACGTAGAGCAGCCAGAACCACGGGCTGATCACACCCAACAGCGCGATGGCAGGTACGCCGATCAGGTACGTGCCATAGCGAATGAGATGCCGCTTCAGCCACAGGTTAGCCTTGCCATCGCCGCGCGCATACAAATAGTATTGCTTGAAGAACGACTTGAGCGAAGAACGCGGTTTGAAATACACAAGCGCTTCCGGCGCAAACGCAAACGTCCCGAACTTCTCGCGCAGGGCTAGATCGAAGAGCAGGTCTTCGCAGTAATCGATCCATTCAGGGTAGCCGCCCACCGCTTGCCACGCCGCTTTGGTAAACGCCACGCTGCGGCTGGAGGGCAGGAATTTCTCCGGCTGGATGTCGGCCAATTGCGGCAGCACCGTCGCGCCCATCGCCACTTCAAAGGGGGTGTGACCATCGGGCAGGAAGAAACCAGCCACGACCTGGTGGCGCAAGATGCCATCCTGCGCTACGAGTTTCTCCAGCCAGTGAGGATCAAGCCGTACGCCCGCATCCACACACGCGATGACTTCACCGCTCGCGGCGGCGATGGCGACATTGCGCCCTTGCGAGATGTTGGCTCCGGGGTGTTCGATGGCACGCAGGGGAAAGCGCCGTTCGGCGCGCAGTAGATCGATCGTGTTGTCGGTAGAACCGCCGTCGCAGATAATCACTTCATCGGGTTGACGGGTTTGCGCCGCGATCGAATTGAGCAGCGTGGGCAGGCTGCGTGCTTCATTGAGGACGGTGCTGATCAGTGAAATCTTCATCGTGAGAATACCGATCGAGAGAATGAGAGACGGAGAGATGGAGAGAATCACTCATTCCCTCTGTCTCTCCGTCCTTCATTCTTCAAGGCTTACGATAGGACTGGAATGATCATCGGGCGGCGTTTGGTTTCGCGGTAGAGATATTCCGCCAGCTTGTCTTTGATGCTGTCACGCAGCGCTTTGTCGCTCAACGCGGTGTCGCTGCTCAGGCGCAGCACCATCTCGGCGGCCCCGCTGAGAATGTCTTCGCCGTCTTCGGGGTGAATGAAGCCCTTGCTGATGAGCTCCGGCTGATCGATGACCACGCCCCGATCGACATCGCGATGGATCACAACAATGACGAACCCATCGCGCCCCAGCACTTCGCGATCGCGCAAGACCGTGGGGCCTACATCGCCCACGCCCGATCCGTCGATGTAGATATAGCCGCCGGGCACGCGCTCGCCAATGCGGCCCTCGCCGCCGTCAAATTCCACCGAGTAGCCGTTCTCGATGACGAAGATGTTTTGCGCCGGAATGCCCAACTGGCGGGCCAGCGCTTCGTGCGCGCGCAGATGGCGCAGCTCGCCGTGCACGGGAATGAAGTATTCGGGCTTCACGAGATTGAGCATGAGCTTCTGCTCTTCTTGCGAGGCATGCCCGGAGACGTGCACCTGCGCGATGGGATCATACAGCACGTTGGCGCCGCGCTGGAACAGGCGATTGATGGTGCGGTTGACCATCTCCTCGTTGCCGGGGATGGGGTGGGCCGACATGATCACGGTATCGCCGCGTTCGATCTGGATTTGCGAGTGTTGGCCGATGGCGACGCGCGCCAGCACGGACGAAGGCTCGCCCTGCGTGCCGGTGGTCATGATCACCACGCGATCGGATGGCATCTTCTTGATGTCATCCAGCCGCACGATCAGATCGCTGGGCAAATCCAGATAGCCCAGCTTCTGCGCCATCTTCACGTTTTCCAGCATGCTGGTGCCCGTGAACGCGAGTTTGCGATTATGGCGTTGCGCCGCATTGGCCACTTGCTGGATGCGCGAGATCAACGACGCAAACGTGCCGACGAGGATGCGGCCTTTGGCTTCGCTGAAAACTTGCGTGAAGGCCGCGTCGACGACGCGTTCCGAGGGGGTGGTGCCGGGTTGATCGGCGTTGGTGGAATCCGACATCAGCGCCAGCACGCCGCGCCCGCCAAATTCGGCCAGCTTGGCAAAATCGGTCGGCTTGCCATCCACCGGCGTGTGATCGAATTTGAAATCGCCGGTATGAACCACTAATCCGGCGGGAGTGGTGATGCCTACGCCCACCCCATCGGGAATGGAGTGAGCCACGCGGAAGAATTCCAGACCGAACGGGCCGAGCTCGATCCGGCTGCCGGCCTCGATCGTTTGCAGCCGAACCTGATCGAGCAGCTTGTGATTGCGCAGCTTCACTTCGATCAGGCCGCGCGTCAACTTGGTGGCAAAGACCGGCACTTCCGGCATTTCCTTCAACAAATAAGGCAAGCCGCCGGTGTGGTCTTCGTGGCCGTGCGTGATGACGATGCCGCGCAGTTGATCGCGCTTGTCGCGCAGATATTTCCAATCGGGGATGATAAAGTCGATCCCCAGCATATCGTTTTCGGGGAACATGATTCCGCAGTCGATCAACAAGATATTCTGGCCGTACTCAAAGGCCGTCATGTTCTTGCCGATTTCGCCGCAGCCGCCCAGCGGAATGATGCGTAACCGTGATGCCATATCCCAACTCCTCGTGGCGATTTCGGCCCTACATGATTAGCCGGCAAACAAAAAGCCGCCCGTGTGATGTAACCCCCGGCGGCTAGCTCATTCGTGTGGACCGAACCTACTTTACATTACGCTAGTGAGTGTACCCCATAATTAAATCGCTGTCAAAAAGAAAACTCCCACTGAGAAATTCGGAATGCGGAATGTTGAATGCAGAATGAAGCAGATTCCGCATTCCGCACTTTTAGAGAACGCCGACTTTGCTGTGGTCGCCCAGCGTCATCTTCAGGGCGCGGGGCTTCATCGGCGAACGCTTGATCTCGACGTGCCGGCCGATCAGGCTGTCTTCCAGGCGCGTGTCCAGATCGATAATCTCGCTGTGCTCCAGAATGATGCAGTGCTCCACCTCGCACTGCTCGATGTGGCAGTGATGATAGATCGAGGTGAACGGCCCGATATACGCGTTGACGACTTGGGTGCCTTCGCCGATGATGGCCGGGCCGCGAATCACGCTGTTGATGATCTCGGCCCCTTTCCCGATCGTGACCGCCCCCTCGATGCGCGACTCCGCGTCGACGCTGCCTTCGATCAGCGGCGGGATTTCCTGCAAGACCAGGCTGTTGGCGGCCAGCATATCGATCGGCTTGCCGGTGTCGATCCACCAGCCGGTGTGCACGTACGGGTGTACGTGGAGGCCGACGTTCACCATGTGTTGAATGGCGTCGGTAATTTCCAGCTCGCCGCGCCACGAGGGTTGGATGGCTTCGACGGCTTCGAAGATGTGATGATCGAACATGTAGATGCCGACCAGCGCCAGATTGCTGGGCGGATTCTTCGGCTTCTCGATCAACTGTTTGATGCTCCCATCGGCTTTCAATTCGGCGATGCCGTAATGCTGCGGTTCGGTCACGCGCGTCAGCACCACTTGCGCGTTGTAACTGCTCGTGGCGAACTGCGCCAGCAGCGGGCTGATGCCGCCTTGAATGACGTTGTCGCCCAGGAACATCACAAAGCGATCGTCGCCCAGAAAAGCGTGGCTGATCTTGACGGCATGTGCCAGTCCCAGCGGCGCGTCCTGCGGAATGTAAGTGATGCGCACCCCCCAGCGTGATCCATCGCCCACGGCTTCGCGGATTTCCGGGCCGGTATCGCCGATGACGATGCCGATGTCGCTCACACCCGCGTCGCGAATCGCTTCGATAACGCGGAAGAGCACCGGTTTGTTCGCCACGGGAATCAACTGCTTGGCGCTGGTGTAGGTCAACGGGTAGAGGCGCGTGCCTTTACCGCCGGAGAGAATGAGGCCCTTCATGTTGTCTTAGCTCCCTGATGATGAGTGTAGGCTAAAGAAACCGGGTTTCTTCGTCTTGCTCTTCACTTCCCGCCTGACTGAAGAAACCCGGTTTCTGCTGGTCTAATACCCGCTCAATGCATTGTCCAGCGTCGCGCCGGTGAGCACCGATCCGATGACGCGAATGTTGATCTTCTCGAGCTGCTGTTTGGCGCGCTTGGCGTGTTCGCGCCGGGTCTGGCCGGATTGGATGACGAGCAGTACGCCGTCGACGCGGGTGCCTAACACCGAGGCATCCGTCACCGCGATGATGGGCGGCGCATCGAACAACACGATGTCGGCCCGCGCTTTCAGCGCTTCGATCACATCGAGCATGCGTTGCGCGCCGAGCAGCTCGGCGGGGTTGGGCGGCAGCGGCCCGCTGGACAACACGTGCAGATTGGGCACGTCCACGTCTTTCAGCGCCGGATCGATCGGCCCTTTGGTATCGATGAAGAGTGACGTCAAGCCTTTATCGTTGTTGAGATTGAAGATGGTGTGCAGGGTGGGGCGGCGCAGATCGGCATCGACGAGGATCGTCTTCTTGTCGCCCTGCGCCAGCGACACGGCCAGGTTCGCCAGCGCGATCGATTTGCCCTCACCCGGCGCGACCGTGGTGACCAGCAGCGTGTGGATCGAGCGCTCTAAACTGGCGAAGTAGATGTTCGTGCGCAGCGTGCGATAGGCCTCGGCGGCGGGAGAACGCGGATCGGATAGTGTGATGAGAGAAGTCGGTTGTTGAGACATGGCAGTCCTAAAAAGTAATGAGTAACGAGTAATGCGTAAAACAGGTATTACGCATTACTCATTACTCGTTAGATAGTCTTCTTCTGGCGAGAACGCGCGGCTTCTGCTCCCGCGGTCGGAATCGCGCCGATGACGGTGGTGCCCAGCGCGCGTTCGACGTCTTCCGGTGAACGCAGTATGTTGGCCTCGATCGCTTCGAGGAAGAAGACAATGACCACGCCCAACAAGAATCCAATGATGGCCCCCGCCGCGACGTTCAGCGTGGTTTGTGGTTTGAACTTGTTCGTCGTGGGCTCCTGTACGATGTCGGCGTCGACTTGATCTTCTTTGCGCTGGTTCAGGTTATCTTGATTGCGCCACTGCACGAATTGGTTCGCCCATTCCAGCGCAATACGCCCTGATTGGCCGGCGTCCGTGTCTACCACATCGATCTGAATAATGTAGTCTTCATCTTTGGACGCGATGGTGACCTTGCCTTTCAAGGTGTCCGGCAACATGTCCAGGCCTAGCGTGTTGATCACGCGCTGCGCGAAGTTGCGGCTGTTGATGAAGGCCACGAAGCCGCGCAGAATCTGTTTCGTCGCCAACAGCGTGCCGTTATCGATGCGCGCCGGACGCACGAAGACATTGATCGAACTCTTATATTCGACGGTCTGCATCTGGCTGAAGCCCCACGCCGCAGCGGCAGTCAATAACGTGGTGAGCAAGATAATCCAGCCGCGCCTGCGGATGATGCGTAGATAATCTCTTAATTCCATAAACCGTTTAGCCTCCGGGCGTCATTCTACCTGAACAACAATCAATTAACAATGAACAATGAACAATGATCAATTAGCAATGAACAATCACAAGTTCGCTTTGCCACCTGATCCCCAATCCCTGATCAACTGATCCTTGATTACCGCTTAGGAATTTCGGCGATGACGCTCAACCCGATCGCTTCTACGTCGGCCCGATCGCGCACGCGTGGATCGAGATAGTAGGCGACAAAGGCCAGCACGATGCCGAACACCAGGCCGAGCGCGAGGCGGATCGGAATATCGAGCCGGGCGCGCAGTGAAGGGGCCGCCGGGGCGACGACCACCCCATCGAGCGCCGTGACCGTGGCTCCGGCGCCATTCTGCGGGAACACGATATGGTTGCGCTGCTGCAACATCTTGATGGCCGCGTTGCCGATCGCGGTGAGCTTATCCGCATCGCCGCCGTTGAGATAGAGCACCACGATGCTGCGGAGATGATCGGACACGAGCGAACCGGCCACTTCTCCCGCGCTGATGTTCTGACCGGCTTCGTTGGCCACCGCCTGTGCGAAGTCACCGGTCTTGGCCCAGTCGCTCAAGCCGCCGGCGATGTATTCCGAAGTGAGCCAGGCTGGATAATTGCGATCGTACAACGAAGTCGCCTGTTGTTCCGGCGCATAGCCTACCGAAAAACGCAGCGTCGAGGTATAGCTTGGCGCGGGCGCGCGATACGTCATGAGCGTGAAGATACCGACCAACACCGGCGGGATGACGACAAGATACCAATAGCGTCTGAGAATTTTGAGCAGAGTTCGAAGTTCCATGTGAAATCCCAAAGAGTAAAACGTAAGGCGTAAAACGTGATGCGTGAAACGTAAAACGTAAAGGATGCATCACGTATCACGTTTTACGAAGTCAGCATACTTTTCTTCAACGAACGCCGTCAACTTTTGTCTGAATGCTTCGGTGCTGAAGGTCTCGGCGTGACAGCGGATGGCGGCCGAATCAAACTTCAGTGTGTTGCAGCGCTGAATCGCCGTAATGATCGATTCGACGGTCTGCTCTTCGAACAATACGCCGGTCTCGCCATCAATGACGGTATCCAGCGCGCCGCCCGCGCCAAAGGCGATGACGGGGCGTCCGCAGGCCTCGGCTTCGACGGGCGTGATGCCGAAGTCCTCACGCCCTGGAAAGATGAAAGCTTTGCAGCGCGCCATCAAGTCGGGTAGATCGGCATCGGGCACGCGGCCCAAAAACTGCACGTTCGGTTTCGCCAGCTTCTCCAATCGGGCGGCATCCCGTCCGCTGCCGGCAATCACCAATGGCAGGCCCAATCGATTAAACGCCTCAATCGCCAGATCGATCCGCTTGTAGGGAATCAACCGCGACACCATGAGGTAGTAATCGCCATGCTCCGGCTGCGGCGCGTAGCGGCGAATATCGACCGGCGGGTAGATGATGACCGAGTCGCGTTGGTAGTAGCGCTGAATGCGATTCTGAATCTCGGTGCTGATGGCGATGAAATGGTCGACCTTTTGCGCGGCCTGAAAATCCCAGCGGCGCAGCAAGATGATCAGCGGTTTCAGGGCCAGCCGTACCGAGGCGCTCATACCTTCGCTGCGCGCGTAATCGTCGAACGTCCACACATAGCGCGTGGGAGCCAGGCAGTAACAGATGTGCAAGGCCGACTTGTGTTTGTGGCGCGTGTGGACGCCGTGGCAGAATCCGCTCTTGTTGCTCAGCACCACATCATAGCGGCTGAGGTTGAGAGAAGCCCAGGCGGCGGGATACAGCGCGAAATACTGCTGATGCCGTTCGTAGATGCGCGGCGCGTGATTCAGCCACAACGGACGAATGTCCCAGCCCAGATAAGCCGGGGGCATCTCGTCGCGCCAGTAGATGCTGGTGTAGATGGGCGCGCGCGGATACATCTGCACCAGATTTTCCAGAACGGCTTCAGCGCCGCCCATTTGATTGAGCCAATCGTGAACCAGGGTGATCTGCATAGGGCGAACAGTATTTGAAGGAGCTGATTCGGTTGGCCCCTTTTGCTTATGCCGCTGCTTCATTATCCAGCTTATCGAATAGTTCAAGCAATTCAGTCATGGAAACGATTTTGATGTGTGCCGTGTTGAGTGCGGCCGCAACTGCTGGCGTGTGCAGGTCTGCGTCGGCTGTGACGAGATAATCGACTGCTCCAAACACGGCAGTCGCGATCACGACATCATCATCAGGATCGCGGCAGATAGGTGCGATCTGCGGAACATGGATGATGTCAATGTCGTATTGCAAATGACTGCGAAATGCGCGCAACAATTCAGGATAGATCAATGGCCGGATAGAGGGGTGCGACAAGACACGCTCATATTCATCCCGCAGCGCGTGAGAAGCCACTACCCTGAAACGGTGTGCTTCCCAGGCCATCAAGAAAGTTGCCAGTCCTGGTGGACGCATCAGAGCCCGTACCAACTGATTGGTATCGAGTGCGATCCGCATAGTCACCTAGGCGTGGGCAGAACGGCGTGCTTCTCTAATCAAGGCATCCCGCTTCGCGTCAGAAATCTCAGGCTGAGGCAGCTGCGAAGCAGCACGCACCGCAGCCAATGTCTCGGCAAAGCGGGCGTGTCGAGCCGCTTCGTCCGACGCCGTTGGTGGCACGACAAAAACCGCAACGGTGGAGCCGGCCGGTACTTCTGGCGGGAGCACAATGGTGCGATTGGCGTCCAGTGTTCCAATGAAGGCTGGGGTGGAAGTGATCGTCATGAGTCGTCTCCAGACAGCTGAATCGTGACCAAATTATAGCACCGCGCTTTACAGCACTCGTGCGGCGAGCATGATACGGATAGGCTTGAAGGATTGACGATGAAGGGCGCACGGTCCGACTGATTGTAACGCGGCTTGATGAATCTGTGTGCCATATCCCTTGTGCCGTGCGAAACGATAAGCGGGATACTGTGCGTCCAATTCGATCATCAGTCGATCGCGCGTGACTTTGGCCAGAATAGACGCGGCGGCCACGGACAACGAGATCGCGTCCGCGAAATAAAAAACCGCCTGCGGCTTGTTCACTTGCGGCAAGCGCACTGCATCGATGATCAATGCGTCGGGTGGTGGGGTGAGCGCTTCAATGGCGCGTGCCATCGCCAGGCGGGTGGCCGGCAAAATCCCGATGGCATCGATCTCCTCGACGCTGCCCCGGCCGATGCCGTACGCGACGCAATGATCGACAATAACCTGGTACAGCACGTCGCGCTGGCGCGGTGAGAGTTGCTTGGAATCATTGACCCCGTCGAGATGTGACACCCCGGCGGGGTCGAGAATCACTGCCGCGGCCACTACGGGCCCGGCCCACGCACCGCGTCCCGCTTCGTCAATTCCGGCGATGAGGGCGTAGCCGGAATTGATCAATTGAAGTTCGCGATCGAGGGTGGGCCGCTTAGGCAAAACTGGGTTACTTCTTCTGGGCATATTTACCGTGCTGATAATTGCGCCGCACTTGAAATAGATCACTGATGACACGCAACGTATCCTGCACCAGACGCACACGGCTTTCCGAGGAGAAATACCAATTGATGGGGACTTCAACGATCCTATAACCGCGTTGTTGCGCGATATACAAAACCTCGACGTCGAAGCTCATGCCGTCGAGCTGCTGAACGCTAAACAAATCAAGTGCCGCTGTGGCGCTAAACGACTTGAAGCCGCACTGTGTATCTTGAAAGTCTCGCACAGCTAAGGCTCTAATCAGGAAATTGATAACGCGTCCGCCAATGTGCCGGTAAGATGGCTCGTTATAACGGCGAGCGCCGGGGGCTTCGCGCGAAGCGATGGCGACATCATAGCTATCTAGTGCGGGTGGGAGAAACTTGTTGACCTCTTCAATCGGCATGGAGAGATCGGCGTCACACATGAAGCGGTAGGCACCTTGGGCCGCCAGCATGCCGCGCCGGACGGCGATTCCCTTGCCGCGTTGGGTCTCTTGAATCAGAGTGATGTTGGAATGTCCAGCGCGTTGCGCGAACTCGCGTACGACATCGGCAGTTTGATCGACACTGCCGTTTTCCACGACGATTACTTCGGCCTGATAGGATTGCTTTGCCAAGAAAGTCTCTATCTTTTCTAGGCTCCCGGGCAGGCGATGTTCTTCGTTATGGGCAGGAATGATGATAGACAGAAGTGGCATGAATGATAGTCTCACAGAAGCTGCAATGAAAAAGTGACGCACGTGATTGAACGACGCTAGAATACCGCGATCGATGCGATTCGTCAATCGGGGATGGCTAGAGGTCGTCAATGGTGTCAACGAATAGACAGCGAATCAACGGATAGGGGAAGCGGATAAATGGATTGAGGAAGTGGATGATTAACTGGAGATGAAGTAGCCGGCAGAGATTTTGTCAGCGAAGTGTCGGGCGGAGTTGTAGACAAATTGTTCAAGATCAGGTAAAACTATTACAAGGTTGGGGAGTAGCCACCGAAAGGCCAATCAATCGTCAATACGAGGCGGAGATCGCTTTCGGTTGATTGGATGCGCAAGCAACTGGCGAGACCACCACGACACACTGTGTTGGGGTGGTCTTTTCTTATATCAGGAGGGAAATAGACATGCAAGCGTGGAATACACTGAAAACAACGGTATTGCTGGCGGCGTTGACGGGACTGCTGATCGTCGTCGGATCGGCGCTGGGTGGAACCAGCGGGATGGTGGTTGCGTTTGTACTGGCCGTGGTGATGAACATGGGCGCGTGGTGGTTCAGCGACAAGCTGGCCTTGAGCATGAGCGGCGCACAGCCGGTGAGCGAGAGCGAACAGCCGGAGCTTCATCGCATGGTCGAGGCGTTGAGCGCCCGTGCGGGCATTTCGAAACCGGCGGTGTATTTGATTGAAAGTGACGCGCCGAATGCGTTTGCCACCGGGCGCAATCCCGAGAAGGGGGCGGTGGCCGTAACGACCGGTTTGCTGCGGTTGCTCGATCGGGATGAGGTGGCCGGCGTGATCGCGCACGAGTTGGCGCATATCCGTCATCGAGATACGCTGATTGCGAGCATTGTGGCGACCATCGCCGGAGTGATTACGATGTTGGCGAATATGGCACAGTGGGCGCTGCTGTTCGGCGGCTTCGGCGGATCCGACGACGAGGACAACGGCGGCGGCGTGTTCGGTAGTTTGATCATGATCATCCTTGCCCCGATCGCGGCGTTGCTGATCCAGCTGGCGATTTCACGCTCGCGTGAATATGCGGCCGATGCAGGCGGGGCGCAGATTCTGGGTGATCCGCATTCGCTGGCCGATGCGCTGGAGAAGTTAGAGGCAACATCGCGGCGTGTGCCGCTGGAAGTGAATCCAGCGACGTCACATTTGTACATCGTCAATCCACTGCACGGCGGGCTGGCGAGGTTGTTCAGCACGCATCCCTCGACGCAGGAACGCGTGGCGCGGCTGCGCGCGCTGACATCACTGGAGTTGGCTGCCGTATAGGGCAAGCAGAAGGAGGAGGAATGCGAGCCGAGCAGATCATGACGACCGATGTGACGACGGTGCACACGGATACGACGATTGAAGAAGTGACACGCCTGTTCACCACCCGCCGCATCGGCAGTATGCCGGTAGTGGACGACGATGATCGAGTGGTGGGCGTGGTCACCGACGAGGAGTTGTATACCAGCGAGAAAGGCATTCCGTTTTCAGCCGTGCGGGTGCCCGTGCTGTTTGAGAAGTGGGCCAGACCCGAACGGGCGGCGGAGATTTACGCGAACGCGCGACAGAATACGGCCAAAGACGTGATGTCGTATGAATATGTGTGCGTCGATGCGAATACCAGCGTCGGACATATCACGCAGCTGATGGTCGAGCAAAATTTACATCGCGTGCTGGTGACGCGGAATGATCGGCTGGCGGGGATCATTACCCGGTTGGATTTGATTCGGATGCTGGCGGATAGCGGATAACAACGGATTACGAATTACGCATTACGGAGGTTGAAATGGGCTGGTCATTGAAGTTAGGCAAGTGGTTTGGCATAGAAGTGAATTTGCACGTGACGTTTTTGCTGTTGATCGGATTTCTGGCAGTGACCGGATTCGCGGCGACGCGCAACGCGGGTGCAGTGGCGGGCAACATCGGATTTCTGCTGGTGTTGTTCCTGTGCGTGCTGCTGCACGAGTTTGGCCACGCACTGGCCGCGCGACGCTACGGCATTCCCACGAAAGACATCGCGCTGTTGCCCATCGGGGGTGTGGCGCGGCTCGAACGGATGCCGACTGAGCCGAAGCAGGAGTTGGTGGTGGCGCTGGCTGGTCCGGCGGTGAACGTGGTGATCGCCATCGCGCTGCTACCGATCATCGCCGTGTTGGATGTGGCGTTCTTCGAGCGGTTGTTCACGACGAATCTGTTCCTCGTCGCGTTCAATATGATCCCGGCGTTTCCGCTGGATGGCGGGCGCGTGCTGCGCGCGGGTCTTGCCATGAAGCTAGACTACGCTAAGGCCACTCACACTGCGGCGACGATCGGGCAGGGCTTCGCGGTGGTACTTGGGATCATCGGGTTGTTCACCAATCCGTTCCTGATCTTGATCGCTGTGTTCATCTGGTTTGGCGCAGCGAGTGAGTCGCAAGTGACGCAGACGCAGACGCAGTTGGCGGGTGTGCTCACGGAGCGCGCGATGCTGACGCAGTTCGACACGCTGTCGCCGATCAATTCGCTGCGGTACGTGGCGCAGCTGGTGCTGGCCGGAACGCAGCAGGAGTTTCCGGTCGTCGAAGACGGTAGACCGATCGGGTTGGTGACGCGCGCGGATTTCCTCAACGCGCTGACGCAATACGGATCGCCGGGCTTCGTGTCACAGGCCATGCGCCGTGATTTTGCGACAGTCGAAGCGACCGATCCGCTGGCGGCCGCCGCCGCGAAGTTGCAGGCCGGGCAGGTGCGATCGCTGATGGTGCTGCGCGATGGTCAATTGGCGGGCTTGCTAACGCTGGAAAATGTGCAGGAATTTGCGCTGATTCAAGCGGCGTTGGAGAAGAATGTGAGTAGTGATAAGATTGAGTTGATACGAACGACGTAGAACGTGAAGCATGATGCGCCCCACGGGGAGGCTGCACACTGAAACGCAAAAAAACGAATTGCACGGATGGGCAAGATAGAGTGTCCTCCGTGCAATTCATGTTGAGGAGTGAAGATGGACTGGCACAAGACGGCAACGGATGATGTGCTGAAGGAATTGAATACCTCGATCGAGCGCGGCCTGGCGCAGAGCGAAGTCGATCAGCGCTTGCAGCAAGTCGGCTTGAACGAGTTGATCGATCGTGGCACGCAGAACCCGTGGAAGATTTTGTTCGACCAGTTCAAGTCGGTGATGGTGCTGATCTTGATCGCGGCGGCCGTGATCTCATTGCTGGTCGGCGATCTTAAGGATGCGATTGCGATTCTGGCAATTGTGGTCTTATTTGGCGTCTTGGGTTTTATTCAGGAATATCGCGCCGAGAAAGCGATGGCGGCGCTGCGTAAGATGGCGGTGCCCAATGTGCGCGTGCGGCGTGACGGCGAGGTGCGCGAGGTGGCAGCGGTGCAATTGGCGCCGGGCGACATCGTGCTGTTGGAGGCGGGCAACGTGGTGCCCGCCGATGCGCGCATTGTAGAGAGCAACAATCTGCGCATTCAGGAAGCGGCGCTCACAGGCGAGTCGGAGCCGATCGAGAAAGACACAGCCGCATTGAGCGGCGATAACTTACCGCTGGGCGATCGGCGTAACATGGGCTTCATGGGCACCCACGTCACTTACGGGCGCGGCGTGGCCGTGGTGGTCGAGACGGGCATGAATACCGAGTTGGGCCATATCGCCACGTTGATTCAAGAAGTCGATAACGACATGACACCGCTGCAAAAGCGGCTCGATCAACTGGGCAAGGTATTGGGCGTGGTGGCGCTGGTGATCGCCGCGCTGATTTTTGTGTTGGGCCTGATTGACGGCGAGCCGCTGGAGTTGATGTTCATGACGGCGGTCAGCATCGCGGTGGCCGCGGTGCCCGAAGGTCTGCCGGCGGTCGTGACGATCACACTGGCGTTGGGTGCGAAGCGTATGTTAAAGCGGCAGGCGTTGATTCGCAAGCTGCCTGCCGTCGAAACGTTGGGATCGGTGACGGTGATCTGTTCTGATAAGACCGGCACACTCACTGAAAATCGCATGACAGTGATGGTGCTGGACGTCGCGGGCCATCGGCTGGAGCAGGAAACGGAAGAACTGCGGCGCGGCATGCCGGTAGGCGAAGTCGCGACGAAGATCCCGCAGCAGGTGCAGCCATCGCTGGCGCTGCTGTTGATCGGCGGATCGTTGTGCAACGATGCGACGTTAAAGATGAGCGACGAGGGCCGCTTCCGCACGATCGGCGATCCTACCGAAGGCGCGCTGATCGTGATGGCCGCGCACGCGGGGCTGCTGAAGCCCGATCTCGATCGGCAGTTCCCGCGCGTGGGCGAAGCGCCATTCGATTCCGATCGCAAGCGTATGACGACGATCAACGAAGTGAGTGGCACGATTGCGCCGGTTGAGTTCCAGAGTGTGTGGCAGGCGGCCTATGATGCAATCGATCAACCGCGCTATGTGGCGTTCACCAAAGGATCGCCCGATGGGTTGGTGGCCATCTCCGATCGGGTGTGGGTCAACGATCGGGTGGAGCCGCTGACGGACGTGTGGCGCGATCGGATCATGCAGTCGAACAATGAACTGGCGCAGAACGGCATGCGCGTGTTAGGCGTCGCCATCCGATCGGCTGAAGCGCCCAGCGCGGATGTTTCGATCGAAAACAATCTGATCTTCGTCGGGCTGTATGGCCTGATCGATCCGCCGCGCGCCGAGGTGAAGGACGCGGTGCAGACGTGCCTCAGCGCGGGCATCCGGCCGATCATGATCACGGGCGATCATCCGCTGACGGCGCGGCAGATCGCGACGGAGTTAGGCATCGCGAGTAATGGGCGTGTGCTGACCGGGCAAGAAGTCGAGCAGATGTCGGCTGAAGAGTTGCAGAATGCTGTGGCGGATGTGTCGGTGTTTGCGCGCGTGTCGCCGGAGCACAAGCTGAAGATCGTCGGCGCGCTGCAGGCCCGCGGCGAGATCGCGTCGATGACGGGCGACGGCGTGAACGATGCGCCCGCCTTGAAGAAGGCCAACATCGGCGTGGCGATGGGCATCACGGGGACGGACGTGTCGAAAGAAGCGGCCGACATGGTGCTGCTGGACGACAACTTCGCGACGATCGTGGCGGCGGTGGAAGAAGGCCGTGTCATCTTCGACAACATCAAGAAGTTCGTGAAGTTTTCGATTGCGGGCAACGTCGGCAAGATCATGGTCGCGCTGTTGGGGCCGCTGCCCTTGTTCGGCTTGCCGCTACCGTTGCAGCCGCTGCAATTGCTGTGGCTGAACTTGCTGACCGATGGTTTGCTGGGATTGGGCATGGGCGTAGAACCGGCTGAGAAGAATGTGATGCAGCGCCCGCCGGTGCGGCCCAGCGAAAGTATTTTTGCGGGCGGCATGGTGAGCTACATCGTCGTTGTGGGTATCTTAACAGGCACCATCGCGCTGGCGGTAGGTGTGACCTACTACCACAGCGGCAGCGTGTATTGGCAGACGATGATCTTCACGGTGTTGTGCTTCTCGCAGATCGGGCAGGCGTTTGCCACGCGCTCGAGCACGGAGTCGTTCTTTAAGATTGGCTTGTTGACGAATCAGTTACTGCTGGGCATGGCGGGGGCGGTAGCACTGGCGCAGCTCGCGGCGATCTATGTGCCGTTTATGAACAAGTTCGTCAGTACGCAGCCGCTGCCGATCGGCGATTTGATCATCGCGATAGGGGTGAGCAGTGTGGTGTTCTGGGCGATCGAGATTCAGAAGTTGATCCGGAGAAGGCGATCCACGAACTAACACGAAGATATTTGGACACGGATTTCACAGATGAACACGGATAAAGCAAAAAATCGTGTTAATCCGTGTCCGTCATGCCCGAGTGTTTTTGTCGGGCATCCAGATTCAATGCGGGCGAACCCGGTTGACTGAGCCGCTGGATTCCCGCTTAAAGCATGCGGGAATGACACAGCTCAGCGTTTTGCGTGGTGGTTGTGTGTTACGGTTTTGTCAGGATCGACAACAGGTAGGCGTCGTCGACGCGGCGGGCGGCTTGAATGTGGCGGCGCTTGCGGAGTAGTTTGGGCAAATGAAGCAGCCCGCTTAACATGCCGCGCATTCGGGCACGAGCGGCTTGACCGCGCCAGGCGCGCAGCGCTTCCGCGAAGAGGCTCCACTGTTTGCGGATGATTGCGCCTCGATACTTTGTCCACAATGACGACGGATAATCTTTGGCGATGACGTAGAGGAAGTTGCGGCCATCGTAAAAGGAAGCCGTGGCCCCGCCGCCGGTGGCGCTGAGCTTGTGATAGACAATGGCGCGCGGGGCATAGACGCATTTCCAACCCGCCAGCTGCGCGCGCCACGCCAGATCGATGTCCTCACACGAGTAGAAGAAATCTTCATCTAACAAGCCGATCTGATCGAGCATGGACTTGCGATAAGCGGCCGATCCGCCGCAGGCGCTGAAGACGACCTCCTCGCGGTCGTATTGCCCCCGATCGATCTCCCACACTCCACGGTTGCCCGGAATCCCGTCGAGGCGATAGAAATCCCCGGCGGTATGAAATGTATCGCGTCGATCGAACAGCTTCATCTTGGAAGCGACGAGACCTGCTTCGGGGTGACGCTCGAACGCAGCGAGGATTTCTTCCAGCCAATGCGCATCGACTTCCGTGTCGTTGTTAAGCAGGATGGTGAACTCGCCTTGTGCGGCGCGGATGCCGGCGTTGTTGCCGCCCGTGAAGCCGCGATTTTCCGGCAGGGCGATGACTTTCACTTCGGGGTAATCACACGCCAGTAATTGCAGCGACTCATCGTGTGAGGCGTTGTCGGCGACGATCACTTCGAAGTTGCGATAGGTCTGCGCGCGCAGGGCGTTGAGACAGGTGGACAGGTGTAGTGCGCCGTTCCAGTTGACGATGATGATGGAAATGCGGAAGGCGGAATGCGGAATGCGGAATGAACTGTCCGTTCCAAATTCCGAGTTCCGAATTCCGAATTCAGAACTGTTCATGAGCGAGATAATCCGCCAGCGCGTCCTGCCACGGGCGCAGCGTGATGCCGATCTGCGCGCCGCAGAAGTTGCGCAGCGGGGCATAGGGTGGTGGCGTCGAGGGACGCGGATAGTCGGCGAGCACGATCGGTTCGAGCGGGATGTGGGCGCGGCCACTGAGCTCCAGAATCTTCCGCGCGAATTCGTAACGCGAGCACGCACCAGCGTTGGTGAAGTGATAGATGCCGTACGCGCCTGTCGGGATGAGTTGCTCGATGGCGGTGATAAGATCTTCGGTGTAGGTGGGCGAACTGACTTCATCGGTGACCACGCGCAATTTGCCAGCGGTGTCGGCGCGCGTGATGATCTTCTTGACGAAGTTGTTGCCGCCCAGGCCATACAACCAGGCAATCCGTATAATATAAAACCGGGTCGTGAGATCGCGCACGAAAACTTCGGCGGCGAGTTTGGATTTGGCGTACGGGTTGATCGGGTTAGTGGGATCGAATTCGAGATAGGGTCCAGACTTCGCGCCGTCGAAGACTTCGTTGGTGCTGATGGCGAGCAGCGCCGCGCCGATCGCTTCACTGGCGACGGCGACATTGCGTGTGCCCAGCGCGTTGACGCGATAGGCCAGATCGGGATTGCGGGCCGCGCCGTCCACATCCGTCATAGCGGCCGCATGAATGATCACGTCGGGCTTGAAAGCTGCGAGGCTCGATCGGGCGGCGCTGAGATCCGTGAGATCGACTTCGGGCAGATCGACGCCCAGCAGATCGTGATGAGCTAATCGGCGCATGAGCGCGCGTCCCAATTGGCCTTTGGCTCCCGTGATGTAAATTCGCATGGCTGCTTACCCCGGATGATGAGGAAAAGAATGAAGTGATTATACCAAAGTGAGGATAGCGAGATGGAGCGAAAGAGGGATGGAGGGAAGAAATATTCGGCAATTAGAAATCGGCAATTAACAATCATGCTACAATGCCCCCCATGCGCTTTGATGTTTTCACCTTGTTCCCCGGCATCTTTGAGTCGCCGCTAAAAGAGAGCATGCTGAAGCGGGCGATTGAGTCTGGCTTGCTCGAAGTGCAGCTGCACAACATTCGCGATTATGCGGAGGGCCGGCATCAAGTCACCGACGATTATCCCTACGGCGGCGGCGGCGGGATGGTGATGAAGCCGGAGCCGATCTTCACAGCGGTTGAAGCGGTGCTTGGGCTTGAAATGCGGAATGCGGAACTCGGAATGCGGAATGAAACGGATTCCGAATTCCGCACTCCGCATTCCGAATTTCCCAATTCCGACTTTCCCATTATTCTTTTGACTCCACAGGGTCGTCCTTTTGACCAGCAGATGGCGGTAGAGTTAGCTCAGTACGATCGGGTGGCGTTGATTTGCGGGCGCTATGAAGGATTCGATGAACGCATTCGAGAGCATCTGGCGACGGACGAAATCTCAATCGGAGATTATGTGCTGACTGGCGGGGAGCTGGCGGCGCTGGTGGTGGTGGATGCTGTCATTCGCCTGAAGCCTGGGGTGCTGGGAGATCCCACCGGTGCCAGCGACGATTCACACGCCAGCGGGTTGCTGGAATATCCGCACTTCACTCGCCCGCCGGAGTTTAGGGGATGGCGCGTGCCTGAAATCTTGTTGTCCGGCGATCATGCAAAAGTCGATCGGTGGCGACGGGAGCAGGCGCTGCTTCGAACCTGGCGACGGCGGCCCGATTTGCTCGATCGGGCGGAGCTAAGCGAACTCGATCGGGCCTTCCTGCGCCAATTGGTCCAAGAATAATCAGTTAACTCGGCCAGATGGTTGCGTTTTTAATGAAAGTCGGTATAATCTTTGTCAGTTAGCTTAAAATCCCAGGTTCAAAATAAAATCTTCTTGAACCTTTTGAACGAGGTCTGAGTATTGATTGACGGAATGACGTCATCCCCGACAGACCGCGAACTCATTCAGCGTTTGTGCGATGGAGACCTAGCTGCGCTGGGTACTCTGTACGATCGTTACCGCTTGTTGTCATTTCATACGGCACTGGCGATTACACGCGACCGCCAGGCAGCTGAAGACATCCTGCAAGAGTGTTTTCTGAAGTTAAACGCTTACGCCCCCCGGATCGATGTTTCCCTGCCCTTGGAACCGTGGTTGTACCGTGTTACCGTCAACCTAGCCTATACCTGGATCAGCCGGCGCGCGCGCTGGATGACGTCCCTCGAAAGCGTTGTCGATCGGTTGGTGTCGCCCGGCCGCATGAGTGCGGAGTATCATGCGGAACTTTCGGAGTTGCACACCGTACTCCAGCGCGCCATTGACTCCCTGCCGGCCAGTCAGCGGATGACGGTGGTGTTGTACTACCTGAATGATTTAAGTTTGAAGGAGATATCCTACATTCTGGACTGCCCGGTGGGAACGATTAAGTCGCGTTTGCATTACGGACGCGAGCATCTCAAGAAGCACCTGGCAGCTTACCAGGCTGCGGCGCAGCTTAAGCCGGCCGCGCAGACGGGATTGTCTGCTTAAGCGGGGAAGCCATGGTCAAAAGGGAAGCAATGGATTATTGGATACGAGAGACACTGCGCCAGGATGTCAGCGAGCAGGAGCCGTCGGCGGACGTGCGTGATGGTCTGCTGGCGAAGGCGGAGGCGCACAGTGCACAGACTGAGCAAGTGGTTGGCACATCCATCCCGCCGCTGGTCAATGGTCTGCGGGACGCCGGTCCCACCTTGTCCAGTCCGGTTCATCTGCCGGAACTTGAAGCGGAGTTGATGGATTTCTTTGGTTCAGCTCAGCAGCGACTTGTTTCGGTGTGGCTGCTGTCGATGAATACCCGGTATTAAGCACGGGCCTCTACATCGGGCCACGTGAATTTTGCGTGTGAGGAGCATTACCTGCATGGAGCCGCTGCTCGACGTTAAAGACCTTAAGGTCAGATTTAAGGTTAAAGGAGGATATGTTCACGCTGTGAATGGCGTCTCTCTCACGTTAAATGAGGGGGAAGCCCTGGGCGTGGTGGGTGAAAGTGGTTGCGGTAAGAGCGTCAGCATGATGTCGGTGATACGCTTGATTGACATACCGCCCGGCGAGATCACCAACGGCCAGGTGCTGTACGGCGGGCGCGATCTGCTGCAGATCCCCCTCAACGAGATGCGCAAGATTCGCGGTAAAGAAATCGGCATGGTGTTTCAGGACCCCATGACGTCTTTGAATCCGGTGCATAAGATTGGCCACCAGATCATGGAAGTGCTGCAGCTGCACATGACCATGAACAAGCAGCAGGCCCGCGCCCGCACGGCCGAGCTGCTGGGTATGGTGGGCATTCCCCGCGCCGCCGAGCGCCTGGACGATTATCCGCATCAGTTCTCCGGCGGTATGCGGCAGCGTGTGATGATTGCCATGGCCCTGGCGTGCGTGCCGCAGGTGTTGATTGCCGACGAGCCGACGACGGCGCTGGATGTGACCATTCAAGCGCAGATCGTGGAATTGGTAAAGCGGCTGCAAGCCGAGCTGGGTATGGCCGTGATCTGGATCACACACGATCTGGGCGTTGTCGCCCGCATGGCGCACCGGGTGGCGGTGATGTATGCCGGGCTGATTGTTGAAGAAGCGCCGTCGAAAGAACTGTTTGGCAATCCCAATCATCCTTATACACTGGGCCTCATGGGCAGTTTACCCCGCCTGGACACCGGCAGCCGCGAGCGCCTGGTGTCGATTGAAGGACGCCCGCCTTCTTTGCTGCGCGCGCCGGTGTCCTGTCCTTTTGCGCCGCGCTGCAAGTTTGTGATCGATCGGTGCCGTCAGGAGAATCCGCTGCTGATCCCCGTAGAAGTCAATCATTGGAGCGCATGCTGGGTGGACGTGAAAACCGGGAGGCCGCGGGCATGACCGACAATACCGTTCTTCTCACTGTTGATAAACTGGTCAAGTACTTTCCGATCAAGAAAGGCACGTTTATTACGAAGACGGTTGGCGCCGTGCATGCCGTCGATGGCCTTTCGTTTATCATCCGGCGCGGCGAGACCTTCGGCCTGGTGGGCGAGTCGGGCTGCGGCAAATCCACGACGGGACGCGCCATTTTGCAGCTGCATCGCCCGACTTCGGGCAGTGTGGTCTTTGACGGGTCTGACCTGGTCAAGCTGAAAGGTGAAGACCTGCGCAAAATGCGCCGCAAGATGCAGATGATCTTCCAGGATCCGTACTCCAGTTTGAACCCGCGCATGACGGTGGGTGACATCATCGGCGAGCCGCTGGTGATTCACAACATGGCGATCGGCAAACAGGTTCAGGAGCGCGTGGATGAACTGCTGCAGCTAGTGGGCCTCGATCCGCGCTTCTCCGATCGTTATCCGCACGAGTTCTCCGGCGGTCAGCGCCAGCGCATTGGTGTGGCGCGCGCGCTGGCCTTGAACCCGTCCTTTATCGTATGCGATGAGCCGATCGCCGCGCTGGATGTTTCCATTCAGGCCCAGGTAGTAAACCTGCTGGAAGATTTGCAGAACAAGTTCAATCTGACTTACTTGTTCATCGCGCACGACCTGTCGATGGTGCGCCATATCAGTGATCGCATCGCGGTCATGTATTTGGGCATCATCGTCGAGCTGGCGCAGGCCGATGAGTTGTTTGACAGTCCGCTGCACCCGTACACCAAGGCCCTGATGTCGGCCGTGCCGGTGGCCGATCCGTCGGTGGAAGAGAAACGCCAGCGGATTATTCTGGAAGGCGATGTGCCCAGTCCGGTACATATTCCGCCCGGCTGCCGCTTTCATACGCGCTGCCCGGTTGCGGTGGAGCAGTGCAAAGTGGATGTGCCGGCCTGGCGTGAAGTGCGGCCCGATCACTTTGCGGCCTGTCATTTAGCGACGGCGTAAACGGTTGAGGGTTCTACTCAGTCGTCGCGCTGCGTGCCGCGAAGGCGGGAATGACCCAGCGCAGTGTGAAGTAGTACATTGGCTGATCTGGAAATGCTCACAGCAGCCCTCGTCCCGAGGGCGTTCCCCGGAGACGGTGCGCGAGCGCGGAGCGTTTTCAGGCTTGGTGGTAAACGCAATTCATGGCGTCTGAGTAGTAACGAATTGGTCGAATTTTAAGGAAGGGGGGTGAGGCCGCTTAATCAAAACATGCTGTTCGTGTTGTCTGAGATTCGAATCGCTGTAACTAAACTCTCAAAATTCAGTAGGAGGAAAGATGAGTAAGAAGTTGTTTGCTATTGCCTCGCTGCTTATCGTGGCGAGCATGATCTTGGGCGCGTGCGCGCCCGCGGCCACCACCCCGGCGGCGCCGGTAGCACCGCAAGTGGTAACCAAGGAAGTCGTCGTGACCAAGGAAGTCGAGAAGATCGTGACCGTCGAGGTTGCTGCCCCGACCGCCGTGCCGGAAGCCAAGGCTGCGGTGTTGCGCATCAATCTGGGCACTTACCCGGACCTCATCGACCCACAGAAGAGCTCCTTCGTCAATGAGATCGCCCATCTCAAGTTGATCTACGAGGGCCTGACCAAGTTCAACGAGAAATTGGAGACGGTGCCGGGCGCGGCGGAGAAGTGGGAATACAACGCCGACACGACCGAACTGACCTTCACCTTGCGCAAGGACCTGAAGTACAGCGACGGCACGCTGCTCAATGCCAAGCGCTACGAATATTCATTGCTGCGTAACATTAACCCGGAAACAGCGGGTGAGTATGCGGCGATCACCGACGAGATCAAGGGCGCGCCCGAGTGGCGCGGCGCCGACACCGCAGCTGCCGACTACGACGCCGAGAAGCTTAAGGCCGAAGTGGGTGTGCAGGCGTTAGACGCCTCTGGTGCGCCTTGTGCGGACTATGAACAGGCCGACTGCTTGACGCTTAAGCTCACCTTCTCAAAGCCCGCGCCGTACTTCCATACCATCATGGGTATCTGGGTTGCCTTTCCGGCGAAGCAGGAAAACATCGAGGAAGGCGGCGAGGTCTGGTGGAACAGCTCGAAGTTCCAGGTCGGCAACGGCCCGTACGTGCTGCAGAATCTGGAGCCGTTCGTGCGCGGTTACTTCACCCCGAACGCCAACTACTGGGGCGGGAAGGGTGCCACGGCTATTGAGTATCGCTACATCAACGACTCGTCTGTCGCCTTTGAAGCCTATAAGAATAATGAGTTAGACATCATTGGCGCAGCCGCAGAGGACAAAGCGGTGATCGACGCTGATCCTGATCTCAGTGCCCAGCGTATGACGTATCCAGGCTCGTGCACGTTTGCCGTCATGTTCCACCAGGCGAAGGAACCCTTCACCGATCCGAAGGTGCGCGAAGCGTTTGCCTATGGTTACGACCGGGAGTCTTGGGTGAAGGATGTCCTCTCGGGCATCGGCAGCCCAACCTTGACCTGGATCCCCAAAGGTTATCCGGGCTACAAGGAAGGCGAGACGCGCTTCGGCTTCGATGCGGCGAAGGCCGTGCAGGCCCTGAAGGACTCGACTTACGGTGGTCCTGATAAGATCAATGCACTGGGCTTGGAGTTGACCTTTAGCGATTCCCCGCGCAACCGCGTGCGCTACGAATGGCTGGCCGCGCAGTATAAGACGATTCTGGGTGTGGACCTGAAGCTCAACCCGGTTGAATCTACCACCTACACGGCGCTGACCAAGGATGTCAAGACCGCGCCGGTGATGTTCATTCTTGGTTGGTGCGCGGACTACCCCGATCCGCAGAACTGGCTGAGCGTGTATTGGAAGACCGGCGGCTTTGGCGAGCGCATCGCTTACTCCAATGCGGACTTCGACGCGCTGGTCAATCAGGCCGATGTCGAGCTGGATCCCGCCAAGCGTGCCGATCTGTATGCACAGGCGCAAGACCTGCTGGTAGGCCAGGCTGCAGTGGCGTTCGCTTGGAACAACGTGAACAACTATATGGTCAAGCCGTGGGTCAAAGGCATTACAACGACCCCGCAAGACTCGGGCTGGCCAGGCGACATCAATCCGGAAGGCATCACCATCGACGTATCGATGATGCCTAAGTAGTCTCAGTTGTGAATTGGACTGGCCGGCTGCGTTAGCGTCCGGCCAGTCCAACCTTTTGGGTGGGTTAAGAGTAATACTGTTTAGTTAATGCTCACCCAGCCGCGCGCATCGCGGACGCGGTGGGATTGCCCGCGCGGATGCGGGGGTTTGTCATTTTGAGTGCAGCGCTGAATCATGATTCTGCGCTGCACTGAGCGTGACAGATTGTGGTGAACTTCGTGGAGGTTTGAGAGATGGCCAAATATACTCTGCGCCGGTTAACCTGGATTATTCCAGTCATATTCCTGGTGGCGGGCATCACGTTCCTTATGATGCATGCCGCACCTGGTGGACCGTGGGATCGCGATCCGGAGCGGCGGCAAGTCGACGCGCAGACCCAGAAGATGCTGAATACGCGCTTCAATCTCGATCAATCCCTGGGCCAGCAGTTCATTTCGTACATGCTGGTCGATGTGGATGAAGGCAAAACGTCCGAGATCGGCACACTCGATCTCGGCATTTTTGGGGTTCATCAGATTGGCCCCAAGACCGGCGCGACGGTGACGTGCGGCGCTGTGTGTATGAACCTGGGGCCGTCCTACCGGCAGCGCGGCCGCGACGTGGAAAGTATTTTGCTCGATCCGAACCCGCCGGGCACTACCTTTCTGGATAGCCGCTTCGGTTTTTCCATCCGTCTGGGTCTCATTGCCTTGGTCTTTGCCATTGCGATTGGGATTCCCTTGGGGGTTCTTTCGGCTTTGAAGCAGAACACCGTCGTGGACTATACTGCGATGTTCATCGGGACGATTGGGGTGTCGGTGCCCAACTTCGTGCTGGGTATTTTGCTCATCGTCCTCCTGGCAACGGGGTTGAAGCTAATCCCGGTGATTCCACAATCTTGGAATCAGGCGGGGGTGTGGGTGATCCCCGTCGTCGTGCTGGGCTTTGGCACGCTGGCGATAACGGCGCGCCTGACGCGTACCTCGATGCTGGAAGTCATGCGCCAGGATTACATCCGTACGGCGCGGGCCAAGGGCCTGCCGGAGCGTGCGGTGGTGATTCACCACATGCTGCGTAATGCCTTAATCCCGGTGGTGACGACGTTGGGTCCGGCCCTGGCCGGTTTGATCACGGGGTCATTCATTATCGAACGAATGTTTAGCTTTCCGGGCGTGGGCCGCGAGTATGTCACGGCGATTTCCAATCGCGACTACTCCATGATCATGGCGACGACGCTAATTTATGCCGTCTTGATCGCGTTGGCGAACCTGAGTGTGGACTTGTTATACGCCTGGCTTGATCCGCGCATCAAAGTGGGCGACTAAGAAAACGGAGGAAAGAACATGGCTGTTGCAGCTCCACCTCAAATATTTGACGATGAAGTAGAAGACATCCTACAGCTCCCCAAGCGTAGTTACTGGCAGGATGCGTGGGACCGTCTGAGGCGCAACAAGGCGGCCATTGCCGGCATGGTAATCATCGCCTTTTTTCTGCTGTTGGCGGTGTTTGCCAACGTGATTGCGCCACGCAACCCGCTGGAGCAGAACAGCGGCAAGCAGTATTTGCCGCCGGTGTTCATGGATGGCTTTCTCAATAAGGCAGCTGATCCGCGCTTCATCCTTGGCACAGACTACCTGGGCCGCGACGTGTTGAGCCGCGTGATCTACGGCTCGCGCGTGTCGTTGTTTGCCGGTCTGCTGCCGACCATCGTCATTGTCTTCATCGGCTGTGTGGTTGGGGTCATTGCGGGGTTTGTCGGCGGCAGGACCGACAGTTTCCTCATGCGCTTTACCGACATCTTTTACGCCTTTCCCGATCTGCTGTTCTTCATCATTTTGATCATCACCTTGAAGGACACGCCGATCGGCGACTGGTTGAGCGGCTTGTTCGTTTTGTTCATGGCGGCGGCCATCACCGGCTGGACGGGCATGGCCCGCCTGGTGCGCGGTTCGGTCTTGTCGCTGAAGGAAAAGGAATTCGTCGAGGCGGCCCGCGCCATCGGGGCCCCGACCAGCCGCATCATGTTCCGGCACATCCTGCCCAATGCGCTGGGGCCTATCATCGTGGTGACGGCCTTCCGTATTCCGGGCTTCATCATCTTTGAGGCTATCCTGGGTTACTTGGGTCTGGGGCTGAAACCGTCGACCGACCCGGCTTCATTTTTCATCAGCAGTTGGGGCACGCTGTTGCTGGATGGACAAAGCGCATTGAACACGCAGCCGTTCTTGCTGCTGACGCCGGCTATCTGTGTGGCCTTGATCGTGCTGGGTTTCACCTTCGTGGGCGACGGCCTGCGTGACGCGTTGGATCCGCGCTTGCGGGGACGCCAATAAGCGGTGTTTGCTTTTCAAGCCGATGGTTGTTAAGATTACTGCCGTTGCCGATTCAGATGAGATCGGCAACGGTTTTTATATTCTTGAGACCCTAAAGGTTTCAGAAACCTTTAGGGTCTCAGCGGGTGTATAATCAAACCAGTAAAAGGAAAAGCGAGGTTGAGATGAAGCGAACCGCCATACCAGATGGTAAAAAGAAAGACAGGAAGCCTTAATTGATGGGCCACTATATATAGACGCGCGCGTGCCCCATGTCTGCTAACTCATGTTGGGCGGCTACGCTGGAACTTGGCGCAACTCTTTCAGCAGCGATGACCAGAGATAATTGAAGATGAGAGTATATCTTGATAACTGCGTGTTTAATCGTCCCTTCGATGACCAAAGTCAAATCAGAATCAAGCTCGAAGCCGAAGCCAAGTTCTATATTCAAGCCCTGATTAAACGTCAACAAGTTGCGTTAGTCTGGTCGTATATTTTGGAACTGGAAAATGGGTCTAATCCCTTTGTCGAGCGGCGCAGGGCTATTGAACAGTGGCAAGCCCTGGCGCAAATGGATATCACCGAGACCGAAACCGTGTTACAGGTTGCTCATGCTATACAAGCATTAGGGGTAAACAGTAAGGACGCTTTGCACATAGGCTGTGCGATTGAAGCCCAGGCGGACTATTTTATTACGACTGACGATTTGATCATCAGGAAGTTGCGCGATTTTCCGGCGATACGGATAGTCAATCCATTAGAGTTCATTGATCGCCTGGAGGGTCTACTATGATAACCGATACCGAAATCAAAATAAGAGGCATCCAGACTTTAATCGATACACTGGGTGAATTAGACGCGGAGCGTTTTATCACGTTGCTGTTACGTGAACCATTTGATTATACTAAATGGCAGCGAAGTTTATGGACTGACAAAAGCATTGAAGAAGTCAGCCGCATGGCACTGCAAAGCCGCTCAACACGGCCAGCAGCCGACAACCACCCGCGCGACGTTTAACCGTGTAGATTTGTTATCCATCGTTTTGGGCAGATCCGGACGCGCAGCGTACACTACATCTGCGCAAGATCAGCCATTCTCAATATGAAAACAATTGGCGCCGGTAGTTGCGACTTCAGTCGCTTTTTGGCCGCAACCCACGGATCCAAATTGGGAACTGCTGGCTATGGGCTGTTCTGTTTGAGCGCCAAAGACACCGAAGCGGCTTTTTTCATTTGCCGCGTGCTTCACCATCCTGGATTTGATACGCAGGCCAAACGCATGGGCCAGGTCAGGCGTGTCTCGCATGCGGGTCTTTCAGTGTGGCGGCTTCACGCTGAACGGTCCGTCAGTCTGGGTTGGCCTGGCGTCACTTCATAAGCGAGTTTTTCATGCCCTTTATCGACCTCAACGGCGCAAACATCTACTACGAAATCTTCGGAACCGATCGGGCTGATCGTGCCCCGATCGTCTTGATCCACGGCTCGACGATCACCGGCCAGGCCGATTGGCACGCGGTCGCTCCCTTGCTCGCTACGGAATACCGGGTCATCGTGCCGGACTGTCGCGGCCACGGGCAGAGTTCCAACCCCGATCATTCCTATTCCTTCAAAGAATTGGCCGCCGATGTGGCCGCATTGATTCGCGCGTTGGGTTATGAACAAGCTCATGTGATCGGCCACAGCAACGGCGGCAACGTCGCGCTGGTCACGCTGCTGGAGCATCCCGACGTGGTGCAGACGTGCATCCCGCAGGCCGCCAATGCCTACGTGACACCCTACCTGATCGAGCGCGAGCCGGGGATTTTCGATCCGGAACGAATCGCGCGCGAAGTGCCGGAGTGGATGGATCAGATGATTGCGCTGCACGGTCCTACGCACGGGCCGGCCTACTGGCGTGAATTGCTGCGCCTGACGCTGCACGAGATCATCACCGAGCCGAACTACGCGCCTGAGGATCTGGCGAAAGTAACCCGCCCCGTCTTCGTCATTCAAGGCGCCAACGACGTCGTCAACGCCCCCGATCGGTGCGCGCAGTTCATCGCGCAGTACATCCCTGCCGCCGAACTGTGGGTGCCGGGGCAGGTGGCCCATAGCGTCCACCTGGAAATCCCCTTGGAGTGGTTGGCGCGCGTCTTCGATTTCTTGGAACGCCGTGGCGATGGGTCTAACGACGCGTTGTATCGCCTGCGCCGCACGCAGTATGCCGACACGCGCGAAACCATTTTCAACGTGCATGCCATTCCGGGAGAGGGTGTTGTGTTAAGTGGTCGCGTCCTCATCGAAGAGCAGCATCAGGCCGCGCTGAAGGTGCTCCCCGTAAAACCGAAGGACGATCAGATTAAAGTGTTGCTCATGGATGATACCCCGTGGGCGCTGATCAATCGTAGCGTGGCGGATGTGCGCCGGACGCGCGATGGCTTGGCCGAACAGATCACGCAAATGTTGATCGGCGAAGCGGTGCGCGTGCTGGAAGACCGCGGTTACTGGTCACTGGTGCGTGCCGAGCGCGACGGTTACGTCGGCTGGACACGCACGGCGGCGGTGCAGCTGAGTGATCGCAAAGCGGTGCGGGCTTATCAGAAATCGGCCAATGTGTTGGTCCGGGTCGGGCTTGCGCCCGCTTTCGATCGGCCTTCCCGCCGGGCGCTGCAGGTGGGCGCGCTGCCTTTTGCCGCGGCGCTGCCTATGGTTGAGACGCGGCGCGGCTGGGCGGCCATCCGTCTGCCGGACGATCGGGTGTGGTGGGTGAAAGCCGCCGACTTGCTGCCCCTGTCCGATCGGCCCAAACCGAACGCGGCGGGCATGGCCTTCACGCTCGATTTGATCAAGCCCTTCGTCGGCACACCTTACCTGTGGGGCGGGCGCAGTCCCTATGGCTACGATTGCTCGGGGCTGGCGCAGACCTTCTGGGGTTTCATGGGTGTGCAAATTCCGCGTGATGCCGATCAGCAGTTCCGCACCGGGAAGATCGTCAAGGGTAAACCGCGCCCCGGTGATTTGTTGTTCTTCGGCGGCGATGACAGCGACTTGAACGATCAGCGCCATCAGCGCATCACCCACGTCGTCATCTCACTGGGTGGCGATGAGCTGATTCACGCCAATGGCGGATCGTGGAGCATCGCCACCAACAGCCTCAACCCCGCCAGTCCCATCTATCGCGCCGATTTGCGTGAATCGCTGGTTGGGGTGCGCCGCTATTAAACTTCGTAATACGTATTGCGTAATGCGTAAGAGGCGATCGAGATTTTCGGTCGCCTCAACTTTTTGGCGAGGCAAGGAGTATTTATTAGCGCAGATGAGATTGTCAGCAACTCCCAGGAGGCTGAGGATGGCTCGATCTGCTACGAATCGCAAGCTGTTTCGTTATATCGGCAAGCGCGCGCTTAGGCACTACTCCACCATCTGGTTGATTGCTGCCGTGACGTTCTTGCTCATTGAACCACAGTTGTTCAATCGCGCCATTTATATTGTACGGACCGCGGCTGCAAGAACGTGATACCTGAAGTTGTTCAGCGAATAATCAGGTTGCAGGAGCAGCCGTTGGCGCAGCGTTTCTTCTCCTACATGCTCCTCGATGTGGAAGAAGGCGAACAGAGTGCCGTTGGCTGGCTGGATCTAGGGCTCTTAGGCGTCTATCAAGTCGGTCCAGAAAGTGGTACAAGGTTGGCATGCGGTGCCGTCTGCTTGAATTTTGGCCCATCTTATTTTCGTCAGCGCGGCAAGGACGTGGAAGACATTCTATTTAGCCCACGTCCGTAACCCGACTTACACTTCACTCATCACTCGTCACTCGTCACGCGCCACGCACCACGCATCACGTCTGGTACAATACCACTCATCTCTACTCAGGTATTGACCATGCACCTCACTCCCGAACCCGTCACGCTCAATCTCCGCACAGCCTTCCGTATCGCGCACGGCGTCAGCCATCAGCGCTTCAACGTTTTTGCCCACCTCGACGAGGGTGTGGGGGAAGGCGCGGTGGTGCCCTATTACGGTGATACACAGCAGGGCCTCATGGACTATATTGCCGCCGCGGCCGATCGATTGGGCGACGATCCGTTTTTGATCGAAGACATTCTCGATCGGTTGCCGCCCGGCCCGCAGGCCGCCAAAGCCGCCATCGATATCGCGCTGCACGATCTGATCGGTAAGCGTGTGGGTGAACCGTTGTATCGCTTGTTCGGCCTGAATCCTAATCGGCTGCCGCAGACCTCGTTCACGATTGCGATGGACGAACCGGCGATCATGGCCCAGCGCGCCGCCGAATCAGGCTTGCCCATCATCAAGATCAAGCTGGGCAGCGATCAGGACGAAGCGCTGGTCGCGGCGATTCGCGGCGCGACCGCGGCCAAATTGCGCGTCGATGCCAACGCCGGATGGACCCGCGAGCAGGCCGTGCAGTTGATTCCGCGTTTGAAGCAGTACGACATTGAATTTGTGGAGCAGCCGCTGGCCGCCGATGATTACGACGGTCTGCGCTGGTTGAAGCAGCAGAATCTCGGCGTGCCGATCTTTGCCGACGAAAGCATCAAGACCTCGCGGGATATTGCCACATATGCAGATGCCATCGACGGCGTGGTGATCAAGTTGATGAAGACCGGCGGCCTGCGAGAAGGTCTGCGCGCCATTCACATCGCCCGCGCACATGGCTTGCAGATCATGTTGAGCTGCATGGTGGAAACGTCGGTGGGGGTCACGGCGGCGGCGCACCTCGCCCCGTTGTGTGACTACGCCGATCTGGATGGTCCGCTATTGATCGCGAACGATCCCTATCGTGGTGTGCGCTTCGATGGGGCGCGCTTGATTTTGCCCGAGGGGCCGGGGCTGGGCGTCACTCGCGCCTGACCGGCTTGGAAGGATGCGTGTCTTTGTGCGGTGTTGAGCGAGGTCGGTGTGCTATAATTTTCGCAGGGAGTAAACCAAGGGAGATGCGCCATGACCCCAATGATGATTACAGCTGTCTATGAAAACGGCCTGCTCCGGCCGATCACCCCGCTGGCCTTGCCCGAACACACCCAGGTCCAGCTGCAAGTTCTGCCTGTCTCCGGTGAAGAATCCCCGTCTGAACATCGCCGCCGCGTACACGAGGTATTGGTGGCCGCGGGCTTGAGTTTGCCCGTTGCGCCGCTTATGCTTGAAGCCCAGCCGCTCTCGGCCGAGCGCCGCGAGGAATTGGCGCGTATTTTGGCCTCGGGCGGGCCTTTATCCGATGTCATTCTGGCAGAACGTGACGGGCGCTGATGGCCGATTACTACGCCGACAGCAGCGTGTTGGTGATGATCGCTTGTTGAATGCAGCCCAACTGGAAGGTCTCCCCGCCGATAACCCCAACCTGTACCCATAATCAGGGCGCGAATTCTTAGCGGACACGATAACGTCGGGCAACCCCATGTTTTAGGTGAGTTAGATGATTCTTCGAAAACAAGTTCTTATCGCATCGATCTTTGTGCTGGCGCTGCTGGCGGCCTGTAATGCCGCTCCGACTCCGGCCGCGACGCCGACCATCACGCCGACGCCGACTATCACGCGCACGCCTACGTCAACGGCGACGCCGACCATCACGCCGACGCCCACACTGCCGCCTTCTAAGAATCCCGGTAAGTTCGTGTACTTGACCGCGCACGAACCGGACACGCTTGATCCGCACATCGATTACACCACGGCGGGCGCGGGTGTCTTTCACAACATCTACGAAACTTTGGTCACGTACGACAAATCCAATCCGGCGCAGTTCGTGCCGCTGCTGGCCGAGTTCATGCCTGAAGCTGTCGTGGCTGATGATGGAAGTGTGGCTTACACATTTGTGATTCCGCGCGGTATTCAGTTTCACAACGGTGAGGATGTGACGCCGGAAGATGTGGCCTACTCGCTGTGGCGATCGATGCTGCTGGCCCGATCGGATCGCGGCGACCTCTTCGTCGGAGCCGATACGCGCACGCCCGGTTTCCTGCTGCTCGACGCGTTCTTCGGCGTGGACGATGCGGCGCTGCTCGTCGATGCCAGTGGCAAGTTTGTCGGCGATTCCGAATTTCTGCGCATGGCGAAAGCCGATGTGCTGGTGGCAGCCTGTAACCAAGTGAAAGCCGCGGTCACCTTCGATAATCCGGGCCGCTCCGTCACGCTGAAATTGGCGCGTCCCTACGCGCCGCTGTTTGCCGCGTTGGCCGGGCCGTGGGCCTCGATCGTGCAGAAGAATTGGGTGGCGGAGCAGGGCGACTGGGATGGCGATTGTCGCACGTGGCAGTACTTCTATGGCACGCCGCCTGAGCAGGGTTTGATCCGCGACAAGGCCAACGGCACCGGCCCTTATCAACTCGATCACTGGACGCCCGGCGCGGAGATCATACTGACGAGCAATCCAAACTATCGCCAGGGCGCGCCCAAGATCGATCGGGTGGAGATCAAACCGATCGGCAATTTCGAGCAGCGGCTGCAATTTTTGCTGGCGCGTGATGCGGATCTGATCGAGACCGCATCGGCTGAAGAACAGGCCCGGCTCGACAAACTGGTGCGCGAGAAATGTGATACGAGCGGCCAGTGCGACATGATCGATTTCAACGGCAGCCTGCGCGAATATGTCGGCCTGCCGTCGATCGTGCGCCGCAACGTCTTCTTCAATTTCGCGCTGCCGGAAGGGAATGTTTACGCGGGCAGCGGGCAGCTCGACGGGCAGGGTGTGCCGCCGAATTTTTTTGCTGATGTCCATGTGCGCCGCGCGATGAACGCTTGTTTCGATCGCGATACCTTCATTACGGATACGTTAGCGGGCAGCGGCGAAATGCCATTCGCGATGATGCCGCTCGCGATCACGCTGCCTGATCAGCCGGGTTATGCGAATTCGTCTGTGGAGAATTTTGATCTGGCAAAATGTGCGGCAGAATTCCAGGCAGCCGAGTTCAAGACGAAAGACGAGCAGCCGTTGTGGGATATCGGCTTTGCGCTGACCATGCCGTATCGTGACGGCGATGCGGTGCAGCAAGCGGTCGTCGAAAATTTGGCGGCGAATGTCGCCAGGGTCAATGCGCGGTTTGTGATCACGCCGGCGTCTGTTTCCGCGATCGATTGGCTGCGCGAATTGCGGGCCGGGCAGGCGCCGCTGGCCGCGATCGGGTGGCAAGAGGACGTGGATGATCCGCACAATTGGTATCGGCCTTATCTGCTGGATACTTACACCACGCAATTCAATCTGCCCGACGATCTCGCCGCGAAGTATCGGGACTTGATCGATCAGGGCGCGGCCACGATCGATCCGGGCGCGCGGGCGGCGACGTATGCCGCGTTGAACACGGCGTTGTCTGAAGATGCCGCGTTGATTCTTTTGCCCTACACGATCAATCGACGTTATGAACCGCTCTACCTCAAGGGGTGGCTCAATGGCCTGAGCATGAATCCGCTGATCCCCGCTCCGGGTTACGTGTATGAATATCAGGAGCGCTAGAGTATGGACACCTCGCTCGTCATCGGGCTGTTTGTTTTCATGTTGGTCGCTGTGATCCTCTCGATCATTACGCGTCCGCGCCGCCCATGAACGGTGATCAACTGAGAAACCGGGTTTCTTCGTTACTGCCGCATAACGTGGCGGGACCATAGAAACCCGGTTTCTGTCTTTGTACCTTCCAGCCTACCTGGCAGAATGATACGCGCAGCTAGCCTCCATCACCGGAAACTTCGTTCTGTTCTATAATCACTCACATGACGCTTGATTGCTCTACCATCCTCGTCGTGGACGACGATAAAATGATCGCGGGTTTTCTCAACGATCTGTTGAGCGAAGCCGGTTACTGCGTGCGGCTGGTGCACAACGGACAGGAGGCGCTCGATCGGTTAGCTTCGCCCGAGCGGGACGAGATCGATCTGGTGCTGCTGGATGTGATGCTGCCCGACGTGGACGGGTACACCGTGTGTCGCCGTTTGCGTGCTGCGCCGAGTACCGCGCGGTTGTTGATCATCATGGTGACGGGCCGCGATAAACCGACCGAGAAAACGCTGGGCCTCGATCTGGGCGCGGATGATTACATCGCCAAGCCGTTTGATCCACAGGAGTTGTTGGCGCGGGTGCGTTCGATGCTGCGCCTGCACCGCGCTGAACAGGATTTGTGGACGCGCAATCAAGCCTTGGCCGCGCTCAACGCAGTATCCCAGACCATCGGCCGCGCGGTGGAGTTGCCCGATGTGTTGCGCTCGGCTCTCGATCAAGTGTTGGCTTCGTTGGAGCTGCCAGCCGGCCTGATTACTTTGCGCTCCCTCAGCGGACAACAACAGGTAGCTGTGCAGCGCTGGGCCCTTGAAGCGCCGCAGCCTAACATCTTATTGGCCGAGCAAGTGGGGCAGACCGGGCAGCCCGTCTTTGAGGATCAAGCGGCGTGCGTGCCCTTGATCAGCCGCAATCGGGTGCTGGGTACGCTGGTCGTCACGGGCCTCGCGCGCACGAGCCCGGAAGCGTTTGATCTGCTGGCGGCGATTGGCAGCCAGATCGGCGCGGCGTTGGAGCGGGCGCGCTTGTATCAAGACGCGCAGCAGCGCAGCGAGGATTTGGCCATCCTCAACGAGATCGCCCGCGCGGTCACGTCTTCGCTGGAACTCGATCGGGTGTTGACGACGTCGCTGCACAGCATCCGCCAGATTTTGCACGTCGAGGCCGGCTCGTTGATCTTGGTGGATGGCGACAGCGGCGAGCTGCAATTTCGCAACACCTTGCCCGCGCTGGAAACGTGGATTCGGCGTGATGCGGCGCAGCCGGGCGGCGGACTGATCGGCACGGTCGCGACGCTGCGCGAGCCGTTGATCATCAAGGACCCGCATTTGTTGCACGCCGAGGCGGGCGATGACATCATGCTGCGGAATCTACTGGCCGTGCCGTTGATCGCCAAGAGCCAGGTGCTGGGCGTCATCGTCGTCATCAATCGCACGGAAGGCTCTTTCACCAGCGACGATCTAGAATTGCTGCAATTTTTGGCGGGCGCGGTCGCCGTCGCGGCGGAGAACGCGCGCCTGTACGGTGAGCTGGCCGATTTTGCGCAAGAACTAGAACGCTCTCAAGCGCAGCTCATTCAGGCCGAAAAATTGGCGGCGACCGGTCGGCTGGCCGCTTCACTCTCGCATGAGATCAACAATCCTTTGCAAGCGATTCACAACTGTCTCCATCTCGCGATCGATCGGCCCTTGACGGATGAGAAGAAGAAATACTATCTGAGCCTGGCTCAAAACGAGGTCGAGCGGTTGATGACGTTGGTGCAGCGCACGTTGGAGTTTTATCGCCCCTCGAAAGGCCATGCCGTACCGACTGATGTGACGCGCCTGATCGAAACCGTGCTGGCGTTGTCCAATAAACGACTGGAGCACGGTCAGGTGCGAGTGCAGACGCAGCTGCAGCGCCATCTGCCTCCCTTGGTCGTCGTGCCCGATCAGCTGACCCAAGTCCTGCTGAATCTGATTATCAACGCGGTCGAAGCGATGCCGAATGGCGGCACGTTGACGATTGCGGCTGCAGCGCAGGATGGTTGGCTGGTCATTGACGTTAAGGATACCGGGCCGGGTTTGCTTCCCGATGAGGTGGCGAAGATTTTTGAGCCGTTCTACACCACCAAGAGCGACGGCACCGGATTGGGTCTGGCCGTGAGCTATGGTATCATCCAACAACATGGCGGCCGCATCGATGTGACTAGCGTGCCGGCGAGTGCGGACTCGCTAACCGAAGGATGTGGCACTACTTTTACGGTGCGGCTGCCCATCCAGGATGATTGATCCTGAATTAAGTCAGGTGAAATGATGAATACCCCTAATCTCATTCCCCACATTCTGGTGGTCGATGATGAACTGGCCATGCGTGAGACCTTGCAAGAGATTTTGGAACTGGAAGGGTTTCAGGTTTCGCAGGCGGACGGCGGTGAAGCGGCCTTGAAAATTTTGGGCCAGACCAAGATCGATTTGATGCTGCTCGATCTGAAAATGAAGGGCCTGAACGGTCTGCAAACAACCGAGGCCGCCAAAAAACTCTCGCCAGAGACCGTCATCATCATGCTCACAGCGCACGGCACATTGGAATCAGCCATCGGCGCCATGCGGCACGGCGCCTTCGATTATTTGCTTAAGCCCGCGGTGGTGTCGGATATCATTGCCAGCGTGCAGCGCGGCTTGAGCCATCACACTCAAATGCTGCGCCAGCGCGATCTGGTGGGCTTGATGCAGCGCGCGATCACCGAGCTGCACCCGGCGTCCAGTGCTACCACCGGCAAAGGCGAACGGCATCTGAAGCTGCGCGAGATCGATCTTGATCTGCAGCGGCACATTGCCCTGGTGCGCGGTCAGGTGCTCGATCTCACCCTGACCGAATTTCGGATGCTCACCTATTTGATGGAACACCCCGATCAGGTGATTGCGCCCCGCGAGTTGGTGGCGGCCGTGCAAGGCTATCAATCCGATGAACATGAAGCGCGTGCTATTGTGCGGGTGCACATTCGCCGCTTGCGCCAGAAGATCGAGTCTGATCCCGATCAGCCAGAATACGTGCTGAATGTGCGTGGTGTAGGTTACGTGTTCTCGGCTAGTGCGGACTTGCCGGAGTCACCGGCCTAACGTAAAGGCGGCCCGTTTAGACCCCGGCTCTTCACACAACCGTAACTTGATAGAAACTCGTCAGCGGCCTGTTCCGTGTTATCCTTACTGTCGGTAGGATTTTGATTGAAGGATGCCAGGGTGCCGCAAGATATGCCAGCCGTTGACAAAGAGCGCGTCGTCCAACGCTTACAAGACTTACGTTTTGAGGTCGGGGCCCAGGCGGTCTGGCTGGCCGACCGATCGGGCCGGGTGCTGGCCGAAGCGGGGTTGATCGATCACATCGTGCCGACCGAACTGGTGAATGAGGTTAATCGCAGTTTTGATTCGTCGCTGCAGCTGGTGCAGCAGTTGCGCGAAGACCGATCGTTCAATCTGGTTTATCACGAAGGGGCGCGCTTCGACATCTATTCTTCCAACATCGACGCGGGACGGTTTGTGGTGCTGGTGTTCGATCGACGCCAGGGTCCGAATCGCATCGGGATTGTGTGGTTGTACACCAAACGCGCGGTGCAGGACCTGTACCAGGTGCTGACCCACTAGTGTGGACTCGCCGCAGAAGAGTAACGCCAAACCGGGTTTCTGTCAGAAGCCCGGTTTCTTTTTTTATCCGCCAATTTGCGACATCAACCGATCGAGCGGGACGACCCCAGCGGGCAGGCCGTGGCCCCAGGGCTTGCGCCAGATCAGATTGCAAATCAGCGCTTCGAGTTGATCGTCAGTCGCGCCTCGGCGCAGGGGCGTGAGCAGATCGCCTTCGTCGTCGCGCAGCAGGCACAGGCGTAGATGTCCATCGGCGGTGAGCCGCACCCGCGAGCACGAGGCACAGAACGGATTGGTGACGGTGCTGATAAATCCGACGGCGGCCCGCGCCCCGTCCAGCCAATAGAGCCGCGCTTCCCCATCGAGCCGCGCTTCATCGATCGGGTGGAGTGAGCCGAGTTCGCCCTCAAGGCGCTGCATGATCTCGGCTTGCGAGACGGTGGCGGACTGCGCGAAGCCGGCCACATCGCCAAAGGGCATCATTTCGATGAAGCGCACTTGCCAGGGCTGCGTCAAGGTGAGACGCGCCAGTTCGATGACGTCCGCTTCGTTGAATCCGCGCGCAACGACGGCGTTGATCTTGATCGGCGTGAGTCCGGCGGCTTCGGCAGCATAGATACCGGCGAGCACTTTGTCCAGATGTCCCCAGCGGGTAACACGATGGAATCGTTCAGGATCCAGTGTATCTACGCTGACATTGACGCGTTCCAGTCCGGCCTTTTTCAGCGGTTGCGACAAATTGGCCAGGCGCAGGCCGTTGGTGGTCATCGAGATGCGCGTCATGCCGGCCGCGTGGATACCGCGCACGATCGGAATGAGATCAGGATGGAGGCTCGGCTCGCCGCCCGTTAACCGGATCTTGTCGATGCCCAGCCGCGCGAAGAGGTTGACCAGCCGCAGTATTTCGGCGGTAGTCATGAGGTCTTCAGTCGGCTGGAAGACCATGTCTTCACTCATGCAATACACGCAGCGCATATTGCACTTGTCGGTGAGGGAGATTCGCAGATAGTGAATGTCGCGTCCGTACGAATCACGGAGCATGGGCAGTTACCTCAAACGATCCCGTTGACTTAAGCGGGGATAATGGTTGGATTGTAACATGCGCCTAGATCAGCGTCAATAATATGACGGGTGTCTGGCAAACTTGATGAAGCGGGTCTGTCCTAGTGTGCCTCAACCAGGCCGATCGGTTAGTGTCGATCTTCACGACCTGAAATGACAAGCCTCCCGTATCGAGCTGCGCAGGGTCGATCGGGGTATACAGCAAAACTGTTGGGTGGGCATACCGCCCGGCCGCGCTTCGCGCAGCAAGAGCGTATCCCACAAGTCACCAACACTTTTGCGTTATCCTCTTTACCAGCGGACGGTTTGCCGGATGCTTAAGAAAAGACTATACTAAAGCCGTTCCGCGTCCTCATGAAGTGTGGGATTTGGCAATTCGCTGTCCAGTTGGAGTTGATGAATGCAGCCTACCCAGTACCCCGTTAATTTTCATGAACTCTATGCGCGCTGGCGCTCGTTTGTCGAGCAAGGCGTGCTCGATCCCCAGGTCGACCCACTGGTGGCGATGTCGTGGCGGCGTAGCTTGCCCAGGCACAACCCCTATACGGGAGGCGCGCTGCCCCGTTTATCCGATGACGCTCTGCAAGCTCGCCGGGTGCAGCAGTTTGACCTCATCGCGATTGCCCAACCATTCATGGAGGACATTTATCAATGCGTCGAGCGATCCGGCTATGTGGTGATGGTGCTGGATGCCACGGCCTGCGTGTTGGAAGTGCTGGGCGATCCGCACGTTGTCGATCAGCTGACGACGTTGGGCCTGCTGCCTGGGGCCTACTGGAGCGAGGAACACGCCGGTACCACGGCCTTTGGTTTGGCACTGCTGGAACGCTGCGCCGTGCAGGTCGTCGGCGCCGAGCATCTCTTCCTGCGCTTTCATGCGCTGACGGCGTCCGCCGCGCCGGTTTTCAATGCGCTCGGACATCCGATCGGGATGATTGGCATGGTCGGGCTGGTGAGCAGTAGCGATGTGCATACTTTGGCCGTGGTTCACGCCGCGGCGCGTGCGATCGAAAGCCAGATGCAAAATGAACATCTCTTCACCGAGCTGAATGCCCAACGCACCCAGCTGGCCACTACCTTGGAGGCCATCAGCGACGGGCTGGTGGTGTGCGATGCCGGCGGGATCATCACGCACCTCAATTCACGGGCCGCGCAAATCTTGAATCTTAAGCCTGAAACGGTGGTAGGCCGCCCGGTCAGTGAGTATGTCGATTTGCCCGAGGTCGTGCAGCAGGCGCGGCGCAAACAGCAAGAATTGCTCGATGTCGAAGTGACTTTTCTGGTTAACGGGATGCAGGTGGGGTGTTTGGTTAGCCTGTATCCGATTCAACGGGACGGCGACCATGAGTTGGTTGGTTGCATTTTCATTTTACGCCGCATCGAGCAGGTTCACCGGTTGGTGCAGCGCATGGTCGGCGCGCGCTCCTCGATTTTTACCCTTAACGATTTTGTAGGTGAATCAACGCTGGCCAACCAGGTTCGACGGCAGGCGCAGATGGCGGCGCGCAGCCAATCGCCTTTGTTGATTCAGGGCGAGACCGGAACCGGCAAAGGGGTGCTGGCGCGCGCGATCCACAATGAAAGCGCCCGGGCCGAGGGGCCGTTTGTCAGCGTCAACTGCCGCGCGCTGCCGCGCGATTTGGTGGTGGCCGAATTTCTGGGGTATGAAGCGGGTGTGTTTCGCAGTGCGCAGGGACAGCCCAGCAAATTTGAGCTGGCCCATACCGGCGCCCTATATCTGGAAGAGATCGATGCCTTGCCTCTGGAGATGCAGGGGGCCCTGCTGCGCGTCGTCGACAGCGGCGAGGTGATGCGCCTGGGCGGGACCCGTGTGATTCCAGTGGATGTGCGCTTTGTGGCCACGGCGAGTGCCGATGTGGAACGACAGGTCATCAACGGCGATTTTCGCGCCGATTTGTTCTATGCGTTGAGCCGGATTTCAATTCGCTTGCCGGCGTTGCGTGATCGCATTTCTGATCTGCCCCTGATCGTGAACGCCACGCTCGATCGGTTACGGCGGCAAGCGGGGCGGCGCGTTGAGGTCTCGGCAGAGGCGACCCAAGTGCTGCGCCGCTATCGCTGGCCGGGCAACGTGCGCGAATTGGAGAATGCGCTGGAGCGGGCGGCCGTGCTGGCCGATTCCGGTATCATCGAAGTGCAGCATTTGCCCGACACGATCCGCGGTCGGGGTTGGCCGATGGAACCCTCGGAGCACGTACCCGCCATTCATGAGGCCGAATATGAGGCCATCGTCCGGGCCGCTTCGGCTTGCCAGGGCAATCTTACCAAAATGGCCGAGATGTTGGGCATTGGACGCACCACGTTGTGGCGCAAGATTAGGGCCAGCAACATCCGCGTAGAAGACTTCCGACGACCAGCCAGTGCGCGCAGGTGAGCGCGCGATCCATTACTATTGAGTGACTGCTCGCCAACCGCGTCCTCGCGGTTGAATCACTCGCGAAGACGCGGGCTGAGAGCAATACTGATCTAAAAATGCTCACAGCCCTCGTTCCGAGGGCGTTCCCCGGGGACGGGGAACGGAGTGTTTTCAGGCCTTGTGGTGAACGGAGTTCATGGGGTCTGTTTAGTTAGTGCTCACCCAGCCGCGCGCATCGCGGACGCGGTGGGATCGCCCGCGAAGACGCGGGCTGAGAGCCTTATCTTAACAGTATTGGGGCTTGGAGCCTTAAAGAATCTCCCCATTCCATTTTGAAACACTTTTCTGTTGGTAACATCCCACTGTGAAACAATTCTAACCAAAACAGTTGACATGGGAAGTTAAAGAATGGTATACCTACTGGCGTTGTGCCTGTGCACATACTGGCAGGCTGTGTAGCTAACCGCCATAATGTGAGGATAGCATATGCAGCAAGTCTCAGCTGCAGGGCAGAATTGTCCAATGTTGGGAAGGCAGATTACCCGCCAGAGTATGCTGGCGAGCTGGTGCATGGGGTTGATAACGTGAAGCGCTGTCGCAAAGCTTAGGCTTTTCCGGCGCTTTTTTTGTTGCGTGCGCCGAGGGCATTTTAACCGACTCATAGATCATGCCAGGAAAGCTAGACGGAAAAGGAGGGGCTATCGCCAATCTTTACATTTGTGCCGTTTGGACTGCCCACGATCATTTGCCGGAGGTGAAACGACGAAAGAACTGAGATGATTCGGATTCGTGTATCCCCACTCACTTGAAATACCATTTTCACATACCCACAAGGAGAGTATCACAATGAAACAGAAAGGCTTGATGGCTGCATTGGTGGGAGAGGTCTTTGGGACCTTTATCCTCATTCTGTTGGGCGATGGCGTTGTCGCCAATGTCGGCTTAGCTCCTCGTCTAGGAGCTGGCGCGTACAACTGGAACACCATAGTCTTCGGTTGGTGTTTCGCGGTGATTGTCGCTGTCTTTGTATCTGCTGGGGTCTCCGGTGCGCATCTCAATCCGGCCGTAACCCTGGCGATGGCTGTGAAGCGTGGTTTCCCGTGGGCGAAAGTGGGCCCTTATATTTTGGCCCAAATGGTTGGTGCTTTCTTGGGTGCCGCGGCCGTGTATCTGGTCTATCGTGACGGCTTGGTGGCGGCTGGCATGCCGAACGTGTGGAGTACTGGTCCAGGCTCTGTGTTTGGACAGACTTTCTGGGGTACTGCCGCAGCAGCGGGTGTTTCGTCTGCCGGCAGCTACTCGCTTGTGACCGCCGCTATCGCCGAATTCTTCGGCACGGCCGTACTGTTGTGGGGCGTGTTAGCAAGCGGCGACTCCAAGAATACCGGGCTTCTGCACAATATGGGGCCGTTCTTGGTCGGCGGCACGGTGCTGGCGGTTGGTTTGTCACTGGGTGGCCCGAGCGGTTACTCGATCAATCCTGCGCGCGATCTGGGTCCGCGAATTTTCGGCGCGTTAGCCGGCACGCAAAATCTGTTCGACCCCGGCTTCTACTGGCTGCTGGTGCCGGTGCTTGTGCCTGCCATTGCTGGCCCGATTGCCGTATATCTCTACGACTTTTTTGTGTCGCGCAATCTGCCGGAGAAATAGCGTCTTGTCAGCCCTGATCGCGCGCAGAGCATTCGAGCCTTGCTGTATGCCGCGTTGGGCAAATTCTAGTAGTCGCTGGAACGTAGAGGTTGGAAGTTGGAGAACGCCTTGCGTTTCTTTAACATCTGCCATCCAACCTCTAACTTCAACAGAATTGGAGACTCACCATGAAGAAGCTAATCAATAAACCCGAAGATGTGGTTATCGAGGAACTCAAGGGCATTGAGTACGCCCATCCCGATCTGGTCAAAATCCACTATGATCCCAACTTCATTTACCGGGCAGACGCGCCGGTAAAGAACAAAGTGGCGATCGTGTCGGGCGGCGGCTCGGGCCATGAGCCGATGCACGGCGGATTCGTGGGCATGGGCATGTTGGATGCGGCCTGTCCCGGGGCGGTGTTCACCAGCCCCACGCCCGATCAGATGCTGGAAGCGACCAAGGCGGTCAATGGTGGCAAAGGCGTGCTGCACATCGTCAAGAACTACACCGGCGACATCATGAACTTCGAGATGGCGGCCGACCTGGCGCGCGCCGAAGGAATTGAAGTGGAAGCCGTGGTCACCAATGACGACGTGGCTGTGCAAGACAGCCTGTATACCGCGGGCCGCCGTGGTGTAGGCATCACCGTCATTGCGGAGAAGATCTGCGGTGCGGCGGCCGAGGAAGGCCGCTCGTTGAAGGAAGTGGCCGATCTGTGCCGCAAGGTGAATGGTTGGGGTCGCAGCATGGGCATGGCCCTCACCTCGTGCACGGTGCCGCATGCCGGCAAGCCGACCTTTGACCTGCCTGAAGATGAAATGGAAATCGGCATCGGTATTCACGGCGAGCCGGGCCGCACGCGCATGAAGCTGAAGAGCGCTGACGAAGTGACCGCCATGCTGATGGAGCCGATCATCGGCGATCTGCCCTACAAGGCAGGCGATAATGTGTTGCTCTTCGTCAATGGCATGGGCGGTACGCCGCTGGTCGAGCTTTACATCATCTATCGCAAGGCGTATGAGATTGCGACCAAAGCCGGCCTCAAAGTGGCGCGCAACCTGATCGGGCCGTACATCACCTCGTTGGAGATGGCGGGTTGCTCGATCACGATGTTGAAGCTGGACGACGATCTAACGAAGTTGTGGGATGCGCCGGTGAAGACACCGGGCCTGCGCTGGGGAGTGTAACCTCATGACAATCACGCGTGACGATGTCATCAATTGGCTGAATGAATACGGCCGCGTCATAGCCGAAAACAAAGATTACCTGACGCAGCTAGACTCGGCTATCGGCGATGCCGATCACGGTGCCAACATGGACCGCGGCTTCAAGGCGGCACTTTCCAAATTGCCTACCGTCGCCGACAAAGACATCGGCACGCTGTTGAAGTCAGTCGGCATGACACTGGTGCAGACGGTTGGCGGTGCTGGTGGTCCGCTGTATGGCACGTTCTTTATGCAAGCGGGCACTACTGCGGCTAATAAGATGGAACTCACTACGGCCGACTGGTCAGCTGCGCTGGAAGCCGCGCTGAACGGCGTGGTGGCGCGCGGCAAGGCGCAGCTGAATGATAAGACGATGGTTGACGCGTTGACGCCGGCTTCGAATGCCTTGAAGCAAGCGGTGGCCGATGGCGTCGATCAGAATGAAGCGTTACGCCGCTCGGCCGCTGCGGCCGAGCAAGGGATGAAAGACACCATCCCGCTGGTGGCGCGCAAAGGCCGCGCGTCTTACCTGGGCGAACGCAGCGCGGGTCATCAAGACCCTGGCGCTACGTCGTCGTACTTGCTCATCAAGGCGGCGGCGGATACGTGGGCCAAGTAATACCCGAATATCGATTAAGTTGAGAATGATGCACACCATTACGGTGTGCCCAAACCCTTAGGAGGAACTTGAATGACTAAGTATGTTGGTGCAATCGATCAAGGAACTACCAGCACCCGCTTTATGATCTTCGATCATGCGGGCAAGGTCGTCGGTATCGATCAAAAAGAACACGAGCAAATCTATCCCAAGCCCGGTTGGGTTGAGCACAACCCGATGGAAATCTGGGGTGCCACCGAAGCCGTAGTTGCCGGCGCGCTGGCCAAGACCGGCGTTGAACTGAAAGACCTCGCCGCAGTCGGTATCACCAATCAGCGCGAGACCACGGTCGTGTGGGAAAAAGCCACCGGCAAACCCGTTTACAACGCGATCGTGTGGCAGGATACCCGCACCGATGCGATTTGCAACGAGCTGGCCAAGGACGGCGGTCAGGATCGCTTCCGCGCCAAAGTCGGTCTGCCGCTGGCGACCTACTTCTCTGGCCCCAAAGTCAAATGGGTCCTCGACAATGTCGCGGGCGCGCGCGAGAAGGCCGAGAAGGGCGAAATCCTATTCGGCAACATCGACACCTGGGTGATCTGGAACTTAACCGGTGGCCCGAAGGGCGGCGTGCATGTGACCGATGTGTCAAACGCCAGCCGTACCATGCTGATGAACCTCGAGACCCTCGACTGGGATCCGGACATGCTCAAAGTGATGGGCATTCCGCGCGCCATGCTCCCCGCCATCAAAGCCTCGTCGGAAGTTTACGGCAAAGCTACTGGCACCTTGGCAGGCATCCCCGTCGCTGGTGACCTAGGTGACCAGCAAGCCGCGTTGTTCGGCCAGACCTGCTTCAGCGCGGGCGAAGCCAAGAATACCTACGGCACCGGCTGCTTCATGCTGTTGAACACCGGCACCAAGCCCGTGCAGTCGAAGAACGGCTTGCTGACCACGCTGGGCTACAAGATCGGCAAAGAGCCCGCCGTCTACGCGCTCGAAGGCTCAATCGCCATCACCGGCGCGCTGGTGCAGTGGCTGCGCGACAACCTTGGCCTGATCCAGAAGTCGGCCGATATCGAAGCGTTGGCGAATACTGTTGAGGACAACGGCGGCATTTACTTCGTGCCCGCGTTCTCCGGCCTCTTTGCCCCCTACTGGAAGAGTGATGCACGCGGCGCCATTGTGGGCATGACCCGCTACGTCACCAAGGGCCACATCGCCCGTGCGGCGCTGGAAGCTACTGCCTTCCAGACCCGCGAAGTGCTGGATGCCATGAACAAGGATTCCGGCGTAGACCTGACCGCGCTTAAGGTTGATGGCGGCATGGTCTTCAACGACACGTTGATGCAGTTCCAGGCTGACGTGTTGGGTGTGCCCGTCATTCGCCCGGTGGTCGCCGAAACGACGGCGCTCGGCGCGGCCTATGCGGCCGGCCTAGCCGTCGGCTTCTGGAATGCCGTGGAAGACCTGCGCGAGAACTGGGGCAAGGATCACGAATGGACGCCCAAGATGGATGCGGATCACCGCACGAAGATCTATGCCGGCTGGAAGAAAGCCGTCACCAAGACCTTCGATTGGGTTGAATAGACTGGGCAACCTCACCGGTTTTCAAAACCGGTGAGGTTTCTCTGAGTAGGGGCGAGGTGTGCCGCGAACCGAGCGGTGCCTTTGGCCTCGCCCCTACCTAGGCGGCACAACTTGATCGGGTTGAAATCTGGTTTCAGGAGTCTGGAGTATGGCCAGGAAGTATCACGTCATCGTGGTGGGCGCCGGTTCGACCGGTACGGCCACGGCTCACGATTTGGCCCTGCGTGGTTTCGATGTCACCGTTATCGAACGGGGTGAGATCGCTTCCGGCACGACCGGGCGCAATCACTGCCTGTTACACAGTGGTGGGCGTTACGCCGTGACCGATCACGAAGGCGCGGTGGAATGCATCGATGAAAACATGGTCTTGCGCAAGATCATGCCCGCTAGTCTGGAACTCAACGACGGGCTGTTTGTCGCCGTCGACGAATCTGATCTGGCTTTCAAAAACACGTTCCTGGAAGGGTGCGCACAGTGCGGGATTCCGGCGCGCGATATCCCGGTGAAGCGTGCGCTGGAAATTGAACCCTTTCTCAATCCGAAAATTCTCGCGGCCGTTCAAATTCCCGATGGTGTTTTCGATCCCTATCGGTTCTGTTTGTCTTTCCTGGCTACAGCTAAGAAGAACGGCGCGCGTATTTTGCCGTATCACGAAGTGACGGGGCTGCTGATGTCGGGTAAGGCCGTGTCTGGTGTTAAGGTGCGCGATCATCGTACGGGCAAAGAATATGAAATCGGCGGCGATTTAGTCGTGAACGCCACCGGCCCGTGGGCGGGGCATATTGCGGCCTTCGCCAATGTCGATGTGCCGGTGCTGCCGACGGCGGGCGTCATGGTCGCGGTGTCGAAGCGGTTAAATCAGATGGTAGTCAATCGCCTGAACAAGCCGCACGACGGTGACATCGTGGTGCCGCAGCGCATGACGTCGATCATTGGCACCTCTTCGTGGAAGATCGACGATGCGAATGCGATCAAGATTCCACAAGAGCATGTCGACATGATGATCGACTATGGTGAGAAGATGATTCCGGCGCTGCGCCAAAATCCCATTCGCGGCGTGATGGTGGTGGCCCGACCGTTGATCGGCAAGAAGGCGGCCGACGAGCGCGAAGTCAGCCGTACCTTTGAGGCTTTCGATCACACGCACGATGGTGTTGATAATTTTGTGACCATCTCTGGCGGCAAGACGACTACGGCGCGCGGCATGGCGGAAGCGGTCACCAACATCGTGGTTCAGAAGCTCGGCGTCTCGGCTGAATGCCGCACGCGTGAAGTGGTGCTGGAGTCGTATCGCAACTATTACAATAACTAAAGCGTAAAACGTAAAACGTGAAACGTAAAGGACCAGATTACGTTTTACGCCTTACGTTTTACGGAGCAGACCTATCCCACCAGAAGACGGGGACTATTTCGTCCCACCCAATAATGGGGATTGTTTCATGAAACTCAACGTCAAAATCTATCGCTATAAGCCAGGGAGCGAGCCGCATTACGATACATTTCCGGTGGAGGTACCGGATACCGGGAACGTGCTGGATGCGATCGAGCGGGCGTGGGCCGATCACGATATGTCGATCATGTTCCGCCATGCCTGTCATCATGCCTCGTGCGGATCATGCGGCTTGCTGGTGAACGATCAGGAAAAACTGCCGTGCGTGACGCCGGTGAAGGACTACGGCGAAGGCGCGACGCTGAAGATCGATCCCATGCGCAACATGCCCGTCATCACTGACCTGGCCGTGGATGCCAGCCCGATCTATCAGCGTCTGACGTTGATCGGCATGCCTATCATCCGCACTGCAGAAACGCTGCGATCCGACAAGCACACGATCTTGCCGGAGGGATTAGAAACCTTCGGCCGTTTTGAGAACTGCCTGGAATGCGGCTTGTGTTTGTCGGCTTGCCCGGTCATGGCCACCGACCCGCAATTCCTAGGCCCGCTGGCGCTGGCCGCAGCTGAACGCTTGCTGGCCGAACCACGCGGCGCGGATACCGAGCGGATCTATCGCCTTGTCGACGATGAGCACGGCGTGTGGCGCTGCCACTCTTCGTTTGAATGCACGGAAGCCTGCCCGTATGAAGTTGATCCGGGCGCTGCGATTATGCGCTTGAAACGCAAGGTGGCCGCCCGCAAGATTAAGCGCCTGTTTGGTGGCTAGTTGTGAACAATGGGCTGTTGGCCGCGTGCCAACGGCTAGTGGCGCTTTCGGCCCTAACCGCCGGCACCCACCAACACGGAGGAAAGATGTCAACTGAAGTCCAACCTAAACCTGTCCGGCGCAAACCGCTGGAATGGTTCAATCTAAAGGGCAAGCGCGTAGGCTTCTGGGCCTATGTGGTGATGCGGCTCAGCGCGGCCGGCTTAGTGCTCTACTTGGTGTTGCACCTGGGTATTCTCAGCCAGCTGGCGGTTGGCCCGGCAGCTTGGGACAGCTTTGTCGCCATCGCCAAATCACCGCTGGTGTTGTTGTTGGATGTCGTGTTGATCATCGGCATTCTGGCGCACGGTTTGAATGGCATTCGCTTGTCGCTCATCGGGTTTGGCATCGGCGTGCCGCGCCAAAAAGCGATGTTGTGGATTGGGTTGGTCTTGACGATTGTGTTTGGCTTATTGAGCGCCCTGGCGATTTTTGCTGAAGTGAAGTGAGGCGGCTATGGTAGAGAAACAACTTACGCGTGAGCGATCCAGCAGTTGGTCATGGATTTTGCAAGCTTTCACGGGCGCGCTGTTGGTCGTCTTGCTGGGTTTGCACATGGTCGTGCAGCACTTTGTCGTCGAGGGCGGCCTGCGCGACTATCAGCAAGTCGCCGAGTACCTCTCGAATCCTTTTGTGTTCTTGTTGGAGGTTGCGTTCTTGATCGTCGTGACGTGGCACGCGTTGCTGGGCGTGCGCGCCATCCTCTTCGATCTGGGCTTGACGCCTGCGACGGAACGCAAATGGACGGCGGCGCTCACGGTGATCGGCCTCGTCATGATCACTTACGGCATTTGGTTGAGCGCGACGATTGTGTCGCAGGGGCAGGTGTGATCGGGGATGGAACCATCCCCCTCACCGGGCGGGATTGGGAAGCGGCCTTCGCGCCCTACGATGCCGAGACGTATCAGTTCGTCGTCGAGCGCATCACCCCGCAGGACGTGGTGCTGGATATCGGCGCGGGCGATTTGAGATTGGCGCGGCGCTTGGCGGCCATCGCGCAGCAGGTCTATGCCGTAGAGAAAAATGCGGCGGTGGTACCCCAGCCCGATCGACGCGAAGCGTGCTGGCCCGACAATCTCAGCGTCATTTATGCCGATGCCTTGACCTGGGAGTATCCAGCGGATGTCACGGTGGCGGTTTTGCTGATGCGGCACTGTACGCGGGAACATTTTGCGCAGATCGTGCAGCGTTTAACCGCCGAAACAAAGTGCCAGCGCCTCTTGACCAACGCGCGCTGGAAGATGCACGTGGAAGAGATGTACCTTCGATCAGGCGGGCCGTATGATCCCGATCGGGTGGGCTGGTATGCCTGTCGCTGCGGCGCGGTTGGTTTCACGCCCGGCGATCCGCAGAGGATTACGGCGCATTTGTTGGCGGATGTTAATGAAGTGGTGAGCTGTCCAACTTGCAGAGCGTGAGCCGCGGCAAGTGATGCCGCCGCTCGAACGGAATGCGAAAGATAAAATGGTTAATCTCGTTTTAGTCTCGCACAGTCCCTCGCTGGTTCTCGGTGTGGCCGAATTGGCGCACTCGATGACACTGCAACAGCCGATCGTGATTGCCACGGCCGCCGGTACCGGCGATGCGCAACATCCGCTGGGCACCAACGCGCAGGAAATCTTTCATGCTATCGAAGCGGCCTATAGTGACAGTGGCGTGGTCGTGCTGATGGATCTGGGCAGTGCTGTGATGGCTGCTGAAATGGCGCTGGAATTTTTGCCGTCTGAGAAACGCGCCAAAGTGCGGCTGGTCGCAGCGCCGCTGGTGGAAGGTTCGATTGCGGCGGCGGTACAGGCCAGCCTGGGCGGTACGATCGATCAAGTGACGAATGAAGCGCTGGGTGCGCTGGCCGCTAAAGTCGAACAACTGAGCAACTGGCATCCACAACTCGCGAAGATCACGGGTGCTCTGCCGGCCCTCAGCGGTGCGCAAAGCGTCACGGTGAGGATCGAGAATCGTCTGGGGTTGCATGCGCGTCCGGCCGCGCAGTTTGTGCAGATGGCAGCGCGTTTTAAGTCGGAAATTTATATTGCGCGCGTGAGCAACGACGCCAAGCGCGTGAATGCTAAGAGCATCAACGCCGTGGCATCGTTTGGCGCGCGGCAAAACGAAATCCTGCGCATCTACGCGGCCGGGCCGGATGAAGCCGAAGCCTTGCAGGTGCTGCAAATTTTAGTAGCGTCGAAGTTTGGCGAGGATGGCGAACAAGTTCAGCCGGTCGCAACACCGGTGGCGCAACTCACCGCTAAGGTCGAAGCGGGGACGTTGACAGGCATCGCGGCCTCACCCGGCTATGCCATAGGCCCGGCGGTGCTGTTGCACTTTGCCGAGCCTCAAGTCGAACGACACGCCATCGAGAATCCGGCGCGGGAATGGGTGCGTTTGCAGACGGCCCTGGCGGTCGTGCGCGAGGCCACTCTGAAATTGCGTGATCAAATTGCGCGCACTTCCAATGCTTACGATGCCGCGATCTTCGACGCGCATCTGATGTTCTTGAACGATCCGGAATTTTTGAACGGTGTGCGCCAGAAAATTGAAGCCGAGCGTGTCAACGCCGAATGGGCGTGGCGCGCGGCGGTGGATGCTTCAGCGCAGTCTTTTGAAGCCATTGACGATGAGTACATGCGCGCCCGTGCAGCGGACGTGAAGGACATCGGTCGACAGGTATTAGTGCAGCTGACGGGACAAGCGGCGCAGGCCGACATGCCGCACGCGGGCATCCTGCTGGCGATCGATTTGGCTCCCTCAGACACGGCGCGGCTCGATCGATCCAAGGTGCTGGGCATCTGTACCGAGCGCGGTGGCCCGACCTCGCACAGCGCGATTCTGGCGCGGACGTTGGGCATTCCGGCGGTGGTGGGACTTGGCCCCACGGTCATGACGATCAAAGATGACACCAATCTGGTCGTCGATGGGCAGGGCGGCAAAGTCTTGACTGCGCCAACGCAGGCTGCGCTCGACGATTACACTAAGCGCTTGAAGGAATGGCATCTGGCGCGTGAAACCGCCCGATCGGTTAGCGCGGCCCCGGCGGTAACGAAAGACGGCGTCGCGATTGAAGTGGTCGCCAACATCGGCAGTCCGGAAGATGCGCGCGTGGCGCTCGATAACGGAGCAGAAGGTGTGGGCCTGCTGCGCACGGAATTCTTGTTCCTCGATCGGCGTGAAGCGCCCAACGAAGAAGAACAGTTCGACGCGTATCAAACCATCGCCGCAGTGATGGGTGAACGGCCCGTCATCGTGCGCACGTTGGATGTAGGCGGCGACAAGCCGCTGGCCTATCTCGATCTGGGCCGTGAAGATAATCCGTTCCTGGGACAGCGCGCCATTCGGCTGTGCCTCAATCGGCCGGAGATGTTCAAGACGCAGCTGCGCGCCATCCTGCGTGCGACACCGCAGCACAACTTGAAGATCATGTTCCCGATGATCGCCGACGTGACTGAAGTCCGCCGTGCACGCGGGCTGTTGAACGAAGCCCGCGCAGAATTGCTGGCCGAGAAAGCACCGGTGGCCGATCGGGTGGATGTGGGCATCATGGTGGAAATTCCGGCGGCGGCCATCCTGGCGCACGCCCTCGCTCCCGAAGTCGATTTCTTCAGCATCGGCACCAATGATTTGACGCAATATACTTTGGCGGCAGAACGCGGTAATGCGGCGGTGGTGCATTTGCAGGACGCGCTGCATCCGGCGGTGCTGATTCAGATTCGACAGACGGTGCAGGCTGCCAGCGTGCACGGCAAATGGGTGGGTGTGTGCGGCGAACTGGCCGGAGACCCGGCGGCGATTCCGATTTTGCTCGGCCTGGGCGTGAAGGAGCTCAGCATGGCCTCCGGGGCGATTCCGAAAGCCAAGCAGGTCATTCGTGGTTTGACGCTCAAAGAGGCGCAGGCCGTCGCCGGGCAAGCGCTGCAATTAGACACGGCGGAAGCCGTAAGGAAGTTGATGAAAGCGGCGTAATAATTGAGTGGAACTTAATAACGGCCTTTGTCGAAAAGAAGACAAAGGCCGTTTTGTTGTGCACGTGTCTTGGCATAAGTTTCGTTGACAGGGAACTACCCGCTTTGTACAATGGGCCATATGATGCTATCTTGTTGAGAGGAAAGCACGATGGGCCCGACTAGCGAGATCATCACCGTAGTGCTGGCCGACGATCACCCCATCACGCGGGCCGGTATTCGCGCCGTGTTGCAGTCCGCCCCCGATATTCAGATCGTCGGCGAGGCGCAAGACGGCTGTGAAGCGCAAGCGCTGGCGGCCCAACTGCGCCCGGCCATTCTCCTGCTCGATTTGCAAATGCCCGGCCCCCGTCCGGTCGACGTGGAACGCTGGGTGCGCGCAAACTGCCCGGGTACCGAGACGCTGGTGCTTACGGCCCATCACCGGACTGCGTACCTGGTAGATATGATGGAGGCCGGCGTTGCAGGTTATTTACACAAAGAAACGACCACCGACCAGCACTTGATTGAGGCCATCCGCCGGGCGGCCGCAGGCACGGCGCTGTTCGACGCCGAGCAATGGGAACGGGCACGCCGTTGGCGCGAGACGGTCGGGGCGCGCTGGCGCAGTTTGACCGAACGGGAACGCCAGGTCTTGACCTTGATCGCGCAGGGTCACACCAATCAAGAGATCGCCGACGCGCTGGGCCTGAAAGTGAAGACTGTCCACAATCATGTGGGCCAGATTCTGGAAAAAGTGGGAGTGGCCTCCCGCACTGAAGCCGCGCTGTGGGCCGTCAACGAGGGTCTCATCGGCGGTATCACCTAGGCAAAAACACCCAGACTCAACCAGGTAAAATTACCCTCGACAAATCCCCGCGACTTGTTATAGACTATTCTCAGTTCGTTTAATTCAGCGTTGGCGGTACCGTCTGCTCACCTGACGACTGCTCGCCCTGCACGAGCCGCCGCTGGTGGGCTTCATCTTTTCCACAGGAGGATGTCCATGTTGACTGCAAAGTTATGGCATTGGCTGGTGCTGTTGGGATGTGTGTTAATGGTGGTGACCGTGGCGGGCTGCAAGCCGGAAACTCCACCCGCCAGTGCGCCGCAGAGCGGGGCGCTGATTTCGCCGCTCTCTACCCCGGTTCCTGTCGAGACACTCTCTGCCAAGCCGACGCTCAACCCTGAAGAGATTGAGCCGACGCTTGCACCCTCGCCCACGCCGCCGCCCGTTCCGACGCTATTGCCTACACCGATAGTGACACCCATTCCAATGGCTGCGCCGCCTTTCATTCCTGAAGTGGTGGGCAAAGCCCAGCAGCCTTTCTGGATTTACTACTGGCAGGGTAATGAAGTGTGGCGTGTGGATGATCAAGGCAAAGAACGGCAGTTAGTGGTTGATACCTATAAGAGCTTGGGGCTTTATCTGACTGCTAATCCATACCTTGAATCCTTTATTGATACAAAAGAACAGTCACGCGTTAAGGTGTCACCGGATGGTCAGAAGCTAGCTTTGGTTGTAGTAGATAAGCCCGGCTTAGTTCGTAAGGAGGAATCGTTTGCTTTCAGTATCTATCTGTATGGCATCCAAAGTGGCGAGATAAAGCTTCTCAGCAAGGGAGCTTCACCCGAATGGTCTCCTGATGGCAAACGCATTGCGTTCGTTCAAGGCTTCTCACCAGACGGCGCTATACTGAATGGTGGGCTATGGATAGCTGACTTGGAAACCAATCAAATCTATCAGCTAGCCACAAGAGAGCCAACCAACCCTGCTCTGCGTGTTAGCTACTGGGCGTGGTCGCCGGATAGCAAGCAGATTGCCTATCGATATAGTGAGGGTATGATTGATCAGCCCGAGATTTGGATCAAAGGCGTGAGTGAGTCAGGGCCCTCCTATCTCGTCCCCAATACTCCTGTCGATATTCTCTATAATTTCTCTTGGATGCCGGATGGACAGCATCTCTTGTGGAGTGTTCGCGATAGTGCCCTACTTTATCCGCGCCCTGTGAACCTTTGGTCCGTTTCAGTCAAGACTGGTGAGCAGAAGCAGTTGACACAATATTTAAGCCCATCTGGACTGCAATGGTCGTTGGACGGAAAGTGGCTAGCACTTAGCGCAGAATACCTTTACGAGGAAGAGAACCCCGTGTATGACATCTGGCTCCTTAGTGCCGATAGTTCCCAGTTGCTACGGGTAACCTCAACGCAGCCACGAGATGCTCACGACGCTGGAAATTCAGGAGGGTACTGGAGTCCAGATGGAACGCGCTTGCTCTTCAGGCGTGAGGACATCGGGCTGGGCATATTATCTCTGCGAACGGGTGAGGTAACTCCGCTTGGTGTGAAACTACTTGACTTGTCGAGGTATAACTACGCAATAGGAGGGAGCAAATGAGACGGCTCGACTCTTTCTGGCATGTCCGGTCAATAGTTTTCTTTCTGAGCATCCTTGTCCTTCTCACGATAATAGCTTCTGCCAATGCGGCCTATCAGACCACACGCCCGATTACAGAAGGAACGTATGGCTATATCCATCAGTATTACCTATACGGGGAAGATGGACACAAAGGAATTGACTTTCCTGCGGCCCTCGATACGGATGTCATCGCGGTTGCAGACGGAATTGTTCGGGACGTCTACGAAGAATGTCTTGATACTCAATGCAGTTCCTTCGGCAACTATATTCTTGTGCGACATACCCGGCAACACCGTGACCGCACAACTGGCCAGATGGCCTACGTGTATTCACTCTATGCTCATTTGTCTTGGCATGGGGCATTCGTGAATGTAAATGATAACGTTGTCGCCGGTCTAGTCATTGGTGACGTTGATGATACCGGCAACTCAGATGGTAATCACTTACACCTGCAAATCATGATTGATCCTGACCCCAATCGAACAGTAGATCTCAGCTGGACTGAAATCGAATCACGAAACCCTGAATTGTGGATAAGACCTTACTCCGGCAACACGGGCACAGTCATTGGTAAAGTAACGAACACAGACGGTAGTGCGCGTGGCGGCGTTACCATCTACGGTCTAGACAAGCCGATTTTGGGAGGATATGACTATGGATCGAGCCTAACCTACAATAGCACTGCGCTCAAGCCCGACGACATTCTCGTCGAGAACTGGGGCACGACAGATGTGACGCCAGGACGATACTACATTACCACCGATGTTCCTGGTAACTTGGGCTGGCATGATGTCGTGGCGGGGCAAGTGACCTATGCAGGCTTGTACCCGGTATGGCTGCCCTATGTGCGCAACAAGAACGGCTGGAACAGCACGGTGCTAGTACGCAACAACAGCGACACCTATCGCGCGCAAGTGAATGTCACACTGTTCAACCGGGATGGCACGGTCTATTGGCAGCGCGCTTCCGATTACATCAACGCGCGAGCGCTGCTGTCGTTCGGTGTTCCCAGCGACTTTGACGGCTCGGTACTGGTCGTGTCGAGTGAAGATATCGCGGTGGTCGTGCGTGAACAGAGCGGCGATGAATTGGATGTCTACAACGGCATTACGGCGCTGACCGGCGCAGCACGGCATGGCTGGGAAAAGACCGGGCCGGTGGTGTATGCGCCCGTGGTCAAGAAGAGTTGGTGGAGCCGCACGTCGAAGTTGTTGATCATGAATGCCGGTCAGACCGCGACCACGGCGTCGATTCAGTTGTACAAAAGCGA
>JBGSPW010000132.1:0-34816 GCA_041738395.1 Thermoflexales bacterium
AGGATCGAAATCACCTGGTCGAAGACATGCCCCAGGGCCTCGGCCAGTTCCATGACCTTTTCGTGGTGATCATGATAGTGGTAGTAGAACTGGGTGGCGCCCATGAGGGTCTTCTGGATGAAGTGCATGGGGGAACTGCACGCGATGCCCAGCCCTTGGCCGACAGCCACACCTACGCCCACTATCCCTCCATCCCCAACTGTTTCACCTACAATCACTCCAACACCGATTCACCCAGTCGGTAGTGTTGTAACGCATGAGGCAAGTAAAGAAATAATCTACAAGTGGTATTCATACGTTCCTAACAATCTTAGCAGAGAAAAAACTGTCTATATTTTGGTTACGGGCCTTCATGGCGCGCTCTCCAGTTATGATGAAAGTGCCATCAACACAGAACGAATGCTCGAAGAAAGACTTCGATGGCCTCACATCGATCAATTCATACTACTTGCCCCCGCAATACCAAGAAGAACTGATCCGGATGCGTATCCTGTCGCATTCGATCTTGCTAGTTTCCGGACAAGCAATGATTTCTATAGCAGAGCCGATCTCGAGGTGAATCTGATGATCGATAAACTCATTGCTGACCTAAGTATGGGTGGGTACCAAGTATCAGACAAGGTAATGATTGAGGGGTACTCGGCAGGAGCCATGTTCGCTCAGAGGTACGCTCTGTTACACCCTGAGCACGTAAAGGCCATCGCTGCGGGTCAATGTGGTGGCAACTTTACACTACCAATATCTGAATATGAGGGCCAAACTTTGAATTGGCCGGTGGGCATCAACAATATCGAGAGCTTAGCAGGAAGAAAATTTGAGCCCAATTCCTATTCGGGTATAGCTCAGTACATTTATATCGGTGATCTTGATACGGGTGAAGGAGGCACCACTACCGTATATAATCGTTTACATCCAACTTGGGGAGTAAATAGCTTGTGGGAATCTCTAAGGCAAATGGAATTTCTTCATACTCATTTTGGCGAAACAGATCCTGTTCGCTTGCAGAAGCAGGTAGATTATCTTAAAAGTATCGGCTACGATAATATTGAGTTCAAACTATATCAAGGCGCCCGTCATGAACTCAACAATCAGATGATTAGTGACTTTATGGATTTTCTTGTTGAGCATGCAGAGGAATAGAACACTGGTCTGTGCTTAGCAACCTGACCCACCCGCTGATGCCGCCGCGAATGAGGGGCGGCAGGGGGCCGTCAGCGGACTTTGAAGCGGACACGCTGCGCGGGACAGAATCGGACGCGCGCTCGACCTTCACTGCGCGAGTTGAGCATCAAGACCGTAAAACTATGGGCATGCAGATCATATTCGAAACGCATTCCATTAGTGAAGATAACGAGCGCGAAATTGCAACGGGCTGGCAGCCTGGCCGCCTTTCCGCCAAAGGACGTTTGTTAGCCAGAGAACTCGGCAAACGCCGACGCCATGATGGAATCCACGCCGTCTTCACCTCCGACCTGCGGCGCGCTGTTGAGACCTCCGAAATCGCTCTTGGCGATACGTCGATCCCCTTTTTCCACGACTGGCGCTTGCGAGAATGCGACTACGGGGAGCAGAATGGCATGCCGCGATCCGAACTCCATCGCACACGACGAGAACATCTCGATGAACCCTATCCGGCTGGCGAAAGTTGGCGACAGGCCGTTCAGCGTGTCGGACGTTTTCTCAATGATCTTCACCTACGCTGGGAAGGGTCGCGTGTGCTCGTCATCGGACATATCGCTACACGATGGGCTTTCGAACACTATCTCAATGGCGTTTCACTGGAAGACCTGGTGGAAGCCGAATTCAACTGGCGCCCTGGCTGGGACTATCTCATGCGCTGAAGGCTGCCCGACCCTTCGGCCTGCGGCGCGAATTGAGATGAAGGCCGTCAACGGATTTGTAAAACGGATAAGCAGATAGCCACGGACGCGACCTCGACCCCTCCCTTCCCCATTAGCCTTAGCCAGACAATCGCCCTGGCACAGATAAGATACCGCGTGAGCCGCTGCGCGACCACTGGTTTCTGTGTGAATATTGTCAGCAAAGTTATTCCGTTCTCCTGTGCAAATTTGCCATGATGTTCACCCCTCGAATTAGGTATAATTCGCCGTGCCTGATCGGGCAGCACACCTCCGTCGTCATTGCGAGCGTCCCGCCCAGCGCGCCGCCGCTTCGCGGGCACGGCGTGAGCGGAACGTAGTGGAGTCGAAGGATGCGAAGCAATCTCCGGCCCATTCAGATCGGCCGAGAGTCACTCAACGCATTTTGGGAGGAGATAGGGATCATGGATATCTTGCTAGGCATTAGCGCCGGTGCCATCATCGTGATCGGCGTGTTGGTCGCCGTGTTTGAATTTCGCCTCCGCCAGCCGGACGTGCTGGTGCTGTCCGAATCGAAAGGCCGCATCGGCCTGCGCAAAGGGCTGATCTATCCGCGCCATTTCAGCCTGCCACTCAAACGCACCACCTGCCCGATTCAAGTGACCGTCGAGGCAAGCGCGGCCGGGAACTTGGGCGTGCGCGTGAAGCTGGTCGGCTCGATCGCGCCCTCGCCCGATCACGTTCAATCGTTGATTCGCGCCGGGGGCTGGAACAGCGAGGCGGTCGCGCGCGTGGCCGATGAAGCGCAAGTGCTGCTGCAAGGGCTGGTCAAAGAATACACCGAGCACGCCGAAATTCGCACGCTGTCGTCGGCCAGGCTGTTGAATTATCTGAACGAACGCCTAGCGCTGATCGAGGAAAAGTACGGCGTCGAATTGATCACGTTAGCCGTTCAGTCGCTGGACCCGATCGATCCGGCGATTGCCGACGCGCTCCGCCAGCAGGAACAGGCTCGCCTGATCGAGGAGACGGAACGCCTCAATCAACAGGCCCGCATCTCAGCCGCGAAGACGCGCTATCAGGCCGACGAAGAAATCGCCGCGATGGAACATTCACTCGAATTGAAGAAAGCCGATTTGAAGCAGGCGCTGCTCGAAAAAGAATCGGCGCTGGCGCAGCAACGCCTGACCGCTGATCTGGCGCGCAATCGGCTGCGCCTCGCTTTCGAGCGTGAAGAATTGGAAGTGCTGAAGAGCAGCCCCGAATTGTTGATGCTGACGCCGCAGGCTGCCCGTCTGGCCGAAGCCAGCCAGAACTTGAAAAGCGCGCGCACCGTCGTCTCGTTGATGCCGCAGGAATTGGGGCATGGCTCGGAATTGTTCACCCTGTTCCAGAACCTGCTGCAAAAAGCGCTGGAAGCCAAGCACGAGGGCTAGACCGTCATTGCGAGGAGCGTCCCACTCCGCTCACGCCCTGTCCGACGCAGGGCGTGAGCGGAGTGGGATGCGACGAAGCAATCTCCACCCGACCGCACGGAGATTGCTTCGCCGCGATACAGCTGCGGCTCGCAATGACGTTTACCAAGTGAATCCCACTCATGACGCCATCACGTGATCCACTCAGTTACTTCCGCCTGAAGCCGATCCGCAGCGCGCGCGTGTCGGAGATCAGCGAAACGACGGCGGCCGCGCCCGTCGCCGCCGAAGACCGCGTCAACTTCCACATCGGCAACCCGCTGCAAGATACGCGCCTGTCGTCGGCGTTCCTGCGCATCGCGCTGGGCCTCGACGTGCAGCGCGGCGATCTGCGCGACGCCGATCCCGACGCGCTGCTCGAAGCGCTGGGCTGGGACAAAGCCGATAAGCCCAAGCTCGAGTTCCTCATCCGCACGATCCAGAAGAGTTCGCCCTACATGCCGCGCGGCGGCTATGCGCGCAAGACGCCGAACGCCGTCGTCAAAGCGTTCGTCGCGTGGCTGGAGAATCAGCAAGATGCGCTGAAGTATGACACGGGCGAACAATCCGCACGGCGCGAGATTATTCTGGCTTCGGGCGGCATTCACGAAACGCTGCGCGTGCTGCTGTTTGCGCTGTCGTCGTATCTGGCGATCACCCCGGCGCGGGTGTTGTGTTATCGCTACGATGTGCTGCCGTCATTGCGAGGAGCGTCGTTTGCGACGAAGCAATCTCCTTCGCGGCCCGATGAGATTGCTTCGCAAAAAAGCGCTCGCAATGACGCCATCCCTGATCTTTTGTTTGAAGACCTCGCAACCGATGAGCGCACCGCGCGCGAACAGATCGAGCAATGCCTGATCGAGCAGCCGGATACGCCGACCTTCGTGCTCATCGGCGAGGTGTTGAGCGAAGAGACGCGCCGCAAGCTGCGCCGCCTGAGCGTCGACAAACCGCTATTCTTCATCGAGGCCAACAACGCGCCCAATCATCTTTCGTTGGCGCGCGAAGCGAAGCTGGTGCAGCGCGTGATCCGCCTGCTCACCCCGGCGATCTTCGCCCCGCAGTGGGATTCGCTCTCGACGGTATTCATTGCAGGTAACGCCGATATTCTCAGCGCCATCGAGAACGTGCACTTCAATCTCAAGGGCACGCCGTCCGCGTCCGAGATCGAGTTTCTGGGTTACTTGTTGGATTATCATCGGCCCGATGCGCAGCAGGACACGCCCGTGCAAGTGCCCGCTCCGCGGGTCAAGCCCTCATTCGAGGGGCTGGGGTTGGGTCTCACGGGTGAAAGCGCCCTGCCGCACATCGCCGAACGGATCGAACACTATCTCGATCACGCGCTGAACGATCATACGCAGGTGCTGGAACGCGCCCTATCGAGCGTGGAGCAGAAGGCAGCGCGCATGTCCCAGCGCGTTCAGATGATGTGGCAAGACGACGTCTTCGACGAATTCGCCACCGTCGAGGCGCGGGATCTCTTCGATCAGATGATCGCCAACGTCGATCAACCAGCATGGCAGCACAGCCTGCGACGCAGTTTCCTCAGCGCGTTCGTGCGGCATCAATCACAGTATCGACCCGAAGCCTGTTTGATCGCCAGCGGATCATCGCGCACGGCGTTGGGCATTGTGGGCTTTCACTGCGGCATCACCGACGTGGTGATCCCCGATCTGAGTTGGTCGTACGAGCAGTGCTTCCCCAACGTCCACGCGGTGCCGCTGACCCCGACGCTGGAACTCGACGCCGCTGGCTTGATCGCCAAGATCGAAGAACTGTGCGTGGCCGATCCCACGTGGCCGCAGCACGGCGCAGTGGCCGTCAACAATCCGCACAATGCCACGGGCCGCATCTTCGCCGAAGACGTGGTGCGCAAGTTGATCGCGTATTGTTTGGAACGCGGCATCACCATGGTAGACGATCTGGCTTATCAGAACGTCGCGCCGGTGGATGGCCTGCCAGAGATCAAAACGGCGCGACAGATCGCAGTAGACCTGGTACACGACGGCGTCCTCACGGATGAGCAAGCCGATCGGGTGTTGACGGTTCATTCGATGTCGAAGACCGATTGTCTGGCCGGGGCGCGGCTGGCGGTGGTCGAAATTCGCGATGCGGAATTGCGCGAACGCTTCGAGGCGTTGAACGCGCACATTCAACCCAACCTCGCCGCCGTCTTCATCTGCTATCTGTTCTATCGCAACAGCAGTCAGGCCGCGCGCACGTACTGGCACTGGCGCAACGCCATCTTCCACGAACGCATTAGCGCACTGTTAACGGCTGTGGAGAATCTGCCGCCCGATCGCAATCCGTTTGGCCTGACCATCATCGCGCCCACAGGCAGCATGTATCCGCTGCTGCGCGTGACGCATTTGCCTGCCGGTCTCTCGCTCGATTGGCTGGCGTCGTCGCTGGCGCGCACCGGCATCGGCCTGCTGCCGCTGACGACGTTTGCGCGCACCGAAAAAGGCTTTGAAACCGGCCGCACAACATTTCGTCTGACGCTGGGCGGTGTCGATGGCGCAGAAATCTTGTTGACCAAGACGCGCCGATTGCTGATCGATCTGAATCGCTTGATCGCCGAGGAAGAAGCGCGCTATAACCGGCGACTACTGCCACTGAAAAGCGGCGCGGGCTCCCATGCCCGCGAACCCGGCGGCGTGGGAGCCGCCTCTGCTTGGCATCTATCTGATCAGAGCAGCCGCCTCGTCGAACTCACGCATGCGTGGGATGACATCGCGGCGAAGATTCTGCGGCTGGATGAAAACAGCCCGGCTTTGCAGCGCACGAAAGAATTGGCCCCACTGGACAGCGCACAATTGCAGCGCGATTTCGTGCAGCGCTACGTGCTGGAACGATTAGCGATCTTCCGCACTCGCTTACTCGATCGCGCCCTCATCAGCGATGAATTGATGGCGCAAGCCCTAAGCGACAACGGCGACTGGTTAGCCGCGCGGCTCGATCGAGAATTCATGAAGGACTCGCTCGCGCGCAGACAAGAACTCTTTACGCGCCGATCGTACGATCGAACCGTGCACCCGACGCAGATGTATTCGCTGCCCGCCGAGATGACGCTCGATACGATCGTCGCCGCCTTGGTGGCGCGGCAGCCCGTCAAGGCGGAGTGGCTCGATCGAGCGGCGCAAGAATTGGCGCAGGAATTTCTCGGCCAGAATGTTGCCATTACGTCGGAGAATGAAGCCGACGAAATCCTGCTCGATCTCGGCACGTTGATCGCGGGCGAAGACTACGCCGGATTGTTTACGGACGCGACGTTGAATCCGCTGTTGTCGTTCTGGAGCGACTGGGATGGCAGCAATCGCCCATCGGGTCAGGGGCATCGCCTGGCCGCCGCCGTGGTGATGGAGAACGTGCGCCGCCTGAGCCGCATCCTCAATTTATTGCGCGAAGCCGATGCGAGTGTGGCGATCGATCATGAATTGTTGGAAGAAGTTGAAGGGCTATCCAAACGCGAACAACGTTTCACCAAAGTGCTGAACGACATCACGTCGCTGACGCATCAACTGGAGCAGCGTTATCGCGGTCTGCTGCCGTTCTCGATCGAGATGAATCGGCGGCAGCGCTGGGCCACGCGCCTGCACGTGAGGCGCGATCCGGCCAAGGTAATGTGGCAGCACAACGATCGCTACGAGCGCAAGATGCTGGAACTGCGGCAGCAGCGCCGCGAAATGCTGGAAGATTACTTCGCGCTGAACAAGCAACTGCGCAAGCAACTGCACGCGTTGATTCCCGCGATTCAGGTGAACCGCACGTCGGAGAAACTGCTGCGCGAAGTGGTGGGCTATCGCGATATTTTGCAGCGCACGGTGATCACGCCGCGCATCGGTCAGGGCATGATCACGGCGCGCGATCAGTTCGCCATCAACACCACCGTCTTCAACTTGAATGAGATCAACGCTATCGCCGGCAAGTACGGCAATCCGGGCCTGGCGCTGGCGATGCAGGTGAGCCTGTCCACCAAACCCGAAGCGCTGATCTCGCTCGATCGGAAGCTGCGCATCCAACACGAGCAAACGCAGCGCGAATATCCAGCAGTGGAACTACCGGCGATCTGGTTGATCCCATTGTTTGAAGACCTCGAATCGATCCGCAATTTGCGCAGCTATCTCGATCGGGTGTGGGAGTACGCCGCGCAAAGCCGCTTCGCGACACAAGCCCCGCCCGATCGCTTCGCGGAGATCATCACCGAAGTCTTCATCGCCGGATCTGATCTCAGCCAGCAAGTGAGTCAGGCGCGCAGCGCGTTTTTGTATCGCACAGCCAAATACGATCTGCAAGCGTGGGCGGCTGAACGGCAAGTGGCCGAAGTGGTGCGCATCAAGTTGGGCAGCGGCGAACCGATGCAGCGGCAGGGCGGCTACTATGCCAGCGTCAGCGGTCAAGCGGCGTTCTTGAAGTCGGAAGATAATCGCCGGCGCTTTGCGGCGCACCTGCCCGCCGCCGCGCGCCAAAGCACCTTGTATGCAGTCACGCCATTGCAAGGTGTTTTCCTCGGTCGCGATCTGCGCACGTTCCAAAGCAATCTCTCGGAGCAACTGCGCTTCCTGCCCGTGCGCGATTTCGTCAGCCTGCTCTATCACGTGCGCGAGGCGCAGCAGCAGCATCGCCGCGATCTGATCCGCGCTGCGGAGAGCATCGCCGAAAGCCGCCTCAGTGCGCAAAGCCGCAGCGTGCAAGAGTTGGAACGACTCACGATCGGGATGCGCGAAAATCTGTATGAAGGTTTTCTCGAAGAACTCACCGAGAATTTCCGGCACATTTTGTATGGCCGCGAAGAAGACGTCATCGGCATTCACGCCATCTCGTACTTCATCGGCCGTTCGAGTCCGCAGTGGCGCGATCGGCCCACGTCGCGGCGCACGCCCGGCACCGGCGCGGAACGCGGCCAGCAAATTCTGGCCGACATCGCCGCGATCATTCCGCTGTCGAAACAGGGCAGTTTGCTGCGCGCCATCGCGCACAATCAGGCGCAGACGGTGGTGGTGGGGATCAATCAATTGACTACCGGCCTGTTCCGCGCGCTGGAACGCTTCGCGCAAAAATCGTTTGCCGAAGCCGAGCGCGAGCGCCTCATCGCGGAACGCTTGCTGCCGCATCTGCCCGTGTATGAAATCCTCAACACGCTGCGCCTGTATCAAGACTGGAACGGCGATGTGCTCAAGCGCATCGAACCCGCGTTCCCCGCGGGCAATTCAGCCTTTGTGGCGCTGCGCGAAGACAGCGACGCGCGTCAGCGTTATCTGCCGTTGTTCCAACAAGAACTGCTGCGACGGCATGGCGTCAACGTCAACGACTTCTTCGTCGAAGGCGTCTTCATCCCCGAACTGCTGCCCACATTGCGGCCCGATTTAGCGGTGCTGCTGCAAAGCGATCTCTCCAACACCTTGATCGATCGACTGCTCGATCAAGTTACAGGTCGCATTGATGATCAATGGCGCTCCTTTGTCATCCGATTGCTCCAGCAGCCCCGACAGATCCAACAGTGGCGATCGATTATTTGGGATGTGATGGGCGATTCGATTTATCAGCGCGTGCAGAGTTTCACCGAACTGGCGACAGCCCTGTATGCGTTCTCGGCCAACCGACCGGTGGCACCAACTCCGGCGGCTGTGCGCGAAGCGAAACTCCCGCCCGCGCTGTCGGGCTTCTTCCGCACCGCGCGCGCCGACGACGAGATGCGCAACTTCCTGCTGGGCGCGCTGGAATATCTCGGCTCGTTCACCGAGGGCAACCTCGAAGTGCCGGTCGCCATCATCCGCGCGATGAACGATGTGGAACGCCTCGCGCAGATCGAGGAGAGCGCCCTGCCACCAGAGAAGCAGGATGTGCTGCGGCATTGTTTGCTACAGATTGCGCGGCTCACCGGTGAAAACGGATGACCTCACTCCCGGCACTGCCGGAACAGAACGAATCAGGTGGGGAGCACAACTGCTCCCCTGCGCAGCATTCGCAGTATAATTGGTTCATCAGCCTTGTCTGGAGTCCGCCATGAGTGTTGTGGTTGTTCCCAATATCAACCAGCGCCGCCGCATTCCACGCCGCGCCATTCAGTCCGTCGTTGAGCAGATCGCCGCGCAATATGCGCCGGACAAGATCATCTTGTTCGGTTCCTATGCTTACGGCAGGCCGCGCCCGGAAAGTGATGTGGACCTGCTGGTCGTGATGAACACCACGCGCAAAGAAACCGAGCAGGCGATTCACATTTGCCAGTCCATTTCATACCGTTTTGGACTAGACCTGATCGTGCGCACGCCGGCCACGCTCAGCCGGCGACTGGCGCTGGGCGATCCGTTCCTACAAGAGGTCGTCAGCCGGGGCAAGGTGCTGTATGAACGATCTGACCGCTGAGTGGATCGCCAAAGCTGAGGGCGACTACGCCACGGCAGGGCGCGAATTGCGCGCGCGCCGCCGGCCCAACTACGATGCGGTTTGCTTTCACGCCCAACAAGCCGTCGAAAAATACCTCAAAGCCTTCTTGCAGGAAGAGGGCGCAGATTTCCCCAAAACGCACAACCTGATCGAACTATTGCAACTCGTCGTACCGCTTGACGCCAGTTTTGAATTGCAGCGCGACTTGCTGATCCGCCTTGAACGCTATGCCGTACACTACCGTTATCCGGGCGAATCTGCCGATCAGGATGAAGCACGGTCGGCCTTCAAATCGGCGCAATCTGTGCGAAGATTCATCCGCCAACGCTTAGAAACAAAAGAATGAAATCACGTCTGCCGCCATCATCCGCGCCATGAACGACGTGGGGAACGCCTCGCCCAGATCGAGGAGAGCGCCCTGCCCGCCGAGAAGCAGGATGTGCTGCGGCATTGCTTGTTGCAGATAGCGAGGCTGGCGGGGGAGAATGGGTAAACGCCTCACCCCTGGCCCCTCTCCTGAAAATCAACAGCAATTCTCAGGAGAGGGGAGTGGCTGCGCAGCGTCATTCCCGCGTGCTTTTGGCGGGAATCCAGAGTTCCCGTTGGACAACTCGCTAATCGTCAATATGGATGCCCGATTGAAGCACTCGGGCATGACTTTGCAGGGACGATTCCCACGCCGAGCAGATCGAATACGATCAAGCCCGCACGACGTACCTCAACGAACTGGGCTACACGGTCATTCGCTTTGCCAACCGAGAGGTCTTCAATCAATGCGAGGCAGTGCTGCAGCACATCGCCGAGGAATGCGAGCGGATCATTGGCGACGCCACATCACCCTCACCCTAACCCTCTCCCAATGGGCGAGGGAACACACTCCCCTCTCTTTCATAGGAGAGGGGCCGGGGGTGAGGCGTTGGGCTACACCGTCATTCGATTTACCAACCGCGAGGTCTTCAACCAATGCGAGGCCGCGACAGTGCAACGCATCTCCGAGGAATGTGAGCGGATTGTTGAAGGTGCGACGGTTTGACTCTGCGGATGAAATGGCGATACAATCAGAGCGCTTGCAAAATCACAACATGATTCTCGATAATTTCCTTGCAGAAAGAGAGAGAAAACCATGAGCGAAACATGGGAAGTCGTAATAGCCGAAAGACTTTTTTGTTTTCACTTGTATTCACCCGAAGGATATAGGCAAATAAAGCATGACGATAAAGCGGGTAATTCCATGAACAACATCTTCATTGGGCTATTAGCCGACGGATGGGAGCCTTTTGGGCAAAGTCCAGATTCGTTCTATCCCATATTGCGCCGACGGTATTCGAAGACCACAGGGCCAAAGATTCCATAAAGGAGTAGCGACAATGCAGAAGTGGGAGTATTGCATGATAGGACCTATAAAAAGCACAATAACTGGCCCCGAAGGATATTATCCATATACAGTTCATCTTACGGACAAAGGTCTTGCAAAGACCCGCATAGAAGGTGCAGGAATTTTGTCCGAAATCTCCATCCTTGCTCAAACTGTTGCAAAACTTGGTGAGGAGGGGTGGGAAATGGTTGGATGTGGAAATACTGGAGACAGTCACTATCTCTACTTCAAGCGGATTAAAGAATAGCGTGGAAATCAAGAGGCGGTCGCCATGTGATCCGGTACTCGGCTGACTTCCGCTGTGCAAGTAAAAGCTAAGTCGCAGGAAAGCTATTAGGCCGTCCTCTGCTGGGGTGATGAAATGGCTCAAATCACTTCTTTTGATGAAACAACGCTTCGCGCCATCTGCGATGTCCTCGGTGATACATCAGCGGGGCTATCTGGCAGTGAAATAGGGCAGATTCTTCGCGATTGTGGAATTGACGATCCACTTTCAGGAGGGACAAAACGTTATAGGTTGTATGAAGTCTTATCCCAGCGACAAAATAGTGACCGCTGCGGCAATCAGGTTGCTGCTTTCATATTAGCCGCAATGAAGCCAGTGCGGTATGTTAGTAGCCGCTCTCTGTTTGATACTCGCCGCGAAGCCCTAAACCAAGTGCTTTCGTTCGCCGGACTAACTTTAGGTGAGGACTGTCAACTTCGACAGACCTCCGTTACAAGAACTATTGGTGAAGCGCGAGAACGAGCGAGTCGGTTGCGAAGAGCATTGTTAGATAGACAGGTGCATCCCGATGTGCTACGCTTCTGTCGAGAAGAGCTGCTTCAAGATAATTATTTCCACGCCGTGTTTGAAGCAACCAAGAGCGTGGCTGACAAGATTCGAGAGAAGTCAGGACGAACTGGCGACGGTGGAACACTGGTTGATGAGGTATTTGGTGGCAACTCACCCCTTCTTGCATTCAACTCACTTCGAACGCCAACCGAAAAGAGTGAACACACCGGTTTGATGAATCTAATGAAAGGTCTTTTCGGGACCTTTCGCAATACAACTGCGCATGCACCAAAAATCAACTGGGTAATAAACGAGCAGGACGCACTTGACATGCTTTCTTTAGCATCGTTATTGCATCGGAGATTGGATGACGCAGTGAACACAAGGCCAACACCTTGAAGCAGGCACCCCACCCCGCCGCTGCCGTCGTGAATGAGGGGCGGATGGGGAGCGGATGTGGGCGTTCAGCGGATGGTTGAAGCGGATGAACGGATGCAGGCCGTCAGCGGACGCGCCTGGCAGGCCATACATGTATGCCTTGAAAACCGTTTGAACAAAACAGGTTTTGAGGCTATACTTTTTACGTGGAATTTGAATGGGATCCGGCCAAGGCTGAATACAACATCAGGAAACACGGGGTTGACTTCACGGAAGCCGCCACCGTATTCAATGACCCGTTATCCATCACCTATGCTGATCCGGATCACTCGATTGGGGAAGATCGCTACATCATTATCGGCCTTTCGCTGACTAATCGATTGCTGATTGTGGCGCATACCGATCGAGGCGAAACCACTCGCATCATCAGCGCGCGAGAAGTGACGAGCCGGGAAAGGAAACTCTATGAAGGATAAAATTGAAACGCCATTAGATGATGACCTGCGCCCTGAGTACGATGAAACCGTACTGAAAGACGGGGTGCGCGGAAAATACGTGGCCCGCTATCGCAGTGGTACCAATCTGGTTTTGCTCGCCCCGGATGTCGCTGCGGCCTTTCCCACTTCCGAGTCGGTGAATGAAGTTCTGCGCATGGTGATCAAAGTCGCACAACAGTCCACGGCAGTGGCGGAATCCCGCTAATTCCCCGAAATCCTCCGCTTCAAAACGAATACGAGCGATTCCGCAAGCTGCGAAGTCTGGTGGGCCGCGACGCATGAAACGAGCCACACTGTCTGAAGTGAAAGATGATTTGTCCAAATATTTGCTGCTGGTTGCAGGAAGATGGATGAAGGCCATCACCGGATAAGGCAGCGGAATAGCGGCTGGCACCCCGCACGGTTGCCAACCCCCCTCAGCCTGTTAAAATCATCTTGGACTTGAAGCAGACCGCGACGATATAAGTCGCGGTTTTGTGTGTATACCCAACTGCGCCGCGCTTGCGTCCGGGCAATGGCCGGCGTGCGTATTGGAAGGAAACACAGGACTCGCCTGTTACTCGTCATTTTCTATGTAGAGCGCATCAGCGAGGCGGCCGCCAACCTCGACTGGCTGCACGATCGGTTGCCGATGCAGGTGTTGGATGATTCGACCGATCGCCCGACCACGCTGGCCCGCGCGGCGGTGAGATCGAATACACCAAGTGGTATCGACTCGGCCAACTCCTCTCGACATTGACGCGGCATTTCCTATTGATGACGGCGACACCGCATAACGGCCAAGAGGAAGATCTCTAACTGTTCGTGGGGCTGCTCGCTACCGTAGGGCGTGTGCGTAAAACGTCATACCTCAAGGCCGAAGTGACGTTTTGCAGATCACGCATGCTGCTGCAAAAATTGCTCAATCGCCGCAAAGGCGATCGCTTTGTCATAGTCTTCGGTGACGATGTGTCCGCCGCGTTCCAGAATGAGCTGCTGCTTGTCGGTCGAGGCGACGCGCGACCAGAGGGTGTCGAGCGCGTTGAGGGAGACGACCCGATCGTGCCGGGCAAAGACGAGCAGCAGGGGCACATCGATCTGGCGCAAAGCACGGCGCGTGTGCCGCATCAAGGCGTGCAGCTCGGCTACGGCGTGCGTGGGGAAGAGTTCATAATCGGCGTGTTCGGCCAGCGCGATCGGGTCGTGTAGATCCGCCAAATCTTTGCGAGAGTAGGGCCTGAAGGGCGTGAGCAGCCGCGCCAGCGCCATGCGGCGATCGGGCGGAAAGATGGCGGGGGCTAGGGCGCAGACGCCGTCCACCCACTGCTGTTCAGCGAGATACAGACTGATCAAACCGCCCAACGAGAGGCCGATGCTCCACACTTGCGAACAGTGCTGGCGTAGTTCCTGCACAGCCGCTTTAGCCGAAGCGACCCAATCGTGCCAGGTGGTGCGGTTTAGATCTTGCGGGCAGGTGCCGTGTCCGGCATAGCGCACCCCGCGCACGGTCATGTCCCGCGCGGCCAGATAATCGCCCAGCGGGCGCATCTCTTTGGGGGCCGCCGTAAAGCCGTGCAGCAGCACACACCCGATTGGGCCGCGGTCAAATGCAAAGGGCTGCACCTGATCGATCGCTGCGCCGCGCACCGCGTATCCCGGTAATCGATCAGCCATGCGGCGGTTCCTGAGCGGGTGCTGCATCCTCGTGCTGGCGCACCGCGCGTTCGAGGATCACAAATCCGATCGAGTACACCACGGCGGCGATCGGCACGGCGAACACAAAGCCCCAGAACCCCATGAGCTGCCAGCCGATCATGATGGCGACGATGACGAGCAGCGAAGGGATCTTCACCGATTGGCTGATGAGGCGTGGCGCGACGAAGTTGAAGATGATTAGTTCAAAAATGCCCAGGCAGACCATGAGCCACAGGGTGTTGGGCGACGACTGCAACAGCGCAGCCAGCAAGGGAATGGCCAGGCCCATAATGCCGCCGAACACGGGGATCAGCATCAAGACCCCGGTGATCGCGCCCACGGCCACGGGCGAGCCGATGCCGAACAGCGTCATGAAGATCGTCACGCCCACCCCGTAAATCAAACCTTGCAAGGCTGTGCCGCGAATGAAACCGCCAAAGGCCGACTCGCTGGTCCTGAGCACATCATTCACATCTTTGTCGTACTGGCGCGGCACCAGACGCAGAATATATTGCGTGGTTTCTTTGCCGTCGATCATGATGAAGACGCTGAGAAAGACCACCAGCATGGCCTGCCCCAACGTCGAGGCAATCGTGCCGATCAGACTCAGCCCGATCTGGAAGAGGTTGCTGGCAAAGCCGGTGATCTGGCCGGTGATCTCTTCGGGCCGCGGCAAGACGATCAAGGTGGGATCGATGTTGAGGCGTGTCACCAGAAAGTCGCGGGTGGAGTTGACGATGTCGGTGATGCGTTGAATGAGGTACGGCAGTTCAGTGGCTTGTTGCTGCACATTGATCACGAGGCGTTGCGTTTGATCGACCACGACCGGGATGAAAGCGAGCACCAACACGGCCAGGCCGGTGAGCAGCAACAGGTAAACGATAGTGATCGAGAGGCCATACGAGGGACGCGCCAACCGATCGGCGAGCCGCTGGCCCCAGCGACGGCGCATCGGCTCGATGAAGCGTTCGGGTACGGCCAAGTGGTGAATGCCGTTGACGATTGGGCGCAAGATCAGTGTCAAAATCCACGCCAGCGTGACGAGCAGAATGACATTGCTGATCGTCAGCAGAGCCTGGCCGATCTTTTCGATCAGATAGATGAGGAGCGCGATGGCGAGTAAGGCCGCTACCGCGCCGGGCAACAGAGGCCGGCGATCCATCGGTAAATCTCCCTCGCTGGGTGAATTCGTCGGGCATTGTACCTGAGGACAACGCTAAAAACAAACTTCGTGGAGGGTGACGGCAAGAAACCGGGTTTCTGCTGTTTTGATGGAATCAACCGCCAGACCGTAGAAACCCGGTTTCTAGATCCGCAGCACCTCACGCTCGATCAGATCGACCAACCCCGCCGCATCGTCGAGATCGTAGACGGGCACGCCCAGCTCGATCGGGTAGTCGGCGGCGATGGCAAGCAGCTCAGTGGGATCGCTAATCAATTCGGTAGTCTGGGCGCGGCGCGAGACTTCGATGCGGCGGCGGGCCTCGCGCTTGTAGCCTTCGGTCAGGATCAGATCGACATCCGTGATCTGAGCGGCGATCTCGTCGAGGGTGAGTTCGCGATCGAGGCGGCGGACCAGCGCCAGCTTGGCCGGTGAACCGATGATGGTCCAATCGGCTCCGGCGTGAAAGTGGCGATACGAATCTTTGCCGGGATGATCGATGTCGAATTGATGCGCGTCGTGCTTGATGGTGGCAACGCGATAGCCGCGCCGCTTTAGTTCCGGAATAAGTTTTTCAATCAGGGTGGTTTTGCCGGCGTCCGATTTGCCGACGATAGAGACGATGGGAATCATAGCATCCTTTCAGGCGGGCTTCAACCACAGCGTGAAAGAGGCGCCTTCGCCCGGTTGACTGTCAATGGTGATCAAGCCGCTGAGTTTGTTCATGATCTGCGCCGAGATGGCGAGCCCCAGGCCGGTGCCAGGCGCGCCGGATTTGCGGCCGGCTTCGCCGCGATAGAAGCGCTCGAAGAGATGGGGAAAATCTTTTTTGGCAATGCCGGAACCGGTATCTTGCACCGTAATGGTGATCCAATTTTGATCGTCGCGGGGTTGTTGGGTGGTGGTCACGGTAATCGATCCGCCGGCCGGAGTATAGTTGATGGCGTTGGTCAACAGATTGGAGATAACTTGCCCTAGCATGGCCGGATCGGCTTGCGCGAAAGGCAGCGGGCCATCGGTTCGATAATCGATCAGCAGGCTGCGGCTGGCGGCCAACACCGTCCGATCGGTGATGAGCTGCGCCGCCAGTTGGCCCACGTCGGTAGGTTCCAGCGTCACGGGCGTCTTGCCCAGATCGAGCCGCGACAGATCGAGCAGGTCTTCGATGAGTTTCTCCAGCCGGGCGGCTTCACGGCGCAGCGTCTGCAAATAGTCTTCGTATTTTTCCGGTTTGCCGCGCGTCAGCAGGCTGATGTACAGTTTGACGTTGGCGATGGGCGTGCGCAGTTCATGGCTGACATTGGAGACAAATTCGTCTTTCAGGCGGTCGAGTTCTTTTTGTTGTGAGATGTCGCGCTGTACGCCGACAAAGCCGCTGATTTTACCGTCGATATCGTACACCGGGGCGATGGTCAGCGCGGCGTTATAGAACAGGCCATCTTGGCGCCGATTGACCAACTCACCCTGCCAGAGGCCGCCGCGGGTGATGGTCTGCCACATCTTCTGATATTGTGAGACCGGTGTGCGGCCGCTTTGCCACAGGCGCGGGTTCTGGCCGATCGCTTCCACAGAACTGAATCCGGTTAGACGTTCGATGGCCGGATTCATGTATTCGATTGTGCCTGCGTCGTCGGTCAGCAAGATGCCTTCACCGGCCGCCTCGAGAATGACGGCCGTGCGTTTGCGCTCGCGTTCCAGTTCCGCCGTGCGTTCGATCACACGCTCTTCCAGATCGTCGGCATGGCGGCGTATCGCGTCGTGCAGCTGCGCGTTTTCAATCGCGATCGCGGCTTGATTGGCAAAGGCGGCCACGGTTTCCCCCGCGGCTTCGTCATAGGTATTAGTCGTAAAACTATCGACGTTAAGCACCCCCAACAGGTGGCCTTTCACGCGCAGCGCCGCGCCAATCCACGATCGGATTGGCTCACTTCCGGGGAGCGTAAGCCAGCGCGGATCCTGTTCGGTGTTGGAAATCACCATGACGCGCTGATGAGGCTGCCCCCAGCGTTCTTCCAGCGTCGGGAGGAGCGACTTGCGGATGATTTCATTGGCCAGGCGGACGTCTCTAAAACCGCGCCCGGCCGCAAAGAGGACCTGGTTGTCGCTAATCAGTTGAATCGACACACTGTCATAGCGCACCACGCGGGCTAATAGATCAAAGAGGTAGTCAAAGACTTCATTCAAACTCATTTCGGCGGTGAGTAGTGCGCCGACCGCTTGCAGCGTTTGGGCCAGGCGCAGCTGCTTGCGCTCGGCTTCAAACAGCCGCGCATTTTCAAACGCGATGGCGGCCTGCTGGGCCATGCTGCTGCACAGTGAAATTTCCTCGGCGGTGAATTCGCGGTGGCAGCGGCTTTCCCACAGTTCAGCGTAACCAAACAAGTTGCCGCGCGCCGTGAGGGGAACCGTCAAGACGGATTGCGCCCCGCACGCGCGCATGTGCTGGAGTCTGGGCTCGGGCTGAGCGCGATTGTCCAGCTGGGCCACCATCGGCTGCATCTTCGATAACCACTCTGGCGTCAGCCCCAAGTCCTGTGCCAGCGAATAAGTGTGACCCAGGTCAGAAGCTAATTCTTGAGGTTTAGCCTGTGGTCCGTAATATTCAGCCAGCACGGTGGCTACTCCGGTGGACACATTCCAGTCGCAAATGTAAGTGCGGGTCACGTCAATGGCGCGTCCCATTTGTTCGGCCAGCCGCTGCAACATCGTGGGCAGATCCAGCGTGGAGGAAATGGCGTGGCTGGCTTCCAACAAGGCGGCTTGTTCCACGGCGCGGCGTTGCGCGGCTTCATACAGCTGCGCATTCTCAATCGCGATGGCGGCCTGACCGGCCAGGGCGAGCAAGCGTTCGGCGTGCTCCTGCGTGTAAAAATCGGGCGTCATGCTGTCCACGGCCAGCACACCCAGAATGCGTCCCTTGGCGCAAATCGGCACGCCGAGGTTCGATTGAATCCAGCGTCCGGCGGGAATATCCACCCATTCCGGATCGTGGTGTGTATTGCTGACAACCACTGGCTCGCCGGTTTCCACGATGCGGCGCAAATTGCTGAATTGATCGAGCGGCAGCTGGCTGAGCTGCAAGATGTCCGTGTAGCCGGGCGACTCGTAGCCGTTCCGGCGCACAATGCGCCCGATTCGATTTTCGACGACGATGATGCTTACGGTATCGTTGGGAACCAGGCGCCCGACATTGGCCAGAATACGATCGAGCACTTCTTCTTGATTGAGCGTGCTGTTTAGCGCCGCCGCGGAATCGCGCAGGGCTTCGGCCAGCTCACGCTGGCGGCGCTCGGCTTCGACCAGCTGCATGTTTTCAATGGCGATGGCGGCCTGGGCCGCAAAGGTGGTGAGCAGGGCCAGCTCGTCTTCGGTGAATTGGCGAATGACGCCGATTGATGTGACGTTGATCAAACCGATTAGCCGCTCGTCGCGCCACATCCCGGCGCCTGCGATGGTGCGCAGCTGGCACTGAACATACAACTCGGCATCGGGCAGTTCTGGAAAGGCCTGAACGTCTGGCAGCCTGATCAATCGATCGGGCCGGCTGCTGAAGGCGTCGAAAGTGGCGCGCGGCATAGGCGTCACACATTGGCCGAAGAAAGCCGGCAGTCCATAGCCGCTGGCATAGATCAGGGCCTGAGCTGCCTCGTCGTAGAGATAGATGCTGACTGCGGGCGCGGTGAGCGCATGGGCGACTTCGGTGCAGGTCACTTGTAAAACGGACTGAATCTCCACTTGGGCGTTCAGACGTGAAGCCAGTTGAGCTAGGACCTCAGCGCGCGTGCGCTGTTTATGCTCGGCTTCAAACAGGCGCGCATTTTGAATGGCGACGGCGGCGGTGCTGGCGATGAACGACAGCAGTTCGGCGTCTTCTTGCGTGAAATGCTGGTAGACCGCACTTTGCACCTGCACCACGCCGATGACTTCGCTTTTGGCTAACAGCGGCACGTAGATGGCCGAGAGCGGTTCTTTGCCGATTACTAGATTGGTCTTGGCCCGTTTCAGCCGCGTGGGCAGATCGTTGACAATGATGGGTTGGCGCTGGTGGATGCTTTCGCTTTGCACGCCATAGCCGGGAGGTTCCAGCGGAATGGGCGGGAATTGCGAAACATCGAGCGGCTGGCCTTCTTCCCAGCCGTAGACGCAGGTCATCAACTGCTTCACCGGATCGAACTGTGAAATGATCAAAGCCAACAAGTCGGGCTGAGTTTGCACGATGGCGGCACCCAGCTGCGCATAGATCTGGGGGAAGTCCAACAGCTCGGCTAAGGTGCGCCCGATCGTGTTGAGAGTCGCCAGCTGCTCGGCGCGGCGCTGGGCCTGATCGTGGGCGGCCGCGCGCTGCAAAGCCCCCGCTGCAATATCGCCCAAGGTCGTCACGAGCTGGACATCGTCTGCCGTGAACGGCTCAGTGCGGCCGACGGCAAAGATGCCCAAGGTGGTATTCTCGGCCAACAAGGGAACGGCAATCATGGCGCGCAGACCCAGCAGTAGCTCTGTGCGGATGACCTGCGGATCGGTTGGTAAATCATTGCTGGCATACGCGCGGCCGCTGCGCACAATCTGGGCGGCGACGCCGTGTGACAAGGGCAAAGAGTCGCCAATGAAATTGGCCCAGGGACCGCGCGCAGCGTGCAACACGAGGTCGGTGCCAGCTGGGTTGTTCAAGCCAATCGCCGACGACTCAACTTCCAACCAGTGATTGGCTTGATCCAGCACCAACGGTAGGATTTCAGCTTGCGTAACCGCGGTTCGCAACGTCGAGGCGAGACTGGCCGTGGCGGCGCGTTCGCGGTCACGCTGCCTGGCTGCGGTAATATCGCGCGCGACCCACACCACCTCTTCATTTGAGATGGAGGAGATGGCGGCTTGAAACCAGTGGGCACGATCGCCGATCTTCAAGCGATATTCCAGGGTGACCGTCTGGCGGGTCTGCAGGGACTGTTGAATGGCGGCCAGGCCGGCGTCGGCCAGGTCACGGGGCAAAACATCGTGCAGCGTTTTGCCCAGCAGCTGATCGGGCAGGGCCACCAATGCCGCCGTATTCGTCGGCGCGATCTGGCGATACCGGCCCTCTGCGCTCAACACCAGAATCACATCACTCATCGCGTTAATCAGCGCGCGCAGCTGCCCCTCCGAGGCTTGCAGCGCAGTTTCTGTGGCTTTCCGCGCGGAAATGTCGCGCACGGTGGCCAGAATGCGGTCCGGATTGATCATGCGCGTGTTGATGGCCACACTGATGAGCTGCCCGTCTTTGCGCTGCAGACGGCGCTCGGTGTAAACAACCTGGCCGATGTTGAGGCGATCAATCTGAACAGGCCACGCGGCTAAGTCCTCGGGCGCGATGATATCGGTTACTTTTCGCTGCAGGATTTCTGCGCGAGTGTAGCCTAACAGGGCGCAGGCCGCCGGATTGGCGTCCAGATAATGACCTTGCAAATCGCACACAAAGATGCCGTCGGCAATTTGCTCCACCAGTTCGCGATAGCGGGCTTCACTATGGCGCAGTTGTGCGGTGTGACGCCGGCCCAACCCGTAAATCAAAACCACAGTGGCGATGATGACGCCGATGCCGTAAATCCACTGCGCGAGCTGATAGGTGACGGGATCGTCAATGGCTCTAATCGGGATCAGCGCTAATAGCACGCCGCTCACATAGAGGAGGATCGCTCGTCGGGTGGTGCGGTCACTGCCCATGGTCTTAAGCGTTTGAACCCAGCGCGACATAGGTGTTCCTCACAAACTGGATGCGTCAAGCTGCATCAATAGGTCTCAACCACACCGTGAAGGCCGCGCCCCGGCCGGGTTGAGTGTCTACGGTGATGTGCCCGTTCAACTTCAGGGCGATGTCGTGGCAAATCGCTAGTCCTAAGCCGGTGCCCGGCGTGCCCGATCGGCGTCCGACCTCGCCACGATAGAAGCGTTCAAACAGGTGTGGTAAGTCTTGTGCGCTGATGCCGGGGCCGGTATCCGTCACGGTGACCGTGATCCAGTCCTGATCGGCCTGTTGACGTGTGGTGGTGCTGAGCGTTACGCGCCCGCCCGGCGGGGTGTAATGCATGGCATTGGTCATGAGGTTGGCCAGGATTTGGGACAATAACATTTCATCGGCCTGCGCCAGCGGAAGGTGCTGGTCTAGTTGGGTCTCCACCAGCAAACCCGTTTCGGCGATGAGCGAGCGACGGTCGTCAGCCAGCTGGCTGACCAGGTGGTTGAGATCGATCGGCCCCAGAGTGATGGTAAGCTTGCCCAGATCCAACCGCGACAGGCTGAGCAGATTTTCGATCAACGCTTCCAGGCGGACCACTTCACGTTTGAGTGTCTGCAAATATTGATCACGTTTGGCTGGCGCGCCGTGTTCCAGCAAATTCACGTGCAGCTGGACATTGGTCAATGGGGTGCGCAGCTCGTGGCTGACGTTGGCCACGAATTGATCTTTCAGGCGGTCAAGTTCCTTCTGGCGCGTGATGTCGCGGGCAATCGCGACAAAACCGATGATTTGCTGGTCAGCGCGCACCAGAGGCGCGACAATCAATGCGGAGTCGTACAGCGTTTCATCTTTGCGCCGATTGACCACCTCGCCCTGCCAGACCTCGCCGTGCAGGATGGAGCGCCACATTGTGTCAAATACCGCGGCGGGGGTTGGTCCACTGTGCCAGATGTTAGGATCGTGGCCCAGCACTTCGGCGGAGGAATAGCCGGTCAGGCGCTCCATGGCCGGGTTGATGTATTCGATGATGCCGCGGCGATCGGTGAAAAAGATGCCTTCCCCGGCCGTATCCAGAATAGCGCGCAGGCGCTGCCGTTCCCGATCGAGCTCAGCCGTGCGTTCGAGGACGTGCGTTTCCAATTCCTCCGCGTAGCGCTGAATCTGTTGATAGAGCTGCGCATTTTCGATGGCCACAGCCACCTGAGCTGCAAAACTCTGCAAATGCCCGGCGTGCTGCGCGGTGAAAAAACCGGGCGTTGCGCTTTCCAGGCTGAGATAACCGACCGCCTGACCTTTAATGTGAATGGGCGTGCTGAGATGCGATTGAATCCAGGCGCGTCCGGGGATCGGCAGCCAGTCGGAGTAGTGCGCGACATCCGAGATGATGACCGGTTGGCCGGTCGTTTCGCTGTAGTGCAGATCTTCGGTCGTGTCGAGGTTAAAGCGATAGATCATGATCTCCGCTTCGGTACCGGGCACCACATAGCCGCGCATGCGGACAATGCGGGCGGTGCGTCCTTCGATCAAGGAAACGCTGGCATTATCGTAGGGCACAATTTTACCCACGTTCTCCAAAATGCGATCAAGGACTTCGTCAAAGTTCAACGTGCTGCTCAACGCGGCGGCGGTGTCGCGCAGCGCTTCGGCCAAGGCGCGCTGCTCACGTTCGGCGGCTTCGGCCTGCTTGCGGGCGGTAATGTCTTCCATGGTGCAGTCAAAGTAAGTCACCGCACCAGTGGCATTGCGCGCCACCTGCGCATTGACTGTCCCCCAAAACGCCGAACCATCTTTGCGGCGCAGCTGCAGTTCCACGTTCGTCACCCGGTCGTGTTGCAGCACGTAGTCGGAAAACTTCTGCCGGTCGGCCGGGTCTTGGTACACCTCGGCCACTCTGATCTGCCGCAACTCTTCTTCCGTGTAACCCAGCATCGCGCACAGAGCGCGGTTTGTCATGAGGAACGCCCCCCGCCCTCCCGGGGTGGTGCGGTAAATGGCGAGGGGCACATTTTGGATCAGTGTGCGATAGCGTTCCCGGCCGGCCTGCAGGGCCTCTTCCATTTGTCGCCACTCGGAAATGTTGCGTGCGATCAACAAGACGCAGGCTTGACCATCCAGCTCGACCACCCGCCCTGAGAGCAGCACCGGTATCACTTGTCCGGCGCTGGTACGAAATGACGTGGCGAAGTCCTGACAGATGCCCTTGTCGCGCAGGCGATTGATGAAGACAGTCTGTTCGTGCGGTTCGACCCACGCGTTGATCTGCCAACTCGATTGGCCGATCATCTCCTCGCGCGAGTACCCCAACGCTTGTTGGACGAAGTCACTGGCTTCTATGATCAGCCCATCAGACAGGCGCGTGATCAGCACCACTTCGGGAATGGCTTGCAGCAGGGTGGCGTAGGCCGCGGCGGTAAGCTGCTGGGTGGGGGCGGCGGGACGCAGCCTGATCAAGTGCGCGGGTTGATCGTTCCACTCGATCGGCTCTAATTGCGTCTCGAACCGCGCCACTCGATCGGCCACACTCAGCTCGATCAGTCCATTGACGAGTGGCACAGCCCACGGCTGCCCGATCAGCTGATCGACCGGCTGGTGCAGCCAGCGGGCCGCGGTTCGATTGACTTCGCGCATCACGCCGGTGTGGTCGACGATCACCACGCCCTCGTCGATGTGATCGAGCACGCGGCGCCAACCATTTGTTTGCGCCTGGAGGCGCTGCTGTAAATACGACGCGTCTGCGGTGGAAGGGCCGAAAGCGCCACGAGAAACGGGTATGTCGGACATAGACAACCTGCCTGGATCGATCTGGGCGGCGACGAAAAACTAGCGCGAAGTCGGTGGCGGACTAGCACCAATACTGTTTAGATAAGGCTCGCAGCCCGCATCCTCGCGGGCGATCCCACCGCGCGGACGCGGTTGGGTGAGCGCTAACTAAACAGTATTGGGACTAGCACCACTTACGCGTGATCTGAGCAGATAGATCGCTGTACTTGCAATTATTATACTTCACCTCAACGGCGAATTGCGCGGGGTGTGTTACTCCTCAGCCTCACCCCCGACCCCCTCTCCCGAAATCGAAAAGATAATTTCAGGAGAGGGGGAGCGGCCGGGGGTGAGGCTGAGGAGTAACCGGGGTGTTATTGAAACCTCACAGGCCGGGCGAGGCAGTCCGGCCTGTGAGGTAAACGCTGCGAAGCCGCTAGTTGACGGAGAACACTGGAGCGTGTTGTGCCAGCCGCTGTTTAATGGCCACCGACAGCCGGCGGATGCCTTCGACGATCTGCTCTTCAGTGGCGTTGCTGAAATTCAGGCGCATGGTATTGTGCCCGCCGCCGGTGGGGTGGAACGAATGCCCGGGCACGAACGCCACCTTCTGCTGAATGGCGTCTTTCAGCAAGTCAACAGTGTTGATGGATTCCGGTGTGGTGGCCCACAAGAACAGGCCGCCCTGCGGACGAGTCCACGATACACCGGCCGGGAAACACTCTTCCATGGTTTTTAGCATCAAATCGCGACGGCCGCGATACACCTCGCGAATGCGGCGCACATGCTGATCGAGAAAGCCGCCGTGCGCCACTTCGTAGGCCACCATTTGATCGAACGTGCTGGTCTGCAGATCGGTGCCCTGCTTCATCTGCACGATCTTGGAGACGACTTCCCTGGGTGCGACGATCCAGCCCAGGCGCAAGCCCGGCGCTAAGGTCTTGCTGAATGTGCTGGTGTAGATCACATTGCCCGTGTAACCGCCCTCGCCGGTGCAGCCTTCGTATTCGGAGTCCAACACCACTAGCGGCTTCAGATGATCGCCTTCAAAGCGCAGCTGGCCATACGGATCATCCTCCAAAATGGGAATGCCGTACTCTTCGGCCAGCGCGATTAAATCGTAACGCCGTGTCAGTGACAGGGTCACGCCTGCCGGATTTTGGAAGTTGGGCAGGATGTACATGAATTTGGGACCGGTGCGCAGCGCGGCTTCCAGCTGGGCGACCTGCAAGCCGTCGTCGTCGATGGGCACGGTGACATACTGGGCTTGATACGCCGTGAAGGCTTGCAACGCGCCCAGGTAAGACGGTGTCTCGGTCAGGATAGTGTCGCCGGGGTTGATCAACATCTTGCCGATCAAGTCCAGCGCTTGCTGCGAGCCGGACGTGATGACGATGTTATCCAGCTCGACTTTGATGCCGTAGCGCGCCATATTCCGCACCAGCATCTCGCGCAGCGGCGCGTACCCTTCGGTGGTGCTGTATTGCAACGCCTGCGCTCCGGTTTCGCTCAAAACCACATCGCATGCGGCTTTCACTTCTTCGATGGGAAATAACTCGGGGGCGGGCAATCCACCCGCAAAGGAGATCAGATCGGGCTGCTGCGTCAACTTGAGCAACTCGCGGATGGCCGAACTGCCCATGTTGTGGGTGCGGAGGGCGTAACGCTGGGCCCATGGTGTCGTCATTCTCGATTTTTCCTCCTGGGTAGGTGATAGAGATCAAAAGACACGATCGGGCTGTGAGATTATATGATCGTGTCTTTCGCGTTTCTTGTCTACTCGATTGTTATGCGGGGACTAAAACGGCTTGTTGTGCCAGTTCAATCCCCTTGCGTAAGGCCAGTTTGTTGGCCTCCAGCAAGTCGCGGCGGCGCGCCGGAATGTGATTGTTCAGCGCCTGCTCCACGGCGGCCAGCGGCAGCACCGGCACCAGCGCCAACATCGCGCCGAGCAGCACCATGTTAAGCAGCTTGGCGTGACCCAACGCGGCGGCCGCTTCGTTGCCCGCAATGGGAATCGCATGGATGTTGCGCCGCGTGAATTGATGCACGACCAGCGACGAGTTATAAAACAGGTAACCATTCGTGGCGAGCTGCGGCTCGTACTTTTCGGCCGAGGGGTTGTTCAACGCGATCACGGTGGAAGGATTGCGCACCAGCGGCGAACCGATTTCTTCCTCGGACACGATGACGGTGCAGTGCGCTGTGCCGCCGCGCATCTCCGGCCCGTAAGACGGAATCCATGTGACGAAGCGGCCGGCATCCATGGCGGCGTAAGCCAGCAATTGCCCGGCGAACAAGGCACCCTGTCCGCCAAAACCGCTGAAGATAATATCGTAAGGCATGAGTTTCTCCGTAAAACGTGAAACGTAAAACGTAAAACGCAAAGAATTCCCTTGCGTTTTACGCCTTACGCTTTACGCAGCGTGTTTGACGTTCTTAAAGTCACCCAACGGATACACTGGCACCATCTGCGTCTCGATCCACTTCAACGCTTGCGCGGGCGGCATGTCCCAGTTGGTAGGGCAGCTGGACAGCAGCTCGACCAGCGAGAAGCCAAAGCCATTGATTTGATTTTCAAAGGCCAGCTTGATGGCTTTCTTCGCTTTGCGAATCTCGGCGGGATTGTGCAGGCTGCGGCGCGCCAGATAAGTCGCACCTTCCATTTGGGCCAACAGTTCACACATACGGATGGGGAAGCCACTGGTTTCCACATCGCGCCCGTTAGGCGAAGACGTGGTCTTCATGCCGGGCAGTGTGGTCGGCGCCATCTGTCCGCCGGTCATGCCGTAGATCGCGTTGTTGATGAAGATCACGGTGATGTTCTCACCGCGCAGCGCGGCGTGCATGATCTCGGCCAACCCGATCGAGGCTAAATCCCCATCGCCTTGATAGGTGAAGACAATCCGATCGGGCAGCACGCGCTTCACGCCGGTGGCCATCGCGGGAGCGCGGCCATGCGCGGCTTCGACGAAGTCGACTTCAAAGTAGTTGTAACAAAACACGGAACAGCCCACCGGCGCCACGCCGATGGTATTTTCACGAATGCCCAGCTCGTCGATCACCTCGGCGATCAAGCGATGGGCCACACCATGCGTGCAGCCCGGGCAGTAATGCGTATGTACGTCACTTAAAGATTCAGGCCGTTCGTAGACCAGTTGTTCAAGTGGCGTAGTTGGCCCAATCGGTGCAGTAGTCATTTGGTTATTGCTCCCTTGTCCCAAGTGGCGCAGTTGGCCCTAGTGGCGCGGTTGGCCCTAGTGGCGCAGTTGGCCCCTGGCTTAAGCGATCACGAGTGGCGCAGTTGCTCCCAGCTGAGCGCGCAGTGTGGCCTGATCGAGTTTCGCGATCGCCGCGAAGACTTCATCGGGCAGGGGCACCACGCCGCCGGTGCGTCCGTAGAAGTCCACCGGGCATTGCCCCGCCACGGCGATCTTCACATCGTCCAACATCTGGCCCATGTTCATCTCGACGACGAGGAACCCGCGCGCCTCGTCGGCGAGTTGCGAGAGACGTTCTTCGGGGAACGGCCACAGCGTAATCGGCCGCAGCAGCCCGACCGGGATGCCCTGCGAACGCGCCAGCTTGACCGCTGTCTGCGCCACACGGCCCGCGGTGCCAAATCCCACGACGATCAACTCTGCGCCTTCAAGCATGTACTCTTTGTAGCGCACTTCGTTAGCGGCGATGGTCTTCAGCTTGGCTTGCAGCTGGCGATTGAACGTTTCGAGCTCTTCCGGCTGTAAATGGATCGACGAGATGATGTTCTTCTTGCGACCCTTCGCTCCGGCTACGGCCCAGGCGGGCGGCTCTTTGCGGAGTTCGTGCATGGGCGGCAGCTCGGCCGGCTCCATCAATTGGCCGATGTTGCCGTCGAGCAGCACGGTGGCGATGGTGCGATATTTGTCGGCGAGATCAAACGCCAGCATAGTGAGATCGATCGCTTCCTGCACCGTCGCAGGCGCGAGGACAATCTGTTTGTAATCGCCATGACCGGCGCTCTTCACCATCTGGAAATAATCGGACTGGCTGGGCGCGATGTTGCCCAGGCCCGGCCCCCCGCGCATCACATCGACGATGACGGCGGGGACTTCTGATCCGGCGATGTAGCTCAAACCTTCTTGCATCAAACTGACGCCAGGGCTGGACGAGGACGTCATGACGCGTTTACCGGTGGAGGCCGCGCCGTACACCATGTTGATGGCGGCGACTTCACTCTCGGCCTGCACGAAGGCGCGGCCCAGTTCCGGCATGCGCTTCGCCATGTGTTCCAGCAATTCGGTCTGCGGAGTAATGGGGTAGCCGAAGTAGGCTTCCAGCCCGGCACGCACGGCGGCTTCGGCAATGGCGACGTTGCCCTTCAATAATTCTTTGGCCATCGTTGCCCCCTTACGCTAGCGCCGCGACAGGCGTGCGGCCGGTGACGGTGCGATACACGGTGATGACAGCATCCGGGCAAATGACGGCGCACACGGCACAGCCGGTGCACTCGCCCTGCGGGTCGACGAGCTGCGCGGGGTGATAGCCCTTGGCGTTGAACCAATCTGCCATGCGGATGACGTCCTGTGGGCAGACGCTGGTGCACAGCTCGCACCCTTTGCAATATTCTGTTTCAATCTCGATACGGCCTTTTGCAGCCATAGTGCCTCCTGAGTTGGGGTTGGGCACCTTTAGCATAAAGCTGTTGCTGGAGGCTGACGAGTGCAGGTTGTCATATCTGGCGCATGAGGTTTCACAATCTCGATGGTCAAATGTCATCTTCTAAATATGGCCGGGTCGAATTTAGAATGATCCAGGTTGTCATATCAAGCCTCGGCATGGCCGCTTGCCCGACAGCGTTTACCTGGTGATTATTCGCATCTCTGATTTTGCGCTCAGTCTGCGTCCTCGAAGATGCCGGGCGCTTTTCCGGCATCTTCGAGGACGCTCGCGAAGACGCGGGCTGAGAGCATTTAAGCAACACCAGCGTTTACCGATTGACCCTCGTGACAGGCTATGCTACACTGCCCATATCGGCCCTTAATTTCACCTGAGTCCAGTCTTTAAGTGGAGGTGCTATGCCCCAAGAAACTGTCGGCTATGTGAACCTGGAATGGACCTGTAAGCGCTGCGGATCGAAGAATCCCGGCACAACCAAGATTTGTTCCAGCTGCGGCAATGTGATGAGCTCAACCGACAAATTCGAACTGCCCGCGCAGCAAGAATTGATCAAAGACGAAGCCGTCATCGCCAAGGCGGAGCGCGGCCCGGACGTGACCTGCAAGTATTGCGGCGCGCGCAATGCGGCGGATGCGAAGAATTGCTCGCAATGCAGCGCCGATTTGACAGAGGCGGCGGCGCGCCAGGCGGGCGAGGTGCTGGGCGCTTTTTCTGCCGAGAAGAAGCCCGATGTCAAGTGCCCCTACTGCGGCGCGCTGAACCCCGCCACCGCGTTGAAGTGCAGCAACTGCGCGGCTAGCCTGGCCAAACGCCCGGTCGATCAGGTAAAGGCTCCGCCCGCGGTACCTGCCAAAACGAATCGCATGCCGTTGTTCATCGGCATCGGTGTGTTGGTCGTGGCCGTCATCGTGTGCGGGTTGTTGCTCTTTCGCACCACGGATACCTCGGCGGCGGTGCGAGGCGTGCAGTGGCAGCGGGCCATCGAGATTATGGAAGAGCGGCCGGTGCAGCACGAGACGTGGCGCGATCAGATTCCGGCGAATGTGCCCGTCGGCGCGTGCGAGTTGAAGGTGCGCGGCACGCAAGATCAACCTGCGCCCAACGCCGAGAAAATCTGCGGCACACCGTACACCGTCGATACCGGTTCAGGTGTGGGCAAAGTGGTGCAGGATTGCCAGTACGAAGTAAAGGATGACTGGTGCGCGTACACTCAACTTGAATGGACGGTTGTGGATTCCGTTGTCACCAAAGGTGCGGATGCGAACCCGGCCTGGCCCACGGTGAATCTACGCGCCGATCAACGCGAGGGCGATCGCGCAGAGACCTATGTGGTGTTCTTCAGTTCGGATGGCAAAGAGTATCAGATGACCGTAGCGAGCGCCAGCGATTTGTCGAAGTACGTGGTGGGCAGCCGCTGGAAACTGAAAGTCAACGCGTTGGGCGGCGTGGTGTCGGCTGAAGCAGCCCAGTAGCAAAAAAGAAAGACCGAGGCGCTTGAAGCACTTCGGTCTTCCTTTTTGGATCGAACAGTGCGATCGGCTAGCTTTCGGCGGATTCGTTCAGGGCGTCCACTAGGCCGGCGCTGCGTGAGAGGTTGTCGCGCAAGACCGAGCGGAGCAAATCCAACGCCTGAATGGAGCGGTCGTCGATGAGCCGGTACTCGATCGTCGCGCCATGGCGGGTGCTGCTGACCATGCCGCGTTCGCGCAGCACTTTCAGATGACGCGAGACGGTAGGTTGGCTAACATTCAAAGTCGTGGCCAATTCACCCACGTTTTGCGGGCCTTCGGCCAAGCGATAGAGCAAGAGGATGCGCGTGGGATCGGCCAGCGCCTGGCAGATCTGCGCGTGGAATAGTTGAATTTCTGATTCTTGAGGTTGCTGCATGGGGACCGCCTCCGCCGCAGTGGGCGGGAAATATTGGGATATGAACATACTTGATTAAACGATAGCGTATTACGGCAATCCTCGACAGTGCGGCTTGTCACGCGAATAATATTACAGGTGTCATGGGAACAACCTCTCGTGCGTCTTTTCGCCTCGGAGGCTTGAAACCTCTGGGAGGTTATTCATCTTCGCAATGCCCGCTTGATGCGCTCCCAATAGCGACGGACGAGGCCGACGTGATCCGGGGGAATGTCGTGGCGGGAGTAGCGCGCTTCGATGAATTCGCTGGTGATGCCGTCGACGTCTTGATCGACTTCGGGCAGTTGGCTTTCCAGCGCGCGGGCGTATTCATACGGCGTCTGGGCCGGTTGGCGCGGATGACCCTTCTCGCCGCTGCGACGCAGCATGGCTAAGTAGTAGAACTGTACCTGCTGGCGCGGTGAGAGGCGGCGCAGATTGAGCCAACGTCGGGGCGCGAAGGCCGATCGGGTTGGAGCCGGCCCGCGCGCTTTTCTCCGCGCTTCGCGCAAATCCTCAAACTGCTGAGACAAACCACCCAACCAGACGCGCAATCGGTTCCATAGGCGCATGAGCAATGTCATGCCGGGGATGCGTTTCAACGCGTCGACAATTTCCGGGTGACGGCGCAGATATTGCACCAGCACGTAACCGGTGATAGCAAAGAACACCGCCCAGAAGATCAACGATTGCACGAATTCGGACAACGAGGGCGTCGGCGTATTGGGCGTGACGAGCATCGTTGGTGGTTTGGGCAGCGTGCTGGTTAGCGGCTTGCCTCCCGTGGTGGGAAAAAACAGGCTCAAGAAAGAGATGATCAGGAAGGCGATGAAATAGATAATCGCTTGAACGATCTGGATGAGGCCCAACAGTAAATAGCCCAGCGTGCCCAACAACCCAAGCGAGTATTGTGTGGGCAACACGACTGCGACGATCACGGCGACGCCCAGCATCAACAGCGTGTAGGTGATCCAATGCCTGCCAACGCTTCCCCGCATGGGGATGCGTTCCCACACCCAGCCCGCACGCAGCAGCGAGAGCCGCATGCGTCCCAACAGCAGCAGCCCCAGCAAGAAATAAATAATGACGTGCCACAGGCCGGATTGAGCAGCCAGGCCGGTTTGATTATTGGTGCGCAGATAAATGCGGATAAGCGCAGCGAAGAAGGTCAGCACTCCGCCGATCATGAGTATCAAACTGATCAGGCTTTGCTGCGAATTAACCTGCGCTTCCGCCACGTCTTTGATCAGCTCGCGATCGAGGGTGGGATCGATCGTTTCGAGGTTAAGCAGATTTTCCGTGATTAGCCAACTCATCAGCCAAAACACGCCCATGATCACGGTCAGCGCCAGCAGCTCACCATCGACGTAGCCGGAGAACGAATTAACGGGCCGATCGGGTTGCGGGCCGCGCAATAGACCCAGCAACGAACGGATCATCAGGAACAATACCAATGCTTCGGCGGCGCGCAACGTATACCAGGGCACCGGCGGTTTGCCATAGTGCACATAGCGCGTCATGGTCGCGGATTCCAGCGCGATGAAGAAGACCAGCACCGGCACGAAAGACGCGTTCCAGCGGGGCGTCACTTGCTGCGCCACTTGTACGAGGCCCAGCGCCGCGCACGTCAACATGCCGCTGACGATCAGATAATTCGTCAGGGTGGTCAGAATGCTATCGCGGTTCGCTTGAGATTTGCTCGTGGTCATGTCTGTCCAGCCTCACCCCCCAACCCCCTCTCCCGATTTGCAACAGCCCAAATCAGAAGAGGGGGAGAAAACCGGGTGAGGTTTATCCTCTCCACACATCCAGATCACGTTCACGCATAAAGTGCTGCACCGGAATGCCAAAGTGTTCGGCGCGCTGCTGCATCTCGGCAAGGTTGGGCACCGTGCCGCACAAGATCAATACGACATTCAAGCCTGCACGCCGCGCGCGAAAGATTTCGTCGAACAACGCCTCGTCGATCGCGCCCGTGATCAGAATAACCGTCGTGCCCCATGGCAGATGGGCTGCTTCCGGTTGAACGCTCTGCACGAAGGGCGTTAGCGGGGCCGATCGGACCCGCGCCAGTACGTCGAGGATGCGCGTCAAATGAGCGCGGCCTTTGCGCGGCGGCAGCGCCTGCGCTTTTCCCTCCGTCCCGATCGGATCCACGCCGTTCACATACAACCCCACGGACTGGCGCTTGCCGACGATCCAGTTGGCGAGCGAAGCCGCAATCACGATCGCCAACTCGGTCGCGTCGAGGCGCGTGCGCTGCAGGTATTCGTCGGCGTTGAGGTTGAGGAAGAGAGCCGTCTCCAGCGCGATCGACGGTTCGAACTGCTTCACCTGCAAGCGGCCCGTCGTGGCCGTCGCTTTCCAATCGACGCGGCGCAGCGAATCGCCGGTCGTGTAATCGCGTTTGCCGCGCACGCGGCTGGGATCTTCGAAGATGGGTTGCGTGTGGCGCAGCGTGCCTAGCGGTGAACGCGAGGGGAGTTTCACTTCGGCGAAGGGAATGATCTTGGGGTAGACGATCAAATGATCGACGCCACCTTCGGTGTCCAGCTCTTCGGTCAAGCCGATCAGATCGCCCGAGCGCAGATGCAGCGGCCCGATCGAGTAGTAACCACGCCGATCGGCGTGCAGGAGATACTCAAACTGGCGGCGCGCATACGGCCCGATGGTCGTGACGCTGCGATAGGTGCTGGGCACGATCAGTTCCAGCGGCAGATTTTCCGTGAGCTGCAACCACGGCACTGGCAGCCAACGCTTGTTGACCAGTTCCAGTTGCACAGGCACTTTTTCGTAGAGGAAGGCGCGTGGTTGAAACGTGCGCTTGTATTCTACGGCGTGCAGGGCGCGGCGGCTCCACCAGCGGCTTAACACATACACTCCCACGAGGAAGTACGCCAGCGTGAGGACACTGTCTTCGCGCAGGAAGATGGCAAAGACAGCGAGGATAATGAGGAAGAGGAAAAAATTGTCGCCCATGCGAAAGTAATGAGTGACAAGTAACGAGTAATGAGTGCCGACAGAGTGGCTTCTTACTCATTACTCGTTACTCATTATCTTCACGTTTCCAGATCAAGAGGAGTGCGTGCCACGATGTCTTGCACGATGGCTTTGGCTGTGCTGCCGCGCAGTTCGGCTTCCGGCTTGACAATGAGCCGGTGCGCCAGGGCATACGGCGTCAGATATTTGACGTCGTCGGGAATCACATGATCGCGTCCACGGCAGGCGGCCAGTGCCTGCGCCGTTTTGAAGAGAGCCAGGCTTGCGCGTGGACTCGCGCCGAGGGCGACATCGCCGTGCGTGCGCGTCGCCGTGACCAGCGCCACGATGTAATCTTGCAGCGACTCGTCGACATGGATTTCCCACACTTGTTTTTGAAAATCCAGCAGCTGCGCCTCGTCGGTGATTTGCTGAAGTTTGGTGACGGGATGCTCGCGCTGGAGGTGCGGCAGCAATTGCTTTTCTTGCGCGGTGGTCGGATAACCCAGCGCAACGCGCATCAAAAAGCGATCGAGCTGCGCTTCGGGCAGCGGGAAGGTGCCTTCATACTCGATCGGGTTCTGCGTGGCCAGGACCATGAAGGGGCGTGGCAACGATCGGGTGACGCCGTCGACCGTGACTTGCTGCTCCTGCATCGCTTCCAGCAAGGCCGATTGCGTGCGCGGCGTGGCGCGATTGATCTCGTCGGCCAGCAGCACGTTGACGAAGATCGGGCCGGGACGAAACTCGAACTGGCCGTTCTGTTGATTGAATACCGAGACGCCCGTCACGTCGTTGGGCAGTAGATCGGGCGTGCACTGCAAGCGCTTGAATTGTCCGCCCAGGCTCACCGCGATCGAGCGGGCCAGCATGGTCTTGCCCACGCCGGGCACATCTTCGATCAATACGTGACCTTCGCACAACAGCGCGACCATCAGCAGCTCGATCGCTTCGCGTTTGCCGAGGATGACGTGTTCGACGTTATCGATGACGCGGGTGGCGAAGTCTTGAATGGGGGGCATGCGCACCGCCTGGTGACGAGGTTGTTGAAAGTATAGCACGAATAGCAGGACACGGATTACACGGATAACCCCGACTTCGTGCTAGCGCGGATGTATCTTTGCAGTAAACAAAACCTCGGACCTAATTTTTGCCCAAATAAGCCGACAATTCATCGCGGCTACATGTCCATCTCTTGCTTCGCTTACTCCAAGTGGGAGAAGAATCTAATTTTCATCTCGTATTTTCGGCTGAAGTGGGAAGCCTTCGAGACTCGCCCTT
>JBGSPW010000227.1:0-85670 GCA_041738395.1 Thermoflexales bacterium
AGCCCGCGATCGAAGCACTGCGTGCCGATATTGGCAAAATGGCGACCGAGACGGGACTGGATGTTTCCGAATTCAAACGCGTAGTGTTCGCCGTAAGCAAGGGCGAGCGCGACGCCGGCCGTGCGAAGAAAGAGATGATCGAGGCCAACCTGCGCCTCGTCGTGTCGATCGCCAAGCGCTACGCCGGCCGCGACCTCAGCCTCCTCGACCTCATCCAGGACGGCAACCTCGGGCTGATGCGCGCCGTCGAGAAGTTCGACTGGCGGCGCGGCTACAAGTTCTCGACCTACGCGACGTGGTGGATCCGTCAGGCCATCACGCGCTCGATTGCGGATCAGGCGCGCACCATCCGCATCCCCGTCCACATGGTCGAGACGATCAATCGCCTGCTGCGCGTGCAGCGCAAGTTGATGCAAGAGCTGGGCCGCGAGCCATCCTCGGAAGAAGTGGCGGTCGAGTTGGGGATGCTGGACAAAGAAGATACCCTCGCGATTCAAGCCGCCTGGAACACGAATCAACCGCTCGATCCCAATATCGATCGGCGGATGCGTCGCGCGGCCGCGAAAGTGCGCCGCATTGTCCGTGTCAGCCAGGAGCCGATGTCGCTGGAGACCCCGGTCGGGCAGGAAGAGTCCAGTTTGCTGGGCGACTTTATCGAGGATGAGAGTGTGCTCGGCCCGGTCGACGCCGCGTCGAATCAGTTGTTGAAAGAACAAGTCCATTCAATTTTAGATTCGTTGTCCGATCGGGAACGTGAAGTGCTGGAGATGCGGTTCGGCTTGCGCGACGGGCAAAGTCATACGCTAGAAGAAGTGGGCCAGTTCTTCGGCGTCACGCGCGAACGCATCCGGCAAATTGAAGCCAAAGCCCTGCGCAAGTTGCGCCACCCCTATCGCAGCCGCAAGCTGAGAGACTATCTGGCAGAGTAACCACGCAGTCATGAGAAACCGGGTTTCTACGTGTCGGTGCGATTCGTTCACTCAACCGTAGAAACCCGGTTTCTATTTGCCCGCTTTTGCTTGACGGTCTGAGGGGCCTTTGGTATAATCTCGCCCGCGAACGCCAATTCCGCAGTAGCTCAATCGGCAGAGCAATCGGCTGTTAACCGATGGGTTCTAGGTTCGAGTCCTAGCTGCGGAGCTAAAAAAGGGAAGCCCGGCTTCCCTTTTTTGTTCGGTGAAACACTCATGGGTAATGGAAACTTCGGCATCGACACAGAATCAATCGAAACCCTGGGCGAAACCAGCGTGCCACAAGGCTATGGCGGGCCCAAAGCTTTTCGCGCCCTGCGGCACACCAACTACCGCTTGTTCTTCTTCGGCCAGATGATCTCGATCATCGGCACGTGGATGCAAGCTACGGCCCTGCCCTTGTTGATCGTCAAACTCGCCCCGCAAAATCCCGGCCTATGGCTGGGCATCAACGGCCTATTGCCGATCATCCCCTTGATCCCGCTCGCGTTGATCGCCGGTTCGTTAGTGGATCGCTACCCCAAGCGCACGATCATCGTCTGGACCCAACTGGTGATGATGCTGCAAGCCTTCGTGCTGGCGGCGTTATCCTGGACCGACACGATTCAGATGTGGCAGATCCTGACGTTGACGTTTATCTCGGGGGCGGCGAATGCCATCGACGTGCCGGCTCGCCAGGCCTTTGTGATGGAGATGGTGGGTGATCCCGATGACTTGAGCAGCGGCATCGCGTTGAATTCAGCCATCTTCAATCTGGGGCGCGCCATCGGGCCAGTATTGGCCGGGCTGTTGATCGCGGCGTTAGATTATGGCGCGGCGTTTTTGGTCAACGGGCTATCGTTTCTGGCGGTGATCGCCGGGTTGTTATTGATGCGTCTGCCCCCGCATCGCCAGCTGGCCCAGCAGCCCAAAATGAAGGCGCACCTGAAGGAAGGCCTGCGCTATCTCACCCGGAATCCCCGGCTGCTGGTCTTGATGAGTCTGGTCGCCGTCTCGGCCTTCCTGTCGATGCCGTTCATCACGCTGATGCCGCTCTTCGCGGGCGCCACCCTGGCCGAAAGCGCGCGACCGGTGGTCGAAGCGACCTGCCGCATCATGACGTGCCAGAATCCGGAGGCCGTGACTTACGGGTTGTTGATGGGCGTGTTTGGCATCGGTGCTCTGGCGGGGGCTTTGCTCGCCGGCACGTTTGGCGATCATGGTCGCGGTCAGCTGCTCACGATCGGCAACCTGCTCTTCCCGGCTACCCTGCTGATTTTTGCGCTGTCACAATCGATCTGGGTCTCGTTCGTGGTGCTGTTGGGTGTGGGCGTGAGCTTCATCTTGCAGAACGCGCTGACCAACACGCTGATTCAGGTCGCCTCGCCGGATGAACTGCGCGGGCGCGTGATGAGCGTGTATTCGATGGTGTTTCAAGGCATGTCGCGCGTGGGCGCGATGCAAGCCGGCTTTATGGCCACGCTGGTCGGCGCGCCGCTGGCGGTGGCGTCGGGGGCGCTGCTCTCGCTGGCGTATGGCTTATTCGTCTTCTTCAAGTGGCCGCAGATTCGAAGGATGAAGTAATGCGTAACGAGTAATGAGTGAAATCGTTAGCCGCGCTTTACTCATCACTCATCACTCTTCACTTCCAACTCCCGATAGCCCTCGGCCCCCAACAGCAGTTGCATTTCCTCCTTGAAAACTCGATACAACGGCTGCTTCGTTGGGCCAGCACGGCGGCAGGTCGCGCCACCGAAGTGTTGTTCGGTTTCGTGATCGACGACAATCTCGTCTTCGTGAATTTGCAGCGGATAGAGCGCGCAGAACAACGGCTTGAGCCCGGGGTAAGCCAGACCCAGTTGTTGCGAAGTCACTTGCAAGGCGCACCAGCGATCGGGCCGCAGAAAAACGCAGCAGGTCTCGCCCGGCCGGCGGGGATCAGCCACCACGTTCGTGCCGATGATTCCGCTGCCCGGCGCAGCCTCATCAGCCGCGGGCGCAGAGAACCACGCATTGACATCGTGCCGATCCTCCGGCAGATTCGGTTTGATCGCGGCGACCTGCGGCACGATGATTTTCAACTGCGCCACATCGAGCCACGCGCCGCCGGTGCAGCACGCGCCCAGACATTCGCGCAGCACACAGCGCTCGGCGTAGACCTCTTCCAACAATTCAGGATGAATCTTAAAGCCGTTGATGATCATCGAGTGACCTCAAAAAGAAAGGCGCTCCAGTTAGAGCGCCCTTGTCTACTTGTTTCCTGGCTTAATTGATCAAGAACTCGCCATTGCGATAAAACGGCACGCCGTCCGCCGTGATTTCCGTGCCGTCGCGGGTCTCGCAGATCAAATCCCAATGCACCGCCGACTTATTCACGCCGCCCGTGTCGGGATAGGCCGCGCCCAGCGCCATGTGAATGGTGCCGCCGATCTTCTCGTCGAACAAAATGTTGCGCGTGAATTTCTGGATAAACTTATTCGTACCGATGGCAAATTCGCCCAGCGTGCGCGAACCGGCATCCGTGTCCAATACGCTGAGCAGGAAGTCCTCGCCCCGATCGGCCTTCGCTTTCACCACGCGGCCCTGCCTGAATTCCAACTGCGCGCCCAGCACTTCACGCTGCTGGAAGACAGCCGGGTAGGTGAATTTCACCCACCCTTCGGTGAGAGTCTCTTCCGGGCCGGTGAAGATTTCGCCATCGGGGAAATTGCGCTGGCCGCAGGAGTTAATAAAGATGCGATCGGTGATGCCAACCACGAGATCGCAGTTGGGGCCTTTAACGTGAAGGCGCTGCTTGCCCTTCAACCACGCGATGTACTTATCCTGGCGCACGCGGAATTCCTGCCAGCGCGCCACGGGATCCGGATCGGACAGCATGCCCGCGCCATACACAAAATCTTCGTACTCGCTCAAACTCATCTCGGCATCTTGAGCCGCCGCTTCGGTGGGGAACTGCGTCACGACCCAGCGCAGATCGCCCGCGGCGCTGCGCCGCATAAACGTCTCGGTCAATTCGCGGCCCGCAGCCGTCATCAAAGCAATCCGCCTGGGATCGACGTTAGACAGCGACTTGGTGTTCACATCGCCTCGGATGGCGATGCGCACCTCGAACTGATCGATGGCCATCTTCACGAACGGGTTGAGATATTGCAGCTGTTCGTCCGAGCCATGCTTCAACAGCAACTCCAACGCACCCGGCGCCAGATCGAGATGATGGCTGCTGCCCGCCACAATGTGCGGCAGACCGCCCAACTTGATGACTTGTTCGATCACGGCCAAGGTCAGCGGTTGAGCAATCGGCGAAGCGGTGATATACACGCGATCGCCCCGCTTGATGTCTGTCGAGTATTCCGTAATGACCTGCGCGAGTTTGGTAAGGCGTGAATCAGCCATGCGGCTCCTTAAGGATAAACTTACGAGATGATTATAGCACTGCCCCAGATCGATTTCAAACTTCGCGTCACGAAATATCCGTTGAGGAATTGTAGCGCGCAGCCAGTTCGATCTCACGCATCAGATCTGTCCGCAGCTCATCCAGTTTGGCGTGCAGGTCAGCGATTTCTGTCTCGGCTTTCACATTCACCCGATAGTCCAACTCACCTCGAATGCGATCCTTGATATCGGCGCGGTTCTGGCTCATCATGATGACGGGCGCTTGCAGTGCCGCCAGACTGGACAATACCAGATTGAGCAAGATGAAAGGGAACGGATCGAACGGCTGGGCCGTGATCGAATTGAAGATCATCCACGTGATCAACAAGGCTCCAAAAGTCAGAATGAACTTCCAGCTGCCGCCAAAAGCGGCCAGTTTATCGGCCATCCGATCGCCCACGGTCAAGCGTTCCTCGATCACTTCATTGGCATTGCGCGCCGCGCGCGATCGCACAATGTTGCTGGTCAAGCGCAGCCGATTACCCAGCGCCGAGACGACATCCAGCGCCGCATCCGGCTTCTGCGCAAATAACAACCGCAGGTCAAGTCGATCGATGACCAACACTTCCGTTTCCGTCACGGTGGTCGCCGTCGCCGAGCGGGATTCCTGGTCAAGCAACGACAACTCGCCGAAGAACTCTCCCTCTTCAAAAGTAGCCAACACCACCCGTTGATGATCTTCGTCGTACAACCATAAATCCACTTTGCCAGATCGAATGACGTACATGATGCCGCCCGGATCGCCCTCCCGAAAGATGGTCGTTCCGGCCGGGAAAGTGCGCTGTTCGATCTGCTGCGATAGCACGGCCCGCTCGTCCTCGTCCAGAAATTTGAAAAACCCAACATCGGCTAGCAAAGCGGCATCGGTTGCCATCACGCTGCTCCTTCACATTGGATGGATGAATTATCGCACGTTAGACGCGAATGGGGCAGCCCGGTCTCTCTTGGCCGAAGTCTGTCGCACTACCCGAAACGGGACGGAGAGGTAAGGTTGTGTTAAAATAAGTCACGGTTAAGCGACAGCGCATCAAATCTGCCACGAAAGATTCCGCCATGTCCGTTCCACTTGATTCGCTAGTTGGAGAAGTACATTTAATCGAAGGCGTCCGCCAGTCGAACACTCCGGCTACCGGTGTATTTACTGCGCCGCGCCGCGCCGCGCGCGGCCGCATGGACGACATGCTCTACGTCCTGATCGATCTGGTGGGCGACGTGTCGAGCGCCGACCTGCACGAGGTCATGGAGCAGATCACGCGCGCCTACTGGTCGATGCAGGGCAGCGTCACGTCGGCTTTGCGCGCCGCCCTGAATGCTGCCGGCGCGCAATTGATGGATCACAACACCAATGCGCCGCTGCCCGAACGATTGACGGGCGGCGTGGTCTGCGCCGTGTTGCGTGGCAGTGCGGTCTACATCGCACAGGGCGGGCCTACCAACGTCTTCATCGCGCAAGACAAAACGCTGGGCCATTTTCCCGCGGCAGATGCCGAGCCCCTGGAGCCCATCGGTAGCGCGCGCGCCGTCGAAATGCGCTTCGCTCACGCCCAACTCAACGCGGGCGATACCATGCTGCTCACCGATGCGCGGTTTGGTTCGCTGGTAACGTCCGACGCCATCGGCAAAGCGCTGACGCATACGACGGTGGACAAAGCGCTGGAAAGTCTGGAACGCCTGATCGGCAAGGGCGATCTCATTGCGCTGGTCGTGCAGGCTGCGCCGATCGAAACGGCAGTGGCCGCCACATCAGTGGCCGCCCACCCGATCGAACCCGCCGCCTCAACGGCGAGCGTGCCGTCCGCGAGTGCATCATTCGTTGAGGCGCCACTCGTTAGCGCGCCGCCAGCAAATAGCGGTCCGATCATTCACGTGGCCGGACGACCCAGTGCCGCGCCGACGCCAGCGGTCCCGCCCGCGCCTACGGGCGCACTCCAACCCCGATCGACCTCTGCCCCGACCACGGCAGCATCACTTGCACCGGCAAAGACGCCGAGTCCGGCTCAACCGACCGGTGAAGATCACGCGCGCGAATGGCTGAATGCCCTCAAGCACGGCTTCAGACGCGGAGCTGGATCAGTCGGCGTGGCAGGCGCAATCGTTGCCGATCGCACCTTGCCCGGTTCAACACACGTGAAGACGCCGCAGCTCACGCGCACGCCTGGCGAAACGCTGTTGATGATGGCAATCGTGATCGGCATTGCCGTCGTCGTAGCGCTGTTGGTGGCAGCGGTCTACACTCAGCGCTCAGCCGTCGAAGCGGTTGAATCGCACCTTCAAACCGCCCGGAATGAAATTCAAGAAGCCGCACGCGCCGTGACGGGCAAAGAAACCCGCCAACATTGGGCCGCAGCGGCGAGTGAAGCAAAGCAAGCGTTGCAGCTCGATCCGCAGAATAAGGCTGCGGCGCAAGTGCTGGCGCAGGCCCAACTCGAACTCGACAAAATCGACAACGTGACCAGCCTGACCCCCACTTTGCTCTGGGACTTCAAATCACAAGGCCAGCAGCACCTGGCCAGCCAGGGCTTTTCACTGTTCGTGCTCGATCGCACAGCTAATCAAGTGAACCGCTTGATCCTTAACACCGCCGGTGACAAGCTGGAAGGCGACCCGGAGCCGATTCTAGTTCCCGGTGTCACGGTGAACGGCCAGACGCCCGGCAACCTGATCGACATCGCCTCGCTGGGATCCAGCATCAACCGCCAGGCCAGCGATCTCGTCATCGGGCACGACAAGGGCCTGGTCGAATATAATCAATCGTTCGGCTTGCAGACCGTGCCCTTCGGCCAGAACCAGCTGCCCGCGGCGGTCAAGCGGATGCGCACGTTCGATGGTAAGCTCTATGCGCTCGATCCCAGCGCGCAGCAAATCATGAAGTACGAACCGGTGGATGCCGGTTATCCTAACGCCCCGGCGCCGTATTTTGCCGAGCTGCGCCCGGAATTGGCGAAAGCCACCGACCTGGCAATTGATGGCAGCATCTATGTGACGCTGTCCGACGGCAAAATTTTGAAATTCTCAGAAGGCAAACCGGACACGTTCGATCTGCGGGGTCTGGGTGAACCGCTGCAACGGCCGACGATCATCGCCATCGATCAAAACGTCCAGGACAGTTCGCTCTACGTGGTCGACGCAGCGCTCCGGCGCATCGTGCAGCTGCGGGCCGACGGGTTGTTCGTGCGCCAGTTTCGCGTCGACGACGCCGCGTTCGATAACCTTCAAGATCTCTTGATCGACGAGCAGAACAATCGATTGTATGTCGTAGGTCAGGGCGCGGTCTACACCCTGGCGCTGCCAGCCATGCCGTGATCGGTTCCGTCTTCGATCGAGAGAAAATCTAAGGCACTTCCGCGCGACAGGGGTTGCGCGCCAGCTGTGCATTTTTACGAGGTTGATTAGTCAGCATGTCATCTGAACGCAGGACCACGACACATCATACTCCGAGCCGGCTGCTCCTCATCTGGCTGGCCGGCTTTTCGATCATCGGCCTGATTGCGGCCCTGGTTTTCTTCAACCTGGTGCGCGATCTGGTGCGCGGTTGGAACACGACGGCGCTCTCCGCGCCCTCCTCCAACGGCGTGACGGTCACCAATCCCCAGACCGGCCAATCGGTCGTCGCCGAAGTCCCCATCTGGACGGGCATCGAGCGCGTGACGGTGCTGCTGCTCGGCATCGATGAGCGCAAGCAGGAGACCGGCCCGTTCCGCACCGACACCATGCTCGTACTGACCATCGATCCGATTGCGAAGACGGCGGGCATCCTGTCAATTCCGCGCGATCTGTGGGTGCAGATTCCGGCCATGGAAACCGACGGCAAGATCAACACCGCGCACTTCCTGGGCGATGCTTATAACTATCCGGGCGGCGGCCCGGCGCTGGCTGTGGATACGGTGAAGCAAGAGCTGGGCCTGCCGATCGATTACTACGTGCGCTTCAATTTCGATTCGTTCGAGAAGGTCGTCGATGCGATCGGCGGGGTGGAGATTTGCGTCGCAGAAACGATCGACGATCCACTGTATCCGGCTCTGGACAACTATAGTTACGATCCGCTGCACATCGACGCGGGCTGCCAGCCGATGAAGGGCGCGCTCGCCTTGAAGTACGCGCGCACGCGCCACAGCGGCACCGACTTCGATCGGGCCAAGCGGCAGCAGCAAGTGATTCTGGCGATTCGCGACAAGGTCATCCGGCAGGACTTGCTGCCACAGCTGGTGGCGCAGGCTCCGTCGCTGCTGGACACGCTGCAATACGCCATCAAGACAAATTTAACGCTCGATCAGATGATTCAACTGGCCAAGCTGGCGACACAGATCGATCCGAAGAACATCAAGCAGGCCACCATCGACGAGAACATGGTGGTGGCCTACAACACGCCGACCGATCCGCCGCAGAATGTGCTGGTGCCGATTCGTGAGAAGATCCGTGAACTACGCGAGCAATTCTTCAACAGCGTGCCCACGGCCAGCCCGATCGGCGAAGCGGCGACCCCCGCGGCCGTTGCGGCGCGGATTGTAGTGGAGAACGGCACCCAGATCAACGGACTCGCCGGACGCACGGGCGATCGATTGAAGGCCGCCGGCTACAATATCGTCGAGGTCACTTCAGCCGATCGGTTTGATTACGCCCAGTCACAGATCATTAGCTATCTCAACGACACGACGTTGGCGGCGGGCATCGCCCGGACCCTGGGCCTGCCCGCGTCCGCCATCGTCACCAACACGATCAATACCGGTATCGATCTAAAAGTGGTTCTGGGAAGTGATTATCAAGATGCAGCGGTCACGCCGACACCCTAGGGAGATGAGAGTATGACCAAGCCGCGCAATGGATGGAATGTCTGGTTCGACCAGTGGGATGAGCGTTATGCCGATCAGCCTGACGAAGAAATGCAGCCGGTTCCCTTTGAGCATCTGGCTTTTTGGGGCGAAAAGTTTCGCCAGATCTTGATGTTGAACGATCACTGGATCGGTTACATGCAGACCGAGCCGATGAGCCTGGAAGACGGCATGACGCTGGCCTATGTATTGTTCGATGCCGGCGTGGACGTGGACGATCTGATTTTACTGCTGGACGAATTTGAACCGCTGGAAGGCGGCATCGCGCGCGTGGGCATTCCGCTGTGCTGGCTGACCGATCCGATGGATCACGTGCAGGATTTGCTGAGCACACTAGACGATCTGCCGCTGTTGGACGCGGACACGCAGCAGCAAATGCAGCAGACGCTGGAAGAGATGCTGGGCGAACCGCCCGAGACCAACGAGGATTGGCTGACCCTGTTTCAAGCAATGTCGTTGAGCACCGCCCAATTCTTGATGGAATTGACGCGCGCCCTGGGCGACCAGGGACGCCAGGCGCTGCGGGCCTGGTGGCAGGGCCGGTTGATCATCTTGCTGCGCGAATCGGCCACGTCCACCCGCAAGCGCAAACGCGGTTCACGCGCCAAGAAGACTGACGTGCCCACCGTCTTTCAGGATCTGATTCGCGGCCTGGATATGGGCGGGCTGGAACCCGATGAAAGCAGCGGGGAAGAAGGCTAGATAAACAAGTTGGCAAACACGGCCACCATTATTTTCGTTATGATCGTGGCATTGAGCGGTTGCCGGCCGGCGGGGCAAGTGCCATCCAACACCACGCCAGACAACCGGCCGACACTCATTCAGAATACTCCCCTCAGTAAGAAACCCTCAACATCAGTGGGTCCGGTCCTGCAGCATGACGAGTCGCCTGTTCCGGATAAGTTCACACTGGTTCGCTATGCCACAAATGAAGACTCTTTGCCCACCTTGCTTCAAGCAGAAGTGCAACGCGCTGCCAGCCTGGAACGCCAGCCCTATGTGGAATTCTACGCCGAGTGGTGCGGCCCGTGCAAGGCGCTCCGCCGCAGCCTGTCCGATCAACGGATGATCGAAGCCTTCACCGGCACCTACATCATTCAGCTGGATTGGGATGCTTGGCTAGATCAGCTTGACGAGGCCGGGTTTACGGTGGAGGCTGTTCCCGCTTTCTTTGAGTTGGATGCCAAAGGCAGGCCGACCGGCCGAACCATCACGGGCGGGGCCTGGGGCGAAGATATACCCGAGAACTTGGCGCCACCGCTCGAGCAGTTCTTCGCCCAGGATTGAGCGATTGAGAGCATCCTCGCCTGGGCAGTCTTCCTCGTTCGACCAACGCAAGCCCCTCGCTTAAGTATCATCGCATGTCCACACTCGCTATGCTATAGTTTTGGGAATTCTCACTACGTCAGGAACCCAACATGAAGCTACGTCAGACAGCCGGCCTCAAGGGAAGTCTCATCGTCGTCGCCTGGTTGTGTCTCACGGGTTGTGCCGCTTCTCCCGTCGTATCAGCGCCGACACCCACCACCTTGCCACCCGGCTTGAGTATCGAGGAATACGTACTCGAAGCCGGACCGCAAGTGGAGCCGTTGTCCTTTACACCACGCGATGCTACGCAGGCCGAGGTCTTGAGCAAGCATCAAGCTGAGCGTGACACGCATTTTCCCGACTGGACTTACAGCCACGGCGAGTGGGTCGCGCGGGGAGACGATCAGTTGAAGGCGCGGGCAGTCGAAACAGGCGCGGAGTATCTGGAGAATGGTCAATCAGTCTACCAGACTGTCGCTATTACCATAGAGGTTTCGCGCCAAGACACGGTGATCCATTCAGTTCCTCTTAGCCCGACCGGCGCGATTCCTCCGATCTGGGGGCTGTGGGCCTATGCTGATCATTGGGCGTTGGAAGTCGCGCACGTCACGCTGATCAAAACCCCGCCCAACATCATCGACAGCATTGAGTTCGGCGAAATCATCCAAGATGGCGTCGCCCTGAACCCGCACAATGGTTACGAAGAATCGTTTGGCTTTCAGCTGCTGAACGGCAAGCCCTTCTATTTCTTCAAGAAGCAGGGGCGGCTGGGCATTTCCTACGACGGCCAAGCAATCGATCTGGGGTATTCGGACATTCTTTACCACGGCTGTTGCAGCGCCGGGGCGCTTAATCCGCAGAGCGCAGAAAACATGGTAGCGTTTTTCACGCAACGTGCCGGAGTGTGGTATTACGTCGAAATCGGCGTCTTTGGTAATTTGCCTACGCCATCCACAACCGTGCGCTCAACCACGCCTGATGCGGCAGGACTGACGTGGCGCGAGTGCGCACTTGATGTGGAAAATGATCCCTGGCAAGCCGAGAAGTGTTTCGGCCAGTCTGCTCCGAACGCATTTGGTGATAACAGCGAAAGGACGAACTTTAGCACAAGCTACGCCACTGACGATCTTCGCCTCACGATCGGATCGGAAGTTTATGAGACGGCGCATCGGGCAGGCGTGCTGCCGAATCAAGACTGCTTTACACTGCAGCATGGCGCTGAGAAGCTGACTACCTTGTGCGGACAATTCACGTCTCATTCGCCCAACATTCTGCTGGAAAACATTCAGGGCAAGGTGGCATGGGAGTTTGCGGATCATCGGCTGGATACGATCGTCTACGACGGGCAGGACCTGCGCCAAGTGTATGCGCTCGATGCTGCCTATCGGCCTTATCAGCTGAATGGCAAATTGATCTTCGTCGGCAAAAAAGCGGGCAAGTATTTCGTCGTCTACGACGGGCAGAAAATCGGGCCTGACTTTGACGAGATCAGCATCGCTTATTGTTGCGAGCCGGTATTGTGGTCAGTGCAGTTTGGACAAGGTCGCTATGTGTTCTGGGGCAGCCGCGACAAACAGTCCTACGTAGTCGAGATCAACGCTGTCGCACGCTAGTCGGTTCAGCATCGGTCATTTCCCGCTGATGCCGGATGACCAAAAGTTCCTATGGAGTCTTGGCGAGATCCCACAAACTGACATCGAGCAAATTCGCAATCGCCAGCGTCTTGCCGTCAGGCGCGAAGGCGATGTCCGTAAACGTGAAGTCTTCGCGCGGCTGGAATTTACGCAGCAGTTCCCACGTTTTCACTTTCCACAATTGCGCGGTGCGGCCTTCGGTAACGACGGCGAGTTGTTGACTGTCCGGCGAGAAGTCGAGTCCCGCAATGCTCTCGGTATAACCATCGAGGGTGCGCGCGATTTTTCCCGTCTGGCCTTCCCACAGCTTCACGGTGCGATCGACACCACCGGTCGCAATCAACATGCCATCGGACGAAAACACTAAACGCGTCAAGCCACCCGTGTGGCCGCTGAGCGTCGCGAACACATCGCCCGTCGACACATCCCACAGTCTAGCGGTCTGATCCTGACTCGCCGAAGCCAGACGCTGCCCATCGGGTGAGAAGGCCACGCTGGTCACACTATCCGCATGACCTTCCAGCGTCTTTACCACATCGCCGGTCTGCACATCCCACAACTTGATCAGCTTGTCGTAACTGCTCGAAGCCAGCAGCGATCCATCGGGGGAGAAGGCGACATCGGAAACCGCCAGCGCGTGACCAGCGAGCGTCTTCAGCAACTGCCCAGTCTTCACATCCCACAGGCGAACAACATTTTCTTTACCCGCCGAAGCTAACAGCGTCCCATCGGGCGAGAAAGCCACGCTGGTGATGGTGGCCGCGTGATCCTGTAACTTAAGCAGCACTTTGGCCGTTTTCACATCGAACAACTTGATGCGATGTTCCACGTCTCCCGCGGCGAGCAACGATCCATCCGGCGAAAAAGCGATCGCCGAAACGGCGGCCCGATCGAGATCGAATCCCCCCAGCGAACGCGCTTGAGCTTTGGGAATGAGGGCATTGACGATCAGCACGATCACGACGAGCGCTGCCGCGCCGATCAGCAACAGTGCCCAACGCGGCAGTCGTTTCTGCTCCGCGCCCGATCGGCGATACTGCGCTGCCCTAGCCGCACAGTTGGCGCAGATCAGCCAATCGGTTGAAGAAGTTTCCACGCGTCGTTTCCAATCAGCCAGAGCGGCCTCGCGCGTGATGTTCTGGTCCGCCATCCAACGTGTCAACGTCGCCTCATCGGGCGTGAAGCCGTTGCCCACCACCCGCTGCATCTCGGATGAAGTGTACGTGGGACTTTTAACGGTAGAAGTCGCAGCATTGCAGACACTACAATTTGCCACAGTAATCTCCTCAGAAAATTCGCAGGACAACAAACAAGCCATTCATGATAAGGCGAATGGCCTGTAGAGCGAAAAATAATCTGGACGAATTATAGCACGCCCGGTAACGTCTCCATTCCCGCGGCCTGCGCCTCACGCTTCACCAGGGCGATCATTTCACGTTCGATGTCTGGCGCTAACGCGGGGCGCTGATACGCCTTCAGCAATTCGGCCACCCGTAGCTTCGCCCGTCCAAACGCATCGAGCGATCCGCTTTCCTGCCACACGCGCATCGAACCGCGATCGATCACCTTCGACGGCAAGTGCTGCTCCTGTGGGAATAATCGTCGCGTATCTTTGATCTTGAGAAATTCACCCCTCAGGCCCGTCTGTGCAAACATCGCCGTCGCCAGTGTTTCCGTCGGCGTGCCGATGCCCCGCAGCAGACGTTGCGCCATGGCAATCCCTTCGGCATCGATAACCAACTTCTCCGCGCTCTGGCAGACCAGAAAGTCCAACATCCCCGCGCCGCTGATCATGTTCACGCCCGCCAACGCGCCTACCAGCGCCGTTATGCCGCTTTCCAATCCGGCCTGCGCATCGACTAACTTGCCATCGCTGGCACACAGGTAGCAATGCGTCGGCAAGCCCAATGACTTGCCGACCTGCGCATAGGCCGCATCGATCATCGCCGTTTCGATCGCGCCCATCGGCGTGGCGCCCGATCGCATGTCGAAGATCGCCGGGGCCCCGCCCCACACGATCGGCGATCCGCGCCCCGCCAGTTGATGGATCGTCATGCCGCTGATGCACTCCGCCGCGTGCTGCGTGATCGCGCCGATCAACGTGACGGGCGCAGTCGCTCCCGCCAGCGGCATCGATACAATCTCGGCGGGAACTCCGGCGCGCGCCAGATCGATCAAGTTCTGCGACGCAAACGCCGACCAGTTCAACGGCGGCGAGGGACACACATCGAACACGGCGCGCGGCTTCGCTTTCAAGGCTTCACGTCCGCCGCAGTCCACCGCCAGCAGATCGATCATCACTTGCGTGGCGTGCGCGTTGAACGAGCCGGTCACGATGGGTTTGTCGGAATACCACAACACCAGAAACAGCCGATAGAGATCGCCGATCGATTTGGGCACGTCGTTGCACACCACCGCCGTCGATTGCGCGGCGTACTGGGGGAGCATTTCAGCCGTTTTGATCAAGCGCACCAGATCGACAGCCTGCGCCGGCCGGTGTTCCAGCGTATCGGGATCGAGAATCTGCACGCCGGACGATCCGGGATCGAAGTGCACGTCATCGCCGCCGTAATGCACGGCGGGACGGCCCGCTCGATCGTGTACCCAGAATTCGCGTGGCACCGTGCTCAATTGCCGACGGGCCAATGCTTCGGGAATGTGTGCGATCTCACCATCGATGGCGGCTCCGGCTTGCGCCAGTAACTCGCGCGCTTCCGGCGATGGCACCTTCACGCCGGGATTCATGAGCAGTTCAAACGCCTCACCCAGAACGCGATCGACCAATTCAGGTTCAAGCAGTTCCAGTTTAGGCCGCATAATGACCTCCAAACAATCGGATAGAAACCGGGTTTCTACGACCAAAGGTCAATTCCATCTGGAATCGCTACGCGGAAACCCGGTTTCTTTATCCGTGGTCACGTGTCCAACAAAGGCTGTTACTTCTCGACCGTTACAATGATGCGTGCGAGTTCCGTTACTAATTTCGGATCGAGTGGATCAGGCTGATGATTCTTCAGAATATCCTGCGCCCGTGCCCGTGCCCAATCGCGCGCCCCGTCGCGCTTCTCTTCCCACTGGCCGTAGGGGCGCCGATCCATCAAGCAAGGCTGCCACAATTCGCGCATGTGCGCCCGCGTGTGCTTTTGCTTCAGGAAGTTGCCGCCCGGCCCCACCGCGCGTATCACATCCAACGCCAGCGTGTCGTCGTTCACGGTGATGCCGTCCATCATCTTGTGGACGATGCTATAAATCTCGCAGTCCATCACCATCGCTTCGTAACTGAGGATGCGGCTGCCGTGGAGCAGACCACAACCCAGCAGCATATCCGAACCGGTGAGCGATGCCATGAACGACGAGAAAGCGTTATCGACGGCCGCCTGCCAATCGGGTTCTTTAGCGCCCGTCGCAAACGCGCCCATCGACAACGGCACATGGTAGAAATCGCTCAACACATTCGTCGCCGCGCCGAAGAGGAAATCTTCCGGCCCGCCGCCGGTATAACCGCCGGTGCGCAAATCCATCGCGGTTTGCGCCGCCGCGTAGTAGACGGGTGCGCCCGGATGGGCCAACTGCATCAACGCCAGCGCGCTGATCACTTCCGCGTTGCCGACGACGAGACTGCCCGCCATCGTGACCGGCCCGCTGAACGCACAGGAAGCCATCGTCATATACCCGACCGGCAAACCCGCCTCAGCGGCCAGCAATCCTGCATCGAGACTGCCCCCGTCATGACCCAGTGGACTCGTCGTGCATTGCATGATCGAGAGGATGGGCCGTTTCCGCAATTCGTTCTTGCCGCCCACGATCGCCGCGGCCATTTCGATCGCGGCCCGCATCTCCGGCTCGGTGACGATGCTCTCCGTCTGCAAGTGCTTGGTCGTGTTGCGCCAGGCCGCTTCCAGTTCGTGCAGCGATCGGCTTTCCGGCGGTTGATCCTGCGCGGCTACCATCGACCACCAGAAGCCCACTTCTTCCAACGCATCCGCGACGCGAGCGCAATCTTCCGAATCCTTTTTTGTCGTACGACGGCGCTCGCCCGTAAATGCGTCGATCACTTCGATGCAGCAGCCATCGGTACCGAGGAAAACATGCTGACCATCCAGCGGCAAATCCTGCGCGGGATCGCGCGCGGCCAGTGTGTAGATCGGCGGCGCGGTCTTCAACGCGTCTTCTACTATTCGACCGGGAATCTTGGCGATCATGGTTTCACGATCGACCGCCGCCCCCTGCGCTTCCAGAATATCGAGCGCCTTCCGCGAAGGGAACCGCACCCCGATCGATTCGATCACATCCAGCGTGGCGGTGTGAATCTTGCGGACATCTTCCGGGCTGAGGATGTTGAGGCTGAGACGAAGTTGGTCAATTGCGTTGATTGGGCCGGCCATGAAATCTTCTCCTTATGGAATAGGTGGCTTGACAGCACTAACGAGTAATCAGTAACGAGTAAACTTGCACCACGCGATCTTTCATTACTCGTTACTCATTACTCGTTACGAGTCTCTTCGCCAACGTTACCGCCCCCATCGCATCTTCACTGAAGCCGTCCGCGCCGATCTCTTCCGCCCAGCTCTTGGTGACCGGCGCACCGCCGACCATCACCTTGACCTTGGGGCGGAGGCCCATATCGTCCAGCGCTTCGATCACGGTCTTCTGCCCCACCATCGTGGTGGTGAGCAGCGCCGAGACGCCCACAATATCCGCATTGACTTCGCGCGCCTTCTGCGCAAATTTCTCGAACGGCACATCGACGCCTAGATCGTAGACCTCGAACCCGCTGGCCGAGAGCATCGTCGCCACGAGGTTCTTGCCAATCTCGTGGATGTCGCCTTTCACCGTGCCGAGCACGACTTTGCCCAGCATCTGCCGCTGCGTGCCGCGCCGCTCCATTTCCGGTTCCAACACGGCCACGGCGGCTTTCATCGCTTCGGCGGCCAGCATCAGATCGGGCAGAAACATCTCGCCCGCGCCGAATTGCTCGCCCACGTAACTGATGCCCGGCACGTAGCCCTCGTTGATGGCCGCCAGCGGATCGACACCCTGCGCCAGCGCCTGCTGCGCCAGCTCCGCCGCTTTCTCTTCATCCCCGTCGATCACGCTTTGCTTCATCGCGTCGAATAGTTCCTGGGTCATCACCGCCTCCTCACAAGATAAAATGGGTAGTCGTAGAGTAACCGATTTTGCCAGCGTGCGTAGTGCCGGATGTCATGTTGCGCCTGGATGACTTTCCCGGTCTTTTACTATGCGGCCCTGATTTGCACAATATGAACGCACTGGGTCCCACCAAGAAACCGGGTTTCTTCAACCGAGAGAGTTGCGCTGATCAGCTTGGAGAAACCCGGTTTCTACTCCCCAGCAAAGCGCTTGCGCAACGCGCGCTTCTTCTCGATGGCTTTCAGCAGACGTGCGTGCCGTTCGCGCGTCAGCGGATAGAAGGCGCACAACACGATGCCGCCGACAAAGAGCAGCGCCGGCAAAGGCCCAGACAAAAGACGAATCGCGGCGATGGCTTCCGGGGGCTGCGTGACATTCACGTTCGTCGTCTGCTCGACATAGCCGGTCGCGGCCAGCAGGGCGCCAGTCAAGGCGATGGTCACCGCGCCGACCAACTTCTGGATCAACGTGACCACGCTGTAGTACGCGGCTTCTTGCCGCTTGGCCGTGCGGAGTTCATCCCATTCGATCGTGTCCGGCAGCATCGCCAAGGGAATGGCGTGCGCGGCTGACACGCCGATACCAGCCAGGATCGCCAGGATCACAATCAGCGCGAGCTGTCCGGGCGCGGTAAAACTCAAGACCACCAGGACTACGGCCAAGAAGGCGATGCCGACTTGATAGGCGCGATTCTTGTTCCAGCGGCGCGAACCCCACACCCACAGGGGCAGCGCCAGGATCGCCGTGCCAAAGAGCAGGCCGAACACCCCATTCACGTCGTCGTTCGACAGGCCAAAGTAATCGCGCAGCAAAAATACCAATACAAACTGAACCAGATCGATGGGCATCCATGTCAACAAATAAATACCGGCCGCAATCAGAAAGGCTTTGTTGCCGGCGGCAATGCGAAATGACTGGCGGATCGACGGCGTGGGCAGGTTTTGATAAGCCGGATTTTCGCGGACGGCAAAGAAGGTGATGTAGACAGGCATGATACTCAGGATGCCGATAATGGCCGCCATCGCCGCGTAAGCCGATCGGCGTTCTGCCAACGACGGCTGCGGCCCGGCGATCGCCTCGACAATCGCCAGCGGCGCAAGCGCGGCGACCAGCCCCAGTCCGATCGAGAAGGCCATGCGATACGAATGCAGCGAGGTGCGCTCGTCGTAAGTGGGCGCGATCTCCGGCGTCAGCGCGATGTAGGGCACGTTGGTCAACGTGAACAGCGTATCGAAGAGGATGTACATCGCGGTGTAGTAGATCAACAGCAGCGCCTGTTCATCCGTCGGCGGCACGAGCCACATCAAGATGAAGGCGATGCCAAACGGGATCGCGCCAAACAGCAGGTAGGGCCGCCGCCGCCCCCAACGCGATCGGGTGCGATCACTGAGCGTGCCGATGAAGATGTCGTTGAACGCATCCCAGACGCGCCCGATGCCGATTGACAGGCCGGCCGCCGCCGGATCAAGCCCGACGACGTTGACGAGGAAAAACAAGTACAGCAGCGCCAGCGCCGTCGAAGTTAAAGAAAAGCCGCTGTCGCCCGCGCCGTAAGCGATCTTTTTCCAGATCGGCAACGGATTGACAGCGGATAAACGGATACTCGATTGCGGATCATCCATTCGCTTATCCGTTGTCTATCCGTTGCTCCGCAATACGCCGATAGCGCGATGTCCCACGGGCCGAGCCAGTGCAGGCTAAGGTCCAGCCTGCCGACAAATAGCGCAGCTTGATCGATCGAGCGAATCACAGCACCAATTCGCCGCGCAGCACCGTCACCGCACTGCCGCCGACTTTGACCGTTTCGATATCGTCGCGCGGGCCGACCACTTCCACTATGGCTTGACCGGGACGCTGCATCCAGTGCCCCTGCTCCGCGATGAACGTGGGTTGATCGATCAGACCGTGATGCCACAGATACGCGCCCATACCGCCCGTGGCCGATCCGGTAAACGGGTCTTCCAATAAGTCCGGCGGGGTGACGAAGTGGCGCGCGAAAGTCCGTCCGTTCTCGGTGATCCCTTGCAGGCAGAACAGATGCGTGCTGAAGAAATCGCCGCGCGCCCGCAACGACACATACAACGCTGTGTTGAGGCTCGATCGGCGCAGCACCTCCAGATCGCGGACAGGGATCATCAACTGCGGAGTCCCCGTGCTCACCGTCTGCAGTGGCGCGTTGGGCAGCACGTCCGCCGTAGTAAGGCCGAACACAGGCATCACTTCTTCCGGGGTGTACGTCCGCAGGAATTGCGGCTTTTTCTGCGACATGACGATATTCTTCACCACGCCCTGCTGCGCTTCGACGTCCACGCGAATCGGGCCGACACGCAGCTCCAGCGAGATCGTGGTGAGATCGCCCGTCAACTTCAGCCGCCCGGAATCGACCAGAGCGAACACAGTGGAAATGGTGGGATGTCCAGCCAGCGGAATTTCTTCGGCGGGGGTGAAGTAACGCGCCCCGAAGTCGGCAACGTCCGATCGGACGACGAAGGCCGTCTCGGACAGGTTCATCTCGCGCGCGATGGCGAGCCGTGTGGCATCGTCGAGATCATCGGCGTCAAAGATCACCACGCAGGGATTGCCACCGAGCCGGGTTTCAGTAAAAGCATCGATTTGCATGAAAGGATAGGACGTTGGCATGGCTACCTCATTCTAGCGTGATGCGTGGTGCGTAGTGCAGATAGAAACCGGGTTTCTACGCCATGACCGTTTCACGCTTTCTGATCAAGGAGAAACCCGGTTTCTTCGCCACTAAGGCATCGGCGGCTTCTGCTGCTCGATCACCACCATGGTCTCGCGCGGCCGCGTCGCCGCGATGTAATTCAGAATCAACGCGGCGATAGCGCCCGGAATCCAGCCGGCCAGCGTCAACAACAACACGATGATCACCGTGCCGCAGCCGCGATCGATCACAGCCAACGGCGGAAAGATGATGCACAACAACGCACGTCCACAACCCATGATCAGCCTCCTTTACGTTTTACGCTTTACGTTTTACGTGATCAATTCTGCCGGCAGATGTTCCAACCGATTAGCATACGCCAGCCCGATGCCGTCCAAATCGAAATTGAAGCGCGTGATGCCGGTATTATTGATGTTGAACCAGAATCCTTCTTCAACCCGCGTGCCGAGCAGTTCCGCCAGAATGAAGTTATAGAAGCCGCCGTGACTAACCACCGCGACCCGATCGGCAGTGCCGCCGTGTCGTTCGAGCAGCTCCCGCACGAAGCGTTTGGCGCGTTGGGCCTGTTGATCGATCGGTTCGTGCGGCCGGTTCCACCAGCCGTCATCACCCACGGCCTGCGTCAGGGTCAACTGCGGAAAGCGCACCGCCAAATCCGATCGAGTTTTACCGGCCTGGCCTACGTGCTCATCGGTTTCTGGATCGAAGACAAAGATACCCCCGACCTCGTGCAGGTCTTCCCACGCCACCAACGGCAGATTCAACGCCGCAGCGATGTAAGACCCTGTCGTGACGGCGCGCACCATCAAGCTGGTATACAAGTGCGTCAGGCCAAAGCTGCGCCGATTGAGAAAATCGCGCGGGTGCGTTGCGCCGTTCGTGCAGGCCAGATGTTCCGCCAGGTGCTGCGCTTGTCGATGGCCCAAGTCGGTCAGTTCGGGATCAGCATCACGCCCATCCCACGCGCCGGTGTCTTCGTAGAGTTTGTTGTTGGCCGATTGAGCATGTCGAATGAAATACAATTGCATAATGTTACACTTCTCCACGGACCATTCCGAATAAGCGCCCCAACAGTTTCTCGCCATCGGCGCGCAAGCCGTTGTGTTCGTATTCGCTAGTCGCCCACACTTTGATGCTTTTGATCGAGCTCGCCGCTTCTTCCGACAACAACCGATCGACGTACATATCGTTGTAGTACAGGGCCGCCGCGGTGGGCACGGTGTTTTGCCGCAAGATTTCTGTGTCGTACAACTGCGGCCACCGATCGAACTGCGCCAGCAGATGCGCGGCTTCTTTCAACGGCCGCAGCGTGCGGTAGTCGTCGAACATCCACGGATACACCATCTCGCCCGTAAACAGCACGGGCCGATCGGGCGTGATGGCGAATTCGGGAAACTCCGCGCGGACACGTTCGGCCGACCAGTTAGACACGGTGCCTTCACAATAGATCGGCTCGTGCAGAATGGCGTAGATGGGATTCGTATCGAAGTACAGCGCATTCTCCACGCCGCGCAGGAAGGTGTAGCTGATCTCTTTCCCATACGCGCCGGTGATGAACGCCTCTTCCAGCAAATAGTGCACCGGCTCGAAGCCGTCACTTATGCCGAACGACATGCCCAGTTGTTGAAAGCGCAGTGGCGTCAGCGGATCACCGCAGGGCAGGCGCACGTCGTTCTTCAGCAAGTAGTCGACGATGTCGCGCGCGCGTTGCACATCATCCGGGTAACGCTCAAAGTACAGTTGATTCTTGGCGCGCACGCGGGGATAGGTGGCGTGGTACACGTCGTCGACGTGATGATTGATCGGCGGCAGGCCGCCCGTGATGAAGGCTTCCCGCAGCCCTTCCGGCGCGATCGAGAGATAGCACGTGAGGCAGAAGCCGCCGTAACTCTGACCCAGCACACTCCACCGATCGATCTTCAACTCTTGACGGATCCATTCCGCATCGCGCACGATATTGTCGGCGCGGAATAACTTCAGATAATCGGCTTGTTCCTGCGGCGACTTGAAACGCGCCAGGGATTGATAGCCGATCGGCGTGCTGCGCCCCGTGCCGCGTTGATCGAGTAGCAACACCCGATAGTCTTTCACGGCCCGACCGATCCACTCGAGCGTGGTCGCATCGACCGGGCGCGGCGCGCCAAAGCCAGGCCCGCCCTGCAGAAACACCAGCCACGGCAAGTCCTCTGTGGCTTTGCGCGCAGCCACGACCTCGCGCGCAAAAACAGTCAGGCGCGCCCCGTCGGGCTGCGTATAATCGATCGGGACTTGGAATTCGTGGTCGGCGAGAATCAAACCGGGAACACGATGAGTGACGGTCATCTCGTTGGTCCTTTTTTACGTTTTACGCTTCACGTTTTAGAGGCGGCGTACCACGTCATTACACGACCACCACTTTCGTGCCCTCGCCGCGTTTAACAAGAATCTGATGCTGATCGTAAGGCACCGCCGGCGTCGTCCAACGAAACACGAATTGCGCCGCGTCGTTGAGCACGTTGACGCAGCCGTGACTGCGCGGGCGGCCGTAATCGTTGTGCCAGTACGTGCCGTGTACGGCGATGGCCGATCGGGTGAAGTAGGTCGGGAACGAAACGCCCGGCAGATTGTAATAATCGGAACCCACGCCGCCGATCATGTACGACGTGTGACTCTTGCGCAGCACTTCATACTCGCCGCGCGGGGTGCGATTACTGCCAAAGCCGGTGGCCGTACGCGCTGAGAAGATCGGCGTCTCGCCTTCGAAGCACGTCATCTCTTGTTTGACCACATCGATGACGATCTGCTTATCCGTCCGCTCGGACGAGATGGGCGTCAACGCGGCCGGCGACAAGTAACGCAGCGACGAGGCCAGCACATATGGCCCGGGACTGTAGGCGATGCCGTCTTGCAGGCGATACCACCATTGCCCCGCTTCGTCTTGCACCACAGCGACCGCGCGATAGACTGTGCCGTAATAAATCTTGCGCGAGACGCGCGGCGCATTGGGCTTCAGGCGCGTCTCGGCGATGGGCACGCTGACCTGTACCCAAATGCCCGGCGGCGCGATGGGCGCGGGGCCGCCCGACGGTTGATTCTCGACCGGCTGCACAAAGGCGCTGTGGATGTAACCGCCCTCGGTCTGAAACCAGATCGGATTGCTGGGCCACGGCGCTTCACCCAGCACCAGGCCGGATAACGGGATGATGTCATCATACTGCTTATTCACCACGAGGGTGCTCTTCACTTTCGGCTCGGCCCGCACCGCCTGCCGCCAGGTCGTGACGCGGCCCAACGAGGTGGGCGGCGGTGATACCTGATCGAGCACGTGCCGGCGCGGTAAGGCCAGGCCGATCATGGCCACACTGCTCAACTTCAAAAAATCTCTGCGTTTCATGTCGCTCATCACATTTCCCCCTGCAAAATAGTCATTGCCTCAGGCAAATTGTAACAGCTCTATATCTTCCACGTCACTCCACCAACTGGTCACCGGCAAGTGCAGTACCGACGGATGCGCTTGATCGTGATAGATGGTTTGCTCGGCGCCTTGCAGCGTCGTGCCCGTCCCCAACGGTTCGCCCGTGCCCAGGTTGCGGCTCCAGCGCGGATGCCCGCCGCTGCACACTTGCAGGCGGATGCGATGCCCGCGCAAAAAGCAATTGGCGGTGGGCCACAACTCGATCGTGATCTTCAGCGATCCATCGGGCTGTAGTTCGCTCTCTCCTGGTGTCAGCCGCACGAAACCATCGCACAGATTGATCGAGCGGCCGTCGGGCTGCACGTCACACAGGCGCGCCACGAAGTCGGTCTGCGCCACGCTGCGCGTCGATCGGACGTACAGATCGACGCGTGGATTGCCGATCACTTCGACGTCGTTCGGCAGCGGATCGGTCGTATAGGTGATCACATCCGAGCGGCTTTCCAACGCCCGTTGATCGTGTGGCCCGGCTGAAAAGGATAACAACGGGCCGCCCAGCGCCGGGGTGGGATTGCTGGGATCGTAGATGTAACGATCGGGCGCGGAACCGGCCGCCGGTTGATCGAGCGTCAACTGCCGATCGCTGTGCAAGAAATAGCGCGCCACTTGCGACGGCGGCGGAAAATCATCCAGATCGCGCCACTGCTGTGCGCCCATGACAAAAATGCGCACGGGATGCTGGCGCAGATGACTGGGATCGTTCTTGAGATAGGCGTCGAACCAGGCCAGACCTTCTTGTGTGATGGCAACAAAGTTGCTCGCGCTCATGTGAGTGGTTGGCCCCACGGTGAGATAGGGCCGGTGGCCGGCGGCTTTCAAGAGTTGATAATCTTCCAACTGATAGCGCGTAAAGAGATCGTACCAGCCGGTGATGAGATGCATGGGCAGTTTAATGTCGGCAAACGTGCGACGGAAATCAACCGGCTGCCAGTGGGGATCGGCCTGAGTGGAATGCTCCAGCCAATCGCGGAAGAAATCGAGCCGCTGGCCGCTGATCAATTCGTCGATCTCGTTGAGCGGCAGATGTTGAAAGGCTTCGGCCAGATACTTATCCTGCCCTTGAGGCGTCATCAGCCAGAATTGCTGCCACGCCGACGGGGTATAGTCCGGCCCTAAAGTGATCAGCGTCCAGCGCCCGGTCGTGTCCAGGCCCAACGTATGATCAGCAGGGAACATGGAAGCCGGCAGGTTAGCAGTCGTGATCGACGGCACCATGGCTTTCACATAGGCGGGCGCATCCGCCGCAATGGCCCACTGCGTGTAACCCACATAGCTGCTGCCGAACAAGCCCAGCGATCCATTGAACCACGACTGCTGCGCGATCCAGTCCAGCGTGGCGCGGCCATCGGCCGCTTCGTTGAAGAAGGGAGTCCAGCGCCCTTCTGATCCAAAGCGCCCGCGCACGCTCTGCACCACGACGTGATAACCACGCTCCACAAAGCGCTGCGCCGGAAAGTTGGCGATAGCAGTGTTGAGCCTGAGGTTGTCGGTAGACAGGCCGTAGGGTGTACGAATCAGGATCGTGGGGAACGAACCTTCTGCCAGCGGGTAATAGTGCTCGGCCTCCAAAGAAAGGCCATCGGGCATGGGCACGCGCAGATGCGTCTCAACGCCGACATCGAAGCGCGCGTCGGGCAGGTGCAGCGCGCGGCCAATCCATTGGCGACGTGTTTTGTAGGCGGCATAAATTCCGGCAGCCGCAGCGGCAGTGACGGCGGTAGTAGTGAAGAGTAAGGTCTTAAGCGTGCGGTTCATAGTCATCCTTTTTGGACACGGATTATCAGTAGATCACGAAAGCATCCTGAGCGGAGTTCTGCACGCTTTTCGCAGAACGAAGTCGAAGGATGCGATGTTGTGAAAAGCCTTGATTTCGCGCGCGATCCGCATTCTTCGACTACAGCCCGAAAAAGCACGGGCTTCCGCTCAGAATGCTTGTACCGTTTCGTGATCTACTGATTAGGCGGATTCACACAGATTGGAATTTGCTTCGAAATCGGCTTGTTCCTCAATCCGCTGTTGTTATCCGGGAATTTTGCATGCAGCATGCTCAATGTCAATGCGGTGCTGCCATTTTACCATCCCAGCGCGCAGGCCGAAAGTTGAACGGCGCAGGCAATCTCCTTCACCTCGCAGTATAATCGCGGCACTTTGCCACAGGCTGCTTCTATGTTCTTCATCGTCGCGATCGTCATGCTGGTCTCGGCTTTCACGCAAACACTCACCGGCTTTGGCTCGGCCCTCGTCTCCATGTCGATCTTGCCCACGCTGCTGGGCATTCGAGTCGCCTCGCCGCTGGTGGCCCTCATGGCGATCACACTCGAAGCGATCTTGCTGATTCGCCTGCGCAGCGCGATCAATCTGCGCGCGGTGTGGCGCTTGTCGCTGGCCGCGCTGGTCGGCATCCCGATCGGCCTGGTGCTGGCCCGATCGATCAGCGAAGATCTCGTGCTGACAATACTCGGCATCATCCTCGTGGGCTATTCACTCTACGCGCTCATCACCCCGCGCTTGCCGGAATTGAAATATCCTGTCTGGGCCTTTGTATTTGGCTTTATCGGCGGCATTCTCAGCGGAGCGTATAACGTAGCGGGACCCGCAGCGGTGATCTACGGCAACTGCCGCCGCTGGAGTCCCGCTGAATTTCGCAGCAACTTGCAGGCTTTCTTCCTGGTCAACGATGCGTTCGTGTTGATCAATCACGGGCTGGCGGGCAACCTCCAGCCGATCGTGTGGAGCTACTACCTGGTGGCCCTGCCCGCGATCGTCCTCGGCATCTTCTTCGGTCTCAAACTCGATCGACGCATCAACCCCGAGGTGTTCCGCAAGTTGGTGCAGGTGCTATTGATCGTGATGGGCCTGCGGTTGATCTTGCTGTAAGTACTCACGCAACACGCACTACTGTGCTTCTATCCTTTCATCTCCACCCGATAGAGGTAGCGCCACGCCGGATCATGCGGTCCGCGCTGCATGAGCCAGAGATGTTCGATGGACACATTCCAGCGCAGGGTGTGCCAGTCGGCCTGACGCAGTTGTGGCAGCAACGCTTCCGTCTTAGGTTGATCCAGTCGCATGGTCAAGGTGAGATGCGGTGTGAAGTGCCGCTGTTTGTCCTGACCGATGACGTGCAGCAGGGCCTTGCGCGCCGCCAGCAAGTCAGCCGTTGGTTCGATGTGCAGATAGATCACCGGATTGTCCGGCAGGAAGGTTTCCACACCGCCGATCTTCATCTCGAACGGACGCAGCTGGTTCTCGATCGATCGCAACCGCTCGATCGTATTCGCTTCGTTTTCCGGCGTAGGAGATCCACTTCGCCAATACGTTCCAGCCATCGTCACGTGTGGAGCGGTGATACGCGCCGTCTTGGCGTCATGTTGCACGCGCACAGATTGAATACGATCGGCCAGATCGCCTTCAGGAAAAGCGCCGACGAAGATGCGGTAATCGTTCATAGGCAAAATTGATCATCGTAGAAACCGGGTTTCTCCATTCCGAATGAAATTCAACACCAGTCTGGAGAAACCCGGTTTCTGGCAGCTATGACCCACCTGTCAGGTCTACTATCTCCACGTTCCCCAATGCCCGCCGCAGATCGCTCGAAGTCATGATCACCGCCGTGCCGCGCACGCCTGAGCCTAGCGAGATTTCTTCGTGCGTGAAGACGCTCTCATCGACCAGAATCCTCATGGGTTGAGGCAGGCCGAAAGGCGCGACCGCGCCGCGTTCGTAGCCGGTCACGCGCCGCACTTCATCCTCCGTCGCCATGGTCAGCCGCGATTGACCGAGATAGCGCCGCAAGGCCGGCCACGCGATCTGTCGATCGCCCGCCATGAGTACCATGAGAAATTCGTCTTTGCCCACACGAAACACGATGCTGCGAATCACCTGATCGGGCAGATGATGGCGTTCACGCGCAGCCTGCTCCAACGAATGCACGGGCCCGGCGTGAACGAACAAATGATAGGGCACATGCAGTTCTTCGAGTGCACGAGCGACGGGTGGTAGATCGGTCATCGGTCAACTTGAGATGAAAAAAGGATGGAGAGATTATAGCATCAGTGGAAGGTGAAAAGCGAAGCGCGATACAATCTCGACCGCACTGCAATCTCTGGCTTGCAAAACCGCTGCACAATGGTATTTTGATATGATGAGGTTGTCTTCAGCCACTGCCGGGCCTGTCACTTGGCAGGCCACTCGCTTTGCTGTATGATTTCCTCAACTGAGGAACCAAGGAGCATGAAATGACCGACACCACTGTAGCGGTCCACCTTCCAGCCCCACTCCTGCAATTCGGCTTTGACGAAAGTGAGATTCAGCGGCGCGTCACTGAATGGCTGGTGCTGTCGCTTTTTACCGAGGGGCGTATTTCATCAGGCAAGGCCGCGCGTTTGCTGAACCAAAGCCGGGTAGAGTTTTTGGCGCTGCTGCGTGCCAGAGGCATTGCCTACCTCAACTACTCTCGCGAAGAGCTGGCCGAAGAGTTTGAGGCCGCCAAGTCGTTAGCGGTCGGGCCAGTCGAATGATCGTTGTTTCCAACACCACTCCGCTCATTTCCACGGCTATCTCATCGATCTGAAGTTGCATCTGTGCTTTGCGCGCAAATCTCCTCCATTGAGCATGACGATGCCCACCTTTGACGTAATCGCCTTCGATGCCGACGATACGCTGTGGCACAGCGAGAGCCTGTACGCCGCCGCGCAAGAGGAATACCGTCGCCTGCTCGCTGCTTACGCTGAGGCCGAGGGGATCGATCGGGTACTGCACCAGACCGAGATACGGAATCTAGCCACGTATGGCTACGGCATCAAAGGGTTCGCGTTGTCGATGCTCGAGGCGGCGTTGGAACTGAGTCAGCGCCAGATCAGCGGCGCTGAAGTTCAGCGCGTGCTCGATCTGGCCAAGCGGATGTTGAGCGCCGAGGTCGAATTGCTGGAAGGCGTGGCTGAGGTAGTCGCACAGTTGGCGGAGACTTATCCGTTGATGCTCATTACCAAGGGTGATCTCGCACACCAGGAAGCCAAGATCGAACAATCGGGCTTGAAGCCTTATTTCCGCTCGATCGAGATCGTCACCGACAAAACGCCGCAAAGTTACGCGGCGTTGTTAGCGCGCCATCACATCGAACCGGCGCGCTTCCTCATGATCGGCAACTCGCTGCGCTCCGATATTCTGCCGGTGCTGGAGATCGGCGGACAAGCGGTGCATGTGCCGTATGCCGTCACGTGGGCGCACGAGCATGTGGAGGTGCCGCCCGATCAACAGGGTCGTTATCACGAATTGGAACACATCGGGCAGTTGCCAACCTTACTCACACAACTGAGGACAACATGAACCCCAGACCACGTAGCTATCAACCCGACGATTACTGGCGCATCCGCGATTTTCTGCGCGAGGTGTACCTGCTGAATGGACGCCGCGAACTGAGCTGGCAGACCTATCGCTTCGACTACTGGCGCTGGCACGGTGTCGAAAATATCGACCACTTCCAATTGGAGGAAGTCATCACGCTGTGGGAAACGCCCACTGGTCAGATCGCGGCGGTACTGCATCCCGAGGGACGTGGCGAAGCGTTCTTGCAAGTACATCCCGCCTGGCGCACGCCGGAACTGGAAGACGACATGCTGTCGGTTGCCGAACAACGATTAGCGAACCTCGAGCCGAACGGCCAGCGACAGTTGACGGTATGGGCCAACGAACCGGATGCGGCACGCCGCGATCTGCTGATCCAGCGCGGCTACGCCAAAGGCGCCTGGCCGGAATATCAGCGCCGCCGATCGATCACCGCGCCGATCGAGAATGTGCCGCTTCCGCCGGGCTACGTGATCCGATCGGTGGGCGATGGCGCAGAATTGATCGAACGCTGCTATGCGTCCGGCCTGGCCTTTCATCCCGACGATATTCAGTGCGCTATCGACAATCGCAACGTGACGTGGTATCGCAACATTCAGAACGCGCCGCTCTATCGCCGCGATCTCGATCTGGTCGCCCTTGCGCCCGACGGATCGGTTGCCGCCTTCTGCACCAGCTGGTTCGACGACGTCACGCGCACCGGCTCCTTCGAACCGGTGGCCACCGTGCCCGCGCAACAGCGCCGGGGACTGGGCACAGCCGTGATGACTGAGGGGCTGCGCCGGTTGCAGCGCCTGGGCGCGACGCAGGCCACCGTCGGTTCGTATTCAGTGCACGCGGGCGCGTTGTATGCCTCAGTGGGCTTCACCGAATACGACCTGGCCGAACGCTGGGCCAAGGAACTTTGAGCGAAACATCGCCACACGCAGAAAAAAAAACGCGCCCACGAAGTTAGCCTCGCGGGCACGTAATGAATAAAGCAGACGCTCAGTTTGTCGGCGACTCGCCAAGCCCTTCCAACACTTGATCGAACCACTCCACCATCATCGGCGCACGCTGATCGAGGTGCTGCTGTATCGCCATGCGATACGCCTCCAGATAGACGCGCAGCACACCGTCCGGCAAATGATGGGCAGCCAACAAGCCCTGAATCCAATTTAGATCAACTTCCAGAAAATCGATGTCGCCCAACCCCAGAGCCGCCGTGAGGTATTGCGCAAAGTAGCCATTCGCCCCCGCCCGGCGCACCATCTCACGCACTTTGGGATCGAGCGCCGCCATCAGTTCGGCTTCCAGCAACGGCAGCCGTTCGCGATAATGCTCAAGCGCCATGAAATATTCACGGGACGTTTCGACCACTTCCGGCAGCGGCCAAGACGCGTGCAAAATCTCTTGAACCACCCGGGGAATATCAACCAAGGATTCGCTGAGAAAACGCCCGACGATATGCCGGCGCAGCTCGGGTTGCAGATTAAAGACGCGCCCGCCAAACGCGAACGGAATATGCAACTTGGTCACGCTCCCCGCCATCATTTGGAGCGTATAGGCCGTAGGAAGGTGCTGCGCTGACGCAATGACCAACTGCGGCCGGATCGACGTGAGCATTTGCTCCAACCGATCGAGCGGAACATTGGCCCCCAGATCGATCACTTCCCAACCCTGCCGCCGCAAGAAAAGACTGATCGCCAATAGGCTGATCGTGTGCTGTTCTTCCGGCGGACCGGCCACCACCACGCGTTCCGGTCGCGTCGACGCCGGCCCGGCGGCGATCATCGTCTGCAGGCGGCGCGCCGCCAGTGCTGAGGCAAAATGTTCCTGCTGCACCGCCACGTCCCCGCGATACCACCCCTCGCCAATTTCCGCCAGGCCGCGCAGCATCACGTCCAGCACCACGCTCTCCAATGGAAACAGCGCAAACGCTTGCGCCAGCATTTGATCGGCGCGCGGGGCGTCAAAATTCAAACAAGCCTGTACCCACTCCTGCCGTGCTTTGGCTAACTCACCCCCTTCGCTCAACGGCACACTCTGCACCATCATACTGTGCGAGGTGACTTGCAGCGGGTCTTTGCCTTCACTTTCCAGACCCTTCCACATATCGACAATACGACTGATACTCATGCCCTCGTGCTGGCGCGCATTCATCCACTTCAGCAGGTCGATGTCGCGCTGCGAATAGAGGCGATGTCCGCCCGACGTGCGACGCGGCTTGGGCACGCCATAACGCCGTTCCCAGGCCCGGATCGTATCGGGCTTCAAGCCGGTCTCACGGACGACCGCTTTCAGGTTGAAAGTAGGCACATCGTTGGACAAAGTTATACCCTCGGTAGGGGCGCGGTCGCCGCGCCCAGATTGACGCGATCGAGCGCCTGAATTTACGCCGTCGCCGCTTGCAGTTGATACGAAGTCTGCGGCACTCCCGCGTCCTTCAGAATGCGCTCGGTGGTGAGGCGAGCCGACAACAACACGATCGGCAAGCCGGTGCCCGGATGCGTGCTCGCTCCGGCAAAATACACGTTGTGATATTTGGCGTGACGATTGCGCGGACGCAGATAACCCACCTGCGTGAAGTTGTGGCTCAGGCCAAACGCCGCACCCTTCTCCAAATTATACAGGCTCTGCCAGTTCTTGGGAGTGTAGCATACCTCAAATTTGATGTGCTGTTCCAGATCGTTGACGCCGATTTCCTGCAAGCGCTTGAACACCGTCGCGCGAGCCCGCTCTTTCAACGCCGCCCAATCCTGCGGTTTGGCGTCATCCAGATGCCCGATCGGAACCAGCACCATCAACGTGTCTTGTCCCGCCGGGGCCGCCGCCGGATCCGTTCGGGTGGGCGCATGCACGTAGAAGCTGGGCTCAGCCGGCAGCGTGTTGTCGTCGAAGATGCTGTCGAAGCTGGCTTTGTAATCGCCCGCCAACCACACGTTGTGATGCTTGAGCTGCGGATAGACTTTGTCGATACCCCAGTAAAACATGAGAGCCGAGCAGGTGTACTTCTTCCGATCGAGTTTCTGCGCTCCGCCTTCGTCCTTCAATAACTCCCGATAGGCATACGGCAGATCGGCATTGACGACGATCACGTCGGCCTCTAACTTTCGACCGTCATTCAGCATGACGCCGGTAGCCTTCTTACCATCCGTCTCAATGCGCTCAACCGGCGCGTTGTAAATGAAGCGTACCCCCAGCTTCTCCGCAATGGCCGTCAACGTTTCGATCACGCGATACATGCCGCCAATAGGAAACCAGATGCCTTCGGCCAGTTCGGTGTATTGCAACAGGGAATACGTGGCGGGCGCATCGTACGGGCTGAGGCCCAGATACATGTTCTGGAACGTGAACGCCGCCTTCAAGTGCGGGTCTTTGAAATAGTGGCCGACATTGTTGTAGTGCTTCACCAGCGCCTTCAACTTGAACAGCAGCGGCAAGTTAGCCAGACTGAAATACTGGAAGTAGTTGTAGAAGTTGCGGCCCACGAATTTTTGCAGCGATAGGCGGTAGTTCTGCTGCCCCTCGCTAAGATAACGCAGAAAGCCGCCGAAGGCCCCCGGCTCGATCGCTTCCAGCTGCGTCTGCATCGACCCGAGGTTGGACGTGAGCGCCAGGCTGGCGCCATCATCGAACCGGACCGTGTACGTCGGATCGATGCGCTTGAGATCGAGATGATCGCTCATCTTCTCGCCCAACGCGGCGAAGGTCTCTTCAAAGACTTCGGGCATCAAGAACAACGTCGGCCCTACGTCGAAGCGATGTCCGTCTTTTACGATCTGATCACAGCGGCCGCCCGCGTGCGAGTTTTTTTCGATCACCGTTACGTCATAGCCATGGCGCGCCAATCGCCCTGCCGTGGCAATACCGCCAATGCCGGCGCCAATCACAATCGCTGTTGGTTTATTAGCCATTTCACTTTCTCCATTAAGATGGTGCTTCGAAGGAAATAATATCACCTCTTTTAAGATTTGTCAATATTTTGTACACAATTTTCATTGACAAATGCTAAACAAGCGGATATACTAAATTTATGCCTTAAGAGGGAGGAGAGAAATGACAGTAGACGTGCAGCAACAACCTTGGGAGAACACTCTGCTGGATCTGGCTCAAGAAGCGTGGACTTCGGTCGTGCATGCGTACAACGCTCAGGTCGATGCCGCGCAGCTGCGCAAGGCTTACCAGTATTGCGCCCAGACGACGGCACAGCACAGCAAGTCCTTCTATCTCGCCTCGCGCCTCTTACCAGAAGACAAACGCCGCGCCACCCGCGCCCTATATGCCTTCTGCCGCGTAGGCGATGATCTGGTCGATCAGTCGCAAGCTGAACCCGAAGCAGCACTCAAACAGTGGAGTCAAATGGCCCTGGCCGCTGATCCGGCCACCGCTGATCCGGTGGTGCTCGCCTGGTCACACGCCCGATCGATCTATCGCATCCCGCATCGCTATGCCGAGCAGCTCGTCAACGGGGTCGCCCGTGATTTACAGCAGACGCGTTATCAGTCGTTTGATGAGCTGGCCGAATATTCCTATGGGGTCGCCTCCACGGTCGGCTTGATGAGCATGCACATCGTGGGCTTCAGCGGGCTGGAAGCGATTCCGTACGCCGTGAAACTGGGCGTGGCCTTACAGATCACTAACATTCTGCGCGATGTCGGCGAAGATTATCGAGCGGGCCGTGTGTATCTGCCGCAGGAAGAACTCACCGCGTTTGGCATCACAGAAGATCAGATCGCGGCCGGGCGCGTGGACGATCGCTGGCGCGAGTTCATGCGTTTTCAGATCGCACGCAATCGCTTACTGTACAAAGAAGCGTGGCCCGGCATCGCCCTGCTCGATCGCGATGGGCGCTTCTCCATCACTGCCGCGGCGACGCTGTATCGCGGCATCCTCGACGATCTGGAAGCCCACGACTATAACAATTTCACGCGCCGTTCGTACGTCAACAAACGTGGCAAGGTCGTGCGCTTGGCGCAGGCCTGGTGGAACGCGCGACGATAGTCAGGGACCCTACACTTCCACGCATGCCCTTCAAAGTTTTTCAAGACGAACAGCACGCTGATTTCTTCATCGAACAAGGCGCACCGGCCGCGCTGTTGATTCACGGCTTTCCCGGCACGCCTGCCGAGATGCGACCCCTCGCGTCGCTTTTGAACTCAGCCGGTTGGACGACACGCGGCCTCCTGCTGCCCGGTTTCGGTGCGCAGATCGATTCGCTTTTTCAATGCACGGCGCAAGACTGGATTGATGCCGCCGTTAAGGCGCTCCAATCGCTGCAAACGTCACACCATCCGGTGGTGCTGATCGGTTATTCCCTGGGCGCGGCCGTTTCGATCAACGCGGCGACTCGCCTCCAACCCGATCGGCTGATCCTGATCGCCCCCTTCTGGAAGCTCGGCACGCGCGGGCAGCGCGCGATCTTTCAGATCAGCAAACCGATCGTGCGCCACCTGAAGCCGCTCGGCCGCGCCAACTTCAACGACCCGCGTCTGCGCGCTTTCCTGGGTCAATTCCTACAAGATGCCGATCTGGACGATCCCGAAGTGCAGCAGCTCATCCGCCGCACCCCAGTCCCCGTCGATCTTGTCGAGCAGATCTACCAGCTGGGTCGGCACGCCTATCAATTCGCCGCGCAGCTCGATCTTCCGACGTTGATTCTGCAGGGCCGCCGTGATCCGGTTGTGAAACCCAATCTCACGCGCCAGCTCTTGCAACGATTCGCCGGCCCGGTGGAGTATGTTGAGATTGACGCGCAACATGATCTCATCGATCCAACCCTGCCCGACTGGCCGCACCTGGAACACGTCCTGCTTGAGTTCATTCAAAATGTGGATTTCGGAATGCGGAATGTGGAATAGAAAGCGCAGAGACAGATCATTCTGCCTTCCACATTCGTGCAAATTTTCATCACCTGCTACAATTACCACAAATGGACACCCTGCTCTGGATCGCCTTCGCCTTCTTCTGCGGATCGCTGCCCTTCTCGGTCTGGTTGGGCAAGATTGCGCTGCGAAAAGACATCCGTCAATTCGGTGATGCCAATCCCGGCGCGGCTAATGTGTTTCGCGCCGGCAGCAAAGGCTGGGGGGCGGTCGCCATTCTGCTCGACCTCCTGAAAGGCGCGATACCGGTTGGGCTGGCAAACTACGGCGCGCACGTCGCCGACTGGTCATTAGCCATCATCGCCCTCGCGCCGATCGCGGGCCACGCCTTCTCGCCTTTCCTGAATTTCAAAGGCGGCAAAGCGATCGCGGTCAGCCTCGGCATCTGGTGCGGCTTAACACTGTATCAAGTGCCGCTGGTGCTGGGCCTGATTCTGGGCATCGCCATTGGACTGTTCACGAACAACGGCTGGGCGACGGTGCTGGGCTTTGCCAGTCTCAGCGTCTATCTGTTGATCAGCGCCGTACCCGTGTGGATGCTGGGCGTATGGCTGGGCAATCTGATCATCGTCAGCTGGAAACATCGCGCCGATCTCACTCAGCCGACTGCACTACGCCCCTGGGTGAAACGGCTATTTGGAAGTCAGCCCGCATCCTGAGCGGAACACAGTGTAGTCGAAGGCTGCACAATGTGCCATGACTGACCAACTCTGGATCGATCACGTCGGCGGCATCGTCATCTTTCTGGCGATCTTGCTGCTGATCTCGTTCGTCAACTTGCTCACACTCAAACGCCTGGGCCAGTTTTCCGATCCACCGTACACCCCGCGCGTCTCGCTGCTCGTTCCGGCGCGCAACGAAGCCCGCAACATCGAGGGCTGTGTGCGTGGCCTGTTGGCGCAAAACTATCCCGCCTTCGAAGTGATCGTCCTCGACGACGAATCGACCGATGGCACGGGTGAAATACTGAAGCGCCTCGCCGCCGAAGATGCGCGCCTGCATGTCATTCACGGCCACCCCCTTCTGCCCGGCTGGCTCGGCAAGAACTGGGCCTGTCAGCAGTTGTCGCAAGCAGCCAACGGCGAGTATCTGCTCTTCACCGACGCCGACACTCACCACGATCCGCTGATGCTGCGCGACGCGATCGCCGTCGCCCTGGCCACCCACGCCGATCTCCTCAGCGGCATGCCGCATCAAGAAGTGAGAACATGGAGCGAGCAGCTGCTCGTGCCCATTCTGGCCTGGTCGTTCATGGCCTTCATTCCCATCGCGTTGGCCGAGCACGTGCGCGCCGCATTTCTCTCCGTCTCGATCGGCCAGTTCCTGCTCTTCCGGCGCAGCGCTTATGACCGCAGCGGCGGGCATACCGCCGTGCGCGACAAGGTAGTGGAAGATTTCGAATTGGCACGTAACATCAAGCAGACCGGCCTCCAGTGGCGCTTCGTCGACGCGACGTCACGCATTCACTGCCGCATGTATCATAACTTCCGCGAAGTGTTCGACGGCCTAAGCAAAAATCTCTACGTCGTCTTTGGCAACGTCTTTTTCTTCGCGCTAGCGTGGAGCGCACTGGTCATTTCATTCTTCGAACCGCAGTTAATTCTGCTGCTGGCGCTGCTGGGTGTGCCGCTGCCCGACAAGTTGTTGCCGTTGTCTATTCTAGCGATCGGCCAAGCGATTTTGCTATGGGGTCTCACTGATCTGCGCTTTGGCTTTCCGATCAAACAGGCCGCGCTCTATCCCCTCACGATTGCGCTTGCGGTCGTCATTGGCCTGCGTTCGCTGTTCGCGCATCTCTTCAAGCGCGGCGTGACGTGGAAAGGCCGCTCCGTTGTGGCGAAAGGATAACGTGATGAATTCACTGGTAACTTTCACGCAAACCATCATGCGTCGCCTGCTGCTGTGGGGCGCGCTCAGCACTCTCGGCGGTGTGCTGCTGCAATTCTCACGCAAGCCGTTCTGGATCGGCGTGGGCCAACAAGCGATCGGTTGGGGCGTGATCGATACGCTAATCGCGCTGATCGCCGGTCGGGCCACCTCCCGATCGTTCAGCGGCAGAATCCTGCGCCGCGTTCTACTCTTCAACGCCGCGCTCGATGTGCTATACATGCTGGGCGGCTTCATCTTCGCGCGCACCAAAGGCGCCACCGACGAGAAGCTGCGTGGTCAAGGCTGGGGCATTGTGCTGCAAGGGTTATTCTTGTTCAAATTCGACCTGATTCACGCGCTGCTAACGAGTAACGAGTAACGCGTAATTGCCTTTTACGCTTTACGTTTTACGCATTACGCATCAGAAAGGTCATCATGTCCACCAAACTTCCCCCTCAACCATCTGCTGACGCTGGACGACTCGCGCTCATGGCACTCCTGCGCGAGAAGAATCTACTCGCCGCGCTGGAGGTCTTTCGCGCCGAATTGGGCGACGCCTTCAGTTTCAACTTGCTCGGCTTCGACCCGATCATGCTCTCCGGCCCGGAAGCCAACCGCTTCCTGCTGGTCGAACAGCGCGATCAATTCAGTTGGCGCATCCCCACCGATCCGGTGGCGAAGTATTTGCGGAAAGGCGTGCTGGTGACTGACGGCGCCGAACACGATCAACTGCGCCGCACGATGCAACCATCGCTACACAAAAAGATGCTGACTGCTTACGTCGATCTATTCCGCCACTACACCGATCAAGTGATGGCCGGGTGGCAGGACGGCCAGACGCGCGACATGCTGATCGAGATGCGGCGGCTGGCGCTGCTCATCCTGGTCGGCACCCTGTTCCGTGTGGACTTCACGTCCGACCTCGACGATCTCTGGCCGTCGATCTTGAAGATGCTCAAGCACATCTCGCCGGGGCTGTGGATGTTCTGGACGAACGCGCCCAGCGTCAATGCCGCGCCGGCCCTGAATGCCGTCGACGAGTATCTCTACGATATCATCAAAGAGCGGCGCGAAGAGAACGACGGCGGCGAAGACCTGCTCAGCGTGCTGATCGCATCCGGCATGGACGACGGCCTCATCCGCGATCAACTGCTGACCATGTTCATCGCCGGGCATGACACCAGCACTGCGCTGCTGGCGTGGGTGTTGTGCCTGCTGGGGCAGCACCCCGCCGTCATGATGCGCGTGCGCGACGAGGTGGACGCCAACCTCAAAGGTGAACAACCCACCCTCGAGAATACGGCACAGCTGCGTTACTTGCAATGCGTCATCGACGAAACGCTGCGGATGTATCCGCCTATCCATCTGGGCACACGCCGTATCTTGAATAACCTGCAATTTCAGGGTTATGATCTACCCGAGGGCAAACGCGCCAACTACTCGATCTATCTTACGCACCGCAATCCCAAGTACTGGCCCGATCCGGGCGTCTTCAATCCCGATCGGTTCTTGCCCGAAAACGAGCGCGGCCGTCAACCGTACACCTATCTACCGTTTGGCGGCGGCCCGCGCAACTGCATCGGCGCGGCCTTCGCGCTGGTCGAAGCGAAGATCGTCATCGCGCGCTTGATCCAGACATTTGACTTCACGCTCGATCCGACCAAGGTGCACGTCTACATGGGGGCGACACTGGAACCCCGGCCCGGCGTGATGATGATGGTACGAAGACGCGGATAGCGTCCTGAGCGGAACGAAGTGCAGTCGAAGGATGCGGTTCATGCTTGATACGCATTCTTCGACTCCTGCTTCGCATTCGCTCAGCATCCGCTCAGAATGCTACAACATGCCTGATTACGACTTCATTCTCTCCGGCGGTGGCCTCGCCGGTCTCAGCCTCGCGTATCATCTGATCAACAGCCCCCTGCGCGATCGATCGATCATGATCGTCGACAAAGATGCCAAGCAGCAGAACGATCGCACGTGGTGCTTCTGGGCGCAGCAGCCTACCTTATTCGACGAGATCGCCTATCGGGTGTGGCAACGCCTGCGCTTTATGAGCGATGGCTTCACGCGCGAATACGATCTGGCGCCTTACCACTATCAGATGATTCGCGGCCTCGACTTCTATGACTTCACGCGCGAGAAACTAGCGAGGTGTGGCAACGTCACCTTCGTGCGCGGCAACCTCGATCGAGTAGATGATGGAATTGATCGGGCCAGCGTGATCGTCGAGGGTCAAGCCTTCAGCGGGAGTTGGGTGTTTGACAGCACGCTGCCGCCGTCATTGCGCGGTAGTGTACCGACGTCATTGCGAGGAGGCCAGTGGCCGACGAAGCAATCCACCACCGCCGAAGAGGAGATTGCTTCGCACGCCCTGTCCGCGCATAGCGCGGGGGCGCGCCTGGCAAAAGCGCTCACAATGACGGATGATCGACACTACCACCACCTCAAGCAACATTTCCGCGGCTGGGAGATCGAAACCGATCGACCGTTCTTCAATCCGCAGCTGCCCACGCTGTTCGACTTTCGCACGCCGCAAGCCGGGCACATGCGTTTTGTCTACACGCTGCCCTTTGCCGACAATCGCGCGCTGATCGAGTACACGCTATTCTCTGCCAATCTGCTCCAAGCGGAAGAATACGACGCTGGCCTGAAAGCGTACATCGAAGACGTGCTGGGCATCCAGCAGTACGACATCAAACACGTCGAAGCGGGCGTCATCCCGATGACGGATCAACCTTTCCCGCGCCGGCTCGGTCAGCATGTGATGTCGATCGGGACGAAGGGGGGCCGTGTGAAGCCCTCCACCGGTTACGCGTTCCTCCGCATTCAACGCGATTCAGCCGCGATCGTGCAATCGCTCATCCACCATGATCAGCCGTTCGATCTTCCGGCACGGCGCGGCCGCTTTGGCCTGCACGATGCGATCCTGCTCAATATCATGACGCACTACCCCGACGACTTGAAGCCGATCTTTACGATCATGTTCAAGCACAATCCCATTCAGCGCATCTTCCGCTTCCTGGACGAGACAGTCTCCTTCCCGGAAGAAGTGCGCTTCATTGCATCATTGCCGCCGTGGAAGTTTCTGCAAGCGCTGTTCCGCCTCAAGGTATTGCGGCGGGTGTGAAAGGACAGGGCTTTTCCATTGTCGCCCACACTTGCTCAAGCCGCCGAGGACGGCGTGGTGAGCGTGGACGTATGACTTTGGAAAAGCCATGGTGAATTGAAAAACCCGGTTTCTACGGCTGCCTGAGTTGTGCTATAACAGTAATATCACGCATCAAGGAGAGACTGCCATGGCGAAGGTCCGTAACGATCGCATCCAAAATCTGATCGACCGCATCAGCGTTCCACCTGGCCAGAAGATCAACCTCAAGAAAGACTACGACCCCGGCTACACCGGCGACCTGATCAAGAAGAAAGACGCCCCGGAAATGCTGGCCGAGGGCATTCAACAACTAGCCGAGTATCAGGACAAGCTGTACGCGCAGAACACTTATTCACTCTTGATCATCTTTCAGGCGATGGATGCCGCAGGCAAAGACGGCGTCATCAAGCACGTCATGTCGGGCGTGAATCCGCAGGGGACGCAGGTGTACAGTTTCAAAGCGCCCAGCGATGAAGAACTCGATCACGATTATTTGTGGCGCAACTTCAAGACCCTGCCCGAACGCGGGCGCATCGGTATTTTTAACCGCTCGTACTACGAAGAGGTGCTGGTGGTGCGCGTGCATCCGGAGATTCTCGATGGGCAGCGTCTACCGCTCGAGTTGAAAGGCAAAAGCATCTGGAAACGCCGTTTCGAAGAGATTAACGCCTTCGAAAAATATCTAACGCAGAACGGCATCGTGGTCTTGAAGTTCTTCCTGAATGTTTCCAAAGCCGAGCAGAAGAAACGCTTTCTGGAGCGCATCGACCTGCCGGAGAAAAATTGGAAGTTCTCCACCTTCGACGTGCAGGAACGCGAACATTGGGAGGAGTATCAAGCCGCTTACGAAGACATGCTCAATCACACCAGCACCGAGCACGCGCCGTGGTACGTCGTGCCCGCCGATCACAAATGGTTCACGCGCCTGGCCGTGGCCGCGGTGATCGACAAGACTCTGCGCGATCTGAAGTTGGCGTATCCCAGCGTGAGCGAAGAACACCAACAGGAATTGCTCAAGGCCAAGGCCCTGCTGGAAAACGAAGCGTAATCGGCGGATCGATCAGCGCGGCGATGTTGGGGATGTATGTGTTGGGACGGCGGAGAAGGTAGAGGGTTGGTAAGTTGGTAGATTGGGAGTTGGTAAGCGGGCGTGAGTGATCACGCCCGTTCTTATTGTCTGCAAAGTGTTCCAGCCTAGCTCGAAAAGGGATCATGCCTCAGGGCTTCGGATCTGGTATTGACCTACCTAATTCTTTCCGCATATATTTTAGAATGCCTGAAGAATGCCTCGCTCTGGTATCCCGTCTCATTCGTTGTCCAATATCTATCGCGGTGGAAATAAACTGAAAGGATAATTGTTCGACTTTCGGCCAAAGTTTAGGATCAGCTTTGTGAAAATCATAACAGCCATTCGTAGAAAATGGATTGTGGACCCTACTCCTGTCTTTGTACCGCGGATAACCTTCCGGTGGAGGTGGATCTGGTCTCCAGGCTTGTTGAAATGACGCAGGAACTCCTTGCTGAATAAATTTGTTGAGACTATTCGTATCGAGTGCAAGCCAAACACCTTCACCATTGTCATATGGAGTATAGGTGTAATAATGACCAACAACCAGACGGGGCACGTCCATAAAGGTTGTTATTGCCCATTGCCTCCTATCAAGGCGATTTACTTCGATTATTGCGTTCGCGAGAATTGTCAAATATCGGCGACGAACGCTCTTGTCTGGCGCTATCGATTCGAGTAACGCTTTCGCCTCTGTTTCGCTGTTGAGGTTGTTCATCGACAATGACCTCCAAAGAATTTGATACTGGCAGATATCATAGCATATCCCCAACAGCGGGACAAAACAACAAGACCTGGCAGGTTTCCAGCGACGGGATAGCCTGGCCTGCCAATCAACCCAATCGATCATCTGGCCATGCCTGCCGGAACGTGGAAACCTGCCAGGTCTACCCCGAAATCTAATCCGCACCCATCGAACTCGGCCATTCCCACGATCCACCGTTATCGCTGCGAGGGTCGTCGGGGTCAGTACCATCGCGCAGCCAACGTCATTCCCGCGTGCTTGTGGCGGGAATCCAGCAGTTCTGTCAGCGTCAATTGTTCATGTCGCACTGGACGCCCGATAACAACACTCGGGCATGACACGCGGCAATCTCGCTCAGCGCACAAACCACCTTACAGCGACCTTGTCCTGGGTATGCCCACGAGGATCATGTGCCCCGACACTCCATCTGATCATATCGCGCTCCCCGCGGGTACTGACGATGATCATCCAGTAATACGAATCATCTTGAAACCGCAATGAGTCTCCTTGATACTCGACGCTAACGTGTGAAGTGTTCTGAGCATACACAATCCCATGACGAACAGAGAGGTTTTCTGCTTCAGTACTGTAGTAGCCCTCCGGATCAGCGATCACAATTCTCACTTCTTGTCCATTCTTCGCCGCATTGAGGAGAGCCTCGATGTCTCCTTCAGTTCGGACACCATTCTCGTCGTTAGCGTAAGCGAGTGTCCACTCGGTCGTCCCCGTAGCCAGTGATGTTGGGACAGGAAGTGTGGTGGATGAAGCACATCCCGAGACCCATAGAATTAGGATCACCAGTGACAACAAATTACGCATTGTGATGTCCTCCTGCTGAAGGTAAACAGATAACAACTTGTCTCTGACATCGGCCAAAACGACAACTAATCCGCACCCAACGATCTCGGACATTCCGACGATCCGCCGTTATCGATGCGAGGGTCGTCGGGGTCAGCACCATCGTAGAGCCGAGATTAGATGTGTGTCCATGCTCACTCTCTAATCCGCGCCCATCGAACTCGGCCATTCCCGCGATCCGCCGTTATTGATGCGAAGGTCGCCAGGGATCAGTACCGTCGCACAGCCGAGATTAGAAGTGACGCTCATTCAGATGCGATCACTTCACTCGCCAGCAAAATCGCCAACGCCGAAGGGGCGTCGCTGATCTCGCCACGCAGGACCATGGTGCGCAGATCGGTCAGTGGGATCAACTCGATTTCGATGTCTTCGGTGATCTCGCGGCGCAGCACACCATCGGCGCTGATGTCCGTCGCCAGGAAAATGGTAAACTCCTCATCGCTGATGCCGCTGCTGGCGGCATACTTGCCCAGATCCATCATGCGGCCTGCGCGATAGCCGGTTTCTTCCTCCAACTCGCGCCGGACCGCGATCTCGGGTGCTTCACCGTCCAGACCGCCGGAAGGACATTCCAGATTCACGCGCTGCAAGGGATGCCGATAAATCCACTCCATCACCACGCGCCCATCGGGCAGCAGAGGCACAATCACCACAAAGCCAGGATGTTCCACCACGGTATACGTGATCGACTTGCCCTCAGGCGAAATCAACGCATCCTGGCGCACGGCATACCAGCGGCTTTGAAACAAATACTGTGAACCGGTGCAACTCCAGCGATTCTCTGGTGTCATGGCTCCCTGCTCTGTCATACTCAGCACATTACGAAAGCGTCCTGAGCGGAAGTCTGCGGTGTTTGCAGACGGTAGTCGAAGGACGCGGGTGACGCAACCTGTCACGTTTCGCCCGAACCACATTCTTCGACTACAACTCGCAAACAACACGAGTTTCCGCTCACGCCGTGTCCGCAAAGCGGCGGCGCGCTGGGCGGACTGCTTGACTTGTTTCGTGATCTACTGACACTGGTGTGATACGGAGGTGATGGGTTTCGCACTGATCGCTGTGCCGATAGATCACGATCTGCCCCGCCCGATCCGCATTCGCGTCATACGCCCCATCGGACACTTCCACTTGATAGCCGTGCGGATACTGATAATTCGGCACGAAGATTTCCGTAGGTGCGGCGATGCTTGCATCGTGGCGAAACTCGAACTCGAAGTGGCGCGTCTTCCGATCGAACTTCATGTGCAGCGGCTCGCCCGCGATGGCCCGTGCATACGGCCGCACGACCGCTTCCAACGCGCGCCCGCCGGAGTGGATATCCTGCGGCCTAGTCTGCTGATCGCGGCTGAAAATCGACAGGTCTTCGTCGTTCCACTGATCGCCCCAGCGATTGTCATTGTCCGGCGTGTAGTTCCACAACGTCCAGTTCAGCAGATTCGCGTCCATGGCGTCGAGGTAGGAATCGAGCGCACGGGTCTGCGGGCCAAAATCGCCGCTGCGGTAGGCGTGCTTCTTCTTCAAGTCGAAGGGCACGCCAAATTCGCCGATGACCGTGGGGGCCTGATTCATCTCGTGGATGGCCCAGTGCTGGATGCCGCGCAGCTGCTCGGCAAACATCCTCTGGACGCGCTGCGCGCCCAATGTGAACCGCCGCGTATACGGATCGATGCTGAAGAACGAAATGTGATCTTTGAAAAATAGCGTCAGCACGTCGTACCAGTGCGCGGCATTGGCGACGTTAGGTCCGTCCTCTTCCGTCCAACGCAGCGAATTTTCCAGTGTCACGTTCTCGGCAAAAATCACAGCGTGCGGCATCACGCTGCGGATTTCACGCGCATAACGGCGAATGAACGGACGAATGTAATGGTCGGTGGCATCGACCGTGCGGCCGTTGAGGTGAGAGAAGTAATCGGGCTTGAGCAAGCGCGGTGCGCCGTTGGCGTCCACATCCCACACACCGTGTTGTTTCCAAATGCACTCGACGCCAGCCTGCCACGCGCTCACCCTCTGCGCATTGATCAGTCGCTGGCCGCGTTTGCGTGGGCCGAGCAGGCTCATCGCGTAAGTATCGATCTGGCGTGGCAGGCCCGCGCCCAGCAGCATCGACTCGAACGGCGTGGGCGCGTCGCCCGTGCGCAGAATATTAATGTAGCCCGTCAGATCCTTCACGCCGATGTAACCCGTCGACGGCTCGTTGAACGAATCGAAGCCGACGACGTTGGGCAAATCTTTCACGCGCTGCGCCACTTGCTGCATGGCGTCGATGAAGTGACGCTGCAAATAATCTTGCGCAGGCTCGCCTTCGATCTTGATCAACGGCGCGAAGTCATTGCCGCCGAAGAACAGCGTAAACATCGTCGCCGCGGCCAGCTTGCTGTAGTTCGACGGCCAGATCATGCGCGGCAGCGGTTCGCCATGAATGGCATGCACCACCGCTGCGCCGGTTTCGGTGAAGTGTTCGGGGTTGAAGCCAACGGCCTCATACGTCCAGCCCGGCGCGCCATCGCCACCCGACAGCCGCCCCCACACATCCTGATGGGGATCGATGAACAATCGGATGTGGTGCTGCCGCGCTTTATCGATCACTTGCACGAGATAATCGAGATACGCCTCATCGTACTGGCCCGGCCCCGCGTGCTCGATCGCCTCCCAAGTGACGATGAACCGCACGAAGGTCAGGCCCCACTCACGCAGACGCGCAAAGTGTTCGTCGGCTTCCTCGATCGGAAACGGGCGACCGACGAAAGACACGTGACGATGATCAAAGAAACCTTCGCGCACGTGCGTCGGCATCCCGATCGGCACTTTGCTGCTGCCCGAGAGATTCACGCCGCGCAATAACACCGTGCGGCCATGCTCGTCGACAAACCAGGGACCGTGAGTTTTAATGGTCATGATGAAAAGAACGATCTACGAGCGTCATTGCGAGGAGTGCGCTGCAAAGCACGACGAAGCAATCCCCGTCCAACCGGGACTGAGATTGCTTCGCATACAACGCTCGCAATGACGACACACGACTACTGCACCGGCTGCACGACAATCTCGACACCCGTGAACGGAGCGCCCTGCGTCAACACGACGATGGGCACCGGTGTGTCGAACAACGGTTGATTGCCCAACGTGATGCGGGCTTGCACGGTGTAGACGTGCGTCGGATCGATGAGATCGGCGGGGTACTCGATGCGATAAGCGATGGGCACTTGCTTGCCCTGCGCGGAAATCAACTGCTGCCCGCCCAACTGCGCGGCCAGTTCCGTCGCGGACGTGTCCACCAGGATCACTTCAATCTGGGCGTCCTGGGGCAAAGCGATGCGCTCCACATACGTCACCGTGCCGGTGATGACACCAGTCAACTGCGGCGCGGCGGGGTTCGCGGTTGTTCCGACCGGTTCCACGACGATGTTCATATCGCCGCTGGGGTTATCGCGCGTGATGACGGGATAGGCCGTGGTGTTGGTGTATTTCAAGACATCGCCGTCGAAGATCTGCGCGCGCACGGCGTAAGTGTGCTCGGGCAAAATCGCGGCCTGCTCATACTCGATCGCGAACGGCACGGGCAGCGCCTGTTCTTCGCCCGCTAAGCTGAACTGTCCGATCGTGACCGCGGGCGCGTCTGGCAGCGACGTGTCCTGCAGCGTCACTTCCAAACGCAGGCCAGCCGTCAACGTCACCGGTATGGCCGCGCTGACTGCGCCGGTAACACTCGCCTGCGCTTGCAGCGGCACGGCTTCTTGGCTGAGGAATTCCAGATCGGCAATGAGGATCGATCCGGTCGGTTGGCCGTCCAACGCCAGAGCGATCGAGTCGACGCGGCTCAGATCGACGCCGTCGAAATCGTTCAACGAAATTCGGATCGAGCTCATGGGCGCGAGGCCGCTCCACCCGTAGAACTTCGTATCGGGTGCGCCGGGTTGATAGGCCAGCGCAGGTGTCTTGGCGGGCACTTTCACCGTGGAGGTATCACCATCTGCGTCTTGCACGATCACGCTGAACGACTGCGGCAGTTGCGGCGCGTTGAGGAAAGCAGTCGGATCGGCCAGCGCGCGCAGGTGCAGCATCTCGAACTGACTGAGGTCCTGCGCTTCGTAAGGCAGCGTCGTGCTGAACACGGCGTTAGGCCCTGTCCACGAGAGCCGCAGCTGATCGGGCTGGCCGGGCTGCACATCCCAGGTTAGGCACGGACGATTCGTTTCGCAATACGCCACATCGAGCGGGCCGTTGATCGTATTGGCTTGCCCGAAGTTGTTCTGGAAGCGATTCGTTTCGGTGGGCAGCAGAACGATGCGACGCTGGGCAGAAGGCAATGACAACGAAGTCAGCACGTGATAGCCGTACAACCGATCGGGCGCAGCTACAAACGGATCAAGCCCGGCGGCCTGAGGATAGGGCTTCACCCCGAAGGCGGCATCCATGAAATCGGGCGTGTACTGCGCCAGGAAAGCATGCTGCTCATCGGCGTTGAGACGATTCTGTGCTTCACAACCCGCGCGCTTTGAGTCTTGGGCTTCATCCGGCAAGATGCTGTTGAAGAAGTTGTGATTCGCGCCCTTGAGATAAACCGACGCGGCAAAGCTCGTCCGATCGGGTGACAGGCGAGCCGCTTCGTAATATTTCTGCCCGGCCAGATCGCCGAGGTCGTCATCGCACGCAGGCAGGATCACGCTCAACGGCACAGCGGGCGCAGTGCTCGCTTCGACGCCATAGACTGGCGCAAGATAGAGCATGCTGCTGATCGGTCCGAAGCCCTGCGCGATCAATTCGGGGCTGATGTTAGGCTTGCGGACTTCGATGACGTTGGTCGCCAGTTCACCGCTTTGCGAATGCGCCACGAAAGCGATCTTCGCTAGATCGGCTTTACCGGCGAGCGGCGCGCCGAAGCCCACATCTTGATCGGCATTAGCCACGGCCAGCGAAACAAGATATAGATCGACGATCTGCGGGAAGCGCGTAATGCCGCTGGTATCTTCGCCCCAGCCGTTGGTGTACGCAGCGTTCACATTGATGGACAAGGCCAGGTAACCGCGCGCGGCCAGCGCACTAGCCAGATAATCGAAGCCGGTGTAATTGGGCTGCTCGTTCTCACACGGCCATTGCTCCAGCAGGTCCTGACCTTCGACCTTCGGGCAAGCGCCATGCCGGCCGTGTATCAACACCACCACGGGAAACGGGCCGGTTCCTTCCGGCACGGCCAGCAGCCCAGTGAGGCGCAGCGGCATGGTATAGAACTTGTGATCTTGTGGATACTGCGGCTGAATGAGGGAGACCTCGCCCAGATCAAACTCGATCGCCGGCGGCCCTTTGACCACAAAGGGTGTGGCCGTGGGCGGTAGAGCGGTCGCGGTCGGGCGAGGTGTCGCGGTCGGCGCGAGCGTCGCCGTGGGTTCGATCGTATTCGTGGCCGTGGGCACCGGCGCAGGTTCGGGCGCGGGAGCGCCGCACGCAGCGAGCAAGCAGATCAACACCAACAACATTGCCAAGAGACGAAAGTTAACGCGCATGAGATTCTCCGTGAGAAGGGATGTTGAATGAGGCTTTTCCAAGTTGAACGGGATCAACGTCAACCAAGAAACCGGGGTTCTCCGTTTTAGAAGGAATGGAACGATTAGCCCCGCTTACGCGGCAACCCGGTTTCTGCCGAGATTCAGCCCGCGCAGGCCAATCGCCAACACGATGAGCTGCACCGCGATGATCCACAACATGATGAATGTGAGGGCGGCCATGAAGAGGGTCACGTAAGTGGGCACGCCGTCGCTGATCTGCTGCACGGCCGTCGTCGCGCGGGCCAGCTGGGCCGCGTATTCCTGGATGACCGTTTGCGCTTTGGCTAAGGTCGTCGCGATGGCGCTGATGGTCGTGCCCAAGCCTTGCACCGCTTTCACCACGTCCGGCAGACTGCCGCTGACGCTGTCCAGATCGGCGCCAATCTTTTCCAACGTAGGCGGAAGGTTAGTCAGGCTGTTGCCAATATGGGTAATGGATTGATCCAGCGGCACTTCCGGGTTGTAGTTGATGTTCAGGAATTGGATGCGACTGATGCCGCTCAAAAAACTGTCCACCACTTTTGCGGTGGAAGCCGCCGATTCGAGTGCCGTCTGCGTCGCGTCGATCGTGTCCGGCAGATCTTGCTTCACCAACTGCGTCACTGAATTCAATGCAGCCTGCGTGCTGCCGATCGAATTCGCCAACGAGGCGGTCGATCCCGATAATACCGTCACGCTGCTGGTCGCATCCTGCAAAGCTTGATCGGCCACCGTCAACGCTTTTTGGGAGGTGGCCAATGTTTCGAATGCCAATTGGAAGGTATCTTGCAGGGCAGTCGTGATGGCCGGGCGCGCGCCCCACAGTGCGATAACGCCACTCGCGCTGATGATCAGACTGACGATTGAGACGATCACTAAGACGAGACCGAGGATGCGTTTGAGTTGAGAAGTCATGATCTTAGCTCCGTGAATGATTAAAGCCCGGCGATATTATAACGCACACCGGTTGTATTTCGATTTGAGCGGTAATCCGTTTAGCCTGCGCTCAGTGCCTGCTTCATCCGCAGCAACGCCTCTTCCAACATCGAACGCGGGCAACCGAAATTCAGACGCACAAAGCCCTGCCCGCCCGTCCCATACGACGCGCCGTCGTTCAGCGCGACCTTGGCCTTGTTCAAAAAGAATTGAAATGGATTCTCCAGTCGCGCTTCGCGGCAATCGAGCCACGCCAGATACGTGCCTTCCGGTTTCGCCATGCTCACGCCGGGCAATTCCGCGCGCACGAAGTCGGTGAGGAAGTCGCGGTTCGCTTCCAGATACACCAGCAGTTGATCGAGCCACTCTTGCCCGTCGCGATACGCGGCCTGCAAAGCGATGAGGCCCATCAAGTTGACCCACGGCACCAGGCCCTGTCGCGCCGCTTGAAAACGTTGACGCAGCTCCGCCTTGGGGATGATCGCCACCGAGGCTTGCAGTCCGGCCAGATTGAAGGTCTTGCTTGGCGCGATGAAGGTAATGGTGTGCTGCGCGATCTCCGGATCGAGTGAGGCGATCGGGAGGTGCTGCTGGCCGCGATAGATCAGATCGCTGTGAATTTCGTCAGAGCAGATCAGCACGCCGTGCGACAGACTCAACTCGGCCAGGCGTTCCAATTCATCACGGCGGAACACGCGCCCTACCGGGTTGTGCGGATTACACAGCAGGAAAAGACGCGTATCCGCGCCTAACGCTGGCTCGAACGCGACCCAATCGATGGCGTACGAACCATCGGGCTGATACACCAGCGGCGCGTCACGGCGCGTCAAACCGGCAGTCTGCGCCGCATCGAGAATGGGCGTATAGACCGGGGGTTGTACCAGCGCCGCGCCGCCCTGCTCGCGGAACATGTGACAGACGGTATTGAAGCCGACGACTACGCCGGGAACAAAGATCACATCTTGCGGCTGAATGATCCAGCCATACCGATCCGCCATGCGCTCGACGATGAGCTGCGCATATTCCGGCAGATCCGTCGCGTCGCCGTGCAAGCCGCGCGGATAGCCGAACAGTCCATGATCAACTGCTTCCCGCAGGGCGCGCACCACCGGCTCGGGCGAAACAAAATCCATGTCAGCCACCCACAAGGGCAAGACCTCTTCCGGGAAGAGCCGCCACTTGAAATTTTCAGTGCCACGGCGCGGGGGAAATTGATCGAAGTTGTAGCGCATGTTATTCCTCGTCTGTCAAATTTCAGACTATTATAACTTTTGACCGTTAAGCGGTAAAATCACTGCAGCTGCACCCGGGTTGTAGCAAGCGCATCATCAACTTTCACCCTGGATGATACCATGCCTCTCTCGATCGAAAACACCATCGGCCAAAAATTGATGCTCGGTTTTCATGGCACGCAGCCACCCGTCGAAGTGCTGGAGAGGTTGAAGCGCCATCACGTCGGCGGCGCGACCCTGTTTCGCTCGATGAACCTGGAGCATCCCGCGCAGATCCGTGAATTGACAGACGCGCTGCAACGCGCCGCGCGCGAAGCAGGCCAACCCCCTTTGTTACTCGGAGTCGATCAAGAAGGCGGCACGTTGATGGCGGTGCCGGGCACATCACGCTTTCCGGGCAATCTGGCGCTCGGCGCAGCCCGATCGACTGAGCTGGCCTATCGGACCGGCCTCGCCATCGGGCGCGAGTTGTCCGCCCTGGGCCTCAACGTCAACTATGCGCCCGTGTGCGATGTCAACAACAATCCGCACAACCCTGTTGTGGGGCCGCGCTCCTTCGGAAGTGATCCACAGATGGTGGCGCAATTGGCCGCCGCCGTGATCGATGGACTGCAGGCGGCCGGCGTGGCAGCCACCGCCAAGCACTTCCCCGGCCACGGCGATGTCTCCAGCGATCCGCATTTTTCGATGGCCGCGATCGTGCCGCACGACGAAAAGCGCCTGCGTTCGATCGAGTTTGTGCCGTTCAAAGCGGCAATCCGATCGGGCGTGAAGCTGATCATGACGGCGCACATCGCCCTGCCCGAATTCGATCGCGGCTACTACCGACCGGCCACGCTCTCACCCCGCATCCTGACCGAGCTGCTGCGTGACGAGTGGAAGTATCCGGGCGTGATCATCAGCGATGCGCTGGATATGCACGCCATTCTGCAAGGGACGTTGAATCCGTTGGAAGCGGTCTGCGGCGCGGCCGCCGGATTGGATTTGCTGCTGATGACGGCCTTCGTCGATCAGGCGGCGATCTATGAAGGATTGTGCCACGCTGCGCAGCGCGGCCTGCTGCCACACGCCGCGCTCATGGCTTCGGTGCAGCGCATTCTGGCGTTGAAAGAGTGGGTGAGCCAACAAACGCCACCAGCGTTGGAGGTAGTGGGCTGCGCGGAACATGCCGCGCTGGCCACTGAAATTGCAGAAAGATCAATTACGCGGGTACGTGATACAGCGCAGTTGCTGCCGCTGCGTTTGAACAGCGACGATCGGATTGTGGTAATTGTGCCGCAGCCCCAAGACCTGACGCCCGCCGATACGTCATCGTACGATAAGCCGGCGCTGGCTGAAGTGATTCGCGCGCAGCATGGCAACGTCGATGAAATGGTGATCCCGATCGATCCCGGTGAAGCCGAAGTCGCCGCGTTAGCCGATCGGGGGGCCGGGGCTGCGCTGGTCATTGCCGGCACGATCAACGCGAATCAACATCCCGGTCAAGCCGCCTTGATCAACACGTTGATCGATCGCGGCCAACCGATCATCGCGATCGCGTTACGCATGCCGTATGATGTGAGCGCTTATCCGCGTGTGCCGACGTATGTGTGCGCGTATAGCTTGCAGCGGCCTTCGCTGCAAGCCGTGGCGCAAACCCTGTGGGGTAAACTGCCCTTCCGAGGTCAGTTGCCCGTGGAGATTCCCGCAGCATGAGCACTGAACTTGAGTTTTCTATTCAAGCCCCCCACGCCGACTTCATTCAACCGCTGCTCAATGAATTTGAAGCGAAGTATCACATTCACGTGAAGGTGCGCTTGCTGAGCTGGGACACGGCGTGGAGTGATCTGGTGAAAGTGGCGCTGTATAACGACGGGCCGGATTTGTCCGAAGTGGGCAGCACCTGGCTAGGTGATCTGGTCGCGATGAGCGCGCTGCACGTTTTTGCGCCCGAAGAGATCAACCAGATCGGCAAGCCGGGACGCTTTCTGCCAGCGGCATGGCAGGGCTGTCAGCTGCTCGATCAGCCGGAGGTGTGGGCCATCCCCTGGCTGGTCGGGGCGCGTTTCGTCTTTTATCGTCGAGACTTCGTGCTGCGCGCCGGAGTCGACGAAGAGACTGCGTTCGCCACCCCCGAGAATTTCGATCTGACGCTGCATCGCTTGCAGGAACACGGCGTGCCCGTGCCGTGGATTGTGCCGACGGTGGCAACACACACCACGCTCCTCAATGCGGCCAGCTGGGTGTGGGCAGCCGGTGGGAACTTCGTGTCGCCCGACGGGAAGCACATCCTCATCGCGCAGCATCACGCGATTGCAGGCCTGCGCAATTATTTCGCGCTAGGTCGTTTCGTGCCGCCGGCGCTGCGGCAGCTCAACGCGCTACTGCCCGATGGACAGTTCTTGCAACACGACGATACCGCCGCCACACTGAGCGGCCCGTGGCTCTTCTCGCTGCTTTCGCCGACCTTGCGTGAGAATGTGGGCCTGGCGGTACCGCCCGGTGCGCCGTTCCTGGGCGGATCGCATCTGGTCATTTGGAAACACAGCCGCAAGCAAGATGCAGCCCTGAAGTTGATCCGGTTCCTGTCGCAGACGGAGATCCAGGTTCAATACGCTCAGCGGATTGGATTGTTGCCGGCCGTAGTGGAAGCGCTCAACGAAGCGCCGTTCAGCACCGATCGATTGTGGCAGCTCGCCGGGCAAGCAGTGAAGGTAGGCCGTGTCGTGCCGATCACACGCACCTGGGGCTTGATGGAAGATCGACTGGCGGCTGAATTCGGAGCCGTGTGGGCGGAGCTGTATGCGAATCCGCAACTCGATCTGGTGCTGGCCCTCCAGCGCCGCTTGGGACCTCTGGCGAAGCGGCTCGATCTGGTACTGGCGCAGGCGTAATATTCTCGGACGCAGATTCACGCAGATTTCGCAGATAGTGAAGGGATACGTTCATGGGACTTAAAGACGAAATCTTCGAACAGCCCGCCGTGCTGCAAAACTGGCTCGATACGCAGCTCGGGCAGGCGCAGAAGATCGCGCAGGCCATTCGCCAACGTGAAATCGACTACGTGTTTCTGGCAGCGCGCGGTACTTCCGATCATGCCGGCGTGTACGCGCAGTATCTGTGGGGCTCGCTCAACGGCCTGCCCGTGGCGTTCGCCGCGCCGTCGTTGTTCACACGCTATTCGGGCTGGCCGCGTTTGGAGCGAGCCCTCGTCGTCGGCATTTCGCAATCGGGACAATCGCCCGACATCGTCAGTGTGATCGACGAAGGCCGCCGCCAGGGCGCGTTGACGCTCGCCATCACCAACGCCGTCGATTCGCCGTTGGCCGATGCGGCCGAGTTCGCGCTGGATGTGAGCGCCGGGCCGGAGAAAGCCGTGGCCGCCACGAAGTCTTACACGGCGCAGCTGCTGGCGCTGGCGGCGTTGGGCGCGGCAATTTCAGACGAGGAAGACAAACTCGCTGCGTTGTGGTGCGTGCCGCACGCCGTGAATGAAGCGTTGCAGCTCGACCAGGCGATCGCGCAGGTGGCCGCCGAATACAAGGCGATGGATCGCTGCGTGGTGCTGGGGCGCGGCTTCAACTATGCCACCGCGCACGAGTGGGCCTTGAAGCTCAAGGAACTGGCCTACGTGTTTGCCGATCCCTATTCAGCCGCCGATTTTCAACACGGACCGATCGCCATTGTGGAACCGGGCTTCAACATGCTGGCCGTCGCCCCGCACGGCGCGGTGCTGGCCGACATCATCAGCTTGCTGCACCGCTTGCGCGAAGAACTGCAAGCCAATCTGCTGGTACTGTCGGACGACGACGAAGCGCTGGCGCTGGGCAATGCTTCGTTCCATCTGCCGCCCGATGTGCCCGAATGGTTGACGCCGTTGGTGGCGATTGTGCCTGCGCAGTTGTTCTGCTATCACCTGACGCAGGCCAAAGGTTACGATACCGAAGCGCCGCGCTCGCTCCACAAAGTGACGCTGACGAAGTAACTTACCTTAGCCGTCATGCCCGAACGCTTTCGCCTAGCGCGCCCCCGCTTCGTCCTTCGGCAGGGCGTGTCGGGCATCCAGGCTCACCGTTGACGCGCGATGCTGACTGGGCCTCTGGATTCCCTGCGCGGGAATGACGAATTCTGCAAGACTTTCGTGGCTGGACCTAAGCGGCTGCACCCGAAATGAAGCATCCATGGTGTGCAAGGAGTTCATCATGCTCAACCCAATCAACCTCGATCCGAACGCCCCGTGGAAACAGCGCTTCAAAGCCACGCGCTTTTTGCTGGCCTATATGGCGCGCACGAATCCTGATCGCGGGATTGTGATCGGCAATCAGGTGAATTCGTATCAAGTCTACGCGTGGCAGACGACCAGTGGCGAATTGCAGCTGCTCACCGAGCGATCGGGGCCTACCAATCGCGGCTGGATTGCGCCCGACGGTCAATACGTGTACTTCCTCGACGATCAAGCGGGCAATGAGTTGGGCCATCTCACCCGCGTGCCGTTTGAAGACGGCGCGTTCGAAGATGTGACACCGCATCTGCCGCCCTACACCTTGCGCGGCCTGGGCCTCAGTCGCAATGGCAGAATGTTGGCCTTCGACGCTGTGAACAAGGACGGCTTTCAACTCTATGGCGTCACACTCGGCCCGCACGGCGAATTGAGCGAGCCGCGCTTGATCTTCAAGAGCGAGAAAGAAGCGTGGGGCGCACTGCTCTCCAGCGATGGCACGATCGCCGGGATGATGTCCACGGCGCGCGCTGCCGGCCAACGGCGGCGCAGCCTGCTCGCCATCGATACCGACGATGGTCGCCTCGTGAATGAAGTGTGGGATGGCCCGCAGGCCGACATCGAGATTGTGACCTTCTCGCCGCAGCCTGACGATTCGCGCATTTTAGCCATGACCTCTCGAGCGGGTTTCAAGCGCCCCTTCGTTTGGAATCCGTTGACCGATGAACGACTCGATCTGGAGTGCGGTGATCTACCCGGCGAGATCGTGCCACTCGATTGGTCGCCGGACGGCACGAGTATTTTGCTGTGCCAGCTCTTTCGCGGGGGACAACAGCTCTACGGGTACCGCTTAGCCGATCGGGCTTTGACGCGCCTCGATCATCCCGAAGGCACGTTCTACGATCCCATCATTGGCGTGCCGGGTGAAGGCGAGAGTCCCTGGTTTGGATCGAATGAAGAGATCTGGGGCATCTGGGAAGACTCGGCCTCGCCCACGCGCCTCATCGCGCTGGACGCAGAGACCGGAACTCTGACGCGTATCATGATCCCCGCGCTCGAAGTGCCGCCCGGTCGGGCGTTGCGATCGATCACGTTCCCTTCATCAGATGGTCAGGAAGTTCAAGCGTGGCTCGGCCTGCCCGCTGGTGACGGCCCGTTCCCGCTCGTGTTCGACATTCACGGCGGGCCGCATGCGGTGCGCACCAACTACTTCCGTTTGACCGGCCAGGCCTGGCTCGATCACGGCTTCGCCTACTGCGCCCTCAACTATCGCGGCTCGCTGACGTTTGGGCGCGCCTTCAAAGAACAAATCTGGGGCGACATCGGCCACTGGGAATTGGAAGACCTCGTCGCCGCGCGCGCGTATCTGGTGGAACAGGGATTTGCGATCCCCGAAGCTGTCTTTCTCTTTGGCGAATCCTACGGCGGATACATGACGCTGTTTGCGTTGGGCAAACGACCAGAACTATGGGCCGGTGGCATGCCGATGGTGGCCATCGCCGATTTCGCGCTGGCTTACGAAGACGCCTCGGATGCGCTGAAAAGTTTCTTCGCCGGTCTGTTCGGCGGCACGCCCGCGCAGAAACCGGAGCAGTACGCCGCCAGCTCGCCGATCACCTATGCCGAAAACGTGCGCGCGCCGATCTACATCATGCAAGGCAAACACGACACGCGCACGCCGCCGCGCCAGATCGAGTTGTATGAAGCGAAGTTGAAGGCGCTGGGCAAATCGATCGAGGTGGAGTGGTTCGACGCCGGTCATACCGGCCTCAGCGCCGAACTGTGGATTCACTTTCAAGAGCGCATGCTGGTGTTCGCGCAGCAGGCGCTCAACAATCATGCATGAATTTCATTGGAGGATGATCATGGCCGTCAATTACAAATACGAACTCGTCGGAGTGCTGGGCTATCCCGTAGCCGAGAATCCCACCTGCGTCATGCAAGAAGCGGGATTCGCCGCATTGGGGTTGCAGTGGCGCTATCTGACGATGGAGGTCAAGCCCGAAGCCTTGCCCGACGCGATGCGCGGCGTGCGCGCGCTGGGCCTGCGAGGCATCAACCTGACCATTCCGCACAAGGTGGCGGTGATGGCGCTGCTCGACGACATCGCGCCCGATGCGAAGCTGATCGGCGCGGTGAACACCGTGCGGCGTGAAGGCGATCGCTTGATCGGTGAGAACACGGACGGCAAAGGCTTTCTGCGCGGCCTGCGCGAATCCGGCATCGAACCACGCGGCAAACGCATCGTCGTGTTAGGCGCGGGCGGCGCGGCGCGCGCCATCACGGTCGAGCTCGCTTTAGCGGGCACGGCCGAACTGATCGTGATTAACCGCGGCGTCGAGCGCGGCCAGGCATTGGTGGCCGATCTCAAATCTCGTACGGGAGCCAATGCGCAATTCAAGCCGTGGAGCGCGACGGTTGCGATCGGGCCGGAGACAGACGTCTTGGTCAACGCCACCTCGATCGGCCTGTACCCCGACGTCGATGCGACGCCCGACGTCGATCTGAAATCCGCGCGAACCGATCTGTTGGTCTGCGATGTGATCCCCAATCCGCCAGAGACGCGTTTGATCCAGCGTGCGCGGGCGCAAGGATTGAAGACGCTGACCGGCCTGCCCATGTTGGTGTATCAAGGCACCATCGGCTTCGAGATGTGGACGGGGCAGCCGGCACCCGAAGCGGCGATGAAGCACGCGCTCGAACTGGCTTTTGGAATCAACGGATAAACGAAGAAACCGTGTTTCTCCGGTTAGGCAGGAATTGAAGGTTATCATGGAGAAACCCGGTTTCTGATCGACGCTTTCCCACGAAATGAAAAACAGCAGTGACCAGGAGACAGTCATGAACCAGTACACCAGTTTAGGTCATGCCGAAGCACAACGGGCCAGCCAGGCCATTCAAACCGAATTGGTGAAGCGCGGCCAAGCGGCGGTAATCGCAGTAGCCGACGCCCACGGCGAATTGATCAGTCTGCTGCGGCTCGATGGCGCACCCCTGCCCTCGATCGTGATTGCGACCAACAAGGCGTGGACGGCCGCGCGCGAGCGTAAGCCCAGCCGTGACATCGGCCAGGCCGCACGTGATCCGGTTCACGGCTTTGACCTGGCCAACTTCGGCGATGCGCGTTACATCGGTTGGGGCGGCGGCGTGCCGGTGATCATCGATGGCGTCGTCGTCGGTTCGGTGGCCGTGAGTGGCTTGCCGGAACAAGAAGATATGGAAGTGGTGCAGATCGGCGTGGCGGCGATTCTCGACACGCTGAAGTAATCGACCATCATGCGCCTTCAACACGCCGATTCGATAGCGGCCAAAGGTTGGTACGTTGGCCCGTGGAATTCTGATTTACCGATCGCGATCGGGTATGCCAACGCCGGCGTTGACGAACCACACGCGCACATCGCCATTACCGAAATCTATGTCGTCGCGCGCGGCACGTCTGAAATCCGTATCGAGCAGGAAACGATCACTTTGCAAGTTGGCGATCTGCTCGTCGTCGAACCGGGCGAAGCGCATACGTTCTTATCCAATTCACCCGACTACTTTCACATCGTGCTGCACACACCGGCTTTGTCCGGTGATCAGGCCCGTCTTGATAAACAGTCGGTGCCGCGATCACGGTTGGGCCTGGACTGATAACTACCGAGCAGAGGAGACGCGTCTGTGACCCCCATCTATGAAAATGATCTCGGCGATCCGCGCGATCTATTCTTGCGCGACGCGCAAGCTGAAACCGTCGAATGGCGGGGACGCCGCGCGTTGAAGTTGAGCGGTCTGGCCGTGGTTCCGACTCTGTCGCTGGCGGAGGGCCACGTCGAGGTTCAGATCGGAGCGGACGGGACGGCTTATCCAGGCATCGTTTTTCGCATGGCCGATGTGCTGAATTACGAACTGGCTTACGCGCAACCTCACACCAGCGGTAAATGGGATGCGCTGCAATACGATCCGGTGTTTCACGGCTCCAATACGTGGCAGCTCTATCACGGCGAAGCGTATCAAAAAGCAGCCAAGGTCCCGACCGGCGCGTGGTTCAAGTTCTCGATCGATTTCAAAGACCAGTGGGCGCGGATTCGTCTCGGCGATCAAGCGCCGCTCATCGTTCCGCGCTTAGCGCAGCCGCAGGCAACCGGGTTCATCGGCCTGTGGACTTTCTTGCCCGCCTACTTCTGCGACTTGCGCGTCTCAACGCTGTCAGGCGATGCGCCGTTAGCAGCTGCCCTATCACCGATCGATCCTTCGACCATCACGGCGTGGTTCATGGAAGGTTTCGGAGCGATCGAGTGTGAGCCAACCGGCAGTTTGAATCTCAATCGTTATCTGCCGGCTTCATTCGGCCACGTGCGTCTCTCACGCTGGATCGAAGTCCTCAGCGCCGAACCGATCGAGCTGGAGTTTGGCTTCAGCGATGAGCTGACCCTGCGCCTCGATGATCAAGTCGTCTTCACCGGGCAGAACATTTTTCACGACGCGCCGGAATGGGAGCAGCGCGGCTACGTCGCACCGACGAATTGCCTACGGCACACGCTGGCGCCGGGGCGGCATCAACTCAGCGCCGAATTGAAGGGCAGCGAACCCTATTTCGGTTGGGGATTGATTATGAAGCTGCGGGGAGAGAATCTCAAGCTGCGGCCTGTCAATCTTGGATGAAAGCAATGCCAATGAGAAACCGGGGCTCTCCTAGTAAATCGTGGAGAGCCCCGGTTTCTTTGTTTATCGTGCAGTGGCTATGAACTCCGCGTGAGGTTCAGTCGCCGAGACACTGGAGCGATCCGGTTCAGTCCTTGCTCCCCAGCTCGATGATCACACTCTCGTAAGGACGGAGCGCAAAAGAGTTCAGCGTCACCGGTTCTTCACGATCCAAGTGCGTGGACAACACGATCGTGCCTTTGTCTTCACCGTGGATCGTCACTTGTCTCGATTCAGCGGCAAAGTTCAGCGCGATGAGACGGCGCGCATCATCAGCCTCGCGCACGTAAACAAAGCAATTATCGGCCTCCACATCGATCGGGCGATAGCGACCGCCGTACAACGCAGGCTGCTGGCGGCGGTACCACACCAAGCGCCGATAGAGACTCAGCAGCGATGTTGGATCTTGTGATTGCTGCGCGACGTTGCGTGTGACGAAATCCGTCGAGACCGGCAGCCACGGTTCAACCGTGGAGAATCCAGCATTAGGACTGGCATCCCACTGCATCGGCGTGCGGGTTACATCCCGTGTGCGGGCAGCGCCCAAATTCTTGCCCTGCGGATCTTGTATCTTCTCCGGCGGAATCAGGCCGTTCTCCAAGCCCAGCTCATCGCCGTAGTACAGGGTGGGCGTACCGCGCAGCGTGAGTAACATCATCGCCGCCAGGCGCGCTTGCGCCTGTCCGCCAAAACGCGAAGCGAGACGCGGTTGATCGTGATTGCCCAACACGTAATTGGGCCACGCAAAATCGGGCAGCGTTGCTTCCATTTCATCCACGGATCGGCGCATGGCTTCCGCCCGCCAGGGTTCATACATCAAACGAAAGTTGAAGGGCAGCTGCAACTCATCGCCCTGCTCGCCGTAATAGCGCACCCAGCGCGGCAGCGGCCCCCACAATTCGCCGATGCCGCAGCGATCGTCGAATTCATCCAGCACCCCGCGAATCTCACGAATGACGTCGTGCACCTCGTCCTGATCCATGTTGTAGATGTGCAGCAAGCGGCTCTGGAGATCGTTGGGCGGCAGATTCGGATCGGCGTCAGGATTGGGCGGATTGTCGCGCAGGTCTTGGTCTTTGATGATCAACCCGATCACATCCATGCGAAAGCCGTCGACGCCGCGCTTGAGCCAGAAGCGCAGCACATCCAGCATCGCCGCGCGCAGCGCCGGATGGCGCCAATTCAGATCGGGCTGTTCTTTGACGAATTGATGCAGATAATACTGGCCCGTCGCCGCATCGAACGTCCAGGCCGGGCCGCCGAAGAAGCTGCCCCAGTTGTTGGGCGGTGATCCATCGGACTTGGGATCGCGCCAGATGTACCAATCGCGCTGAGGATGGTTACGACTGCTGCGCGAGGCGGTAAACCACGGATGCTGATCGGAGGTGTGATTGGGCACCCAATCGATGATGACTTTGATGCCGCGCCGATGGGCTTCGGCCACCAACCGATCGAACGTGGCGAGATCCCCAAAGAGCGGATCGACGTCGCAGTAATCGGCCACATCGTAGCCGAAATCTTTCATGGGCGAAGGGTAGAACGGGCTGAGCCAGATCGCATCCACCCCCAGCGACGCGGAGGTGCCATCGTTCAGATAGTCGAGATGCGCGAGGATGCCGGCGAGATCGCCGACGCCGTTCTGCGTTGTATCTTGAAAACTGCGCGGGTAGATTTGATAAACGACGCCGCGCTGCCACCAATGCAGGATTGAGAGATCGTTGGTCATGGAACACCGTCCGGGATGTGAGCGGCGATATTGTACCTGTTCTTCACGTGATCCACAAACAACTAAGCCGCTCCGCAGCAATTCTCAATATGGCCGCAGTAGCGGCATCCGCAGCAGAGGCGGCTCCCACGCCGCCGGTTTCGCGGGCATGGGAGCCCGCGCGGCTAGTGATGTTGCTCTGCAAATCTCAAAAAGAGAATTGCTGGCTGCTCCGCGTGATATAATCGCAACGCAGTCATTCACCGCGGAGTTCGATCGGTATTATGCGTGTTTCGCCTCGTTCCCGCCGCTCGCGCACCCCCGTCATCTGGCTAGTGTTGATGATGGTGTGCGGGGTTGGCTCTGTGATTACCGTCAGTCTCGTACGCGACGCCACGCGCGGCTTCGATGAAATTTCACTCGCCGCCAGCGATCAGCGCGTCAACGTGTTGCTGCTGGGCATCGATCAGCGTGAAGGCCAGACCGAACCGGCCCGCACCGATACGATACTGCTGTTCACGATCGATCCGCAGACAAAAACGGCGGGGATGTTGTCCATCAACCGCGATCTGTGGGTGAAGATTCCGGGGCAGGCGCGCGAAGGCAAAATCAACACGGCCCACTTCCTGGGCGAAGTGGAACATGTCCCCGGCGGCGGGCCAACTTTAGCCATGCAGACCGTGCAGGCCACCCTGGATATTCCAGTGCCATACTACATCCGCTTGAACTTCACGGCCTTTGAAAAACTGATCGATATGATCGGCGGCATCGACCTCTTGGTGGCGGAGCCGATCGATGATCCCGACTATCCCGATGCGGGCTTCGGCTACGAACCGTTCCACCTCGACGCGGGCTGGCAGCATATGGACGGTCGCACCGCGCTGAAATACGCGCGCACCCGCGCAACTCCCGGCAGCGACCTCGATCGCGTCAAGCGCCAGCAGCAAGTGATCCTGACAGTGCGCGACAAAATCTTGAAGAACAAGCAGCTGCCCAACGTGTTGACGCAGCTGGGGCCGCTGCTGCAATTGCCCGGCGGGCCGGTGCAGACCAACCTCACGCCCGGCCAGATCGTGGAGTTGAGCAATCTCGCCGCCCAGATCGATCGGGACGAGATTCACGCTGTCACTTTGACCGGCGACATGATCAATCCGTACCTCTCGCCGGACGGGCAGGAAGCAATCGTGTTGAAGCCCGGCGTCGTCCAGCAGCTCCGCGCGCAGTTGTACGCTTCAGTGATCACGCCGAGCGCACCCGCGACCAACGCAGCGGTGCCCCACTCCCCCTTGCCCAGTGTGACGATCAATCGGCCGGTCATGACCGTCACCATCGTTCCGCTGGCAACGTCGACCGCGACCGGCCCGCAGATGCATGTGGTGCAACAGGGTGATACACTGTTTTCATTGGCGCGGCGTTACGGCGTCACCGTCGACGATCTGGTGCGCGCCAATCAACTGGTGGGCGACAGCATTTTCGTGGGACAGCAGTTGATCATTCCATCACCGGAATAAACACAGGAGATGGTTACTGCTCAGCCGTCATGCCCCGCGAAGCGTGCTTCTGTCGGGCATCCAAATTCGCAGCTAACACGGCCTCTGGATTCCCGCCAGAAGCACGCGGGAATGACAGTGCTGCCGTGGACTGAGCAGTAACAGGAGATGAGCATGTCAGCCAACTCACGCACTTGGATTTTGATCGGCCTCATCGGGTTGATCTTGATCGGCGCCGCACTGATCATATTGCCCTTGCTCACTCCATCGGCAGCGGTACCGTCGACCAGCGTGCCCACCGTTCCACCGCAGCAGCTCGATCAAGGCCCGGCCCCCGAAGTGCCGCGCGTCAGTGTCGGTGAGGCGTATGCGGCTTACACCGCGAAACAGGCCGTCTTCGTCGATGTCCGCAGTGTGGGTCAGTATGAGGCCAGTCACGTGACCGGTGCGCTGCCCATGCCGTTGGGCGAATTGGAAAGCTATCTGAGCGAACTCGACAAGGCGCAGTGGATCATCACGTACTGCACCTGACCAGCTGAGGAAAGCAGCGCCCGTGCGGCGCAGATTATGCTGGCGAACGGCTTCCAGAAGGTGACACCGCTCAAGGGTGGTTTTCAAGCGTGGATCGACGCGGGGTATCCGGTAGAGCTGTGAACAAGAAACCGGGTTTCTCCAGTCCCAACGTCGTGACGTGTCAGGAGCAGAGAAACCCGGTTTCTATTCCGCAATTCCGTTCCGTGCGATGACCTGCGCGTACCACTGGCCGCTATCCTTTAAGATGCGGCGCTGCGTGGGATAGTCTACATAGATGAGGCCGAAGCGCTTGCTGTAGCCAAACGCCCACTCGAAGTTGTCCAACAGCGACCACGCAAAGTAGCCGCGCACATCCACCCCGTCTTGAAGCGCAGCCCGCACCGCCCCGATATGTTCGCGCAGATAGTTCTCGCGGCGCGGATCGTGCACAGCGCCAGCGGCGCTGATCTCATCGGGAAAGGCCGCGCCATTCTCGATGATAACCAACGGCGTGGCCGGATAACGTTGATGGACCGTGTTCAACAAGCGACGCAGGCCGGGCGCATGGACTTCCCACCCCATCTCGGTGTATTCCGATTCCGGCGGCCGCACGCGCTCCCCGTTGCTCCCCAACAACACCCGGTTATAGTTATTGATCCCCAGAAAATCCAGCGGCTGCGCGACCAGCTTCAGATCGCCGGGCTGCATGGCGGGCGCCAGCGCTTCACGAGCTTGCCACGCCAATAAGGGATACTCCGCGTGAAACAGTGGATCGAGGAACCAGCCCTGATCGCGCTGCCAGACGCGTTCCACCAGCGCCCGATCGGCCGGGGTATCCGTCACCGTCTCGATCGACCACAGGTTCAACACGATGCCCGCTTTGATGGTGGCATTGATCGCTCGCATCGCTTGCAGTGCCAGGCCATGCGCCACCAGCGTGTGATGCGCCACTTGCAGCGCCAGTTTTTCATCCTTCAAGCCGGGCGCCTGCACGCCTTGCCCGTAACCCAGAAATGCCGTGCACCACGGTTCGTTGAACGTCGTCCAGTGGCGCACCCGATCGCCCAGCTGGCGCACCATCGTCTCCGCGTAATCGGCAAAAGCGTAAACCGTATCGCGCGTCAACCAGCCGCCTTGATCTTCCAACACCTGCGGCAAGTCCCAGTGATACAGCGTGATATATGGTTCGATGTTGGCCGCTAAGAGGGCATCCACCAGCCGATCGTAAAATTCCAGCCCGGCCTGATTGAGCGGCCCGCGGCCCTGCGGATAAATGCGCGGCCAGGCCGTGGAAAACCGATAGGCCTTCAAGCCCAACCGTTGCATCAAGGCGATGTCTTCCGGCCAGCGATGATAGTGATCGCAGGCCACGTCGCCGTTGTCGCCGTTAAACGTCTTGCCGGGCGTGTGGCTGAAGCGATCCCAGATCGATTCGCCGCGTCCATCCTCATTCCACGCGCCTTCGATCTGATAGGCTGCCGTCGAAGCGCCCCACACAAATCGATCGGGGAAAGCGAGAGTTTGGGCCATGGGTTCACCGTCTTTCTGACGAATCTATTCGAGCCTCGACAATGTCAGGTTAGACCGTCATTGTGTTAGACCGTCATTGCGAGGAGCGCCGTTTGCGACGAAGCAATCTCCGTTCAACCGGGCCTGAGATTGCTTCGCAAACGGCGCTCGCAATGACGTAAGCCACGGAAACTAACATTGTTGAGGCACTTACTTCCCGGCTTTACAACAACAGCGACGACACCCACTCGCTCAGTCCTTCAATCGTCTGCGGCACGGCCACGTCCCGATAAATCTCCCACGTCTCCACGTGCACGCTCGCTTGGCCAGGCTCCAACACACTCAACGGCGCCAGCGTTTCCAGTTCAATGAAGCGATGATTACAGTACAGTTGGGCGTTGGTGTTGTAATCGGGATGCAGCAACTCCAGTTGCGGATCGAAGCGCTTGAGAAAGAAGGTGCCTTTACGCAAATAGCCCAGCCAGCCGCGCGCCAGCAGCCCCACTTTGAATTCTTCCTCATCCGGCTGCGCGTCGATCCACACGTAGTCGTCATCGGCAAAGAGCCGCGCATCCTGCCAGGAAGTGTACGGCCACAAGACCAACTGCCGATCGGGCCGGTGACGATTGCCGTCCTGCCGGGTGCGCAGCGGTGCGACTGCCAGGCCGCCCAGCGGCAGCTGCGTGATCGACCAGGCCGCAATCTCGATCGGTTCGGATCGATCGTTGCGCACGGCCTGCCGCAGGGTGAGCGCGGGCCGATCGGGGTGCAGCTGAACCTCGATCGATTTGCTCACGCCGGAGCCGATCTCCGTCGGGCGGATCAGCCGCACGCCCGCAGGCAGCTCTTCGACGATCAAGCCGGCGTTGTCCGGCACGTACGATAGTTCCAACGCTTCCGGCGCTAGCGCCACGCGATGCCCGCCGCGCAAGAAGTATTCGCCGAAGGGCGTGGGCCAGTGCACCTCGGGCACTTCGGCTAGCAAATTTTCCGGGGAGTCAGCTAAAAACAATCGGACGAGGCGCGGCCCGGCGTCTGCCAGAAAATCCAGCTGCAAGTGATCGTTGGCGATGGAGCGAATGGGCAAACCGTGAAAGTCAGTCATCATCGTGCTTTAATACTCACTTTCCGATCGGCCAAAAGGGGGTTTTCAGCGTGCCTGAATTCACGTTCAATTCAAGTGCGGCACTGTACATAAGTATTCGCTGCGCTGGAATACGCCAAAAACTCACATTCAGCGAGCGGAAAATGAGTATCAAGGAACTCGTCCGCTAACACCATTCTCTTGCGGAATGATCTGGTAACCGGCTCGACTCAGAAAAGATGGAATGCCGCGGACTGCCGTACGGTTTTTCTCTCTTTCGGCCTCGGGCAGCGCATCCCAGTCCACCAGGTGGGGATGGGTTCGAGCGGCTAGATCTTTCGGGCCAAGGGCGTAGCGCCAACCGTCGTTCTGCCTGTCCTGGCACCACAGCTGGTGTTCCAGCTGGGCCATGCGCTCCAGCTCAGCCAGGGAGAATTCAAGCGCCGGTGAATCCCAACCGATCAGCGGGACCAGAGTATATCCGCCCTCTTTCAAGACCTGATTGATATGGTCTACCCATTGGTAATTCGCTTTCCGATACTGTTCGTCCAGCTGTGCCCAGGGTTGCATTGAAGGATCAGACGGCACAGCAGTGCCCGTTTTCATCTGCTGCTGAACATATTCTTCGTGAGCCGCCCGGGCGAGGACATCGTGGGTGGTATCGTTCAGCAGGTCGGGCGTACAGGTGTGATCGAGATACCCGAAAGCGTACAGATTCTGGTAGGTTCCCCGGTCATTTTTTCGGTCCCCCAATAGCCGCGCCAGCCCGCTTTGTTCGGCCATGCGGATCACGATCGGAATGCCGCTGTTTGGCCGCTGGCGCAACAGAACCAATCCGGCATGTAAGCCAAGTGAGTCATTGTCCACACAGATATAAACGTGATCGATCCCCCGTTTGCCTGGAGCCGGGGAGAGATATGCGCCACTTTCAAACTCGGGAGAATGGATTTCTATCTGGTGCGGAATCAACTCACAGGCCTGTGCCAACTGTGGGTAGCGAATATAGAGCGACTCGACCTTTCGCAGCGCGTAACGATCGATGATCGTCACTTGTAAACGACTGGACTTATCCGGTCGTTGGTCCCACCAACTCCGCGCCGTGTGTAACACCAGACTTTCGCCCATGCGTCCGAGTCCCACCACCAACAGATGGGGAACAACCCCGGTCTGGACCAACTCATCGCGCCAGGCCGGATGTTCCTGCAACAACCGACGCGCCCCACGCTCAAACACATTGAACAGCTCCAGCCGGAAAGGTCCCCCTTCCAAGGTCGCTTCCTGCTCACGCAGTAGCGCACACAGCTGAGGATCAGAGACGTGAATCAAACACGGCAACGGCTCAACCCGGCGGTCTCGCACTATCGCCTGGACACTGAGCGCAATTTCGATGTTAAGGCCATCGTTGTCGCACACCGCAAACAGGCCGCGCGCACGCTTGACGCCAGCCCGCAACAACAAGGCGGAGGTGGTCGCATCGCCCGGCAGGACAAACAGCCCTAGCGCGTGACAGGCAGCGATCCAACTGTTCTTCTCATCGCGCTCGATCACCACGACCCTGGCGCCTTTCTTCCGAAACTGCTGGGCCAGCAGAAAGCCCTTGCGGCTGAGACCGCAGATGATGATGTGCCCGCGCAGGCGGCGCAGCCGGGCCGCGTCGATCTGCTGGCGAAACAAATCCAGCAGGACTTTCACCACCGCCAGGCCGGTCAGGAAGGGAACGGCGAAGCGGGCCAGGTTCAGTTCCAGCGGCAGGGGCGGCGTGACCGCGCCAGAATTCATCGGGATCAATTGCAGGGTCAGATAAAACGAATCGGCCAGCGAATAGGGCAGCTGATTCCAGGTGGCATACCGGGTAAAGCCCACCAGCCCGGCGGTCAGGGCCAGCATCCAGAGAATCCCTAGGCCGAGCCATTGGTATTTTTGCCAGATCTTTAACTTGTGCATGCGACGATTTTAGACTCCTTGCCAGGCGGCGTTCAGCCGTTAGTGTGAGAATAGCATGATATACGCCGCTGTCGAGCGAGAAATGCTATCCTCCGCGCGTGAATTGGAATTCGTGCATGTGCGGATTTCCCCGCACCGGCCCTGTACCAATGGCATCGTCGAGCGCCTGGTCCGCACCGTGAAAGAGTGGCTCGAAACCCACTCGTGGAGCAGCCCCGAAGACTTGCAGGCGTTGCTGGCCGAGTTCATCACGGACTATAACGACCGCCCACATCAAGGGGCCGAACTGGACGGATTGTCTCCCAACGAGCTCGCCCGGCGGCTCGCTGGCTGTTCAACATGTTAGCGAACAATACAATAATCGATCAGTTGTTGCAGCACCCACTGCTGGATGGCCGCAAATTATCCCCAGGCAACAGTGGTAGCACCCTCATTGTGTTGGGTGTCGGTCTTATCGCTACGTTGCTCGTCGTATTGGCTTATGGTCTCAGCTTGCTGTACACACGCCTTTTGCCGTTCGACATCGGCCAGGCGACACTGTTCGCACTGAGCGCCATCATCGCGGTGACGGCGCTCGTTTGGCGCTGCGCTCACCTTCCACGTCGGTCTGGATGAATCTGGCCGTGCCACGATCGAGCTCGTTGACCAGGCGTGCTATAGCGTCCTGTCCGGCACGTTGATTGATCTCGGCCATCACGGCGCGCACCAATCGCTTATTTGTGCTTCAGGGTCTCAAGAAGTCGCTGGGCGGTTGTCTCTCATTCCGATCAAGAACGAGTCGTGCTTAAGTGTCGCGGGCATATCTGTTGCCTCTTTAGCATAGTTTAAGATCTCTCAAGGTCCGTTTGCCCTTGTGCTTTGTCGGCCTCTGCTCACTACTTGCTTTCTGGCAATGCTTCGCACGTTTTCCGATACGGCTCATTCCCAAGATACTGCTTCCATTCCGCTCGCGTCAGGTTGCGATTGGCAATGCGGCATGCGCTTGCTAGCCACGATCTAATATCAAGATCCCACAAGATGACGGCATAAAAATTGGCTGAGGAAGCCAGCCATCTGCCATCAGGGCTAAAGGCAATGCTGCCTACACCAACCTGACCAAAGAGTGGCGTGGTGAACTGAGCAGGAGATTTGTGATCAGAGATATCCCATAGCGCAATGGCCCCATAGTCATCCCCACGCGAAGCCAAAGTCTTGCCGTCAGGGCTGAGTGCAATGGGAGCACTGCCGGCAAGCGCCACGCCGAGTTGGACCGGCAACGTCGGTGTAGAAATATCGTATAAAAGAATGTCGTTGCCGGCTACCAAAATCAATGTCTTGCCGTCGGGGCTCAACAGGATATCAACCAGCGGTCCCTTCAATCCAGATAGCGACGCATTGAGATACGGGGGATCGGAAATCTTCCACAATTGAACTTTGCTTTGGTTACAGACCATGCCGAAGTCAGCGCACCCACCCACGACTAATAACTTACCATCAGGACCAAAGGCGACCTTTGATAATCCGAGTGTATTACTGGAAATCGGCGCACCCAGTTGGATGGGTGATTCAGGGTCGGAAACATCCCATAGAACTAGATTGCTAAATGTGGCGAAGTTCATTGTATTCCACCACACCAGTGTCCTCCCGTCCGGACTGAATACAACTTCTGGCCAATCGCCACCGTTGGGTATCGTGACAGAAAATGGCGTACCAAGTTGAATCGGAGTTCGAGGATTAGAAACATCCCATAGGACTATGACAGCCACTTTTCCGCGTCTGCTCCATGCCAATATTTTTCTATTGGGGTCTAGAACAATGCTGTCACCGTGTTCAACCCTGAGAGGTTCTTTAGAAAGCAATATATCAAGCTGGACAGGAGTCTGGGAATTAGAGACATCCCGGAGGACGATGGCGTTGTCTTTGACGCTCAATGCCAATATCTCGCCATTGGAGCCAAAAGTTATCTTGGAGTCAGAAGGGAGTTCGCCAACGAGAACGGGCAAGCGAAGGACAGAAACGTCCCACAGGTTTATATGGGCCGTGCTGCCTGACACCAATGTCTTGCCGTCGGGACTGAAAGCAAGATCTCCTACACGCTCTTCGGGACCGAAAACATGTACAACAGACGAAATAGACAAAGGTGACCGGTAATCGGAAATGTCCAACAAAGCAACGGTGTAGTTGCCGCCGCCTAAGGCTAGCATCTTCCGACCAGGACTGAAAGCCGCGCCTCCAAAGCCTGAAGGGCCGGAAATTGTTGCACCAAGTCGGGCAGGCGATTTGGGATTGGAAATGTTCCACTTGGCAAGAGTGCCGTCACCCCCCACAAGTAATGTCTTACCATCAGTAGCAAAGGCAACAGTTACCACAGGAAATGTATGGGAGAGTGGGCTGCCGATCGGGATAGGCAAACCGGGGTCGGAGGTATCCCACAGGATAACCGATTTGTCACTACTTCCAGAGGCCAGAATTTTTCCATTGGGACTAAAGGCAACGCTCGTCACAGCAGCTGCATGTCCAGAAAGGGTGGTGCCGAGAAGAGCTGGTAACACAGGACGAGAAACGTCCCATAAACGAATTTCACCTGAGCGAGGTTCGTTAGGGCTACCTCCTTCATCAGCTTTTCCTCCGCTGCCAGAGGCCAGCAGCTTGCCATCCGGGCTGAAAGCAACACTTTCTACTGGAGCAGAATGACCGGTGAGTGGCGCGCCGAGAAGAACCGGCGAAGAAAGATTAGAGACATCCCACAGATAGGTTTGGCCTAGCTTAGGGAAACGAGAGAGATCGAGTTTCACATTACCGCCTGCGGCCAACAATCTTCCGTCAGGGCTGAAGGCAACATCATAAACCGGTCCAGGAGGGCCGGAAAGTGGTTCACCCAAAGGCTGGCGACTGACAATATCCCACAACTGAACCTCTCCTTGAGAACAATAGTATTTAACAAAATTTACTGCACACCCTCCTGAAGCCAATGTTCTACCATCGGGGCTAAAAACAAGGCTATAGACACCGGCTTTATGGCCTGCGAGTGGTGGGGCAAGCTGAACGGGCAACGATGGATTGGAAATATCCCATAGATAGATCTTGCCCTGGGCACAGCCACCCGCTTGATCATCAAACTCGCTGCAAATGCCCATTGCCAGCATCTTTTCATCGGGACTGAAAGCGAGACCGGACACCTCAAGTCGCTGCGACGTTCGCTCCGACGCGCTGGATGCGGGAGAGCGCAGAAAGGTTACAAGACGTGGGCTATGCTGTAAGGCGGCCAGCAAACTGCTGCGCGCCTCGATGGTATCCATCATTCGGTAGGCTTCCGCGCCCAACAGCAAAGCCAAGTCAAGTTCTTTGTCCAAATGCGAAATCGCTTGCACTGATAGTTGGCGAGAGAGCGCAGTTTTGGCTTGTCGCTGGGCTTCATCGCGTTGTTCCACAGCCCGAGTGCTGGCGGCTTGAGCTGTGGAGGCATTTTGATTTGCGCGAATGGCATTCTGGTTGGATTGCAATCCAAAGAAAACCGCAATCATAGCGGCGAGAAGCGCCGCTGCGCCAGCAGCGGTGATAATTCGGTTGCGCGTGCGCAGACGCCTGGCCGACTGCTGTTGCTCCTGGAGTTTTTCGGCGGCTTCACGGTCAGCTTCCTGCCGGCTGGTCAGCACATACTGACGCTGTAATGGCGTGGGTTGGGGAGTTCTTTCCACATCGATTCCGGCCAAGCGCTGCTCCGCCTCCAGCAAATCGGTGCCACGCAAAAGAAAACTGGCGTCTCGTGTCTTTTTCTCCCACTCTACTGCACGCATCTGCAGCCGGGTATGCACTTTAGTCCATTCCAAGTCGGTCTGAATGGCGACGAGCAGGGTGTCAAACGCCTTCTGATAATCATCCTGCTGCTCGCGGAAGAAAATCCAATTGAGCCGGGTGACTGTTTCGGGCGCGGCGCGCGGTTCCACTTCCCGCGGCACAATGGGGATGAGGCGCTTGCCATTCTGTGCAGCGTGGGCAATCTCTTTGCTGCAAATTTCCGAGCTAATCGAATCGGGGCTGACGACGAACACAAAGGTATTGGCCTGCTCGATGGCCGTATAGACTTCGGCCAGCCAGTCGGCGCTGGGGGGAATATCCTGCCAGTCAATCCAGGTGTCCAGTTGGCGCTCTTGGAGCAACTGGTGCAAAACGCGGGCAAAGGCAATATCTTTACGAGAGTAGGAGATAAAAACGTCGCTCATATGGTGATTTTCTCGCTATTTTTGCGGCGAATGGCTTATTTCTGGAGCGCAATGCGCTCCAATGTCGAAATGACGAACATACGGAAAATGCGGGATGTTTGGGCCAGAACAACCTCTCCTATTGAGCCAGCTGGCACGTGGCGTGGTAAACTGCCTGATCGAAATAGAGGGACCATTCTTCCTGGGTGAAATTGCGGTTGGCAATCTGACAGACGCGGGTCAGCCAATCTTGCGGGTCCAGGGACCACACAGTCATTTTGCTAATCTCAGAGGTATACAGAAACCGGCTGTCGGGGCTGAAGCCCAAGACTGTGACGCTGGAGTCTGGGTTGCGGATGGGCTGGCCGACAGGTTGCCGTTTTTGAACGTCCCACAAGGTAATCAGACCGACCCCGCAGCCTGAGCCGTTGCCACTATCGCAGCCGACGCTGACCGAATAGCGCCCATCCGGGCTTCTGAGCCATGCAACGGTCAGAGTGTTCATCAGCGGATCGGGCTGCCCGCTCTCGATATCCCACCAGATGTCTTGCTGTTTGAGAGACAGGTAGGTGCTAATGCCGATCTTTTTCCCGTCGGGGCTGAATTCCAGCAGTTTGACACTCCCGTTCGTGGAGCCATCAAACGGCTTGCCGATCGTTTTGCCGGTCTCCATATCGTACATTTCGATCCGATAAGTCTGGCAGCTTTGAACTCCCTTGATGCATCCGGCGGCAGCCAGGGTTTTCCCGTCCGGACTGAAGGCCAGCGTGATGAACCCCGGGTCGAGAGTCATCGATATCTGGTGGACAACCTGGCCGATGGCTGGATCCCAGACCAGGAAAGTCCCATGTGGTCCGTCACTGACCATCCAACGGTCATCCGGGCTGAACTTCAGATTCAGTGCCCACCCGTCGATCATAACCGGCGCGCCAATCGACTGTCGGGTGGCAACGTCCAGGAAATGCATCCGGGTGGATTGGACGTTGCCGATTAGCTCTGTGTAGACCAGAACCTTACCGGAGTGGCTGAGGAAAATACGGGAAATATCGACATCCGGTGCGGTCATGAAAGGCTGCCCGGCCGGTTTGTTTTTCTCGACATCCCAAACAACGATATCTTTCGTGGAAGCAGCGACAACAATTGGTTCTTGCGGGGCAGCGGGGTCAAAGCCAACCTGCCAGTAGCTCCACGGCGAGGGATCGCTGTTGTTGAAAACTTTCGCCACCGGCTGCCAGGAAAACAGGTTCCACAGGTAGATCTGACTTTCTTTGCAGTCCATATAGAGCCCGGCTACAGCGCATGAGCTGCTGGCTAAGAAACGGCCATCCGGGCTGATGGCCAGCGCATTGACGAATCGGGTTGTTTGGTAAGGCTCCAGAGTGAAGGCGTCCCTGGAATTCGTAGCGGAGTGAATCGCAAGTGGAGATCCGAAACTAAGGCTGGCCAAAATCTGGTCGCTACCCGACCGGCTGAAGAGCAGGCTGTCAATCTCTGATTTCTGCGTGTAGGAGGCTGCCTGCTTCCAGTTTGCCACGTTAATGATGTGGACGATCCCCGCCGCCTCCCCAGCAGCCAGCAGCTCGCCATCGGCGCTCACGTCGACCGAGACGATCGCGCTGGTTGTGCCTTCAATCGGATGCGCCTGCATGCTTCCATCCGGCAGGTTCCAGGTTTTTACTTCTCCCTTCTGACAAAAATCCATTTTGGATTTACCAGTTCCTTGGGTTCGCAGGCCGGCACAGTCGCCGGCGTACAGACGGTCACTCTGCGGACTGAAGGCCAGGTTATGCATCTGCGTTCCCACCCCTTTAAGTGCCACCCCAGGTGGGTTAGCGATGCTCAAATCCCAAAGAACGATTCCTCCCGTGTCGCACAACCCGCCAGGCATGGAAAACCCATGGCACCCACCACTGGCCATGTATTTCCCGTCCGGGCTGATGGCCACCATTCCGCTGCTGTTGGCGAAAGCCGGCAGAGGAATGGGGGCCGGCTGGCCTCCTGCAGATAGATCGAAGCGATAAATCCGATCTCCGGCGATGGCAGCAAACAGAGCCGACCCATCCGGGGTAAAAGCCAACCCGGTCGGCCGGCCTCCGCCGGCAGCCAGGACCCGGCCCATCTGCCCGCTGGCAAAGTCGTAGAAGACGATCTTATTTTGCAGGCAGGCATCATGCTTCTCATCGCGCTGGGCGCATCCCGCCACCGCAATCCACTTTCCATCCGGCGAAAAGGCCAGTGCAGTGATTTGCTCCGGATAGCGGTCGATGCGTGCCAGTTGAGGACTCTGCTCCAGTGCCAGGAGCAAACTACTGCGAGCGTGATAGGTATCGGCAGCCAGGTACGATTCGGCAGCCAGGAGCATCGCCAGGTCAAGATGATGAGTCAACTGGGTCTGGGACTGGGTCGACAGCTGGCCAGACAGGGCTATCTTCGCCTGGCGTTGAGCCTCGTTGCGCTGTTCCACGGCCAGTGTGCTGGCGGCCTCGGCGGTAGCCCGCTGGTTGATCGCATTGGCCTCGGCCGTGGCGCGAGTGAATGATTCGGCCACGGCTGTCGAGCGGGCATAGGACTCGGCCAGGGCATTGGCCTGTGCCAGATTGCTTTGAACCAGGGCGACAATTGCTAGCGCCACAGCAATCACAAATCCGATCGTCACCGCACCGAGCGTGATACGCTGACGCCGGTCGGCATCCCGACGGCCGGCTAGCAGGTACTGCTTTTGCAGAGTGGTGGGCTGGGGTTCTTTTTGCCCGGTGGCCTGCGCCAGCCAAGTCTCGGCGTCGCGCAATTCCCGCCCACGCAGCAGAATGCTGGAGTCACCCTGTTTATTTTCCCATTCCAGGGCGCGCACCTGGAGGCGGGTGTGGACTTTCACCCAGGCCAGGTCGGTCTGAATGGCAGTCAGCAGTTTATCGAAGGGCTGCTGGAAGTCGGATTCTTGCGGTGAAACGTTCTCGCGTGCGGGGAAGAAGATCCAGTTTAGGGCTGCAATATCGGGCAGCAGTTCTTCAGACTTGATCTCCGGGTGGATAACAATAGGGACTAGCCGCTTGTGGTTATCGATGGCGTGCTGCACCTCTTTGCTGCACACTTCTGAGTTCTTGGAATTGTGGCTGACGATATATACAAAAGTATCTGCCGCTTCGATGGCGTGGTAAATCTCGCTGAGCCAATCAGCTGAAGGGGGGATGTCCTCCCAGTCGATCCAGGTTTCAAGGTTTCTAGCTTTAAGGGCATCGACCAGGATGTGAGCAAAGGCCACATCTTTGCGGGAGTAGGAGATAAAAACGTCGCTCATAGGGTAACTTTCTCGCTATTTTGGCGGCGTGGTTTTTCTGCCGGAAAATTCTCGTAGGTCACACTGGCCTGGATTGGCGCCGATGCACTCGCCTCCACCACGCTGGGTTGATAGTTTGGGGCATAGACCCAGGCGATCGGCAAGCCCCGCTGACGCGCCTCTAAAACTATTTGCCCGGTGCCGCCCTGGCCTCTTGGCGGCTGGCCATCCCAAAGCGCAACGAGCACATCCACCTGATCGAGCATGTAACGCCCGGCGAATTCATAGGCCGCAACGCGCGTTGAACTGACTGGAAGTTCGATTACCCTGTCAGCGCGCGTCAATAGATCCAGGAATTCCAGCCTTGAATCTTTAGAGAAATCGGTCAAATACTCTTCTTTCTTCAAGGGGAGCGGCACGACCAGGCGGGTCTCGATCACTTCGAAGGCGCGTTGAACAACCAGTCGGTCCGCGCCGTCCGCCAACGAACTGTAGAGGCGGAATGGCCCGGCGAACCTCGCCTGGATTTTTTCCAGCACATTATCGACCTGGCGAATAAGCCGGTTCAGGTCGTATAAAACGCGGTGGCCTGTCACGCCGATGTTTGTCATCCGCCCACCTTACAAGATTTTTTCAGAAGTGCGATTGTATTGGCGCGTATTCGGTCGTCGGTTAGAATTAGCCTTTGTCAGATCTCGCAATGGCGTACCCCGCCCTGGCCAGGATCTCCGGGATGCCGCGCACCAGGTCACGGTCCTTCACCTTCTCTTCTTCAGGCAGCTGCTCCCAGGAGACAAGACATGTGTGTATCTTTTTGGCCGCATCAGTTTCGGAGGCATAGACCCAGCCGTCATCGAGTTTGGATTGCATCCAACGTTCGTGTTCCGCCTTCGCCAGCGTCTCCATGGGTTCACCGGGGAAGTTAAAGGGTGGTTCGTTGCTGCGCGCCGGGATCATGATATAGCCGGCCGCCGCCAGTTTGGCCGGGATATCACGCACGTATAGCCGGTTCTGCTCCTTCAGGAAGTCGGGCAGCTCCGCATACGAGACGAGGGCCATGTGGGTCTTGAGCGCCTCGTCGGTCTTGGAGCCATACTGGTAGCCGCGTTTTTTCAGCCCCTCGCAAAAAATCGTGTGATTAGCCTCGGCCAGATCTTCGAGCATCTGCCCTTCCAATTCAACTTGCTGGACCAGGGAGAGGAAGCGTTTGCCGTCCACGTGCAGGTCGAGCTGCGATTCGGACGGCAGGCAGGAGCGCTCAAAGGCGGTCTTGCCGGTTAACTGGCTCATGGCGAACAGCGACTCGATCGAACGCGCGCCATGCCTGTATTGCCCAATCTTCAGCAGGGCGCGCAGCACCCCGCGGTCGATGTTGAGCCATTCCTGCCCGCCGCGTTTCTCGAACAGTTGAGGCGTGCCGCGCTTCAGGCACGATCGTAACAGGATCGCCCGGCGGATGATAAAGTACGGGTCTTCGCTGTTTCCCTTGACCGGGTTGGGCCCCAGGACGTTGATGTAACCCTTGAGGCGGCTGACGAAATCGGGCCCTTTGGCCGACTTGAAGTTCTTGTCGATCCCCTTGTCGAATTCCGCCATGCTGCTACTGGTCCCGCCGGCGAAGACGAAAATCGAGCGACCGATCGGGTGGTTGATCTGGCCTTCCTGGAATTTACCATCCTGCATGGGAGCCAGGAAGTAGCGCAACCAGCCGAGCGGCATTTCGCCCAGAGAGGTGTCGAACTCATCCCAGAATACCAGCGGGATCTTGCCACTCAGGCCGACGTCGCGCACTTGGTGGAGGGCAGACAATAAACCATCGACGGAATCGAACTGGGACAGGTTGAAAGTGATCGGTTCGATCTGGCCGGGCAGGAGGGATTTGGCCATCTCGGTGACACCGAAGGACTTGCCTGACCCGGGCGTGCCGAACACCGCGATCGAAAGCGGACGCGTCACCTGCTTTTGTCCGGCATACTCGGCGACCAGGTTGCGGATGCTGCGGTAGCTTTCGATCTCCTGGCGGTCGACCGTCAGCAGGTTGCCGAACTGTCCCCAGGGCACTCCTTGCAGAGCCACTTCCGGTCCTTCCAAGACGACCTGCATGGCGACCTGATCCAGCCCTCCCTTAAATTTGTCTTGCAGGATCGTCCAGAAGCCTTCCGTCAGCGGTTTCTCGGCCGGTTCCCCGGTTTGATGGATGAAGCGCATCGGATCCTGGATTGGGGCGACTGTGAACTGTTTCGTCGGCTGGGCCAGAGCGGCCGCGACCTTGACGATGGGGAAAACGAGTTTGGCCTGCGAGGCAGGCGTGCCCCGTTCACCGTAGCCCTCCAAGTGCAGAATTCGCATGGCCGCCAGGCCAGACTGGATCCCAGACTGGATATCGGGCTGATCGGGCGAGACCATCAGCTGGCGGGCGATTCCGGCCGTCAGGCAGGTGGTGTAGCCGATCATCCTGCCGGGATAGTCCTTCTCCCACATGTGCTCGATGCCTTTCGGATCGAAGAATAGAGAACACTGGAAGGTGGGCTGGTCTTTTCCTTCCTGCCGCGACAGGAGGATCGCCCCGGCAGGCCCAAAGGAAATGATCACGTGGGCGCAGTGCGAAAGCGAGTTGATACACGGGTTATGCACTAGCTCCCAGAAGACGTCCTGAGCGGTGCGTTCCCAGGAGAGTTCCCGGCTGATCTGGACTTCGCTCAAGCGCAGGTCGTCTACTGTGGTGACCACGATCAAGCGGTCCGAGAAGTCCCGGTGTAGGTGATCCCAGAGCGGCCCCTGGCCCAGGGACCTGGTCATCTTAAGCAGAATCTTGGGACGGTTCTGCCCTTTGTCATTGAGCGCCATTGGCCAGAGATCCGGGTGATTTCGGAACCCCAGGTCGGCATCGTCCAAAATGATCAGGTCTGCCTCGGTGGAATCGTCGAGTACCTTCTGCCAGTCTTGGACAGAGTCGTGCCTGGCCCGATCAAGGCCCAGAAATTCCTCAGCCCGCCAGGCGGGTTTATCGCCGTACTTAACCAGCGACCACGTGGCGTACGAATGGTGGAACTGGTCATTGCCTGGATGCACCTCGATCGGATCCCGCGGTGCGGACGTCTGGCGGATGGAGAATCCGGGCGAGCCGCCCCGCTGCAAATCCCTGGCGACGGCCTCAATTAGGTCCGCAAGCAGGGCGCTGCCACCGCGTTGCCACGTGGTGCTGGTTGTGTCGTCTGCGCTCCAGAAGGAAACGTCGCTCTTGGATCGGCGGGTGCGCGCCAGGTTCCAGTCCATGGCGATATCGCCAGTGACGATGACAATTTGCTCTGATTTACTTCTTTTATTCATGACATGCCTCCATGATTGATAATCTCATCTCTTATTCTCGTTCTTTTGCCAGGCTTCCGCAATGGGTTTCCAGTCGCCCTGGATGGTGAAGGGGTTGAGTCTGACGGATTTGCCGCAGTTGGGGCAGGGAATCTCAGTGCCCAGGGCGCTCTTCTGGATTTCGGACCATGTGCGGCAGTGTGGGCAGGCAAAGGCCAGCGCACCGTCAGAGTCCCAGGCAGTAGAGATCGGTGCAGTCGGGTCTACATTTTCCAAGTGCAGGAAATGGATGCGTCCGTTGGCGTCCTGAGCGGCGAAAGTGAGCCCATCCGGAGAAACCTTCACACACTGTAAAGGCCCGTTGCCTCTGAACGATCCCAGGCTGCGTCCGCTTTCCAGGTCCCACACCTTGAGCGTCTGATCCTGCAACTCGGAGACAGCGTGCTGTCCGTTCTGTAGCATTCTCATATCAACCGGGATTTCCTTTTCTTTCAACGTACGCAGGCAAACGCCACTTTGTAGGTCCCACTCCTTGTAAGTATTGTCAAACAAAGACATCGAGGCGCCCCAGCGTCCGTCCGGCGATAGCGCTATGAAAACAACCCCTTTTTCATGACCTTCCAGCGAGCGGATGAATGCACCGCTCTCAAAATCCCATACAGAAAGTGACCCATCACGGTACCCGATGACCACGCTTCGCCCATCCGGAGACAACGCCAGAGCAGTCGGCCGCAACCACCCCCGACCCAGGGTGCGGACAGGCTCCCCATTCTCTAGATCCCATACTTTGACGGCACCGTCATTTGCCCCCGTGAGGATCTGACGCTGATCCGGCGTCAGGACTATGTCGTAGCCGTAAAGCGGGGCTGGCCCCGGGGCTACGACATAGTCGTAATTGGGGTCCACCTGTAACGTGAACAGGCAGCCTCCGCTTTGCATGTTCCAAACTCTGATAGCATGGTTCCGAGATATCGACACCGCCCGCCGCCCATCCAGCGTCAGGACGACACGGACGATTTGCCCTGTCTCCGCCGCATCCCACTTCAGGGTGCGTGAGGTTGCTCCCGTCTCCAGGTCTATTACCTGGTGCGTCTTGCTAAAGTTATCCGAGAGGCGGAGCGCTTGCCGCCCATCCGGCCATTCCGGCATTCTCCTGGCATCCCAACTTAGGATGGAGCGCGCCACCCATTGCAGATACTTGTCACCGGCCAGGTCGTTCAGAATTCGATTCTGATTGTGTTTGTAGGTGGTTTGTTGATCATCAGTCAGCATCGACCGGCCTGATGATTCACTGTTGTCCAAGTCCCACACCTTGATAGTATTGTCCTCCGATCCTGAGACCAGGCGCTGCCCATCGGATGTCAGCACGACGGCAGTGACTTCATCGGTGTGTCCTGAAAGCGTATAGAGGCATTTGCCCGTCTCCAGGTCCCAGACTCTAATCCTGTTAAGCTCGACGCGATTGCTCTCGCTCACAAAATTATGCATAGGGCTCGAGACTGCTCGCCGACCATCCGGCGTCACCGCTACTGCACCGACAAAATTGGAGGACATATTTCCCTCGACCTGCAGGGTCAAGGTACATTGCCCTGTCTTCAGAGCCCACACCTTCAGGGTTTTGTCCCACGAGCCCGATACCACCCGCTGCCCATCCGGCGTCAGCGCAATTGCTTGGATGATGCTTTTGTGCCCCTTCAGGGAACGCAGGCAATCACCGCTTTCCAGGTCCCATATCCCAAGCGTTCCATCGATCTCCCCAATAATTACCTGCCTTCCATCTGGGGTCACCTGCAAGGCCTGAATCGATGGGGGCAAATCCAGCGTGCGAAGGCATTCCCCATTCTCAAGGTCCCATACCTTAAGAATGGTCTCACCCTTCGAACGATCGTTGAGGTAATACCGCGAGTAAGCCTTCTTTCCGTCCGGGCTCACCGCGACGGCTTCCCCATGAGCATTGTCAGGTGCTGCATACGTGCGCAGGCACTTTCCATTCGTCATGTCCCACACCGTGAGCAGGCGATCCCCAGAACACGAAATCACACGCTGCCCGTCCTGCGTCATTGCCAGATCGTATATCTTCTCCGAGTGTTCTAGCGTCAGAATGCACTCACCTGTCTCCAGATCCCACAGCCTCAAGGTATGATCCAGCGACCCTGAGACCGCCCGTCGGCCATCCGGAGTCAGCGCTAGAGCCCTAACTTGGTCAGTATGCCCGGCAAGCGTGCGCAGCAAGGGCCCGCCCGGAACTTCCAAACAGACATGCAGTGGGCGCAGCCAGGGATGTTTGACCTCTAAACGAATCTGTTCCAGCAGCCCCTTAAGCTCGCTCTCTTCTATTCCCAACAGCCGCCCGGTGAGCTGGCCGGGAAGCTGCAAGGGATCCTTGCTCAATACATGGGCTGAGAGGCGCAGGGCGCCTTGCAGCAGGGATAATGATTTTTCCTTCTCCTTGTTCACGCCGGCTTTGGGAACTAGGGCGTAATCATCGATCAACTCCTGCACTCCCTGGCCGACGAGTTTGGCTTGCAGGTAGGTGTAATCCAACAGTACCTTCTTCACTTGCGTTGAAAGCCCTGCCCAGGCCTGCTGGTAGACCATCTCAGAGAGCTTGCGCAGGTTCGGCGCTTGCTCGTCCTTCCCCAAATACAATGGCTGGGGGTTAAAATATTCTGCCAGCCCGGCGTGGCGGGCCTTGTCATGGTAGGCTGCCTGGCAAGCCTCCGCCAACTGGCGATGATAAAAGGTCAGTAGCGAGGCACCATCCGCGCTGCGCTCGGCGAGATAGGGTTCCAGGTCGAAATACAATCGCGACCAGATCACTACCGGCAGCGCAGTGATCTCTTGGGGGGATTTGGGCGACCGGCGAAAAAAGTCGGCCTGCACGGCCGGGTCGGCCCAGAGTACATCCAGCAACTCATCTTCGCTCAAGCCGTTTCTGGCGGCGACCAGGTACCCCAGGCTGCGGGACACCAACATGTTCCCATGGTTCGATTCCTGCGACAGACGTTTGAAAAGATCTTGTAGAATGCCAGGGATATCCTCGCTCAATTCCAGTATGGAATCATACGATTTCCATTGCCGGGCTTCTTCGAAAGCCAGTTTGAGATACAGCGGCAGTCCACAATCCCTGAATTGATTCAGGAGATACTGCTCTTGATCATCCTGCAACTTGCGGTGAACTCCTTCGAACCATGCACTCAGAATGGCTTTTCCATCTTCAACCGACATGGGCTGCACTTCCTGACGGTTTTGTTCAGGAAGTTTGCCCGCCAAAGCCTTCAGGCATTCTCCCGGCAGGGTCGAGACAATCAAACGCACATTGGGCGGCAGGTCGGCAGGCAGCCAAGCCAGGTTGCGGGCATTGTCTGTATCCGAAAGCTGATCGAGCGCGTCCAGGAAAATGATCAGCGGCTTGTCCGGCTTAGCCAGCGCCAGGCGTTTGGGAAACTCTTGGACGAGGTCTTTGTACTCCGCTGGAATGTTCGTTTCGTCTGCGCCGTAGCGGCGCGAGATCTGTCTGCACAGGCTCTCCAATAGGGCGCGTCCGTTGGACGAGCCGGGGGTAGCTCCAATAAATCGATAGATGACATCTTTGCCGTTTAGCCGCGTTTGTTCGACCTCCTTTGCCATCAGGGCCGACTTGCCGGAGCCGGAGACCCCCCAGATCGCCAGAGGATGCGGGTCGCTTCCGGCAACGTAATCGAAAACAGCCTTCAGGATATCCACCCGGCCGATGAAAACCCTGGCGCGTTCGGATCCAAAGGCTGCATGAGCGGCAATTTCCCGCTCTAGCGGCTCGACCGTTTCCAATAGCCCGACCTCGGCTAGGATAACTTTGGACAATTCGGCGTACACGTCTTCACACAACTGGTCGAGATGCTCCAACGAAAGGCCATCGCTTTGCCAGCGCGATGTGTACTCGTGGACGTTTCCGGCTAGCGATTGTCTCAGCCGTTCTTTCAGTTCTGTCTGCTGTTGCGCGGCTTCGGGATCAATCTCCCGGAAACTCGCCGCGCTGTCATCGTCCGGCAAGCCTGTGATATCACGCAGGAAGCAGAAGACGTGCTCGCCGGCATCCGGTACTTTCAATGCTCCGGCGACGATCTCCTGCTCGGTGGCTGAGGCTGTATACTTGAGCAACTGATTGGCTGAGAAACCTGCTTGCTGGGACGCATCTGCCAGCACAGTATGCAAGCGCAGCTCGACGTTCTCCCAGGCAGAGTATTCTTCGAACTCTCCGCTGCGGGGTTGCAGGCAATAGACCGGCGGGACGGCGTTGTCGTCGCGGCGATACCACTCTTCAACCAATGATCTTTCTTCAGCCGGGACCAGCGAAATGATCCGCTTGAACTCATCTGCGGGAATTTCATAAGGCAGAGGTCGCCAGCCGTAACGGTTGCCCAGCAAGACGATGAAGTTGGGGCGGGGAGAAGTCTTCTGGCAGCGTTCGATCTCGCCCAGACAGATCTTCATCGTCTGCTGGTCGAGAGCGGCTTCTTCAGAGACGCCCCAGCGCAGATCGATGGCCTGGAAGCGGCAGCTGTGCGCCGTTGCCAGATCGCGCAGGCGCGGGAAGACCTTTTCTTGCAGAGCATTGCGCTCAGCTTTCAGGTCGCTGAAAGTGGAACTGACGAAGATACGGAAAGTGCGGGAGGATTGGGCCATGTTGAATTACCTGTTAGTTAAGAAAACCGCCGTTCCTAGAACGGCGCGTGCGGGCGAGATTCCAGTCCATGGTGACGTCGCCGGTGATGATAACGATTTGTTCTGATTTAAGATTATCCATCTTATTCTCCTTAACAATATTCAAGGGTTAGTTCTGTGTTCAATCAGATCGGGCGTTGCGTTCGACCTTCAAATCACTAAAGGTAGAGCTGACGAAGATTCGGAAAGTGCGGGAGGTTTGGACAATTTTTCTACTTATCCGTTGGATTTCACTATTGCATACCCAGCGCGGGCCAGGATCTCTGGGATACCGCGTACCATGTCGCGGTCTTTCTCTTTTTCATCCTCGGGCAGCTCCTCCCAAGGGACCAGACATTTGTGCAGTTTCTTCGCCTTGTCCGTTTGGGGAGCATAAGCCCAACCGTCGTCGAGTTTTGGCTGCATCCAGCGTTTGTGTTCCGCCTCAGCCAAGCGTTCCAAGTCTTTTCCGGGCTCATTGCTGCGGGCCGGGATCATGCTGTATCCAGCCGCGGCCAGTTTGTCAGGGATGTCGCGTACACTCAATCGATTGGCTTTCTTCAAGTCTTCCGGAAGTTCGGTAAAAGGCAAGAGGGCATTATGGGTCTTCAGCGACTCGTCAATCTTGGAGCCATAATGGTAGCCGCGCGCCCTCATCCCTTCGCAAAAAATCGTGTGAGAAGCTTCGGCCAGACTTTCGAGTAACTGTCCTTCCAACTCCACCTGCTGAACCAGGGACGGGTGGCTTTTTCTTTCCTCGTGCAGGTCGAGCTGAGATTCAGCTGGAAGACTGGAATGTTCAAGAGCAGTCACCTGGCTCATGGCGGTGGTGGATTCGTTGGTGCTATCTATGTTTTCGCCTTTCCAGGCTTTGACAATGCGCCGCCAATCGCCTTCGACGATGAAGGGATTAAGCCTGATAAGCCTGCCGCAGTTCGGGCAGGAGATTTCAGTTCCTAGGGCAGAGTGAGGAATTTCCGGCCAGGTACGGCAATGAGGGCATCCAAAGGAGATGCGCTTAGCTCGGCCTTGAACCGACTTAAGTGAATAGCTCCAAGACGTTACAATTGGTGGAAGGTCTGGAATATTTTCTAAATATAATATATGTAGTTGTCCTTTCCGATCACCGACGATAATTGTCTTCCTATCAGGTAAAAATAAACACGCCGTCATCGGATTATCACCAACAAATTTAGCTAAACATTGTCTTTTTTCGATATCCCAGATCCTAATTGACTGATCAAAGGAGGCCGAGGCTAATAGTTTTCCATCAGAGGAAACTGATAATTGGGTAACACCGTTATAGTGACCTTTTAACGCAAATATTTCACGCCCGGATTCAGCTTCCCAGCCCTTTATCGTAGAATCAGCGGAAGCAGATATGATTGTTTTCCCATCAGGCGATATGAGAATTGATGAAACATATCGATCATGAGCAATAATTTTTCGGGGAAGTATCTGATTTGATAAAGGTTTTATAATGATATTATGATCGCTATTAGTAACGAAATAATCATTTGCTGGCGAAATTGCTACAACCCATGAATAGAAATATTCCCAACTATCCAAAATATTTTTTGCATTAATATCCCAGATGAATATTCCCGGATTGTGTGCGACAAGAATACATCTGCCATCCAAAGTAATTGAGAGGCTGGTCATGGAAGTGCTGAAAAACTTGACACTAGACTCTTTTCTGAGTAAATCTAGATCCCAAAGGATCAAGTTGTCCACCGGTTTTATAAAAGAATCAGAACATGAGACTAATTTTTTATCGTCGGGAGTAACCTTTATATCATTTACAACGGTTTCATGACCTCGAAGGGTAGCCAATAAATCCAGATTGGCATGTTTTTGATCGCTCTCCCCTTGAACAGATAATTCCCATATTTTTATATTCTTATCGCGTGAAGCAGTAATGATCTTCTTACTATCACTGGTCATTGATACCGCTTGAATTCCATCCGTGTGATAATAATCAGATTCCATTTGTTGCTTGTTATTCGCAACTTCAAGATTCCATATATAAATTTCCTTCCCTAAACAAGTAATAGCCTGTAAGCTATCAGGTGTTAATAATAGGTTTGTAATTTCTGGTAGGTTCCAGTCGGGTTCCTGTATGGTTGCAATGCATTTATTGGTATTTGTATCCCAGATTTTTAGCCTACCAAGATCTTCAGGTGAACGGTATGGTGTATAACTTTCACCGGAAACGATCCTTCTCTGGTCTGGGGTAAAGGCAACCGCATATATGAAATCCTTGTGCCCCTCTAAAGAGGTATATGAATTCTCTGTATCTAGATTCCAAATAATTAGTTCCCCGTGGGTTGATCCTGAAATTATTTGAGTACCGTCTTGCGAAAATGATGCACAATAAACAGGACCTGAATGACCTATTAATGTCTTAAGACATGTTCCACTTTCAAGATCCCAGATTTTTATCGTTCTATCCTCGGAAGCGGTTGCTAAATATTTTCCGTCAATGGATAAATCGATAGCATGAACCGTTTTCGAATGTCCACTCAGGATTAGTGGTTGGTCATTCGATTCTAAATGATAGACTCGAATGCTAGTTCCTATATCATTAAAAACTCGAATGCTTCCACTCCATTCAATTATTTTTGTGCCATCGTTTGTCAGTATGGCTTTACCATGGGGGAATTGAGGAATAGAAAACGGGATAGACATTTCCTTCCCAGTATTTAGATCTATACCCAATATCGGCCCCTCTTCAAATAAAAATATAACCTTATCTTTCCCCCATATTATTTTATGTTTTTTATTAAGTTTGATAGATTTTATTACACTGCCAGTTTGAATATCGCGGATTTTATAATTATCAATACCATTTGATACAAACAGGTTCCGCCCGTTAGCAGACAATAAAGAAAATTTGATATCAAACTCTTCCGTAAGTATAGATCCCAGTTGACCATGAACAGGTTGAAGACTTTTCAAGATCGGATCGTTGTGTTAAGCTGAAAGGTGTCGCTTTTCAGAGTCCTATTTGGAAAGCGTGTTAGGGTAAGAATTGCTGCGGCACTAGCCTCAGTAGGCGGTGTGGATA